>NZ_JMIR01000010.1 GCF_000714935.1 Tumebacillus flagellatus
TAACAGTGGCTGGCTCAAAGCCCATGAGTATCAATCCTAGACCCGAGTAACAGGGGACTGAAAGAACCAGTCACGTCACAATATGCCGCCCAATCGCCGTGGTATCAATCCTAGACCCGAGTAACAGGGGACTGAAAGTTGAACGCCTTAATATACGCTGCATCCATAGCTTCATCGTATCAATCCTAGACCCGAGTAACAGGGGACTGAAAGAGAAACGGCAGATGAGCGTCGAATCAAGCGTTACAAGGTATCAATCCTAGACCCGAGTAACAGGGGACTGAAAGTGTCCTTGTTCGCCTTTGCCTCTAGTCGCTTCGTGTAGGTATCAATCCTAGACCCGAGTAACAGGGGACTGAAAGTCTTCGGAAGAAGCGGCAGGTAGCGTTGAAACCATTCGGTATCAATCCTAGACCCGAGTAACAGGGGACTGAAAGAGCCGGTTCGCTATCAAAGACAACAACTCAAACCTGGGTATCAATCCTAGACCCGAGTAACAGGGGACTGAAAGACTAGGAAGTGGGCGAGCGATCAAAACAGTAGTCATCGTATCAATCCTAGACCCGAGTAACAGGGGACTGAAAGAAATATCATTGGCATCAAAGTGCGAGCATCAATCCAAGACCCGAGTAACAAGGGACTGAAAGGTATGCGCCTTCGGGAAAGTCCACTTGCTCGTCTTGGGTATCGATCCTAGACCCTAGTTTCAGGAGAATAAAAGGATTTTTGCGAATGCAATACGCAAGGCATTTAGCAGTTAACTTCAGAATTTTATTGTCACGTGGGCAGTTGTTCGGAGTGTGTTGGTGTCGGCCTCCTGCTTGGGCAGAGCACGCGAGGTAGAAGTGGAATAAGGTAGGGTTTCTGTTCTCTCATGAAGAGACGGCTTTTTTGTGAAAAAGAGCTATTCTCCCCATGAAAGGGATGAGATATACTGGTGTTGGGATACTAAATGTGGGAAAAGACGAGTTTCGAGGATCGGGCGGGTTTTGGAGCAAAAAAGTGATCCTCGAAAAAAATCAACATTCACACCCTGATTGATACGGCTGGAACCCGCAATACGACTGGATTTTGATATGGGTTTCGCGGTCGGTTTCAATCCAAGACCCAAACTACAGGGGACTGAAAGTGATCGGAGAGGCCGCGATGCAAGTGAACCTCCCGAAGTTTCAATCCAAGACCCAAACTACAGGGGACTGAAAGCTCATACGTATGGGGCGGCTCACAAGATGCGACAGAGTTTCAATCCAAGACCCAAACTACAGGGGACTGAAAGCTCTGACGGGTTTATAGCGGTCAGTCAATAGAAAACTGTTTCAATCCAAGACCCAAACTACAGGGGACTGAAAGCCGCGATCCGCGCGCCCAACTAGCGAAAATGAACCCGTTTCAACCCAAGACCCGAACTACAAGGGGCTGAAATTAATCTTCAACCAGTCAACAACCCACAAAAAAATCCCTCCCACCCGTATAAACTCCCCGAAATCTTGCGAAAATAGATACCATCCAAAAAATTCGCAAGGATGTGTTCCCCATGCAACTTCTCATCGACGAATACGGCATGTCCGTCCGCAAGGCAAGCGAGCGCTTGGTCATCCGCGATCGCGACCGCAAAATCATCCAAGAAGTCCCCTTCTTCGACGTCCACGATCTTCTCATCCTCTCCCGCGGCGTCACCCTTTCTTCCGACGTCATCGAGAGCTGTGTCGAAGAGGGCATCTCCATCCACTTTCTCACCTCCCAAGGTCGCCCGTTTGCCAAGGTCGTCTCCCCCAGCCTCCAAGCCACAACCCGGACATCCAACCCCGGCTTCAGCTAAGCCATCTCCAAAATGGACGAACGCCTCATCAGCACGGGATAGCGATGAAGGTATACTTTCTCAGAACAATGATAGTCAATGGCCTATCCGAACAGGGAGGTCTTTTTTTATGGATATGTAATGTAGGAATAGTGATAAGAAGAGCTTAAGTTTTAGTTTTTTTTTGTTTGTGAAGGAGAAGGTAGCTTTCATAATGTATATGAAATGCTAGATTCATCTACAGGGGACTGAAAGAACCGAAATCACCGCCAAAAATATTTGAGCCCGACCGTCTAAACCCAAGACCCGAGCTACAGGGGACTGAAAATGTAGTAGTTTAACAGTTCTAATGACCGCCGGAGGATTAGACCCGTTTTATAGGGGACTTTATGCGTTGGGGGAAATTCGTTTAATTTCCTGTTATGCCTTCTTGGATATTGTGCGTGACATTAATGTTTATTTAGCGAATCGTGCATATTCCAAACCGAAATCAATATAGTACTTGTGAAGACAGCATATAGGATTTAGAGTGAAAACTTCTACAGGGAAGGAGGGTTCAGATGAAGACGACCAAGATCGAATTTAAATTCCTCTTTCTCACAGTACGTTTCAGCAGGAAAATTAAAAAGTAGTACCATGGATAGGGGGAGTCGCAAGCCTCCCCCCTTTCATTACGATCGGAGGAACCACCATGTTTGACAACCTGCGAATCGCTACCTATCGCTTTACCCTCCAAGCGGGGACCAAAGGTCTCGTACTCCCACCGTGGAAGGCATCCACGTTCCGTGGGGGATTCGGCCATGTATTTAAGAGATTGGCTTGTATGAACACGGGACAAGCCTGCACCAGTTGCGAGTGTCCCTCTGCTTGTGCGTACGGCTACGTATTCGAAACCACACCTGAGCAGGACTCCGGCTTTATGGGGAAGTACGACCAGATCCCCCGCCCCTACGTGCTCGAAATCCCGCTGAACCGACAAACGGAATTTGAACCGGGTGAACTCCTGGCGCTGCGGTTGCGTCTGTTTGGACGAGCCATCGACTACGCGCCGCTTTTTGTCACGACTTTTCAAGAGATGGGGAAGGACGGCATCGGGAAGGGACGGTTGCCGTACCAGTTGGTGCAGGTCGAATCGGAGGGCTTCAACCAGTTCCCGGTCACGATCTATCAGGAAGGCGCTGAACAAATCCACGCCCCACTCATCACCACAGGGGTCGACATTCGCCACCGAAGCCAGCAAGCCGACGCCTCCCGTTCCGAGCGTGTAACGCTCTTTTTTGACACCCCCCTTCGTATCAAATGGAACGGACAGTACACCAGCGACCCGCAGTTCCACGTGATCTTCCGTAACATCCTGCGCCGCGTCACCGGGCTGTTGCAGTTCCATCACGGAGAATCGTGGGAAGTCAATTTCGCCGATCTGCTCCGCCGTGCGGAGACGATCAAACTGATTCGCCAAGAAACGCGCTGGGTGGACTACAGCCGCTACTCCAACCGCCAAGAGACCAAGATGAAGCTGGGCGGCATCATGGGCTGGGTGCAGTATGAGGGCGATCTGGCGGAGTTTCTGCCGTGGTTGCGGGTCGCGGAATTGCTGCATATCGGAAAAAATACCGTGTTCGATCTTGGACGAATTCGAGTGGGGTGACGGTTGATGCTGTACGAGGAATTTTTTCAAACGACGTTCGGATACAAGCCTCGCCGCTACCAAGAGCGTGTCAAGGACGAAGTACTGGCCGGAAAAAATGTGGTACTGGTCGCTCCCACAGGAGCCGGCAAAACGATGGCTGCGCTGGCTCCGTTTTTCTATGCCAAACAGATGGGGCGTCCAATCGCAGACCGGGTGCTCTATGCGTTGCCTTTGCGTTCGCTTGCTTCAGCCTTGCACGCTTCGATTTCGGAACATTTTCCAGATGAGCAAAACCCGAAGATCACCATCCAGATGGGCAATCAGCCGGACGATCCGTTTTTTGAAGGGGATGTCGTGTTTACGACCATCGACCAACTGCTGAGCGCATACGTGGGACTCCCGTACGGCACGTCAAAAGCATCTGCCAACATCCCGCCGGGGGCCCTGATCGGTGCTTTGGTCGTGATCGACGAGTTTCATTTGCTCTCCTACGGGGAGGCACTTCCGACGTTTCTTGACATGATGAAGAGGTTGCACCCCTATACGCAGTTCCTCGTCATGACGGCTACTGTGCCAAAACAGAACGTCGAGAAGATCAGGGGAGTCCTGCAAGGCGAGGCGCTCGATCTGAATCCTGAGGAAAGAAAAGAACTTCCCCAGCAAACGCGGGCACTCACCTGGCACGACACTCCTCTCACCGCAGAGCTCGTGTTGGAGCAAGCACGGAAAAAAACACTGGTGGTCGTCAATACAGTCGCGCGGGCCCAGCAACTTTTTCTCGACCTCCAAAACATCTTGCAAGAACAAGGAAAAACGCTTGAGATGCGCTGTCTTCACTCGCGACTTTTTGGAAGTGGACGGTACGAGACGGAGGAGTGGGTTTTAAAACGGTTCAAGAAGGGAGCAGAGGAACACGCTTTGCTCATCGCGACACAAGTGGTGGAAGCCGGATTGGACATCTCCTCGGATGTTTTGCTGACGGATCTTTGCCCGGCGAATGCACTTTTGCAGCGGATTGGACGATGCGCACGCTATCACAACGAAGAAGGACATGTACACGTCTTCTCCGTCGACGAACAATATCGGCCTTATGAAAAAGACCTGATGAAGATGACATCGGCGTTTTTGTCGCGTCAGGAAACAATCGTCCTCCAGTCCGAATGGGAGCATGACCTGATCGAGTTTGTGCATGGGGAGTACGACGCGGCGAAGATGCAGGACACACTCCATCTCTTGCCGGATCGAAAGAAAGAAATTAACGACGCTCATGTCAATGGGGAACCTGATACGAGCAAACTGGTCCGGTCGATTGACAGTGTAAGTGTCATGATTCACCCGGAACCATCCTCCTTGCGCTTGGAGTTGAGACCGGAGCGGATCTCGGTGTCGTTTCAAATGGTGTTTCACCATCTCAAAGCCCACGAAGGGAAGTCAGATCCCGTGGGATGGTACCCCGATTTTGAAGAGAACTCGTGGGGTCGGGCAGTGCCGATCTGGAAGGAACTCACCAAGGCCGGCGATTTGATGGGCCAACGGTTGATCTGCCTCTCTCCGAAATATGTACACTACCACGAAGAGGTCGGGTTGCTGTTTACACCGACGGAGGATGGGGTCGGGGTTTTTTCAAAAGAGACACGGACGGAACCCGAGCGCACCGGGGAGAGGTTTGATTATTTCCGGGAGACTTATCTGGAGCATGTGACGAGAATTCGTGCCTTGTACCAGGAAGAGGAGAAAGAAGGTGTCCATCAGGTTGCAGATGCAAAGCTGATCAGACATCTAAGCCTTCCTCCTGCAGTTTCGCCAGCTAAATTGGCGGAATTTACAGGCGCCTTGCATGACATCGGGAAGTTGACCCTGCAGTTCCAAAAAGCGCTTCAAGATTGGCAACACGATACTCGCGGAATCAAGGAGAAGGACCTGTTGGCGCATACCGATTATATAGGGAGCAGTCTTGAGGATCGAAAAGCCGCGAAGCTTTCAAAGTATCAGCGCCCGCCTCATTCCGTGGAAGGATCGATTCTGGCAATTCCTCTCTTGTCACAGATGGCGCAACAAGGGGAGACAGAACAGCACGGTCTCCTGTTTGAAACGATGGTCTTGGCGATTATGAGACACCATCATGCGTTTAGTAAGGAGTGCAAGTGCAAAGACAAATTCGTTGTTGCAAACGGTACGAAGGCTGTAGTTCGGGAGAGCCTTGCCGGTTTGTTCGAAGGGAAGATGGAACTTGTGGAAACGAAATCTTCCCACGAGTATGAGTACTACCGCGATCTCAGCGACCCCGATTTGTTGGTTCTCTACTGGTATCTCGTGAGGAGATTGCGTTTGAACGACCGCCTCTCCCAAGAACGGCTGGCAGAGGAAAAAAGAAAGGAGGGGGAACGGATTCATGGCGACTAGCTGGATTCTCCCGAAGTGGTCCGGCACGTATGCAGATTCCTTGGCCGCTGTCGGGTTGGCGGTTTTGATCGGGCGATTGGTTGGCGATGACCAAAAGGTCAGGATTCTGGAGGAGAACGATTCGTTTCGCGTGACGGGGCCCGAACTGAACATAGAGCAGGTTGATTTCGTGGGCTTGCAGAGCAGACCTGCTTTTCAATACGCTCGATTGAAGGATGACACAGAGGACCCGGACTGCCCGGATACAGGCTATCTCGACTACCCGCAACAGAAACGACTCTATGAAATCTGGCGCGAACGCAACAAACAGAGCAAGGCTGCAAACGACCTGCTCGATGAGAACCCGGAGCAGGTCACCGGTTACAACCGGAGATTCCCGCATATTCAACGCATCAACATGTTACAAGGCTTCGGAGCACGCAACAAATTGTATCTCGACATCACCAAAGCGGATGGGGATGCTTTCCGAAATACGGTCATCGAACGACTGAAGTTGTTGGAGTCAGGGCAAGCCCGTACCACTGCCAAGACTCCTTTTCAACCCAGCGTGTCGGACTTGCAAGTGTTCAACCCGATGGTAGGCAAGGGGGTCAACCGGCTCAAAGCGGACAGTGCCAGCAGGGGGTCATTACCCGGCGGGTATGTGGATTGGTTTGACGAATGGTTGCGGTTTATCGGGAGCGAGCATGTGCTGAATGGATTTTCCGTAGGGGATGACATCAAGATGTCGGTTCCTGTACCTGCTGACATTTCAATCGACAAACTACAGGAGATGGCGCTGGAGAATCTGACAGCGGCTTGGCATTCACGAAAAGTTGACCTGTTTGTGGTCATGGATCAAGTTGCGTTTTTGTTGAAAATGTCGGGAAAAAACAGGGTAGACCCCTGGATTCCATTCGGCAAACGTCCCAACGAAATCATCTCCGCCGTCCAGACCGGGTACTTCAAATCGTTGGGGTCTGGAAAAGCCGTGACCAACATTTCAAGCCTTGGCTTGCCGGGGTGGTTTCCCGTCGAAACGGACGACGATGTGGAGCTCTGGAGGGAGTTGCTCCACGAACATCGCCGCGTCCTTCAGCTGTTGGACGAGGAAAAAAGTGAAGAGGCCGCTCTGCTCAATCTGTATCGTGACTTCCTGTCGGCTGGCGATTGGAGAGCGTTTTTGGAGTTTTTAGGAGCGTACGGGTGTCTCGTCATGAGACGACGTGAAAGAGGCCGACCGATCCGTTCCTTCACGATCAATCACTTGGAGGGGTTGTTGATGAAAGGGAATGAAGAACAGAAACGCCTGCCGATTGCCGAGGTCATTCGCAATGAAGGCTTTCGCAATGTAGCCGCCGCGATGAAACAAGCGACGGTCAGCGAGCAATTCCACAAGTCCAAGGGGAATCAGGTCTTTGACATCAAGTACGGGCTGTTCCAAGAGATCAAACGCAAGGCACGGTTCCCGGAGCAATTGGTCGCCGTGGTTTCAGAATTCGTCAGCGAGTACAACTTTGAAAACGCACGCCGATCCGAACAGTTGAAAGACCGACAGGGCCGTCGGAGAAAAAATGTCTCGCTTGATGACTTGGACAAGTTGAACCAACTCTTCATCGAACACCACAGATACTCCGAAACCATCGCCATGCTGCTGATCGCTTACGCATCCGCATCGTCCGGCGAGAAATCCGATTCCCAAGAGAACGAGGAGGAATAACCCCATGACCATCCCGTTTCAATCTCTATCCATCTCCGGCCTGTTGACGCTCGACATGCACGCGCTGAACAATGAAGGCTCCGAAGGCAACCACCTGCAAACTCGCATGGTTCACATCTTGGACGCAGAAGGGCAACCAACCGTCGTCAACGCCATCTCCGGCGACATGTTCAAGCACATCCAAGCCGAGCACTTGCATGGGATTGCGGTGGAGCGCGGACTTCCCCTGTGCGAAGGGTGCAAGCGCCTTAGCGCAAATCGGATCAACGACGACGATGCATTTTTGCAGGAGATCGGCGAGAAAGCGGACAGCCGCGAGACGCTGAAAAAAGTCCTCCACCACTGCGCTGTGGACGATCTGGAAGGCGTCTTGATCACCGCCAAGAAAAACTCGATGGCGAGAAAATCGACCGTTGAGTTCGGCTGGTTGATCGGGTTGCCGGATGTGACGCGGACGGAATCGTACTTCCATGTGAAGTTCGACACCGGCCGGGGCGAAGGTTCAGGGGCGGAGGACGGCTCCAACCGCGGGCAGAACATTTTTTACCGACCGGCGAGTTCCGGCAAGTACGCGCTGGTGTTGAATGCGGAGTTGGGGCGTGTCGGGTTCAACGACATGGCACGCGAGCATCAAATTGGGGAGGACGAGCGGAAGGAACGTGTGAAAGCCCTTCTGGAAAGCATCTTGCTCAGCTTCGTCAAACCGTTGGGGGCACATCGGAGCACGCAACTGCCGCACATGGTGAATTTTGAAGGGGTTGTGTCGATCTCGACCTCGACGATTCCGGCTCCGACGGTGAGTCCGTTGAATCAGTCCTACCAGAAGGAGATCGAGGAGATTGCGCACAACTTGAACCGTCTGAATTCGCGAGGGATTCAAACGTTTGCGTTCCACTCGCAGTCGGAGTTCACCAAGATCATGGTCGACTTGATCGAGCAAGTGAGGTAGAGGGCGATGTGGCTGCTGACGACGTATCGTCACACCGCGTTGTTTTCGTTGCGCTCCTCTCTGGCGACATCTTCTGGTGGGAAGACGAATCTTGTGCCGAGCATGTACAGCATGAAAATGGCGTTGTTGGATGCGGCGTTTCGGATGGGGGTGGATGGGAAGGGGATTTTTCCTTGGGTGCGCGATCTGCACATCTCCTTCGAACCGCCGGAGCATGCGGTGGTGAACAACAGCTTCATCAAGATTTTGAGTGAGCCGAAGGACAAGAAAAACGGGCCGGCATTTATCTCCTCTGTGGCGTATCGGGAGTATGTGAGCTTTGAAGGGGATTTGCGGGTCGGAGTTTGTCTGGAGGGGTTGGAGGAGGAGCAAGTAGAGCTGTTGCAGGCGTTGTTGTTGCACATCAACTACTTGGGCAAGCGTGGGAGTTTTGTACAACCAGTGGCACAGGAGCGGGTGGAGAGCCTCGGGGTGAGTTTCAGCTATGTGCTGGGGGAACGGGCGGCGATGAGTGCTCATGTGTTGATGCAGTACTTGGATGATATGGGGGAGAAGGCTACCTTTGAGAGCATTAGCTCGTTTGACTCGACGGGGGCGCGGTTGGGGAAGGACCGTGTGATGAAGTCCGTATTTTTACCATATCGGATGCGGACTTCGAGTCGGGGGTATACGTGGTATAGCCGATAGAAATAAGACCTGGCTGTGTGTGGAGCCGGGTCTATTTTTTTGTGTTTAAATTCAATTGTCCAACAGCCATTCAACGGTACGAGTTCGTAAAAATGCGAACTGCTAAAAAGGCAGGCTCCGGTTTGGTTGTGGAGCCTGCCTTTTTTACGAAGAGCGGCGTTTTCGTGCGACCCGGCGGCCGAACTTGTCCATGAGCAGCAGGGCGAGGAACGTCCAGCCGTAGCCGATGACGCCGAGCAGCCAGAGCGGGGACGAGTCGCCCGCGCTCTTCATGCGCCACCAGAGCGCAGTTCCGGCGACGGTGATGAGAAATGATACGTAGGTGAGGAGGTTTTGGAGCAGGACGCGTTGTTTTTTGGTCAGGCGTGCCATGCGTTAGTTTCCTTCTTTCAAATAGGCTTGCAGGGACGCGAGGTCCGGCGGAAGCGGAGCGTCAAACGTCAGGACTTCGCCTGTGGTCGGGTGTGTCAGCGTCAAGCGCGCGGCGTGCAGAGCTTGGCGTTTGATGAGTTCCAGGCCGACGCTCCCGTATTGACGGTCGCCGAGCAGGGGGTGTCCGATGTGCGTCATGTGCACGCGAATTTGGTGCGTGCGGCCCGTTTCCAGTTCGAGGTGGACGAGGGTGGCGTTGTCATAGCGCTCGCGGACGAGATAGCGGGTCAGGGCAAATTCGCCCGCATTCGGGCGGACGGCGCGCAGGTTCGGGTCGAGTTTGTTTTTTCCGATCGGGGCGTCGATGACGCCGGAGTCTTCGGAGATCGTGCCGTCGACGATCGCGAGGTATTCGCGCTTCAGTTCGCGCTCGCGCAGTTGGCGGTCGAGATGCTGATGGGCGAACGCGGTTTTGGCGACGACGAGCAGGCCGGACGTGTCGCGGTCGATGCGGTGCACCGGGCGAACTTTGGCGGAGAGGCCTTGCTGTTGGTAGTGGTAGGCGAGGCCGTGTGAAAGCGTGCCGGTCTGCTGCGGGCTCGTCGGGTGGACGAGCAGGAACGGCGGTTTGTTCAACACGAGCAGGTCGGCGTCTTCGAAGAGGATGTTGAGCGGCATCTCGACAGGTTCGAGGCCCGCTTCTTCCTCAAATGACAGCGCGGCGCGAACGACATCGCCGACGCGGACTTTTTTGCTGAGGAAGGCAGGCTTGCGGTTGAGTTGAATGCCCTTGCTGCGCGTAAGTTTTTGGATCATGCGGCGGGAGATCGAGAGGGTGCCGGTCAGGACGTCCTCGACGGTTTGTCCTGCTTCGGATTCGGTTATAGTGTGTTCCACCCAGCGGCGGGATATAGTATTGGTTTCTGACATAGGGTTGGGCCTCCGGTGGTTCAGGGTCTGTTGTGGCGTGATTTGGCTTGGTAAGTTTCCGTTTCGAAGCAGTGCGGACTGGTTCCGGGGTATGCTTCGTTGAAGCGGCGGATCATGTCGGGGTCGTCGCGGAAAACGGTGACCCAGACGGACCAGTAGCCGCTTTCTTTGGCGAGGTCGGTGATGATTTGGCGGTACTGTTTATCATCGGGACGTTGAGACAGCTCACGGTGGTAGCGGAGCGCCATCTGATATTTGGTATGACGATTGCGGAGACGGCGATCTGAACTCTCGTGCGGTAAGGGAATTTTGTCGAGACCGACGAGTTGGAGCATGTTTTGGGCTTGGGTGTGCATCGGCGTGAGAGCTGCAAGGACGCGACCGTCCGGATTGTATGTAAAGGCGAGATGCGTGTCATCTGAGTCCGGCCAAACATAGTCCGGGAGATGGACATCTTCATCTTCATCTCCTTTGGTAGGGTTGCAGTTCGGGCAGGCGAGCAAAAAATTCTCCCACGTTCGTTCGAGTTGCGGGTGCCTCGATTTGGGTTTGACGTGTTCGACGGCCAAACCCGATTCCAGCTTCATTTCGCAGTACGAACAGTATTCGCCTAAGTGGTCGATTAAATGAATGCGGGCGTCTGAGTAGTGAGAGAAAGAGACGGCGATGCCGTTAGGGTTCACAGGATGAGTCCCGCGTTCGATAGGTCTCATTGTTTGTCTCTCCTGAGCAGGCGGAGACGTTCTAGTTCCAAGATCGCGTGGAAGGAGATGTCGTCGCTGAAGAGTGAGTCGAGTTCGTCGATCTCGTCTTTGGTTGTTTGGATTTGGCGTTCCAGCTCTGCGCGTTGTGTTTCGTCTTCGGTGGCGCTGAGTTGGTCGATGAGCAGGTAGTAGGTTTTGGTTTTTTCGTAGAGGCGGTGGAGTTTTTCGCTTCGTTGGACCTTATCTACGCCCATGACATATTCCGTGATATCCTCAATGCTTTTATTGACGTAATCAGCAGGTGAAACCACCTTTGCTTCAACATCTTCGTCGAGCACGCGCAGTTCGCCCTCCTCTAAGGATTGCACGATGAAAGGGGAGTGCGTGGTTACAATAAATTGCACGTTCGGGAAGGTGTTCTTCAAGTCCTCAACAATATGACGTTGCCACTTCGGGTGCAGGTGCAAGTCGATTTCGTCGATCAAGACGATGCCGGACGTTCGTAGATGATCTTCCATAAAAGGATTCAACACCGCCATGCGGTGTGCGATGTCCGCCACGAGACCCATTGTGTTACGATAGCCGTCGCTGAGAAGACGGAGCGGGATTTGGTCGCCGTTCTCCAAAAAGACTTGGATCTCGTCGCGGAGGGGGTCGTAGTCAATTTTTTCTACGCCAAGTTTGTTCATGCAACTGACAATGGCGCGGCGGACGGATTCGAGGACTTTTAACGGTTCGCGCCGTTTAATTTCGGCAATGGACATCTGGATGAACCATTTTGTAAAAAACGACTCGTTCGCGTTAGGATTGAGGTAGTTTCGGTATCCTTCGAGTCGAGAGCCTGGTGAATAGGGGGAATTAACCAAGTCTTCATTTTGGCTCCATAAACGAGAGGTCCTAAAAAACGAAAATATTGGTAGTTTGACACTTTCACCGGACAGAATCTTCCTTCCAAGTGCTTCCGCATTGGAATAGACTTCATAAATGAGATCAACACCTAAGTGCGTATTTCTTTCTTCCTTCAAAACCATTGCGTCTACCATTTGATTGTCTATCGAGGAACAAAAGTGTACATAAGAAGGGTATTGGGGCTCCAATGTAGGAATTTCTCCATGCTGGAATTTTTTTAATCGTACTTCCTCGGGTTCAATCTCCCGCAAATCTGCATTTTTGACTAAAGCATTCGCAAACGCCCCAATCGCCACCGAAACTCCTTCCAGTACCGCCGTCTTCCCCGAAGCATTATCTCCGACCAATACCGTAAACTGCGGGTGGAACGAAATTTCTTTTTCCCGAAAACCATGAAAATTTTCGAGTTTCATCCACTCGATCTTCATGCGATCAACTCCGAATTTGGTTTCTTACTCCCCAGTGTATCCTTTTCAAAACGAAAAGAGCAACCAGAAGTGTAAGCAGGAGGAAAACCGCGGCAATAGGCGTTCACTCAAAAAATAACCTCTCTCCTCTTGTGAAATTTTTTTCCTCAACTGTCACAAAAATAGTATTCAAACCTTTTATGTCTTGCTATAATTACTATTGTATTTATTTACTTCCATACATACCCTTCGACAGAGAGGTAATAGACATTGACTGAGTCTAGATTCGAAGAGAAATTCGGAAACCCTGTACCAATCTTTCGTCGCATAAGCGAAATCATGGAGAGCAAACGAATGTCGCTTCGTTCTCTTGGAAAGTTATTAGAATGTCACGATCCTGAAGAAACGATGTGTCGTGAAACGCTACGGAAAATCATGAAGGGAGCAAGGCATTGCCGCCCCTCGGAAGTGGGGAAATTCGCGAAAGCATTCGGTGTTACAGTCGAACGGCTGAAACAGACTGACACCGAAAATTTGGTTTCCGATATCCGCCGCTCGATCGAACGAAAGGATGACCTGCAGCGTGCAAAAAAGCTATGCGAGTATTACGTTTCTATTGCGTTGGGGTTATCGGAAAAGTGTGACGCCTTAAACTACCTTGCGCATGTTGTTTTTGAGTTAGGTGACTATGAAGAAGCCCATAAACTATGGAACTCGGCTTTTGGAATCTCGAAAGTCATCGCTGAGAAGTACGGCGCAACGCAACGACTTTATGCGGTTCTACTCAAATTGATGGTGTCCTACACAACTCGAAAGCGGTTCACCGAATTGGCTGGCGTTCTTGCAACGGTCGAGGAGGTCTTCCACTCCGACCATGAAAAAATGGGTGTCATTTACCACTCAAAGGCAATGATTGCGGAGCAGTTTAACAATACAAACCAAACCCGTGAGTATCTGACGAGATCACTCTCAGAATTGGAACTTACAGGGATGCGTAACCATATTGGCAGAGCACAAGTGAATTTGGGCTACTTCGAGTTCAAAAATCGGAATTACAACAAGGCAAGAGGGCACTTCGATGAAGCGATTCAAAATCTTCTTGGTGATGCTCAGATTCTGCCGATCGCGGTAAAAGAGTATGCGAAGGTACTCATTAAGTTGGAGGAATTTGGACGAGCTGTTGAGATGATTGAGGAGCACTACCATCTCGTCCAAGAGAGAGGAGAGCTGAAGGGGAAATACGACATTCTCCTGACGCTTGCAAATCATGACATCCGTTACGCGGAGAAAGTCGCTGTTACTGCAAGTGCAGGTAAAACAGTTCGGGCACTTGCTTGTCGAGTGCTTATCAATCATTTTAGTGTTTTGGGTGATTCTGTCGCGTTAATGAAATATTATAGAATGGAGAAGAAGATTCTAGAGGCAACTGACATCTTGCATATGGAGGAGTTTTAGTTGAAACGTGCCCTCGGTTTTGTCTGTGCAGTAGCTGTTTTTGTTTCAATACTGGGACTGCTTTCCCAATCGTATCAAGCTGAATATGTGCCGATTGTGCCGAACAGCCAACATGTGGCGGAGTATGTCCCAATTGTTCCTTCAATCGCAGGCAACTGGGCCTAACACACAAGGAATGCGACCTATTTGTCTTCAGAATAAAGACCTTGTGCCCTAGTGGAACAAGGTCTTTACGCTTGCCTTATAGTCTCATGAGGATTTCAAAATCTCTTCCACCAGAGCCTCTGCGTTCGTTTCCGAAACGCCTGCATGCCCGTATCTCTCCCGCATGTAAACATTCGTCAACTCCAACAGCTCCGTTTTCACCTCCGGCATTTCAGGAGAAAGCCGCTCCACAAACTCCAACGGCGTCTCATCCCTCCTCCGCTCAAACCCCTTCCGCTCCATCGCCTGCAAAAACTCGCGGTACAACCGCCGAATCTCCGTCAATGTCGGATCTTCCTCATCCCAAACAGGGGAGGGGGGAGCTTCAATCGGCTGGCTCATAAACTCCCGCGTGGTCACGACATAATCCTCTGCCGAAACAGCCACCCTCCGCCGCGCACCCCGCCTCAACTTCCACAGCAGCCAACCTCCAACCACCCCCGCCAGAATCAACAGGGTCAACTCCAACCCGGCGGTATTCCACTCCACCGTTTGCCCCGAATCCCCCAATTGATCAAACGAATTCGCAGCATTCTGCGAGTCGATCTCTGTGATCGCCCAATGAATGTGATACCGCTCCAGAAAAAACTGCAACACATGCCCCACCACATACACAACCGGAAACAGCAGCACATCCAACACGGCATACACCGCGTCCCGCAAGGCGCTCCCGCCCGCGTTCAAACACCAAAACAACAACCCGACCCCCGCCAGCAAATACACCAGCCGGGCAACAGGCTGCCTCCGCTCCTTCAACTCCAACTTCGCCTGCCGTTCTGCCTGAAACGACGCCGACAGCGCGACCAACCGCAAGCCCGCAAACGCCGTCAAAAAAGGCACCACCGCCTGCCTCCACGCATCATCCGCCCCGTGCCCACCGATCGAAGTCACGAAATAGAGCGCCAAAATCGCCCCCGCGTCCACTTTCGACTGTTCCCGCAACTCATAGTTTAACTGCGAACCGCTTCTCTCCAACTGATGCAACTGATGCAACCGGTACAACAACAAAGCTCCCCACACCAACAAATTCAGCGTCGGAACTCCTGCAAACCCGTCGTACCGCACCCACAGCCAAGCAACGCCGCCAACCAGAACGGCGAACCCGTACACCAACATCCAGCGCGACACCCGAGCAGGCAGCACGCAAACAACCAAAAAAGCCCCTGCAACGCCCAGATACACAGCCAAAGCCCGGCTCCCGTTCTCCGGCAACCCGCTGCAAATCACCGCCAGCGTCAAAAAGCCGAGCACAACGCTCCAGACTGCCGGAACCCATCCCGTACGTTTCATGACGCCTCCTCCTGGTTCAAGACGACAACCGACACCGCCGGATCAATCCCTTGCCACACCGCGGCGTCCTCCGTCGTCGTCAAAATCAAAACCCGATGGCGATCTCCCAACAACAACCGCAACACATCTTCCAACTCGTCACTCCAATACGGCGTGATCAACAACAGCGTCGACGCCTGCGACACCCGCTCTCGGAAAAAACGCAACAGCTCCGCATACGAACACTGCGCCTGCCGCGTCAACCCGCCGAGCAACCCCAGCAAGAGATCGAGATGCCCGGGCCCGCGATCTGCCGCCTGCAACAGCCACCCGGCCCCTTGCCAAGCGGCATTCGTGCACAGCCCGCACGAGAACTGCCGCTCCGACGCCATCCAAAGCAAAGTCGCCGCCACCCGGTACTGAAACTCCGAGACGCTCTTCACGCCGCCTGCCCAATGCGCATCAAAAAACTGAGCGTTCGGTATCACATACAGGGTCGTCTCCGAAGTCGTCTCAAACTGCTTCACCATCAACTGATTCGACCTCGCGCTCGCCGCCCAATGAATGAAGCGGTACGGATCGCCCGCTTGATACGAACGAACGCCCTGCAACCGGCTGGCATCTTCCTGATACCATCTTTGCACAGCCGTCTCGCCGATCAATTCTTCACAACGCAACAGCAACCCGTCCTCTGTCACCGGACGAGGACGCACGAGAAGCGACAGCGGCGTTTCCAACTCTTCAAATAAAGTAGACAACCCCAACCCGTCTCCCAATTTGATCTCCGTCTTCGTAATCCGATGCAACCCGCGCTCCGCACACAGCACGTCTTGCTGAAACGTCACGCGCTGACGGGGGAGGAGATAGGTGCGGTACACCAATTCCGTCCGCCATAATCCCCCGTGCTTGACGCCGAAGTCTGCGGCAAGTCCTTCCGGCAAGGGGATGTGCAACTCCACCAAGGGCATCGGCATCCACGAGTGATTTTCCACCACCGTCGTCAGCCGCACCACATCGCCCGCCGTCAGAGCGGCCCGTCGACGCCGGACTGCTCGAACGTCACGCGCAGACGCTGTGAGACGGCTTTTTTCCAAAGCGAACTGTACCCCCAGACCACCAACGCGATCGAGAGCAGCAGAAACCAAACGCTCATCGTCCGCTCCCGGTTTCCACCGGAACGGGGAGGCTCTGCAAAATGTCTTCGATCACAACTCCTGCTGTCGTCTGTTTCATCCGAGCCCCCGCGTTCAACACCAAGCGGTGAGCCAGCACATAAGGAGCCAAACTCTTCACATCATCGGGAATCACGAAGTCCCGTCCGTCCATCGCGGCATACGCTTGCGCCGCCGCACCAAGCGCGATCATCGCGCGGGGAGAGGCCCCGAGCAGAACGGCAGGATGCTCGCGGGTCTGACGCACGAGGGAGAGCAGGTAGCTTTCCACCGCTTCCGAGACCAGCACGTGTCGCACCTGCTCTCGAACTTCCAAAATCGTCTGCGGATCGACCACCGCCTGCACATTCCCGGCGCTCTGTGCCTGCCCCGCACGCGACAGGCGAAATACGCGCCGCTCGTCTTCCAACTCCGGATACCCCAGCGCCAATTTCATCTGAAACCGGTCTAATTGCGCATCCGGCAACGGGAACGTGCCTTGCGATTCGATCGGATTCTGCGTCGCCATCAGAAAAAACGGCTGTTCCAACACATGGGTGTTTCCGTCCACCGTAATTTGTCCCTCCGCCATCGCTTCAAGCAGCGCCGATTGCGTGCGCGGAATGCCGCGGTTGATCTCGTCGGCCAACACGATCTGCGAAAACAACGGGCCGCGCCGGAACTGAAAGTCGCCTGCCGGTTGGTTGTACACCATCGTGCCGACCACGTCGGACGGCAAGAGGTCCGGCGTGCATTGGATGCGGGAAAATTCACAGCCGATGCTTTGGGCGAGGGCTTTTGCCAGTGCCGTTTTTCCCGTGCCCGGCACGTCCTCCAACAACACATGACCGCCGGAAAAAAGTCCGGTGAGCAACAACCGAATCGCGTGCGTGTGACCGATGATCGACTTTGAAACTTCCTCTGCAATCGCGCTTGCTGTCTCTGCAACAGTCCTCTTCATGACGGGAATCCTCCGAAAATTCGTAGTAGTAAGATATTCCCATTCTAACGGAAAACGCAGAAAAGAAAAACGAAAAAAGGCGGCAGTCCGCAGACCGCCGCCTTTCTCCACAACCCAACTTACGCTTTCGCTTTGAAAGTATGGCACATGGTGCAACGGCTGTTGGCCGCGGTGTCCTTGTGCACGTTTTCACCGAGGTCGCCTCCGAACTCGGTGTTAAACTCGCGGTTGGCGTGTGCGTCGATCTCGACGAGAATCGAGTTGGCCGCACACGCGCCGCCTTCTGCCCAATACGAACAGTTGGAAACAGAGCAACGTACTTCCGGCATCCACATGCACTCCTTTCAAATCAGGGTCTAGACGTAGTATGCCCAGCCGCTTCATTCCTACCCGATTCCTATATTGCTTTAACGCTTCAAAACCTTTTCGTTTCAACGTAGACGCTTGCGTGACCAACCGTTCGGTTGTTACTCTAGCTGTGACAACAATCTGAAAACGGTTTCTTCTCTTACCCCAAGGAGGTCATACACATGGCAGACCAATACGATTTCTTACCGATTCGCCACGTCGATTACGTGGAGTTCTGGGTGGGCAACGCCAAGCAAGCAGCGTACTACTTCGCATCGGCTTTCGGCTTCCGTCCGGTCGCGTACAAAGGCTTGGAAACCGGCTCCCGCGACCGCGTTTCCTATTACATGCAATCCGGCGACATCCACGTCGTCCTCACGGGGACGCTGGATGACAGCACCGATATCGCAGCACACGTCAAACTCCACGGCGACGGCGTCAAAGACATCGCGATGCGCGTTGACGACGCAGAACAAGCGTACAACGAAGCGATCAAGCGCGGCGCTGTTTCCGCGATGGCTCCGCAAACGCATGTCGACGAGTTCGGCACGATGAAAACCGCCGCGATCTACACCTACGGCGAAACCCTGCACACGTTCGTTGAGCGCGACGACTACAACGGCATCTTCCTGCCGGGCTTCGTGGAATTCAAAGGCACCATGCCGGTCAACGACGCGGGCCTCGTCGCGTGCGACCACATCGTCGGCAACGTCGAAGAAGGCAAGATGGACGAATGGGTGAACTTCTACGCCAACGTCCTCGGCTTCTCGCAACTGCTCTCCTTCGACGACAAGGACATCTCCACCGAATACACCGCGCTGATGTCCAAAGTGATGCAAAACGGCTCCGGACGCATCAAGTTCCCGCTGAACGAACCGGCACAAGGCAAGAAGAAATCGCAGATCGAAGAGTACCTCGACTTCTATAAATCTCCGGGCGCGCAACACATGGCGCTGATGACGCACGACATCATCTCCACCGTCGCCAAACTCAAAGAGAACGGCGCGGAATTCCTCCAAGCACCGGACTCCTACTACGAAGAACTGAAATCCCGCGTCGGCGACATCGACGAAGAGATCGAAACGATCAAGAAGCTCAACATCCTCGTCGACCGCGACGAAGACGGCTACCTGCTGCAAATCTTCTCCAAACCGATCATGGACCGCCCGACGTTCTTCTTTGAAATCATCCAACGCAAGGGCGCGACTTCGTTTGGCAAGGGCAACTTCAAAGCGCTGTTTGAAGCGATTGAAAAAGAACAAGCCCTGCGCGGAACTCTCTAATGAAATACGTTACCTACCTCGACACAGATGGCGTGGCGCGCGCGGGTCTCTTGATCCGCGAGCACATCGCCGACTTGGAACGGGGGCTGCAATGGGCGCAGGAGAAGGGACGTTGCCAAGCGCAACGTTCCTTCCCGGCGTCCCTTCTCCGTTTCTTGGAGTTGGGTTGCGACGCGGGCGAATTGGCGGCGTATCTGATGGAAGACACCGCCTGGCACGAGGAACCCTTTGCCGTCCCTTTGGCAAAAACGACCCTGCTCGCACCCTTGCCGAACCCGCGCTCGTTCCGCGATTTTTACGCGTTTGAAGAGCATGTGAAAACGGCGCGCGCCAACCGCGGCGCAGACATGGTGCCGCAGTGGTACGACTTTCCCGTGTTCTACTTCTCCAACCACCAAGCGATCGTCGGTCCGGATGCAGACGTAGAACGACCGCGCTACACGGAACGGCTCGACTACGAGTTGGAAATCGGCATCGTGATCGGCAAGGAGGGTCGCAACATCGCGCCGGAGAACGCACGGGAGCACATCGCCGGCCTGATGGTGCTCAACGACTGGAGCGCCCGCGATGTTCAAATGAGGGAAGTCGCGGTCGGACTCGGTCCCGCCAAGGGCAAGGACTTCGCGACTTCGACGGGCCCGTATCTGCTCACGATGGACGAGTTGGAAGACGTGCGCGACGGCGACCGCTGGAACCTCGCGATGACCGCCCGCGTCAACGGGCGCGAATTGTCGCGCGGGAATTTCCGCGACATCTATTTCTCGGCGGGCGAATTGATCGCCCGCGCCTCCGACAGCGTGACCCTCTATCCGGGCGACGTGCTCGGCACCGGCACGGTCGGCACAGGCTGCATCTTGGAGTTGACGACGGATGTGCACCGCTGGCTGGAACCGGGTGACGTCGTGGAGCTGGAAGTCGAACGCCTTGGCGTGCTCCGAAACCGCGTGAAATAAAGCCTGAAGTTCGAAAACTTGTCAGCATGTCCACAAGCCAACTCTGGCATTTCTACTACAAAGGAGGTATCATCCCATGCCTTTTTACCAAAGCCTCGGCGAGATTCCGCACAAACGGCATACTCAATTCCGCCAAGCGGACGGATCGCTGTATCGTGAAGAGCTGATGGGCACCAAAGGGTTTTCCGGCATCTCGTCGCTCTTGTACCACACCAACCCGCCGACGCAAGTCAAACGCGTGGAGAAAGTCCGCGACTTCGTGCTGGAAGCGGAACCGCAAGGGCCGCTCGCGCACCGTCACTTTTTCACGTCGCGACTGGAGAAGGGCGGCGACCCGATTGACGGTCGCACCACGCTGTTGTTCAACGACGACGTGACGATCGGCCTCTGCCAGCCGACCGAGCCGATGAACTACTTCTACCGCAACGGCGAGCAAGACGAAGTGTTGTTCGTGCACAAGGGCACCGGGAAACTGGAGACGGTCTTCGGCACGATTCCGTACCGCGAGGGCGACTACCTCGTGATCCCGATGGGCACGACGTACCGCGTGGTCACGGAAACTCCCTCGAAGTTTCTCGTCATCGAATCGGCGAGCGCCATCGAGACGCCGAAGCGCTACCGCAACGAGTTCGGCCAGCTGCTGGAGCATTCGCCGTTCTGCGAGCGCGACATCCGCCCGCCGTCCTCTCTGGAAACGCACACCGAGCAGGGCGAGTTTGAAGTGCGCGTGAAAGCGCGCGGGATGCTGACCGCGTACTTCTTCGAATTCCATCCGCTCGACGTGGTGGGCTGGGACGGCTATCTGTTCCCGTATGCGTTCAACATCGAGGACTTCGAGCCGATCACGGGCCGTCTGCACCAGCCGCCGCCGGTGCACCAGACGTTCCAAGCGCACAATTTCGTCATCTGCTCGTTCGTGCCGCGCCTCTACGATTATCATCCGCTCTCCATCCCGGCGCCGTACTTCCACTCCAACATCGAGTCGGACGAAGTGCTATACTATGTGGACGGCAACTTCATGAGCCGCAAGGGCATCGAGGAAGGCTCGATCACGCTGCACCCGATGGGCATCCCGCACGGCCCGCATCCGGGCACGATTGAAGCGTCGATCGGGAAGAAGGACACGCAGGAGCTCGCCGTGATGGTCGACACGTTCCGCCCGCTGAAAATCGCGAAGCTCGCGGGCCGCGTGGAAGATCCCAAGTACATGATGTCCTGGAATCCGCAAGCGTAACGGAGGCGTTTTTTCATGCAAATCGATCCGAAGTCCCTCCCGTGGAGAGACGCGTACAAGTATCTGAACGGCTCCATCTTGCCGCGCCCGATCGCGTTCGTCTCCACGATGGACGAAAACGGGACGCTCAACCTCGCGCCGTTTTCGTTTTTTACCGCGGTGGCGGCGAATCCGCTGACGATCTGCTTCTCCGTCATGCGCCGCGGCACCGACGGTGCGAAGAAAGACACGCTGCAAAACATCGAAGCCACCAAGGAATTTGTCGTGAACATCGTCAGCGAGTCGTTCGCCGTCCCGATGAACGTCACGGCGACCGAATTCCCGCCGGAGGTCTCCGAGTTTGAACAGTCCGGCCTCACTCCGGCTCCGAGCACGGTCGTCCAACCGCCCCGCGTGGCGGAGTCGAAGATCAACTTCGAGTGCAAACTGCACCAGATCGTCGAAGTCGGCGGCGATCAACCGGGCGCGTCGGCGCTCGTGATCGGCGAAGTGGTTCACATCCACGTCGACGACTCCATCCATCTGCCCGGCGGCAAGATCGACGTGCAAGGGCTGCAACCGATCGGTCGCCTCGCTGCGAACGATTATGTGCGGGTGACGGACATTTTTGAACTGGTACGGAAGTAATAGGCAAAGTTAGAAAAACATAGCAATTTCAGGAAAAGCGCAGGAGGAGAGCCTCCCGCGCTTTTTTTGTACGGTCCGTGTTGGTGCCGGAGATGGAAAAGTGTGCTATTCTTCAAGAGGCAGTTTAAGCGAATATAAATAGAAATGAATCATACGGGGGTTCGAAACATGAAAAAAGCACTGGCACTGGGTCTGTTGGCGGTACTCGCCACGACGTTGATTGGATGCGGCTCGTCCACCGCGACGTCGTCGAACGGCGGCGATACGGCGACCAAGCAAGAAGCGGTGAAATCCGTACCGGAAGACGCGGTCAAAGGGTTTCTGGACAGCTTGAAGAAAGTCGACCTCACGGGGGCCGCCGCGTACACGGAAGACAACAACAAAGACATGTTCTCTTCGGAAGAAACCAAAGAATCGCAACAAGTGCTCAACGACATGCTGAGCGCGTTGACCTACGAAATCGGCGAAGTGAAAGCGGACGGCAACAAAGCGACCGTTGCCGTGAAAATCTCCGCCGTTGACTTCACCAACCTGATGCAAACCGTGATGTCCGACATGATGACCGAAGCGATGAGCGCGGCGCTCGCCGATCCGACCAAACAGCCGGATCAAGCCGAGATGGAGAAAAAAGCGCAAGACGCGGTCGCCAAAGCAGCGAAAGACCCGAGCGCGCCGAAGAAAAACACCGACCTCACCATCGACGTCAAGAAAAAAGGCGACAAGTGGGTGATCGTCAACAACGACAACAACTCCAAGTTGATCGCCGCCGCGTTCGGCCTCGATCCGTCCGCGTTGGAATAGTCCCATACGGATTCAACAAAAAAAACCGCATGAGCACATCGGCTGCTCGGCGGTTTTTACATGGAGGATAGTCCCCGCGTCCCCAAAAAACGCCTGAGCACCGTGTCTGCTCGGCGTTTTTTTACGTGGGTTGTCCTCTGCGCATCCAACCAAAAACCGCCTGAGCCACTTGCGGCGGCTCGGCGGTTTTTTCAACTTAAGCGTACCGCTTGGCGATGCGCTCCAGGCGGTTGCAGTATTTGAGAACTTCTTGACGGGCGAGTTCCGCTTCGGGAGCCGTCGGTTTGAGGTTTTCGAAATCCCAGTAGTCGACCAGCGCCTGCACCACTTGCTTGTAGTAGTGCTGCGGTCCGTAGTTGGCGTCGCGGGCGATGGTCTTCATGCGCTCTGCAAAGTCCGGCATGTTCTCGCCCGGCATGAAGAACCCGAGCAAGACGTTGCGCACGTAGTAGATGTAGTTCGGCTCCAAGTCCAGATGCGCTTTCACAGCGTCCCGGTAGAACGCGTAGTGCAAGGACTCATCCTTGGCGAGACGGCGCAGCAGCGTGCTCAGCGTCCGGTCGTAAGGCGTGGCGGCCTTGGCGACGTTGTTGTAGAAGACCAAGGTGGACAACTCTTGGAACGAAGCGTAGGTGATCGCTTCGATCGGCGTGGTGAAACTCGATTCAAATCCGCCGTACACGACCGATTTGCGCAGGTGGTGCAGGTCGGACGGGTTGGAGTTGCGCGTGAGGATCAGATAATTCTCCAAGAGGTTGCTGTGTTGGTCCTCTTCCGCGACCCAAGTGTGGATAAACTCCCGCATGACGTTCAGCGAGCCGACAAAAGTCTGGCACAGATACGTGGTAAACCACGGTAAATTAACTTCGGTCAACAGAGCCGTTTCAATCGCCGTGTAGATGGCAGGCGGAAGTTTGCGCTGTTCGAGGCTCCAAGGATTCTCTCGAAAGCATTGGCCTTGCCCCCAGGGCACAAATTCGTGGTAGCTCCAGTCGATGGCGGCGGCGCGTTCGAGATGGTCTCGGTACAAGTCGATCAGTCGTTGTTCCAAGCGTGGGTTCAGCGTGGGAAGAAGGATCATGTCTGACCTCATTTCTGGTGGTTTTGAGTTTTCAATTTCGTTGTGATGTTCCATTATAGTATAGAGGTTTCGGATGGGTTTGCCTACAGAGAATCAAAGGGTGTTTTTTGAAGGCTCTGTTTTTCTCCTGAAAAAAATGAAGTATAGTAAGAAAGTAGAGAGGAGCGTATCGAACTTATGGCATTTCACACATCCTACAAAGTCGAGGACGGCCGCACGCTGCATGCGAAGTTTGAAAGTCGGGACAACCGCGACGGGTTTGAAATTTCGCTTGGCATGTACAAAGCCAATCTCGGCCCGATCACCGAAGCGGTGTTTGCTCAATATGTAGAACGATTCGCAGGCGAGTGGTCCGAATCGGATGATCGCGAACCAGAAGGAGAGAGCTCGCAATGAACGGGATTCCCATGAACCATCCGGTGATTTCGGCGACCCATTGGGGACCGCTTTTGTTCACGTTGATCTTCGGGGCCGCGATGGCGGTGATTTTATTTGCGGTGATTCGCCGACGCGCGCTGCAAGCGGACAACTCCATCGTGTTCGGCGGCGTCGCGAAACTCGTCATCTATCTCGCGGGCTTGGTCTTGACGATCATGTTTGCGTTCTACCTCGGAATCTCCGTCTTGAAAAACATCGGCACGCCGGACCAAAGCATGGCGTCGGCGATCTCGTCGATCACCGTCGTCGAAGCCGGTCTGATCGGCGCGCTGCTGCCGTACCGTTATCATGCCCGCTCCGGCCAGTCGCAGACGTGGCTGTGGCTGGTGATCGGCGTGGTGAACGCGTTGCTTTTTTACGTGATCGCTCAAATTTTGCGATAATGTTCATAAAAAACGCCGCGGCCCGGAGAGGAGCCGACGGCGTTTTTGTCGTAGTGGTAATGAATAGAGATTCACATTCGGTAGAGAACCGGTAGGAGGGGTCGGCATGGCGGCAAATACAGTGCGTGGAATCACGGAGGAAGAATGGGGCAGGCTGGTGTCTTGTGCCAAGGGCAAGTCTGAACCGGATCTGGTCGTCCAAGGCGGCACGGTGCTGAACGTGTACAGCGGCGAACTGATGGAAGCGAACCTCTGGGTGGTCGGCAACCGCATCGCGTATGTCGGGCCGCGCGTTTACGAAGGCACACAGGCGCACGTGATCGACGCGACGGGCAAAGTGGTGTCGCCCGGCTACATCGAGCCGCATGCCCATCCGTTTCAGCTCTACAACCCGATGCGCTATGCGGAGACGATTCTCGCGCGCGGGACGACGCTTTCCGTCAACGACAACTTGATGCTCGTGCTCGGCATGGAGTTTGCGCAGGTGGGGCGTTTTTTTGAAGGGATGGCGCAGTTGCCGATCAAGATGATCTGGGGCTTGCGGCTCGACCCGCAGGCGCATCTGCCGGAGAAGCGGCACAAGTTCGGCCACATCCCCGTCTCGCGGATGTTGAAAAACCCCTACGTCTGGCAAGTCGGGGAAGTGACCGACTGGAAATCGTGGGTGGACGGCGACGAAGAGATGCGCGACAACGCGCTGGCGGCGCGCGCCATGCACAAGCGGGTGGAAGGGCACGCAGCCGGCGTTTCGTGGGACACGCTGAACGTGCTGGCGGCGGCGGGCATCACCGCCGACCATGAAGCGATCAACGCGGACGAAGCGCTGCGCCGCTTGCGTCTCGGCGTCTGGACGACGCTGCGCCACTCGTCGCTGCGCCCGGACTTCCCGCAGATCTTGCCGGAGTTGATTCCGCAGGTCAAAAACTGGAGCCGCGTGATGATGACGACCGACGGCCCGACGCCGGAATACTTGCAGAACGGCTACACCGACTTCCTGATTCGCCACGCCATTGAGCTTGGCATGGACCCGATCACGGCGTATCAACTCGTCACGATCAACCCGGCGACGTACTACGGCGTCGACGCGGAGATCGGCGGGTTGGCGCCGGGCCGGATTGCGGACATCCTCTTGCTGTCCGACCTCTTGAACCCGACGCCGGAGTTGGTCATCGCCGAGGGCCGCGTCGTGGCGAAGGACGGCAAACTGGTCGAGCCGTTGAAGGAAATTTCGTGGGCGGACATCGGCATGCCGCCGGTCAAGAAGCTCGCGGAGCCGATTCAACCGGAGTGGTTTGACGTGTACACCGACCGCGAAACGTTCCCGGTGATGCGCTTGACGAACCCGGCGATCACCCGCCTCGCCGAAACGCCGGTGGAGACGGACGAAAGCGGCCGCGTCGTCGGGCTGGTCGAGAATTCGGAAGACCTCTGCTACGTCTCGTTGCTCTCGCGCAACGCCGAGTGGGTCTGCAACGGCATCATCCAAAACTTCGCGACGAACGTGGCGGGCCTTGCGTCGAGCTACACGGGCGCCCGCGAATACCTCGTGATCGGACGGGATCGAGAAGCGATGGCCGCCGCCGTCGAGCGCATGCAGGAGATCGGAGGCGGCATCGTCATCGTCGACGAGCACCACAGCGTGCTCTATGAACTGCCGCTCGTCATCGGCGGCTCGATGGGCGCGCAGACGGTGGAAGAGCTGGTGCAGAAGTCGAAGGAGCTGTTGGCGGTGCTCAAAGACTTGGGGCATCCGCACTATGATCCGGTCTACACGCTGTTGTTCCTCTCGTCGGCGCATCTGCCGGAAGTGCGGTTGTCGTCGGTCGGGCTGTTTGAGATGAAGACGAAGCGGACCTTGCATCCGAGCCGGACGTTGCGTTAGGATGGCGTGTATGGGGATTTTTTCCTGACCGGAGCAGAGGAGAGGAGCGTGGAGGCAAGATGATGGTCTATGAGGAACGGTACGGAGATCGGGTGACCTGCCCGCACTGTGAAGCGAAGGGCGCGCACTTTGACGAGATTCCCGTGTCGGAAGGCTCGTTTGAAGAAGTGCTGTGGCAAGCGCAAGTCTGCCCGCGCTGCCGCCGCGCGGTGCTCTTCAAGCGGATTTGCGATTTCGGCGACACGACGTCGCTGTGGCTCGCCGATCATCGCGCCGAGCCGATCCGCCGCTATGTGATCTTCCCGGAGTCCGGCACCCGCCGCGTGCTGTGGCGGATGTTCGTCGAGGACCCGCTGCATACGTTTTTGGCGCGGCAGGGATTCTATGACCGACATCTGGTGCTGATCCGCCCGCGAACAAAGCAAGCGACAACCAGAACCGCATCGAATCGCATGGGGGTACACGAATGAAAAAAGTCGGCTTGGTGATGCGCAAAATTCAATTTGCAGAAGCACAGGGCCCGCGCGTCTTTGCCGAGCGATTGCAAGCATTGTGCCGGGACTTCGGAGTGGAGATCGTCTTTCTCTCTCCGGAGCGTCACGTCAGCGGACATGATTGGCTGCCCGGCTATGAGCATGAACGGGGCGATCTGGTCAACTACGACGTCATCCTCGACCAGATCCACGCGCACAACATCGAGCACGTGATCTACACCGTTTCCGGGTTCACGTTCTTGAAACTGTTCGTGGAGAAAAGCGTGCTGTTTCCGCACAGCTTCCCCGATCCGGCGCTGACCGGGTACGAGATGATGAAGCCGTTCTACTCGATTGTGGATAAAGCGATCGTGCAGACGCAGTTTCTAAAAAGGGAACTGGGCCGCAACTTCGGCGTCACCGACGTGGACGTGATTCCGATCGGCTTCAACGAGGAGTTGGCGAAGCGGCACTTCGACCCGTCGCAAGTCGTGGAGAACCGCGTGCTCTGGATCGGGCGCGACGAAGAGAACCGCCGTCCCGACCTCGTCTTGGAGTATGCGCGGCAGAATCCGGAGACGGACGTGGTGATGGTCTTCGGCGGCCGCCGCTACGAAGAGAGCATGAAGAAGTACGACATCCCGTTCAACGTGACGTTGAAGTTCGCGCTGACGCAAGATGAGATCTTCGCGCTGATGAACTCCTCCAAAGTGTATTGGAGCTGCTCGAAGTTCGACACGTTTGCCATGCCGCTCACCGAGGCGCTGGCGATGGGCAAGATCGTCGTCAAGCCGGAACACCCCTGCTACGACCACATCTCTTCCAAGCACGCGTTTGCGGGCAACGAGAAGAACTGGTTCGATCTCGTCAACATGGCGCTCGCATCTCCGCATCGGGTGTCGCGCGAGAACCGCGCGTACGGGTTCGAAAACTTCTCCGCCACCGTGATGAAGCAAGGGTACGAAAAGTTCTTCGACCAATGGTTGCGATAGAAGAAAAAATGCTCTGGGCACAGTCAGTTTGTGCCGGGGCATTTTTTTGTCTGATCACGAAACCGCTTTCGGACTTTCAGGAATGCGGCAGGCGATGCTGGAATATGATTTTCATGTCTTAACACATTGTTTACACAGAAAAGAAAGGGAGATACGACATGAAAAAAAGGATGCTGCGCCTGCTTTCCGCCTCATTTTCCGCCGCTTTGCTCGCAACGGTTGCCGTCTCGCAACCGCTGCCGGCTCACGCTTCGGCACCGTCCGCGCCGACCGGCTGGACGAACGTGTTCACCGATGATTTTAACGGAGCTTCCGGAAGCGGTCTCAATACGGCGAACTGGCTGTATGACACCGGACACTCGTATCCGGGCGGTGCGTGGAACTGGGGGAGGGGCGAGATCGAGTCGTACACGAGCTCCACGTCGAACGTCTACCAGGACGGCGCAGGCCATCTGGTGATCAAAGCGACCCGCGACGGCAGCGGAAACTGGACGTCGGGACGCGTGGAAACGCAATCGACGAACTTCCAACCACCGGCGGGCGGCGTGATGCACGTGGAGGCTTCGCTGCAACTTCCGAACGTAACCGGTTCCGCCGCGCAAGGGTATTGGCCGGCGTTCTGGATGCTCGGCGCGCCGTTCCGCGGGAATTACCAAAACTGGCCGAGCGTCGGGGAAATCGACATCATGGAGAACGTCAACGGCGTGAACACGGAGTACGGCACGCTGCACTGCGGCTCCTCTCCCGGCGGCCCGTGCAACGAAACGTCGGGGATCGGCGGGAACAAAACGGGCTTCTCTCCGTCGCTGCAAACCGCGTTCCACAAGTACGCCGTGGAAGTTGACAAAAGCGTCTCGCCGCAACAGATCCGCTGGTATGTCGACGGCGTGAACTTCTTCACGGTGAACTCCAACCAAGTCGATGCGACAACATGGTCGAACGCAACCGATCACGGCTGGTTTCTTCTCTTGAACCTCGCGATGGGCGGCGACTGGCCGGGCAGCCCGACCGCTTCGACCGTTTCCGGCGCGGCGATGCTGGTCGATTACGTCACCGTCTGGACGAAACCGGGCAACGGCGGCGGCGGCACGACGACCGATACCTCCTACGGCGTGAACAACGTCTCTTCGTCGCAAGCGAATTTCTACTTCCAACCGAACGGTTACAGCGCGCAATACGTGATCTTGCACTACACCATTCCGGGTCAAGCGCAGCAAAACGTCAACATGACGTACAACTCCGGCACCGGACGCTGGGAGTACACGGCGGGCGGTTTGAGTTCGGGACAGAACGTCTCCTATTCGTATACGTACAACAAAAACGGCCTGCAGTACGACACCGCGTGGTACTCGTACACCAAACCGTAGACCCAATCCGTAAACTTCAACCCGCAAAAAACGGAGTTGCGCCCCTTGCGCAGCTCCGTCTCTTTTTGCTACCCGCGCGCCCGAAACACCAGCGTTGCCAAGAAACCGAAGATGATCGCCGCCGAGATTCCGGCGCTGGTCACTTCAAAAATTCCCGTCAAAACCCCGGTCAGCCCGTGCAACTTCGCTTCGGCAATCGCTCCTTTGACCAAGGAGTTTCCAAACGACGTGATCGGCACAGAAGCGCCGGCCCCGGCAAACTTCACCAATGGTTCATACAAATTGAAGCCGCCCAGAACGGCGCCGGCGACCACCAGAGCGGACATCGTATGCGCGGGGGTCAGTTTGACGACGTCCATCAGAAATTGGCCGACCACACAGATGACACCTCCGACCAAAAAAGCCCACACGAAACTCATCATCTGCATTCGCTCCTCTTCTTACGCTTCAATCGAGACGGCGTGGGCGATGCAGGGGATGCTCTCGCCTTGCTGAAACGTCAGCGGAGAGAGCAGCGCGCCCGTGGCGACGACCAAGATTTTTTGCCATGCGCCTTGCCGCATTTTTTTCAACAGATGTCCGTAGGTGACGGCGGCGGAACAGCCGCAACCGCTTCCTCCCGACCAAACGCCGGGGTTGTCGCCGTAGATCAGAATTCCGGCGTCTTGGTACGTGTCCAGGGGGATGTTGATCCCGTGCCGTTGGAACAGATCGCACAGGATGCTGTGTCCCACGCGCCCGAGGTCTCCCGTGATCACCAAATCGTATGTATCATAAGGCAGTTGTCGGTCGCGAAAGTGCGCTTCGATGGTGTGAAACGCCGCGGGTGCCATTGCTGCGCCCATATTAAACGGATCGGTCAGACCCATGTCCACGACACGTCCGATCGTCGCGGACGTGACGTGGAGGCGGTTTCTCGTGCCGTCGTTTCGTCCGACGACGGCCGCTCCGCCTGCCGTGACGGTCCATTGCGCGGTCGGAGGTTTTTGCGCGCCGTATTCGGTGGGGTAGCGGTATTGTTTTTCGGCGGACGAGTTGTGGCTGCACGTGCCCGCCAGCGCATAGTCGGCGGATTGTTTGTCCACCAACAGCGACGCAAGCGCCAATCCTTCCATCGAAGTGGAGCACGCACCAAACAATCCGAGGTAGGGGGCGGCGAGCGTCCTCGCGGCAAACGAAGACGAGATGATCTGGTTCATCAAATCGCCGCCGAGAAAAAAGTTGATGTGTTCCTTGGAGATTCCGGCTTTCTCCAGCGCTTTGTCGCACGCTTCTTCCAAGAGAACTTTCTCGGCTTGCTCCCAGCTTTTTTGTTTCATCAGGGTATCTCCGTGCAGCAAGTCAAAATCCTCGGCAAGCGGCCCTTCGGCTTCAAACGGTCCGCCGACGGCGGCGGAGGACAGAATCACCGGTCTGCTGGCAAACTCCCACGATTGGTGTCCTTTGAGCATCGGGAATCAGCCTCCCATTTCGATCAGCGTGCGAATCAAGCCAACCACAAACGCGGCGGCGACGCCAAACACGATGACGGGGCTGGCGATTTTGAACATGTTTCCGCCCACACCCAGCACATAGCCTTCGCTTTTGTGCTCCAGCGCGGCGGAGACGATGGAATTGGCAAATCCGGTGACCGGCACGGCAGTTCCCGCGCCCGCCCATTGCGCGATGCGGTCGAACACGCCAAATCCGGTGAGCAGCGCGGCGAGGAGGATCAACACGGCAACGGTCGGATTGCCCGCCGTTTTTGGATCAAAACCGAAGTAGTGGATGAAGACCGTTTGAATGCCTTGCCCGAGCGCGCAAATCAACCCTCCGACCAGAAACGCGCGAACAAAATTCATCGCGATGGGGCGGGGGGGTTCGTGTGATTTGGCGAGCTCTTGGTATTGCTGTTGGACGAGGGTCAGTTTTTTCTTCTTGGCGTCGGCCATGTCTGGCAGGCACTCCTTTCACCGCATCAGGTGGGGCGTGAGTCCGTCGAGGATCTCTTGCAATTGCGCGGCGCTGGTTTCATAGAGCAGTTTGGCTTTTTCGTTTTGGGTGGAGAGCGCGTAGAGCTCGAAGTCGGCTTGGCATTTTTTTAACGTTGCGTACGCGAGGGGGCGCGTTTGCGGAGCGGGGACTTGCAGCTTGTCGTCGAAGAGATCGAGCGTCAATTCCCCGTTGGAATCCACCTGCCCGAGAAATACGTTCTCCAGCGCCACGCCTTGCATCTCCAATTCTCCCTGCAACCACAGTCGGTTCAGTCCGACCGTTGCGAGCGACTCGTCCATGATCTCTCCGTCCAGGATCACCGCTTGCGGTTCTTGTTCCGGCGAGACTTTCCAGCCCATCTTCTTGGGGGTGATCGGTTGGCTTTCCGATTTGAGCAGGACGCTCACTTTGCCGTTGGGCTCCATCAGGGCAAATTCCACGTCGGCGACTTTAAATGCGTTTTTGAGACGCAGTTGTTCCAGCAACTCGTCGGACGACATGCGCTCTTTTTTGAGGTTGTCTTCCATGACCTTGCCGTTTTTGATCAAGATGCGGGCTTTGCCCTCGACAAAGTTGCGGATGGTTTTGCTTTTCAGCGCCAACCAGCCGAGCAAGATCGGGAAGAGGGCGTAGATCGACATCGCGAGCAGACCTTTGTACATCGGCCCGTTGACATCGTCGGCGATGATCGCCGCCATGTCCCCGATGGCAATTCCCACTGTATATTCGAAAAACGTCATCTGTGAAAGTTGCCGTTTGCCGATCATTTTGGTAAAAACAAAAACGGCCGCAATCGAGACGAAGGAGCGGATGAGGATCGACACCCATTCGGGCATACCAAACACCTCCATAAAAAGGAGAGGCGTTGCACCTCTCCCTTGGTCAGGCTTCGAAACGCTTAAAATCCTTTGTAGGTCGGTTCTTCCTTCTCCAATTCATGCACTCGCTGCTGCACCGAGTTTACGATGGATTGGGTTTGTTGCGCGGCTTGCGTGTACAGTTGTTTGGCTTTTTGGTTCTGCGTTCCCAGAGCGAACGTTTCCAAGCTGGCTTGGGCGCTTTTCAAAGAAGCCAGCGTTGTTTTAACCTGTTGAGAGACGGTCATGGGATCAATCACCTCCTTTGACGAAGTTAGAATGGACTTCGACAATACTTTCTATACTCGTAGGAAATGGTGCTCGAATGTGGGAAAACGTCAAGAAAGTCTTCCGCGCACATGCTACACTGCAAACAGAAACTCAAGAGAGAGGACGACATCTATGCGAAGGCGATTCAGTACTTCAAGTCCACGTATGAGGATGCGCGGGCGTACGCAGAGGAGCACGGCGTGAAGCAAGGGCGTGTGGCCGAGAAGCGGGAGGCGCTGGTGGAAACGGTGCGCGAGTTGGCGGAGATCGAAGCGGAGTTTCGCGAGGCGCTTTTTGTCAGAGATTAGACAGGCTATTTTGACAATTTCCGCGAGAGGCGTATAATGGGGTTCAACTTAAAAGTTCTGAGCTGCGCCAACTTCCTACGAAGGAGAGGATTTCGCCATGAAGAAACTCGGTGGATTTCTGTTGGGAATGCTTCTGCCTTTCGTCGCTGTTGCAAGTGCTCCGTTCTTGGCTTTGTACGCGCTCGTCAGCAATTTCACGGATACGTTTTTATAAGGAATTGAGAAAAAGCCCTCCGGCGAACCGGGGGCTTTTTTGCATGGAAGCGGTGACCACCGGGTCGCCGAGGAGTTTTTTATCAAGGGAGGGGGCTCCGATACATTTGTTATCTGAGTCTAACGAACAATCGTTCCTCTTTTGATTTCTCTGTGATAGAATACAACCAACACAATTGAATAGGCTCCTCAAGGGTGATCGGCTCATCCCCTGTAGAAAGGGGGTGTTGCCATGTCTGCACATGAAGTCATTTCGCTCATGCTCCAGTTTGGGCTGTTTTTGATCGCAGCTCTTACTTTAGTCGTGACGATCATGAAGCATATGTTAGACAACCAAAATAAAAAGAAATAGATCGCCCTTAGAGTTTGGCAGCTCGGGCGATCTATTTCGTCTAACAAAACCATATTGAGCCGACACCCTTGAAGGGTATCAGTTGTGCAACGACCGTAGGTGTTCCCGCACCTGCGGTCATTTTTTAGTTTATTCGTTGCGTGTGAGATCATTCTACCACAATTTGTGATGGAATCTCAACGTTACCTTACTTATGATACGGTTCACCGTGACGGTTTTACCGCATGTTGTTACAAAAACTCCCCTACATGATGCAGGGGAGTAACCGTAAATCATCATCCTTGTACTTTTTTTGCAAAGTTCTCGAAGATATCAGGGGTTGCTGTTGCTATTACTTCAACCATGCTTCGAAAATCAACTGTTGCTTTTCTTACAGTTTCCCTGTTTTTCAAACTGTTTTCAACAGCTACTTTGAGCTTGTTGGCAAATGGTAAAGTAAATGAAACTACTAAGTCCCAATGCTTTACTGCAGTTTCAGGAGGCACCTTTGTACCAAAAGAAAGTCGAAATTTATTTGGTACAGGTTTATTGAGAACAACCTCCAAACAGTAAGAAATTGCATACAACAGAAGGTATGCCGAGCCTCTATAACGCAGAAATTCAAGATGCTGTTTTTCTGTATCTTTTAATAGCCCAGCATTATTTCTTGCAATCAAGTTTTTCTTCTTGTTCTCAATTGATCTAAGCAATGAATATACAAAAACTGCATGTTCTGCTGTTGTACTATCATTAAATACATTTTGATATAGGTTGTTTTCCATCCATATTTTTGATTTTTGATTATACGCAACAATTGGATCCCCGTGAAATGCTGTCAACGCCATTGCAACAGAATCCGAAGGAATAAGATTTTGGGGGCGTCTAATAGCATCATCATTATTTCCACGCCTTCCTCCCAGATATGTAGCGTTAGGGATTTTTTCAAACTCCTCCCTCAATCTACGTTGAATTGCATCATTACTTCTAAAATCAGAAGCTTCAACTTTATTTTGACTGTTATTATATTTAATTATACCTTGTATGGTATCTGCATTCTTGCACATTACGAATCTTACAGGAACCATTACTTCGGAAGAAGGTGCCTTTGTAAGGGAACCAAGAGAGCCTGTTGTTTGAGCCCCGTTTACAATCGAGATACCAGTAATGTCCAAAAAAGATTTACCATTTTCATTGCGTAGGTTATCAAAACTATGCACTAAGACAGTCAGTCCATTATTGTACACCCAAAAATTCTCTGGGTTAGAGGACGCAGTTGTTTTGATCCTGTGGTTAATGTTCTTATCACTTCTTCGGCTACCTAAGTACTCCCTTACATTAGCAGAAAACAACTTATCCTTATAAGTTGAGTAGATTTCATGAAGCCATTGTGCTGGAACCGCTGTAACAAACGCCGACCAACTTGTCTTATCTAAACGGTATCCGCCAGGAACCTCTATAGAAAACGAGTCAGTTACAAGAATATTTGCAACTAAATCAGTATACCAATCCTCAAGAGTTTTATTACCTACCTCTTCTGCCTCAATTTCAATTTCAGATCCAGGAAAGTTTTTATGGAGTGCATTAAGGGCGGTATGTTCAACTGTTTTCAATTCCTCCATGACGTTTTTAGATTCATTCAAGTTATGCACATACCAAATTTTTATAGACTTAATCTGATCCGAGAGAATAGCGTCTCTAAGAGCAGTCGCAGTCGGTCGAATGTTTTTCGGAAGTTCATCAATCGGCCTTGCAAAGAGCCAAGATATAGCTGTGTTTAAAATCTTTGCTTTATTCTCTGGCGCTGCTTCCGGCAAACGTTCTTTTTTGCAAAAATATCCTTGAGCTATTACAACGTGGCCGTTTTCCTGATTAATGTAGACTAGGTCACAACCTTTATCATTTCCTCCATCTACCAAAGCATCAGATGCCACTGAGTAAATGTCTTCAATTCTATATCTCATTAAAAGGGCGAAAAGCAATAGAGCATCATCCCCGTATTCATTCAAATCATCACGAGCCTCAAAATCTTTTAAATAAGTAAATTCACAAGACAAAATAATCCCTCCCATTATAGAGTCAATCTAACCATATCAAATATTCGAGATCATTTCAATAACTTTGTGCGAACAGGGGTTTGTTTGATAATAAAAGTGATTAGCGAATATGCCGCCAATCACTATAAAGGATAATCAGATTTATTTTAGATACCTACAACATAAGTGCTTTATACAACTATTGGGATACTATTCCATTCTTACACTATATCTACACCTTGACTCAATAAAAATTTCCTAATACAAATCTCTACATACTCCCCCCAAAGCGATTCCCACTCCAGCAACATATCCCATGTCAATTCGTCAGCTGCCACTTTGATTTTTGATTCGGTCACAAGCATTTTCTCCTTTACCTCAACAATCTCTGGCTCACCTTCTATCTCCTCCACAAACCGCTCGAACTTGTCCAACATTGCGGCACCTCCAGGCTCTCAATCGGATTAAATTATATTTAAATTATATATTATAAATTTGAATTACACAACACTAGTTAGGAGGTTTACCACATTTGCGCATCATCTCTACGTTCGCCCATCTCCAACAATTCAAGTTGGTGAACAACTTCCCGAAGGAACTTGCTGACATCATTGAATCGGAGTTCCAGAGTCTTATGTCAGTCTACAGCACCGAAGCGGCTCATGATGCGCTCTCTCTCGATGAGCATTACATCCGCTTTTTCGTGCTGGAGGAGGAGCTTGAGTTTTTCACTCTGATCGCTTCCCTCATCTCTCCGCCCTTCATCGGGCCGCTCATGTACAGAAAGCCCGAGTACGCAGAGATTCTGTCCTCTGGCCAAACAGAAGTCTGCAAGGTGTGCTATCTCTTGGACAACGAGTGCTATGCCTTTCTGTACGCTTTGCACACCGAAAGTATCGCTGCCTGGATTCGTGAGCACATCGAGGGGGAGGAGAATTGAATTCTTCTGCTACTAAACCACGCTTCCACACGGGAGCCATTTTTGTTGTTGGGAGTGATGATCGTTGATTGCAATCAAAACCTTGGCTAACCTGCGCTGTCTCAAAGGCTCCAGAGCACTGCCTGACAGCTACGTAGCCCTGATCGAAGAAAACTTCACATGCCTGATGGACACGCTCCGCCATCGGGAAACCGAAACGGAGGAGGAATTTTCGCTTGACGGTCACGGGTACATCGTGGTCTTGCAAAGTTGCGACGACCTGCGCGATTTGAGCACGGTCGGCCTCCATCGGGACGAAGGAGGCTTGCTCGGCGGGCTGGATTGGATCGACGCTCTACCTCTTGGAGACAGTTCGGTCTACATCATGAACATCAACTACTCGGATGCCTACACGATGACCTTTTTCTCAGAAGTCGGCATCCATGACCATGAAATCGAAGCATGGCTGGACAAGGAGTGTTCCCGCCACGCTATTTCTCTGTCTAGGAGGGTTCGCCATGCAAACTGAGGAGAAACAAAACTACCTCATCCGCATCGTGGCCGAGTCGGACGACTTTGACGGAGTCGCGTCCTATGGAATCGCCCACCGCGACTTCGACGGCGTGGTTCAGGTGCTTGTTCCTGAAGAGGACGGCTGGTGGGAAGAAGCCTATGTTCCCTACCTCCTGTTCTACCGAGGTGATACCCCAGACCACGCCACTCAAGAGCTTCTGGTTCATGAAGCAATCGAAAACGATACCTACGAGTACTGTAGCCCGGATACCTCATTCCTCGAAGTGAACTGCGAAAAAAGACCATACGAAAAAGTGAAATTAGTGGATTCAAACAGCTTCGAGGAAATGGCTAGACACGGAATGATCTTCGGACATTTCTATCGTCAAGCGAGCTACTGGCACGAAGATGATGGCCAACTCTTTCTCCTATTCTGCGACAGCGCTGACGACTTGCCTCAGTTTGACCTTGACGATATCGAACTGCCCTGAGATAAAAAGCACCGATACTCTCCTAAAATGAGGATATGGCTTGAGTTCTCATGGTCGTGACAACCTATTCTTACTCATGGAAAAAAACATCATTGACACCGTAATAAGACCGTTATATATTGGTGTCACAAATCAATACGTTTTAGGCCGCCTCTGCTGTTCTTCAAAGTACGAGAAGAACGTGTGCATGCGAACTCAAGTCATTATGCTTGGATGAATTCGATTCGTCCAAACAAGACGCCATCAATAACAAGATTTCCCTATGGGGGTCTCTTGCTATTGATGGCGTCTTTTTTTTCACTCTGCCATCTTCCAAGAAAAGGGGATGATCTCTGTGTGAGATTGACCTGCAAAGCTACTACCCTCGAACCCAAGCTCGAAAAACTTTTGAAAAGGAGTTGTTCCCCTTGCCTAACAATAATCTCTCAAACAACAAAAAACGCATGACAAGATTTAATTCTCCTCATTCAAGCAAGCCAAACTCGACAATTCTGCCTTCGAACATCAATCAAAGAATCAATATCACTGGCATTAAACGCAACATCGACACTGACGAAATTTTACTTGAAGTCACTTATGACTACCTGAATACCACCTATACTCGAACGGTTTCTCGTGAGTCCCTTTTTTCCCGTTCGAAGAGTCGAGAACTCCTTAACTTCGGAATGGATTTTTTCGAACACACAGCCCATGACATGCACAAGTATCTTTCCGAGCAAGAAAAGAATTGTTCCCCAACTTATGTTCATAGCAATGTGGGTTTCGGAGAGTTTGAAGGGAAGACGATTTACAAGCACTGGAAAGCTCATGGCCTTCCATCTCTCGAATCGTTGTACCAAGGCCCCCTCAATATCAAACCATTGGGCAAATACAAACTCTGGAAGGCTCTTGTGAAGAAGGAGGTCTTAGGTAACATCCCCTTGGAGTTAGCCTTGCTTTTTGGTCTATCCGCTCCCGTGGCCTCACTGATCGCTCGTCATACCGGCCTAGAAGTTCTCTTCGTTCATCTCTGTGGAGACAGTACCCAAGGCAAGACCACCGCGATTCGACTTGCCGTTTCACCATTTGGTTGCCCCGACTCAAAAAATGGAGGGCTTGTCAGAACATGGGACTCAACTTCCAACGGTCTGTTCGCACAATTACGCGGGATTCATGGACTCCCATTAGCGTTCGATGAGGCATCCATGCATGAGGGCAAATTCTCTAACTTCGTATATAAGTTGGCAAGCGGTCAAGAGAAGACCAGACTCAACAAGGAATCTGAACTGAAAGAAAACGGCGATTGGAACGGGCTTGTCCTGTCTACTGCCGAGCATTCCCTTCTTGCAAAAAGTTCGAAAAACAACGGAGTTCGGATGCGGCTCTTCGAGTTTCAAGACATCACTTGGACCAAATCGGCCTCCAACGCAGATAACTTGAAACACGGGCTGCTCAAAAATTATGGACAAGCAGGGCCTAGATTTGTCCGACACCTGTTGTCACTAGAAGATGAAACCTTGCTATCCAAGTGGAACGAATATCGAAAGCTGATTCGCGAAAAAATTGCAAATCCTGACCACTTCGTAGATCGTCTCGCGGACAAGTTCGCTATCATTCTCGTGACAGCTTGGTTTGCAAGAGAAGCCTTACGCCTTGATTTCAATTTTGACAAGATTCTAGAGATGCTCTTGTGTCAAATTCAGCAGAATAGCACAGAGCGTGACCTCGGACAACGCTCTTACGATTACTTCCGGGAAACCGTCACTCAACATCATTCAAAATTCACTGAGCACAGTCATGAACAGTGGGGAGCCTTAATTCATAAAGATGGTAAGTTGAAACAAGTTCTAGTTCTTCGCCCCATAATGGAAAAACTCCTGACGGAAGGTGGCTTTGAGAACTGTCAAGTGATTCTCAAAAGCTGGGCATCCAAGAAGTGGTTGGACTGTGATCATGGCAAATTGACGCGTAAAAGAACATTACGTCCTAAGGGGTCTGCCAATCGCCTCTACGTGGTTAACATCTTGGATGACGCGGAGAACCAGTAACAATAGGCACAACATTTCTTCCTAGTCACCTCCCACCCTCCCCGCATATGGAGATGAGAATTAAGGAGTCGCCTATGAAGAAACAGCGACTCCCCCTTCCCACCTCTAGCAAAGGAGCTTGAGTGCAGTTTGGAAATCGTAACCCGAACAATAATGCTCTCAAGACTAAACATATAGGGGGAGAGGGGGGGTTGCCCTAATAGCGGAGTTTTTCAAGGTTTTCGCTCTATATCTTGCGGAGGATTAGGTGGATCTCCCCCCATAAAAAGTGGGGAGATTGGCTTCAATATCGCCCGAAAGGGCCAATATTTCAAACCTATATTATAACTATGGAACCGAAATGGAGGCATCCGATGATGATTAGCCAAAGCGTACCGACCTACGACAGTTTCATCCGCATCCTTTCCGACATGGTGAAAACCTACGCCGATCATCCTCCTAAAAGTAAACCAACTGAAAAAAGTCCTAAAATCACGAAACTTTCCTCCCTTGTAGACGAACATTGAAAGGAGATCACTATGCAAACATTCATTCGAGTCGCCATCTACGCCCGCGTCAGCACCGAAGAACAAGCCGAACACGGCTTCAGTATCGACGCTCAAATAGAGACGCTTGAGAGCTACTGCAAAGCCACTCAGAAAGTCGTCGTCCAGAAGTATGTAGACCGGGGCGTTTCTGGGAAGTCGATGAAAGGCCGTCTCGAACTTCAAGCGATGCTCGAAGCAGCAACAAATAGCGAGTTTGACGAGGTCATCGTCTGGAAGATCAACCGTCTCGCCCGCAATCAGGTCGATCTACTCAACATCGTTGACCACCTCAACAAAAACAACATCGGCTTCCGAAGCTATAGCGAGCCGAACATCGAGACCACAACACCTACAGGCAAATTTCTGTTCACCATGCTGGGGGCGGTCGGTGAACTCGAACGCAACACAATCGTTGACAACGTAAAGCTCGGCATGAAGCAACGAGCGCGGCAAGGGAAATGGAATGGCGGTATCGTGCTAGGCTATCAAACGATAGACGACACATTACAGATCGTCCCCGAAGAGGCCGCCCTCGTCAGGCGCATCTTTGAACTGTACGCGTCCGGCAGAGGCTACAAGGCGATTGCCAACCTCCTAAACCACGAAGGACACCAAACGAAGCGAGGTAAGCCTTTCGGTATCAATTCCATCGAAGGCATCCTGAAAAACCCGCTCTACGTGGGCAAGATTCGGTACAACGTTCGTGAGGACTGGAACGAAAAACGCCGCAAGGGTAGGAACCCTGACCCGATCATCGTAGACGGCCAGCACGATCCCATCATCTCGGAAGAGCTTTGGGAGCAGGTGAAAAAACTCATCCGAAGCAAGGGCGGGAAGCAAAAGCGAGTTCACGACAACGATTTCTTCCTCACAGGTCTCCTGAGATGCCCGCAATGCGGCGCAGGCATGGTCATGCAACGAAACACCAGCCGACGGAAGACAGGAAATGTGACTCTTCTCTACTACACCTGCGGAGCCTTCAAAAACAAAGGCTCTGCCGTTTGCAAGGCCAACACCATCCGCAAGGAAGTCGCGGAAGCCTACGTAATCAACCGATTGAAGGAGGTCATTCTGCACCCCAGCATCCTCGAAGATGTAGTCAAGAAGATCAACGCCACGATGTCTGGCAAGATCAAACCGTTAGAAGACGAGCTTCGTGGCATCGACAAATCCTTAGCCAGCATCGACGCAAAGAAGCAAAAGCTGTTCAAGCTCTACGAAGACGACCTGATCGACAAGGACGACCTGAGCAAACGGTTTGACGCACTAAAAGACGAGTACGCGAAGCTTGAGGCGCGGAAGGAAGAAATATCGCCGCAACTCCAAGACCAAAACCGAAACCCGATCTCCTATTCATTTGTCCAGTCCGTCCTTACCCAGTTTGACAAGCTCCTTCGTTCTGCGCCACCTGAGCAACAAAAGGCACTCTTACGGCTCATCATTAAAAAGATCACGATCAAGAAAGACCGACGAAAGATCGAGAGCATCGAGCTCTGCTTCGATGAAGAAGTGCAAACTTATTTCCTGGGTCAAGCCCCTTCTGCTAACGCGGAAGGGGCTTTTCGTATGCCCAGAAAGAGAGCCAACTGGATCGGCAAGATTCGTCCGTTCACCATCGCCATCTAAAGGAGAGATTCACATGCTGCCCAAAACTCTGGAAGAACTCGACTACATTCGAAAGGACTGCTACCGCATGGTAGCAGTTCGAGCAGTCGTATCCGGCTCGACCTCCCTGATTCCCATTCCGGGAACAGACATCGCCGCCGATGTTGGGATGCTTCTTCAACTCATCCCTGCTATCAGCAAACGGTTCGGTCTCGACAAGGAACAGATCAACCAGTTTGACCCCCAAACAAAGGCACTCGTCCTGCGGTTCATCCAAGCGGCAGGTAGTCATTTCATCGGAAAACTGGTCACGGAACAAGTTGTCCTGCAAATTCTGAAAAAGGTCGGCATTCGCTATACAACCAAGCAGATCGTCAAGTATCTCCCATTTGTCGGACAGGCAACGTCAGCAGTTGTTGGGTTTAGCGCAATGCGGTATGTCGGAAACTCCCATGTTGAGGAATGCTATGAGATCGTGCGACAGTTGCTCGAGGAGAGGGACAGTAGGTGATCGTTGCGATGATGAGGGGCTGCTACTAGTAGTCGATCTATAAATCCTGCTCTCTATTAATGAATATGGTAGAATGTTGAAAAACGATCCCTTACTGGAGGTCCATCATGACCAACAAAGATCGAATCCTTTCCGTCATGACAACTGCGGAAATTTGTGACGACTGTCTTTCTGACTTATCTGGTGTTCACCCGAGAAATACCGTCTTCAAAATTTGCAATCAATTGTCAGAAGTATCTCTCATTATCCGTTACAAAGGAGAATGTGAACATTGCCGCAAAAATAAAAATGTTAGTCGATTCCCCGACACCAATCGCTATGATGAACAGAAAGTTGCATTCCGTAAGCCGATGCAAAATGAGCCAGATGGAACCAATGCTTGGTTCTGGGAAGGCAATGTTCAGGGAAAAGTGGTGAGCTACCTCGTCCAGAACGGCTATTCTATCCGTAGCGTAGCGGACACTGCTTCACGGGAACATGGGAAAGATATTGTTGCCCTCGCACCAGACGGAAACGAACTTTGGATCAGCGTGAAGGGCTTCCCTGATAACGGCAAACGCTCCAGTACACAAGCCCGTCATTGGTTCTCACATGCCATCTTTGACCTCGTCCTTTACCGTGGAGCAAGTTCTACTGCCAAACTCGCTCTAGCTCTTCCAGAAGGTTTCACAACCTATGCAAACCTCTCTCCTAGAGTCGATTGGCTAAAGCAAACGATGCCTTTTGAAATCTTTTGGGTTTCAGAAGATGGTAGCGTTCGTGTGGAATAAACAAAAATGAGCCCGTAGACCGACTCCTCTCGATCTACGGGCTCCTATTTTTCTAAACCGCACCAAAAAACATGCGCTATTTGTGGTAAGGTTCACCGCAAGATATATAAACAATAGGAAACCTGCCAGGGAGTTTTCCTTCATCCCTCGCACGATGTAGGGACAAATTCCTTTTCTTTATATTCCAATTTGTCCAAAACAGGCCAACCCGCATTCTCACGGGTTGGCCTGTTTTTTGGAAATCGTCCTACTTAAAATTCTTCCAATCCATCTTCGAGTTGTTCAGCAGATACTCGAAGTTGCTCTCCAGCTCTTTCTTCTCTTTCTCCCGGCGGTCAACTTCCGCTTTGCGCTTGGCTTCCTGCTCGGTTTTTTCCTTCTCCTTCAACTCATTGGACTGTTCTGTCAGTTTGGCGAGTTGCTCGGGGGAGAGGAGGTCTTTGAGCGTGGTCGGTTTGTCCTTGGGCAGGTCGTTTTGGTTGTAGCGCTGGTCGCGGCGCGGCGTGTTGCCGGCGATGCCGGATGCCGGTTTCTTGCCTTGTTTTTTCTTGTTCGTGCTCATCGTGGATTTCACCCTTTCGTTCAGGTGGCCGCGCGCCCGCAGTTCGGCGAGCGCGCCGTGTTTGTCCTTGGCGACGAGAAACACCTCTTGCACGGCGTCTGTCGTCTTCGCCAAGAGCTTCAAGCCGCTGTCGGTAAAGTATTGAAACGTCAACTCTTCATGCTCCGACTTGTTCGGCGAGATCACGCCGGTGATCACCGACTGCACCTGCGGAAGTTTCGCGAGGTCGTCAAATACCGCCTCAAAGCCGCCGATGATCGTGTGCATTTTGGTCACGCCGTTTTCACGGTGACGATGCTTGCGGGCCATCGTCTACACCAACATCGCCATCGGGTACGCCTCTTCCAAACGCACGCCGTTGCGATACCCCCACGCCATCACGCCGTCCATGCGCGTGACTTCCAGCCGATCGGTCGTGTCGATCACGGTGTAAGTCTTGCCGATTTCAATGGAGTCAAGCGGCATCGTGTAGGACTTCGCCAAGTAATACTTGCGCTCCAACACGTCGAGTTCTTCGTATCGTTCGTCGGCGAGGGCCCGGTGCCCTTCGTCTTGCAAACGGGTCATCTCAGCTTCTAATTCTTCGCGGGTCATGTCTCGGTATAATTTCGCCATCAGGTAAGACTCCTTGCCTTCAGAAAGTAGATAGTTTCAGTATACCACAACCGCAGAGATTGTCTTAAAACGGCCGCTTGGTATAGACTAGAAACAAAACCACTCTTGTGGATGCTTAGGGGGCGTTTGAATGAGCTTCAAGAAATGGGCAGCGGCAGGCGCGGTCGTCATCGTTCTCGGCGGCGGATACACCGCGTACCGCTTCACGAAGGGAGACGACACTCCGGTTACCGCTCCGGCAGATCCCGCTCCGTCCAAACCGTCCGACAACACCGCCACGCCGCAACCGGCACCAGAAAACAACGGCACGACCCCGAGCAACGACACCAACAGCCCGAAACCGGCTGAGGGCGGCACCACGACGCCCGATTCGAACACCAACTCCGATCTCATCACGCTGTCCGCCTTCTCCGGCAGCGGTTCTTATCCGTTGAAAGGCAATGCGTTTGGCAACAACTCGTTTCAACTGGAGCGCATCGACTGGAGCGAATCGAGCAAAACCCTCTCCTTCGTCGGCAAGATGCGCGCGTTTGAAGCGGTCGGTTACTTCCGCGTGCGCGACAAAAACAAAGTCGTCATCGAGTCGGAGAGCCCGATCAAAGCCAGCGCCGGCGCGCCGGAATGGGGCACGATCAAAGCGGACCTCGCCCTCGTTCCCGAATACAAAGGCCAGCCGCTGTTCGTCGACTTCTACACTAAGAGCGCGAAGGACGGTTCCCGCACCGACATGCTCACGGTGAAACTGCAACTTCAATAGTAGAAACACAACTTACAAACGGCAGAAATCCGGCTGAATCCCCACTGAAACTCCGCTGAAATTCACCAAAACGAATTCTGCAATACGAATTCAGCAAAACCCAAAGCGAGGAATGACTCACATGGAGAAACAACCCTACCTCGGCCTGCTCTCCGGGCAGGAAGCTCTGGACGAGCTTCGCAAGTTCCCGTTGCCCGTCGGAACCGGCATCTTGCACATCCCGGACCAAGAACTCACGTGGCCGATGCTCGTGCCCCAAGGCGGCGTGCACGTTCGTTTGGCACCCGGCGACGAGCAAGAATTGACGTACGGCATGGTGACGGGTCTCGTGGTGTTTGAAGACACGTTCCATCTGATCGGCCGCGTCGACTACGCGCTGCGCGACGCCGAGCACACCGCGCTGTTCCGCTTGGAGTGGAACGCCGACAAAGCGATGCTCGAATCGATCGGGGAACTGGGCATTCTCGTCCTGAGCGACGAAGTGCCGCCGAAATTCGCCGGACGTGAAGAGCTGGTGACGTACCTCTCGAACGTTCCGACGTTCGTTTGCCAACTTGACGAACAAGAACTGCACCGCCTGCGCGTTCAGATGATCCGGATGAACGCCCAAGCGCAGTTTTTGACCCAATCGAACTCGGCTGAATGAAAAAAAGACCCGGTGCGGCACCCTCGTGCTGCAGCGGGTCTTTTTTTTATGGAATGGGAGTCGGGGGGTCCGTTTCGTGCTTGAGGGTTTGGGCTTCCTTGAGCGCGTCGACGTAGATCGTGGTCGTCTCGCCGATGAACACCGACGAAATCTGCAAGTGCAGCGCTTGCCCGCCGATCTCCAAGGAACGGCCGTCGAGGAGTTTTTTGAACAGGCCGGGGTCGTTTTCGAGCAGGGTAAGTTCTTTGTCGAGCATGGAGTTCAGTTGGCGTTTGACTTCGCGCTGGACGGCGACTTTGGCGAACTCGTCCGGGGCGTTCTCGACGACGATGTTGAGTTTGCGCAAGCGGCGGTCTTTGTACGTTTGTGCATGCGACAGTTCGTCCTCCAACTTTTGCTTGTCTTCCAGCACTTGCCGGTAGCTTTCCCGGCATTGCAGATATTTGAGGTAGAGCAGGTCCAAGTCGTGTCCGCGCAACGCCAAGAGAGCCGATGCGCCAAACAGGGTGCCGACCAACAGCGTGGCGATAAATTGGCGGTTCTTCATCGGATATCTCCCACCAGCCACTTCACGATATAAAACCCGGCATTGCAGCCGAGAAACGCCGCGATCACATAGCAAAATTGTTTGACGATGCCGCCGAGTTGCAAGTCGAGCACGCCGTTGTCGATCAGTTTCAACGTGTCAAATGTGCCGCCGAGCGCGGAAACCAACGCCCAGATCTTCAACTGCTCCGCGAGCTTCAGCATGGAGTTCATCGGGGGATGGTGCATGAGAAACGCGCCGAGGGCACCGACCACCGACCCGCCGATCACGATCCCGAGCGCCACGAAAAAATCCAACACCACCGTACTGAAAAAAGGCACCGCGATCCTCTCCCTCCACCACCGTTGTCCCTCTTGGTCATGTCTATGCGCCGCGGACTGCGGACATGTATCGGGGAGTGTAAAAGCGGCATCCCCTAGTTTTCAGAGAATTTCTTCTTTACAGGGGAGCTTTGTTAAGAATACAATCGTATCATACAAAAGTATTTGACTCGCTCGTTGAGAAATTTGTAAGATGTAAGAGAACGGGGAATGGGGGAGGGGTGTCAGGATGATCGCTTTCTTAAAGAGCAATCCCAGGTTCTTTCGATTTTGGTTAGCCGGTTGGGCTTCTGAAATCGGAGACTGGGTGCGCAACATCACGATGATGTTCTTGGTACTGGACCTCTCAAACGGTTCGGCGATGTCCTTGTCGATCAATTTGTTTTGCGAGTTTGCTCCGATCTTTCTGTTCGGGTTGTTTGTGGGCGCGCTGGCGGACCGTTGGAACCGGCAACGAACGATCATGGGAGCTATCTTATTCCGGGCCATCATCATGGTCTTTTTAATCCTTGCGTATCTGGCGGGCTCGTTGCTTTTGATCTACGTGTGCGGGTTCGTGTCGGCGATCGGGACACTGTTCTTCCGCAGTGCGAACCAGTCGTTTCTCATGCTGTTCGTCGAAGGCGTGGAAGAGCGCAAAACCGCGACGGCGATGCGACAGACGGCGACGTCGTCCGTGCAGTTGCTCGGGCCGACGGCCGGAGCTTCGTTTTATCTGATGATGGGGGCGGGCGGCAGTTTGGCGATCACCATCTTCATGTTCTTGGTGGCGGTGTTCCTCGTCTCCACGATTCGCGTCGAACAGCCGGAAATGTCAACGAAACGGACGTTTGCCGGCATCTGGAAGGATGTCCAGGACGGGTTTCGCTACTCGTGGTCGAACCCGTATGTGCGGCCGATCTTGTTCACGAACATGATCTACGGCTTCGCAGCCGGCATCATCAACGTGCTGGAAGTGTTTATCATCACCGATTTCCTCGGGCTGCCCAAGGAATGGATGGCGCTTCTCGCCACCGTTCAGGGAGCGGGGATGCTGGTGGGGTCGCTGTTCGTCAACAAGCTCAAGCTCTCTTTGCACCGCATGATGCCGGTCGGCCTGATCGTGGTGGGCGTGTTTCTCGCCGGGATGGTCGCGTTCCGCTCGTTCTACGCGACGGCCGCTTCGTTGGTGCTGTTTTCCTTCGGCATGATCATGGTCACGTTCGGCATGCAAGCGATGAAGCAGATCAAAGTGGAGTTCGCATATCAAGGCCGCGCGGGGATGTCGATGTCTTCCGCGTTTAACGGCTTCATGGTCGTGACGATGCTGGCTTCCGGCTGGTTGGCGAAACTCTACACCATCCGTCCGGTCATCGTCTTGGCAGGTCTTGCGGCGACGCTGTCCGGTTTGATTCTGTACACCGTCTTCCAACGCAACTTGCGCCAAGAGCAGATGAGGGTCTCCGCCAACTCGGAAGTGGCGTAGACGCTGTTCCATCGTCTGTAACGGGAAGATGATGAAATCATGAAAATTGGATAAAAAAGGGCATCTCCGCGCGTCGGACGATGCCCTTTTTTTCGACACTGTGCTACAATGTGAAGGTGTTCCAAAGTCAAGTGAATTGAAGGTGTAGGACATGACTCCGTTGATGCGGATCTTTTGGGCGTTGTTCTATAAGTTTTTCCTCTCCGGGATATCGTTTGTGACGTCGATCGTCACGGCCCGCTACTTGGGGCCGACCGGCCGGGGATACCTGACGAACACGCAAACGTATTTCAGCTATTATTCGCCGGTGATCGGCACATTCAGCGAATACATCCCGTACGGGATCAATAAGAAAAAGCGCGATCCGCAAGCGGTGTTCTCCACCTCTCTGCAATACTACGCGGTGCTGGCGGGCCTGCTGTTCGTCTTGGCGCTGCTCGGGACGAAGTGGCTGTGGAACGGCTTCTGGGACATCGACCCGCTGGCGACGCGCGGGGCGTGGATCGTCGGAATCATGGCGCCGTTTGCGATGTTCCACGTCTACGTCACGCGCTTGATGTGGGGTCTGAACGAACTGGAGTGGCTGAACCGCTTGAACACCGTGCAAGCGGTGGTGTTCCTCGTGCTGATGCTCCTCGACGTGTTCGTGCTGCGTCCGCAAGAGCTCTCGCAGACGATCTCCGTGATCGCGGCGTGGTTTGGGTCGTACGTGTTGACGTCGCTGTTCTCGCTCTATGTCGTGCGGCGCAAGACGAACTTCCGCATCTCGTTGCGGGGGGATCGGGAGATTCGCCGCGAGACGATGAGCTTCGGCTTGCAACTCGTCGGCGCGAACTTGCTCTGGATTCTCAACGCGCGCATCGACTTTCAATTGGTGTTCTGGTTGCTCGGGCCGACCAACATGGGTGTCTATTCCATTGCGATCATCACAGCCGAGCTGTTGAACGTGCTCTCGTCGTCCGTGTTGCAAGTCGTCTTGACGCGCATGTCCACGCTGGAAGAGAAAGACTCCACGCTGCTGACAGCGCGCACGTTCCGCCACACGGCGGTCGTGGTCATCCTCTCGGTGATCGGGATGTACACCGTGATGGTCTGGGTGATGGAGCTGGCGTACGGTGCGAAGTTTGAAGCTGCCACGCCGATCTTCCGCATCGTGGTGCCGGGAATTGCTTTGTACGGGTTAACGACGGTGCTCACGACGTTTTTCAACAACCAGTTGGGACGCCCGCGTGTGACGACACTGCTGCAAGCCGTCTCGATTCTCACCAACGTCGTCGTGTCCGTGCTGTTGATTCCGCACTTTGGCATGGTGGGCAGCGCGTGGGCGAAGACGGCGGCGTACTTGACGATGTTCCTCGTCTCCGCCTACAGTTTCGGACGTCTGACCGGCTATCCGGTGCGCAAACTGTTCTACTTGCAACCGGAGGAAGTCGAGCAGTACCGGACGTTGTTCCGCAAGATTCGGGCAAAACTGCAAAGAAAAACCGCGGCCGAGTGACGGGCGCGGTTTTTTCATGAAAGTTGTATGGAGTTCAGATCCTGGACTACGAGTCGCGGCGACGGCGGGCGCTCGCTTGGTAGTAGCGCTCGATGGTGATCTTCATCTTGCGGTAGAAGATCAGCACGATTAAGATGCAAAGCGCCACATTGATATAGGGAAGATACGGCGAGGCCGCCGTGTTGGCCAAAACCCGTGAGACGCTCACAGTCAGAACCACGGTGAACAGCAACGTGTTGAAAAACGGAGCGAATCTTGCCACAGAATGATCCCTCTCTTCTCTGCATCAGGTACCATTCAGTATATCATTTCATTGAAAAAAACAACAGTCATTTCCAGTTTTACATGTCCCATTTCAACTGGCGGCCGCCCACCACATGGTAGTGCAGGTGGAAGACGGTCTGCTGCCCGTGTTCGCCCGTGTTGGTGATCACGCGGAAGCCGGACTGATCGACGCCGAGTTCGCGGGCGACGTGTTGGATGCCTTGGTGAATCTTCAGGAGCGTTTCACTGTCTTCCGGAGCGATTTCCAACACGTTGCGGATGTGTTTTTTCGGAATGACGAGCGCGTGAACGGGCGCGATCGGGTTGATGTCGTGGAACGCGAAGACGTGCTCGTCCTCGTAGATTTTCTTGGACGGGATTTCGCCCGCGATGATTTTGCAGAAGATGCAATCCATACAGAAATTCCTCCTTGGCCGTTGAATGGTCGTCCTCTACTCAGAGTACCAGATTCCAGATACAAAGGGAATTGTCGCCAAGGCGTGGAATACAGATAGAAGTGGAGGAGATTTCTGTGAAGAAAAAAATAATCTGGCGCCTCATCAGCTTCGTGCTGGTGGTCGTGGTGCTGTTTGCCGGATACAACGTGTATTCGATGTTTTCGTTCTTCCATACGGTCAGCGCGAACAAACCGTTCTCAACGGGGAACCAACCGCTGAACACGGCAAAATGGGAGGGCAAGGGTGTGGTGAACATCCTGTTTATGGGGGTGGACCGCCGCGACCCGAACGACCGGCCGCGTTCCGACACGATGCTGCTCGCCAGCATCAACCCGGACACGAAGCAAGTATCGGTGTTCTCGATCATGCGCGACACCTATGTGGACATCCCCGGCGTGGGCAAGTCGAAAATCAACGCCGCGTTCGCCGACGGCGGGCCGGAACTGCTGATCGACACGGTCCAGAACTTCTTGAAGATCCCGATTCACTATTATGTCGCGACCGACTTTGAGGGATTTGCCAAGATCGTCGACGCCATCGGCGGGATCGACGTCAACGTGCCGGAAGACTTCGTGCACGCGGACGACGGCATCTACGACATTAATTTGAAAAAAGGTCAGCAGCACTTGAACGGGCAGCAGGCGCTCGAATACGTGCGCTTCCGGGGAACGCCGCGCGCCGACTTCGACCGCACGGAACGCCAGCGCGAAGTGATCAAACTGATCGCGGAGAAGATGAAATCCCCCGGCATGCTCGTCAAAGCGCCGCAAATTCTCAAAACGATCGAGCCGTACACGCAATCGAACCTCGGCGACAACTTGTTCTCGCTGGGGACGCTCGCGCTCTCGCTCGACGCTTCGAACATGAAGACCGAACAGATCCCGCCGGTGGAAGCTCTTACGGAGACTTACGTAGGCGACGAAGCGGTGCTGATGCCAAACGTCGGCCTCGTGCGCGACTATGTGCAGGGCATCCTCAACGACCCGAATTCCGCCGCGAACGCTTCCGGCACTGCGGAACGGAATTCCAATTCGAACTCCAATTCCTCAGGCACGGGCAATTCCGCCGCCGCCAGCGGCTCCGGCACGAAAAGCCAGAACGGCAGCAGCAAACCCGCCAAGTCCGGCTCCGGCAAAACGGTGGTCGTGACCGGTGAGACGGTCAACTTGCGCGCCAAGCCCGGCACGGAGTACCAAGTGATCGGGCAAGTCTTCCAAGGCGACGTCCTCACCGTGGAAGACCAAGTGGGCGACTGGTACTACGTGCAGACGGAGAGCGGCATGTACGGCTACGTGACGTCGGCGCTCGTCCAACCGCAGTAACAGAACCCGATACGCATGACCAAAAAGCCCCGGGCTTCCGCCTGAGGGCTTTTTTCTTTCTCAAAACAAAGGGGAAATCCCTAACAAAAAGCACACCCCCCCGCATATATTGAGGGTACTACACGAGGGCACGAAGGAGGGGTGTCGCTAGATGGAGAACCAGATTGTTATCTATCGGAACATTTCAGGCGAGACGACCCGTGCCCAAGTAGACCTCTGGAAGTCGCGGGTTGCTCGTTCCGGGATTCAGTTGGAAGAGAAAGGCAAAGGAAAAACGTTGATCTTCCATCTCTACGTGAAAGACGACGAAGTGATTTTCTACATGTATGAGAACGGAAAGTCGCTGCACGTATTGATTGAGTACATGCGGGTGAAGAAAAGCGACGGCAGGATGGTCAAAATGATCGACGCGCTGATCACCGACCTGCAATTGCGGGGGGAGAAGTATCAAACGATACGAGGCGAGTTGTACCGGACGTTGTACGTAAACGGCCTGATCATGGACGACGGCCCGTTTGCCGAGCGCAAACCGGCGCCCGACTTCGACTTGAGGCTCTCTCGGGAAATTCTGATGGGGCACATCTACATCGTGCTCGATGAGTTTGCCGAAGCCAAACGGCTCGGAATCGCGGAGGCGGAGGCGGAATCGGCGGAGCGGCTGCGGTCGTTTGCCGAAGAGCTGCAGCGCATCGAGGACGTCCTCAAAAACAACCGCTTCAACACGGAGACTTGAGCCGCCCCCGTCACTTTTTCTTGGCTTGCGCTTCCGGCCCGAACTTCTGGAGCAATTTCACGACGCCAAGCACCCCGCCGGTGAGACCGAGCAAAATCCCCAGCAACAACATCCACGGAGCCGTGCCCCACAACCCGTCCAGCCATTTGCCGAGAAAGACCCCCGCGACCACACACGAAGCCAGATCGACCCCGATCGCGGAAACCAACCCGATCGCTTGCCACGCTTCCCGGCCGTTTGTCTGGTAGGGGTTGGGTTTCGGGTCCTGTTCTTGTTCCATGTCGCTCACCTCCTGCCGATAGTGTATGTCTGAAAAACCTAGAAAAAAACAAGAGAGAGCCGAATGCAGGCTCTCTTTGTTGCTTTTCCCCAGTATAGCACGCAGGAGGCGGAAACTGGTAGCCCGCCCGCTGTTCGGCAGATGAATCGTAAAAAGCCGTTCTGTATTGTATACTGAGAATGACAAGCACCAAGGAGGCATTCAAATGAACGTACAAGTACATAACCAGACCAAACTGGAAGCGGTACCAGCCGATTCCTTGCTCCTGTTCTACACGAAAAGCGACGCCCTCGCGCCGGACTTGCTCGACCTCGACACGGAACTGGGCGGCGAACTGAAAGCGATGCTCGCCGACGGCGAACTGACCGGCCAGAACGGCTCTGTCGCGCACATCCGCACGTCCGGCCGCCTGCAAGCCACGCATCTGTTCCTCGTCGGGCTCGGAGAAGCCGACAAATTGGACGCGGAACAAGTCCGCCTCGCAGCGGGCAGCGCCGCGCGCTCGCTCAAGGGACGCACCGTCGCCGTCGCGCCGTTCACCGACGAATACGCACAGGCGACCGTCGAAGGTCTGCTGCTCGGCCGCTATGTCTATTCCGCGCACAAATCGAAGCCGGAAGAAGACAAGCGTTTTTCCGAACTGCTCGTGCTCTCCGAAGGCGACCTCGCAACGGTTGTGGCAGCGGCACAGATTCACGCCGAAGCGGTCAACGCGGCGCGCGATTATGTGAACATGCCGGCAAACTTGCTCGACCCGGTGATCTTCGCGGAAAAAGCGCGGGAAGTCGGCTTTGCGGAAGGCTTGAAAGTCGAAGTGCTCGACGAAAAGCAACTGAAGGAACAAGGCTTGAACCTGCTCCTCTCCGTCGGCGTCGGCTCCGACATCCCGCCGCGCCTCGTCGTGCTGAAGTACGAAGGCGCTCCGGAATCGAAGGAAGTGCTCGGGATGGTCGGCAAAGGCGTAACGTTCGACACCGGCGGCTACATCATCAAGCCGGAATCGGGCATGCCGACGATGCACACCGACATGGCGGGCGCCGCCTGCGTGCTGTTTGCGATGCAAGCGATTGCCCGCAAGAAATTGAACGTCAACGTCATCGGCGTGCTCTGCCTCGCCGAAAACATGATCTCCGGACGCGCGTTCAAACCGGGCGACGTCGCCGTGGCGTTTAACGGCAAGACGGTCGAGATGATCGACACCGACTGCGAAGGCCGCCTCGTGCTCGCCGACGGCGTCGCGTACGCCAAACATTTGGGCGCAACCCGCATCGTCGACACGGCGACGCTGACGGGCGCGGTCGTCGCGGCGCTCGGCTACGTGTCCGCTTCGCTGTACGGCAACGACGACGAGTTCGTCGAACAAGTCCGCCAAGCGGGCGCTGCGGTCGGCGAAAAGCTCTGGACGCTGCCGAACTTTGAGGAGTACCAAGAGCTGATCGAATCCAAAGTCGCCGATTACATCAACTATTCCGGCCGCAACGCCGGAGCGATCGCGGGCGGCGTGTTCATCGCGGCGTTTGCCGACGACGTTCCGTTCTGCCACATCGACATGGCGAACACGTCGCGCGCAAGCTCCACCAAGGGCTACACGATCAACGGCGGCACGGCGTTCTCCACCCGCACGCTGATTCAACTGGCACAGACGTTTGCCAAGTAATTTTATCGACCCGGCCTGTTGAGGCTTGGGTCTTTTTTTGTCGAGAAAAGTAAGTGATAATTTTAATGATCAAGGAGGAAAATGCACCCAACCGCCGAATGTAGAACACGATGGAGTAGGAACGACTTTTACAGTAAGAGGTTGGTGGGATCTTGAGCCACATCGAGTTGAACTCGTTTGTACGCGACCAGTTGGGGGAGATGATTGACGCGGCTGCCCGTGCGGAAGGGTTCGGGCCGGATGCGACGCATCTCAACGCTCCGATACATGGATTTACGCAATGGTTGTTGAACGGCCTCCTCGGAGGCGAAGGGCTGGTGGAAGTCTACCCGGAATTTGTGGCTCTTGGCGATCTGCTGAGCGATCGCGGGGCTTCTTTGCAGCAGGTTCGGGACGTGTTGGAAGGCACCCGGCGCATTTTGTTCCGCGTGCTGCGCGAAGTCAGCCGGCTGTCGAACGGAGCGGGCGATCCGTTTGAGATGATGGACGCCTCCATGAAGCTGTTGGAAATCAATCATTCCTCGTTGCTGGAGCGCTATGTGAGTTCCCGAGAGCGCAAGATGGAAGAGACGCATCTGCAGAACTTGGAGATCGTGCTCGACAGCATTCCGAACTCGATTTTGACGTACGACGAGAACGGGTTGCTCACCTATGCCAACCACACCGCGCTCGAACTGATGGAAATGGACAAGGACGAGTTGATTGGCCGCCATTTCGACAACTTGCTGCCGTTCCCCGGCTATTCCCGCTCGGGGAAGAAGATCTGGATCACGCAGGAGCTGATCCCGCTCTCCGACGGGCGCGGGTCGATTTTGATCGGCTATCCGATCGTGCGCGAGCTGGAGTACTACCGCATCTTGCAGGCGCAGACGGAGTTTATTTTTAACGCGATGACCGAGGGCTTGGTGATTCTCGACAAAGACAACGTGATCACCACGTTTAACTCGCGCGCCGAGCAGTTGTTCGGCATCCCGAAGAACGAGATCATCAACCACAAAGGCTCGCTGTTCCTGGAGAAATTGCAGATGGACGACTCGCTCTCGCTGTTGCATGAAACGCTGCGCACGGGCAGTCATTTCACCGACATTCAGCAGACGATTTCGTCGTCGGACGGCGTGGAGCGCATCTTGAAGACGTCGACGCGCTCGCTGATGGGCGAGGACGGCGAAATCCTCGGCGCCATCGGGATATTTGAAGACCTGACCGATCGGCTGTTCTTGGAAGAGCAGGTGCGCCGCGCCGAGAAGTTCTCCGTGCTCGGAAAGTTCGCCGCCGGGATTGCGCACGAGATTCGCAACCCGCTGACGACGGCGAAGGGCTTCCTGCAACTGCTGCCAAGCGACTCGCCCGACCCGAAGATTCGCCAGCTCAAGGAAGTGGTGATTCCGGAGATCGACCGCGCCAACGAGATCATCACCGATTTCTTGATGATCGCCAAACCGAGCGCGCCGAAGCTTCGAATCGACTCGCTGCCGATGCTGATCGACGACCTCGTCGCGCTGATTCAGCCGCAAGCGATCATGCAGAACGTCGAACTCTCCGTGATCAAAGCGGAGCAGTTGAGCGGGCGGGTGGCGTTGGACCGCGACCAGATGCTGCAAGTGTTCTTGAACTTGACGAACAATGCGTTTGACGCGATGTTCGAAGGCGGGCGGCTGGAGATCGAGATGCAGAACTGCATCTCGCACGTCGCCGTGCATTTCCGCGATTCCGGCGTCGGGATGGATAAGGAAACGGTCGAGCGCGTGTTTGAGCCGTTCTACACGCGCAAGCAAAACGGCACGGGCCTCGGCCTCGCCGTTTCGCACCGGATCATCGAGGGGCACAACGGCACCATTCATGTGAATTCGAACATCGGAGAAGGCAGTACGTTTACGATTCAACTTCCGTATTCCTAATTCTGAACTGTCAGGAGTTTGGGTACACTAGCCGCAGGAGGGATGCCCGATGAGCAGTTCCGAGATTCGGATCAAGCGCCGGGACGTGATGTCCGCACGAGAGGTGGCAGATCACTTGCGTCAGTGGGCGAATCAACTGGACGCCGAGAACACTGTCACCCTCGACGGCATTCCGATTCCGGTTGCCAGCGTGGTGTTTGTGCGGCAAGATTACAAGAAAGCCGGCAACGAGCACAGCTTGACGTTGAAACTGAATTGGACGGGGTATGACGAAAGCGACCCCTCGCTTGCGGAAGAGCCGGATGATGTCGAGGACGACGACCTGCAGATCTTGCCGCGGCCGGGCGAACCCGACATGCCGCCGGGTCCCTTGGACCTGCCGGGGCCGGTCGACGCACAACCCAAGAGAAGCACCTGACCCAACGGGGTCGGGTGTTTTTTTTCAAAAGCTTGAATCCTGCCGGGGAAACGGTGCGTCTTACTGGATACGAGAGTTCGGAAGAAGGGGGTGAGCGGGTGGAGCATCAGATTCAGCGCGCCTTGCAGAGTGCCGAAGTCATGACGGAGTTCCTGCGCGACTTGGAGCCGTTCGTCTACCGGGTGAGTTACCACCTGACCGGGCACCAACAAGATGCGGAAGACCTTGCGCAAGAAGCGCTGTTGAAAGTTTGTCGCCATCTGCATTCCTATCGCGGCGATTGCGCGTTTCAGTCGTGGGTGTACCGCATCTGCCTGAACGCGCAACGCGACGCTTTGCGCAAGAAGAAAAACGTGACGACGGTGGAAATTCAAGAGTCCTCTTCGACGTCGGAGGGATTTGAAGGCTCGCTGTCTTTGAAATTGTCGGTGCAGCACTTGCTGAAGGACTTGCCCGCTCTCGACCGGCAGATCTTCGTCTTGCGCTTTGAGCAGGACTTGTCGGTCAAGGAAGTGGCGGAGATGTTGGAGATGAAGGAAGCAACGGTCAAAACGCGGCTGTTCCGCTTGCGGGACCGCCTGCGGGAACAACTACGCCCGGCGGGAGGTGAAGCGCTGTGACTTGCAAGGAGATCCAAGAATTGATGTGGTGCGGGGAGATCACGCAGCAGGTGCAGGAGCATCTGCAAACCTGTGAGCGATGCCGCGCCGAACAAGCGACGCTCCAAGAGCTCGGACTCGCCGTGGAAGCGGTGCCGATTCCGAAGCCCTCTCGTTCGCTGTTGCCGTCTACGGCTGACATTCAAGCGGCGATCACCGCTCACAAACGCCGTCGCTTCACCAAGTGGTTGTCCGCCGGAGCGGTGGCCGCCTGCCTCGCGCTGGCACTTACGCAAATTCCGTCGCTGTTGGAGACCGGCAAAAACCAAAGCGACGTGTCGGACCCGAGCCTCCTGCCGCAGACGACGCCCAAGCAGGCTGCTCCGGTGGAACAGATTCAAACGATGCTTGGCACCTATCACTACACCTTGAAATCCCAAGAGCCCTCGATTGTAAAAACGACCCTGCCCGCCTCGTTTGCAGGAAGTGCGCAAGGTACGCAGGAGAACTTGTACTACGCCTACGCCAACGTCCTCTCTCAAGAGGTGAACCTCGACATGACGACGCACCTCGGACACGAGGTGGACGTCTACTCGTTGCCGCTGAACGAGACGTTTGCGGGCGGGCGCATCGACGGCTACCAAGACTGCGAAGTCGTGGCGGTGTTTGATCAGAACCGGTTGGTCGGCATCTGGCTGCGGACGGTCGGCGGCAGCGCGATGGCGGCGATCGACAACAAACTGTTCGGCGAGATCACCAACCAGTTGTGGGGCGAGTGGGCGAAAGAGCAGAAGTTGGAGACCCGCAGCGCCGACACGGTGTCGTGGACGCCCGACCAAGTGATCACCAAGTATCTCGACGCCAACAACCGCGGCGACCATGCGACGATGGGCACGCTGCTCAGCCTCAACTACCAATTCTATCTCATGACCAACGGCGCCGGTTCGACGACGTCGACTCCGATCGTCACCGGCAACTACTACGGGCCGATGATTGAGCCGAATGCGAAATACCAAGTGAAATTTGTGGAAGACATCCCCACGGGCACCGTGGACGCGACCGCGCTGTTCCTCGTTCGAAACCGCCAGCCGTACGCGATGAAAACGTACGAGGTGGACGGCGGGCCGAACGCGATGTTCTTCTATATGACGCAAGAGAGCAAGGGCGGGCCTTGGCAGATCGACAACATCTCCACAGGGCCGTAAGCGGCTAAAACTAAACAACCATAGTTCGGGCTCCCCTCCGCGCTATGGTTGTTTTTTGGTACACTGGCGGTAAGAGAGGTGAGCACCGCAGATGATCTATGCAGACCGTGAAACGCATGTACTGCTCCAGACGCCGCCGGACTTTCGTTTTTCTGCCACCCGAGCGTATCTGACGCGCTCGGCGAACGAGTGTCTGTTTCAGGTGGAGGACGGCAAACTCTATACACTGTTGAAGCCGGGGGACGAGGAGGCCGAGCCTGTTTTGCTGGAAATCAGCTCGGCGGATGACCGGGAGCTCTGTGTGCGATTTGTGGACAATCCCCCTGACTCGTCGGCTTTGCGGCTGGAAGCGGCGCAGTACGTGCGGGAGTGGTTTGATTTGGGACGCGACTTGAGCCCTTTTTATCAACTGGCGCAGAACGAACCGCTGCTGCGCGACGTGGCGCAGAAATACGTTGGCCTTCGCCTTGTGGGCGTCCCCGATCTGTTTGAAGCGCTTTGCTGGGCGATCTTGGGGCAACAGATCAATCTCGGGTTTGCGTATACGTTAAAGCGGCGGCTCGTCGAGACGTTCGGCACCCATCGGGACTGGGAGGGGCGGCGATTCTGGCTGTTTCCCCCGCCGGAAAGACTCGCCGTCGTGTCGGTTGAGGAATTGCGCGACTTGCAGATCACGACCCGGAAAGCGGAGTACCTGATCGGTATTGCGCAGGAAATAGCGGACGGTCGGCTTTCCAAATCGCGCCTCCTTCAGCTGGGAGAGCTAAGCGATTTGGAACGGGAACTCGTCAAACTTCGCGGCATCGGCCCATGGACGGCGCATTATGTGATCATGCGGTGCTTGCGCCACCCGGACGCGTTTCCGCTGGCGGACGCGGGGTTGCACAACGCGATCAAACACGTGCAGAACCTTCCGCAAAAACCAAGCCTTGACGAAGTGTTGCGAATTTCGGAGCGCTTCGGGTCGTGGAAGGCGTATGCCACGTTTTACCTGTGGATGACGCTGCTTCCTTGACCGGTCGTTCCATATCAAGCGAGCGCTTTTTATGGTAGAATCTGAGAAGACTCAAGAAGCTGCTCAAGCCATTACATACACGAAGAGGAGTGCTGCTCTCATGACGATCCACGCGAACGTCGATTATGTGCTCGACCTGCTCGTAAATCTGGTAAACATCCCGAGTCCGTCCGGGAACACGGAGCGCGTCATCCGCTTCGTCGAAGAAGAAGCTTCGAAACTGGGCGTCTCTCATAAGCGCAACAACAAAGGAGCGCTGCTCGTCACCGTGCCGGGCAAGGACAACTCCGTGCACCGCACGTTGACGGCGCACGTCGACACCCTCGGCGCGATGGTCAAGGAAGTCAAATCGAACGGCCGTCTGAAACTTTCGCTGATCGGCGGATTTACGTTCAACTCGATCGAGGGCGAATACTGCGAGATCGAAACATCGGCGGGCGACATCTACACCGGTACGATCCTCTCCACCAACGCGTCGGTGCACGTCTATAAGGACGCGCGCAGCATCGAACGCAACGAAGACACGATGGAAGTGCGCATCGACGCCGTCGTCAAAAACGCGGAAGACGTCAAAGCGCTCGGCATCGACGTCGGCGATTTCGTCTCGTTTGCGCCGCGTTGCGAAGTGACGCCGAACGGCTTCATCAAAACCCGCCATCTCGACGACAAAGCATCGGTTGCCTGCATGTTCGGCGCGATCAAAGCGATTCGTGACGCCGGCCAGGAACTGCCGTACACCACGCACTTCCTCGTCTCCAACAACGAAGAGATCGGCTACGGCGCGAACTCGAACATCACGCCGGAGACGGTGGAGATGCTCGCCATCGACATGGGCGCGATCGGGCGCGGCCAAACCACCGACGAATACTGCGTCTCGATCTGCGCGAAGGACTCGTCCGGCCCGTACCACTACGAACTGCGCAAGCACCTCGTGGAGCTGGCGAAATCCAACAACATCTACTACCAAGTCGACCTCTACCCGTACTACGGCTCGGACGCATCGGCAGCGCTTCGCGCCGGCGTGGACGTCAAGCACGGACTGATCGGCCCAGGCATCGACGCGTCGCACGCCAACGAGCGTTGCCACCGCGACGCGCTCGATAACTCCGTGCGTTTGATCACCGCCTATCTGATGAGCGACTTGGTCAAGGGCTGATCTCTTGAGCGCGCCGCATCGTCCGTCCATCACGTTCGTCCAGGGCGTCGCTCTCTACATGGGAGCGGTGCTCGGGTCGGGCATCTTGATTTTGCCGGGCTACACCGTGCGGGCAGCCGGTCCGTCCGCTATCGTGTCTTGGCTGTTGTTGTCGCTGCTCAGTTTTCCGCTTGCGTATACGTTTGCACGTCTTGCTTTGCGCTACCAGGACCTCGGCGGCATCTCGGTGATTGTCAAAAATGCGTTTGGCCGCACGATGGGCGCGCTGGTCGGTTGGTACTTCATGGTCTGGGTCTCTGTCGGGCAAGCGGTCGTCGGCGTGACGGGAGCCGGCTACATCGCGTCGGCGTTTCACTTGGGGCACGACGCGGTGTATCTGATGTCGTTTCTGTTTCTCGTCTGCGCGATGATCACGGCGTTGCTCGGGATGAAAGCGGGCGGCAATCTGTCGCTGCTCTTGAGCGGCGTGGTGTTGCTCTTGCTCGTGTTGACGATCGTCTTCTCGATGCCGCACGTGGAAAGCGCGAACTTCACGCCGTTTGCCCCGCAGGGGATCGGCGGCATCGGAGCGGCGTGCGTGTTGATTTTCTGGGCGTTTTTCGGCTGGGAGTCGATCACGCACTTGGTGCCGGAGTTTCAAAACCCCAAGCGCGACGTCATGCGCAGCACGTGGATCTCGGTCGTCTTGGTCGGCGCGGTCTACACGCTGCTGGCGTTTGTGACGATCGGCACGGGCACGTCGGGCGACGGCAACGAATCGAGCGCGCCGCTGGCGGTTTTGATGAGCCAAGCGCTCGGCGTCGGAGCGGGAGCGGTCACGGCGGTGATCACCTGCATCGTCTGCCTCGGCACGCTGAACGTCTACCTCGCGTCGTCTTCGCGGCTGGCGTACGCTCTCGCCCGTGACGGGGTGTTCCCGCGCTGGTTTGAAGCGAAAAGCAACCGCGATGTCCCGCACCGCGCCGTCTGGTATTTTTTCCTCACGAACTCGGCGACGCTGCTCGTCTGCTATGCGTTTCACGTGTCGGTCGACAAGCTGATTCTCGTGCCGGTGACGCTTGGCATCCTCGTCTACATCATCACGACGTTCGCCTGTGTGAAACTGCTCTGGAACGACCCGGTGGGGCGCTGGACGTCGCTGCTCTCCGCGCTGTTCTGCCTCGCCGTCGCGCCGTTTGCACAGGGCTACTTGATCGTGCCGGTGTTGGTGACGGGAGCTTGTGTCCTGTACTTGCGCTGGCGGGGGAATCGGGAAAGTCTCACCGTGCGGCAAAAAAACGAAGTCTTGTGAAGAATCTCTTCACAAGACTTTTTTTGTGCTTCTTCGGATCGATTCTCGCTTGTTTGAGATGCGTTTCGTCGTCAGGTTCCGCGTCGCGAGATAGAGCATCCCCGTCTGGACGCACACGGAAGCGGCGAACGCCAGCGGAAGCGCGGCGCGCGTCAGATGCAGGGAATGGATGCCCCAATAGAGAGCGCCAAGCCGCGCTCCGTCGCCGAGCGTTCCCGCGACCAGCAACGCCCGGCTCCGTCCGTGCGCTTGCAGCAGCGACGAGAGCGGCGCCTGCAAATACAGCGGCAGGGCGAACGGGGCGATTTTCACCAGCAAGTCGGCGGCGGTCGACGAGCCGAACGCCCGCGTCAAGGCGGGCGCGAGCACGACGAATGCGGCGGCGGCGGGCAGGGCGACGAGCACGACCGCCCGGATCACGCTGCGCAATTGCTGAGCGGCCCGCCTTGCAGACACGCCGACCGCCGACTCGCTTGGCAGAAGCGCCGTCGCCAAGCTGTCGGTCAACACCATCGGCGCGCAAAGCAAGGGCAGGGCGACCGCCGAGTAATCGGCGATCAGGTGCTTCGCCGTGTCCACGCCGTGCGTCTGTGCGATCCACGCTTCGGCGAACGGCAATTCCAACGCATACCCGAGACTTGCCAGCAACGCCTGTCCCGCCGGAGCGCACGCCATCCGCAACACCGTGCGGACTCTCGCAGACTCGCGGGAAGAAAACACACGGTCGCGCGGTTGCTTCTTGCCTGCCGAACTTTGGGACGAAAATTTCCTATCGCGCCGAGACTTTTTTATCGTTGACTCCTGGGATGAACCCGCGGAGTCACGTCGCTTTTTCCTCACCGCTGTCCACAGCGCGATCCCCAAAAAAACAGCCGCCGCCGCTTCCCCGGTGGTGAGCACGTAGATGCCGATTTGCGCACCGGTGGCGTGAAGTTCGTTTTTGACCAAAGGCCAGAGCGCGGTGAGCACCCAGAGCCGCGAGCCGATCTCCACCACTTGCGCGAGCGCCGGAGCGAGCGTGAAGCCGAGTCCGAACAGAATTCCGCGCAGACTGCCGTTGAGACAGGTCAGCACCAACAGCGGCACAGCGGCGAGCGCCACGCGCAAGATGCCGTCCGTGCCGGGCCCGGCGGCTCCCTGTCCGTAATGTCCGACTGCAATCCAAGTCAGCCCCCCGAGTCCCGCGACCGAAACCAGCGACGCCGCCGCCGTGCTCCACCACGCGGTGCGCCGCGTCCCTTGTCCGGCGGCGAAAACCCTCGTCAACGCTTGCGGCACGCCGATACTACCGAAACTCGCCGCCACGCCGATGATCGGCAACAGAATCCGAAACGAAGCGCTCGCCCCAAGCCCCATCTCCGTCAAAAAACGCGAGAGGAACAGCAGGCCCAACATTCTCGCCGCCAGATCCGCCGCGCTCAAAATCCCCGATTCCCGAATCGGCAACGTCACAGGACGGCCTCCCCTCGTCCGCAGGTGAGTACTTTTTACAGTATGAGCGGGGAGGAGGGAGCTAGAACGATTTTGCCAAGTACGATTCGGTCGGAATGCGCCGCCAAGGAAACTTGCACGGCGGCAAGACCGACCGCACCCGCGACTGATCAGACGCGGCCGGACACCGTTCCCACTCGGGGCGGTGTCTTTTTTTCCAAATCGGTGATTGACAAAAACAACGCCCCCATTTTATAGTAATACCAATAATTCATAGTGATTTTGTAGGAAAAACAGAATCTTATCCAGAGCATTAGGAAATCTAATCCTTGAGGTGATCCTATGGAGAACGTCTTGAAACCCGACCTCAACTCGCCGCAAGTGCAGCAGATTTTGCGGGCGTTGGAGGGCATGCAGTTCGGAACGGTGCAAGTGACCGTTCACAACGCGCAAATCACGCAAATCGAGCGCGTGGAGAAACACCGCTTTCCGCTGGAAAGCAACAAACCTGCCATCAAACTCGCCTCCCAATCCTAACTTCCCATCCTGCAAGAGCCGATCGGACCACCGAAGGCTCCAACCACACCCCGACTGCATGAGTTGACTTTGTCGTGCGCTCGGGGTGGGGTTGGAGCTTTTCTTTTTGTCAAAATGATTGTCAAAATCGCCGGAACCCTGGCACAGCGGACAGGTGTACGGTATACGCTGTACATCGTGAAGATAAGAAAGTCTAATGCCGCCCATAAGAGAACGTTATGAATACTGGCGAAAGGGGCACCAACCGGACATGATTCAGAACAAACGCTGGCTCAGGCGCAGTGTGCAAAGCACCGTACTCGTGTACTTCCTCTTGTTGATTCTCGTCCCGATTCTCGGCATCTACGTCCAAGGGCTGTCGGGAGGCTGGGCGCACTTTGCAGAGAGCATTCTCCAGCCGATCGCGTGGGATTCCGTGCTGCTGACGATCAAACTGGCGGTGATCGCCACGCTGATCAACACCGCGCTTGGCACGATGCTGGCGTGGGCGCTCGTGCGCTACCGATTTCCTGGACGCCGCTTGCTGAATTCGCTCGTCGATTTGCCGTTCGCGTTGCCGACGGCGGTTGGCGGGCTGATGATCTTGCTCTTGTTGGGACCGCAAAGCTGGCTGGGCAGTTGGCTGGCGGGGCACAACATCGAGATCGTCTACCAACAGCCGGCGATCGTGCTCGCGATGATCTTCGTGACATTCCCGTTTGTGATCCGCACGATTCAACCTTTGCTCGAAGAACTCGACCCCTCGGAGGAGGAAGCGTCCTATACGCTCGGGGCTACGCGCTCCGGGACGTTCTGGCGCGTGATCTTCCCGGCGATGCGGCCGGGCGTGATCGGCGGCGCGATGCTCGCGTTCTCCCGCGCCCTCGCGGAATTCGGCGCGGTCGTCCTCGTCGCGGGCAACATCCCCGGCAAGACGTTGACCGCGTCCGTGCAAATCTACGGCAATGTCGAAAGCTCCAACCCGAGCGGTGCCGCCGCCGTTTCCGTGCTGCTCCTCACGCTGTCGTTCCTCGTGCTCTGGAGCGTCAACTTGCTGACGGAGAGGAAGGACGCCCGATGAAAAAACTGAACATCACCGTCACCTATCTGGTGTTTCTGCTCCTCTTGATCATTCCGCTGGGGCAAGTGCTTTCCAGCGCGTTCTCCACCGGATTCTCCGGCTTTTGGAGCGCGCTGACCGATCCGCAAGCTCTGCACGCGTTTCTCATCTCCGGCATCCTCGTCGGAGCCGTCACCGCGCTGAACACGCTGTTTGGAGTCTTGCTTGCCATGCTGCTCGTGCGCGAGACGGGAATCTCGCGGCGCATCCGGCAGTTTCTGAACGCCGTCGTCGACTTGCCGTTCGCCGTGTCGCCGATCATCGGCGGGCTGATGATTCTCTTGTTGCTCGGACCGCACACGGCGCTGGGGGCTTTTTTGGAAGATCACGGGGTGAAAATCGTCTTCGCGCTGCCCGGCATGATCCTCGCCACGCTGTTTGTCACCTTCCCGCTGATGGTGCGCGAAGTGATGCCGGTGTTGCAGGAGATCGGCACCGATCAAGAGGAAGCCGCCTACACGCTGGGGGCAGGTTCGTGGCGCACGTTCTGGCGCGTCACGTGGCCGTCGATCCGCTGGGGCGTGCTCTACGGCGTCGTGCTCACCGTCGCACGCGCGCTCGGCGAATTCGGCGCGGTGCTCGTCGTCTCCGGCAACATCATCAACAAAACCCAATCGGCGACTACGCTTGTCTATCAACAGGTGGAGAATTTCAACTTCGTCGCCGCCAACTCGCTGGCGTTCGTGCTGGCGGGATTCTCCATCGTCGTGCTCATGACCCTCGAATGGGCGAAGAGAAGAAAGGAAGTGTAGGCGGATGCAGATCGAAGTGCGCAACTTGAGCAAGAAATTCGGCCGCGTGTCGGCCGTTGACCATGTGAATTTCGAGATTGAACAGGGCAAACTGATCGGCTTGCTCGGGCCGTCGGGAGGCGGCAAGACCACGATCTTGCGGATGCTGGCGGGTCTGGAGAAGCCGGACGCGGGCGAGATTCTGTTTCAAGGCAACAAAGTCAACCACCTCCCCCCGCAAGAGCGCGGCATCGGGTTCGTGTTTCAAAACTACGCGCTGTTTAAACACATGAGCGTGTTTGACAACATCGCGTTCGGCTTGACCGTACAGCGCAAGTCCAAGTCCGAAATCCGCGACCGCGTCCACGAAATGATCGAGTTGATCGGCTTGCAGGGCTTAGAAAACCGCGCCCCGCACCAACTTTCGGGCGGCCAGCGCCAACGGGTCGCGTTCGCCCGCGCCTTGGCGCCGTCCCCGCAACTGCTCTTGCTCGACGAGCCGTTTGCCGCCATCGACGCCAAAGTTCGCAAAGAACTGCGCACGTGGCTGCGCGAGATGATCTCCCGCGTGGGCATCACCTCGATCTTCGTCACGCACGACCAAGAGGAAGCGGTCGAAGTCGCCGATGAGATTATGATCATAAACCAAGGCCGCCTCGAACAAAAAGGCACGCCGTGGCAAGTCTACAAGGAGCCGCTTACCCCGTTTGTCGCGGGCTTCCTCGGCGAATCGAACCTCTTGCACAACCCGGCGCACATCGTCGGCTTCGAATCGGCTCCCCGTCCGCACAGCGAGAAAGCCCGTGTCCTGATCCGCCCGGAAGCGATCGAAGTCGGCCGCGAGCACGAAATTTCCAACCTCTCCGCCGCCGCTCTCGGCATTGTGCGAAGCGTCCAGTTCCGCGGTTCCGTCTGGCAAGTGGAAGTCGAAGTGGGCGAACACCGCTTGCTCGCCCACCGCACGTTGGAAAAAGAAACTCTGCTCCCCGGCGAGCAGGTCGCCGTGCTCATCCACTCCCTGCACCTCTTCCACGACGAGCAAAGCCTCTTTCTCGAAAACGAACTCAAACGCGCCAACACCCGCGCGATCTAGAAGAACAAGGAGAGAACCATCCCATGAAAAACAAAACCAAACTCGCCCTGTCCGCGCTCTTGCTCGCTTCGATGACCGTCCTGACCGCTTGCGGCTCGTCCACCGCCACATCCTCGTCGGGCGACTCGACGGGCGGCCAAGACGCCAAGGAAATCACCCTCATCCTCGGCGCGTACTCCACGCCGCAAGAAGCGTTCAAAGTGATCATCCCCGCCTTCCAAAAACAATGGAAAGAGAAAACCGGCCAAACCGTGAAATTCCAAGAATCGTACGAAGCGTCCGGCACCCAAGCCCGCGCCATCGCAGGCGGGTTTGAAGCGGACATCGCGGTGCTGTCGCTGGAAGCGGACATCGATACGATCCAAAAAGCCGGCCTGATCACGACCGACTGGCGCACGAAGCCGCACAACGGCATGATCACCAACTCTGTCGCCGCACTGGGCACCCGTGAAGGCAATCCCAAGGGGATCAAGGACTGGGAAGACCTCGCGAAACCGGGCGTCGGCGTGCTCATCCCGAATCCGAAGACGTCCGGCGGGGCGCAATGGGACGTCAACGCGATCTACGGCGGCGGCCTCAAACACTCGGAAGCGCAAGGCAAAAAAGACCCCGCCTACGCCGCCGACCTGCTCAAGCGCGTCCAGAAAAACGTCAAAGCCCTCGACAAGTCGGGCCGCGCTTCGATGACCACGTTTGAAAACGGCACCGGCGACGTCGTCGTCACGTACGAAAACGAACTGATCGGCCGCAACCTCGAAGGCCAGCACTACACCATCATCGTTCCGAACGACACGATCTTGATCGAAAACCCGGCAGCCGTCGTGGACAAAAACGCCGACAAGCACGGCGTGCGCCAAGCGGCCGACGCGTTCCTCGACTTCCTCTGGACACCGGAAGCGCAACAAGCGTTCGCCGACAAAGGCTTCCGTCCCGTCGACCCCGCCGTCGCCAAGCAATACGAAAGCCAATACAAAACTCCGCCGGGTCTCTACGACATCAAGTACCTCGGCGGCTGGGACCAAGTCCGCAAAGACCTCTACCAAGACGGCGCGATCTGGGACCAAGGCCTCGCCGGGAAATAACAAAACCGCTCCGACAAATAAGACCCAACCGCATGCCGCGGTTGGGTCTTGCTTGTTCGGTTGCTTTCATCAAGCGTTTGTCGACTGCACTTCGCACACCCGGTTGCGTCCCGTGCGCTTCGCTTGGTACAAACCCTCGTCGGCGAGGTGCACCAACTCATCAACGCTAAGCGGTTGCTCCTTCGTGGAGACGGCGAGGCCGATGGAGATCGTCACTCCGATCACCTGACCGTCCGGCAACTGAAACGGATGGCGCTCGACGGCGGAACGGATGCGTTCAGCGACTTGATACGCGTACTCGCGCGGGCATTTTGGCAAGATGACGGAGAATTCCTCGCCGCCGTTGCGGGAGACGACATCGAGGCTGCGCGAGACGCGGCTCAGTTGCTCGCTCAGTTGTTTGAGCACTTCGTCGCCGGCGGGATGGCCGTACGTGTCGTTTACTTTTTTGAAATGGTCGATGTCGATCATGAGAAAGGAGAGCGCTTCGCCGTGCTCAACATTCTTCTGCAACATCGTATTGATCGCCGCGTCAAACGTGCGGACGTTGTTCAGCCCCGTGAGGAAGTCGACGGCAGCGGAGTCGCGAATTTTCACGAACATTTCGTGCGCGCGGATCAAGTGGTGCACCAGCAAGTACGTAAACAGAGAGGCGACGGCGAGCACAATCGTGTATTGCAACACGACCAACAACCGCAAGCGCACGTTCGGCACGGCGTAGATCGAGCCGATACTGACGATGATCGCATTCATGAAGACCATGTACATCCAGCGCCGAGCGTTGTTCGGCACAAATTGAACGACAATCCCGCTGACAATGGCCGTCACCAGCAGCACAAGACCGGCAACGGATGTGGTGGGGGACCAAGAGAACATCAGGATGCGCCCGACGGCTTCCACCACCGCTGTGACCAGCGCCGCCGGCCATCCGGCAAACGAGGCGGCGAGAAAGATCGGAATCATCCGCAAATCGAACACCGCGCCAAAAGCGAGCAGCAGCGAGTAGTGCATGAGCAAACACCCGAGCAGGCCCATGACCAATCCGAACACGATCTGTTTGTACTGCGGATCGCCCTGCTTGATCATGCGGTCCTTGAAGAATTGGTGCAAGAAGAACAAGCATGTCACCAGAATACACAAGTTGATAAAAAACTTATCAAACCAAATCATGACTCATCGAAATCCCTTCATTTCTACACCTGCTTATTACTAGTAACTACGTCGCCGAACTATTCATCCCCTGCTCGTTTGCAAAAAACATTTTACTGGTACTTTATACTTCGGTATCCTGAAATCATCAAACAAAGAAAAGAGGGATTAAGATGGAAATGAAAGGCGGACTTGTGCAAGGCGAAAACTTTACGGCGGCGCATGCGGGACCGTGGAACGAGATGATGGAGTACGTGTTCTCGCCGTTGCCGCAGTTCAAATTTCCGGGCAAAGTGTTTCTGAACGAAGCACTCGGCCTGAACGGGATGGAAGTTTCGCTTGGCGTGATGAAACCGGGCACTCAAGTGCCGTACGCGCACGCGCATAAGGAAAACGAGGAACTGTACCTGTTCGTCAAAGGCCAAGGCCAGTTCTACGTTGACGGCCAAGTTCTCGACGTGCGGGAAGGCTCGGCTGTGCGCGTGGCACCGGCCGGCGTGCGCTGCTGGCGAAACAACTCCACCGAAGATTTGCACTACATCGTCATCCAAGCCAAAGCGGGCAGTCTGTCCCAGTATACGCTGACAGACGGCATCATGGCCGTGCCGCAGTTCCACTGGCCGGAAGAGAAATAAAGCGGACAACGAAAACCGGAAGCGAAGATGGTTCCGATCACTTTTTCGCGAAACTTTCCTGCAATTCTTCCGTAGATAGAGGTATAAAACCTTTTGAGGGGGAACCGGAAATGTCTTTCGGTCGATTCATCAAAAAAGTCCTGCACGAAGCGACGCATCATTATAGCTCCAGCCATCGTCACCATCATCATCACCACCACCATCGTTCGTACAGCTCCAGTGACCACCATCATTATCATCGGCCGGTGATACACCACTACAGCTCCAGCGATCATCATCACCATCACGGTCACTCCAATCACGGACACCATCATTACAAGAGGAAGCACCACAGCTTTTCGTTCAGCATCTTTTCCTCGTAATACACATAACCAAACAACCTCCGCCCGCGAGTTGGGTGGAGGTTGTTTTCTTACACTAAGACAGGGCGCGAATCGCTTCCTCCAACGCGGCCGCCAGTTCTTCGGCATCCGCGAAGGAGGGTGCTTCCAGTTGCAGCATGCGGCGCAGCAGCGTCCGGGTGCGCGGGTGCAGGTTCAGCTCTTCCTCCCAACTGCGCTCTTCTTCCGCGTCCGGCTCATAGCTTGTGTACAACAAAAACAACAAGAAGTGTCCCATCGAATAGAAATCGCTGCGAAACTCCACTTCCCGCTTGATCTGCTTCTCGATCATGTAGTCCCGCAGATCTTCCGCCACCTGCGTCGGTTTGTCGCCCAAGCGGCGGGCGAGGCCGAAGTCGATCAACTTGAGCCGGCCGTCCTGCAAGATGACGTTTGGAATCCGCACGTCGCGGTGCACGATCTTTCGCTCATGAACGTACGCCACGACGTCCAGCAGGTCGCGAATCATCTGCAACGACTCCCGCTCCGTGAACTTCAGTTCCTCTGCAAAAATCGCGTCCTCTAAATTGACGCCCTCCATATATTCCATCGCAAAAAACCAATGTCCGCGATGCTGGAATCGATCATACAACTTCGGAATCGCCGGGTGATCCAACCCTTCCAAAATCGACGTCTCATACTCAAAAATCGGATACCCTTTCGCCCCGTGCCGTCTCGTCGGGCGCACTTGCTTCAACACGCGGCGCGTCCCGCTTTGCAAATCCCGGCACAGGTACGAGATGCCGTAACTGCCCATGCCGAGACACTTTTCAATCACATAGCGCTTCCCGAGCACGCGCCCCGGACGGAAGGGTCGGTCCAGCCACCACGTGCGGATCACATCAAACCAAAAACCGACACGCCGAAACACACTCATCAAGCAATCCCCTTCTTCCAACACCCTATATTTCGAATCCAGAAAAAATTCAGTACAAGGAAAGCATCTTACGAGAGCGAGGAACGGTTCATGGAAGCATCTATTCAAAACTCTACACCAAAACCTCACAACTGGAAACTCACAGGCGGCAGACCAGCCACGCGACGGCGAAGCGGGTGAGGGCGATGGCGAGGAGCGGGACAGGGTAGAGGGCGAACATGAGCGTGTCTTCGAAGATCGAGTGAAACAGCAAGAGGAAGAGGTTCAGCCGCCAAAGCTCCCGGCGTGTTGGCGGGGTGCGGATTTCGTTTTCGCTGTTCTTGTGGAAGGTTGTCGGCGGCAGGGGGGTTTTTTGTGGAGATGGCGCGGGCGTTTGTGATACGATAACGGAGAAGCGAAAGGGGTGTCGTCATGGGCATCAAGTATGAGGAGTTTCCCAAAGAGATGTTGGCGCAGTTTCGGCTGGATATGATGATGCTGCCGTATGAGCAGTTTTTGACGTGGTCGGCGACGGAGCGCCAGCAGGTTGTGGCGTTGATTGCCGCCGATTTTGAAACGATCATGACGCCGGATGAACGGCTGGATCTGCGCGAGGCGTACTTGTCGACGATCAAGGACAGCGACCGGCAGAAGATGTTGTACGAGCACTATCAAGAGGCGTTGAAGAAGCGTCAGGGGCACGTGCATTAGGAGCGGTACATAGGAAGATTGAAAAGACCCCTCTGGTGGAGAGGGGTCTTTTTTTGTGGCTTATGGGAGACGGGAGGATCAGGTGGTGAAGCGGTTGTACGGGTAGAGCTGGTGATGCGGTTCTTCGCGGTGTTCGTTGGAATTGCCTTTGAGATCGGTTTCGATGGAATGGGCGATTTGTTGCATGCTCATCTGGTTTGGGTTCTGTTGTTGCTGTTGGTGGCCGGATTTCAGGCTGGGTTGGGAGGCGCCTTGGTTCATCGCGTTCATGGAGCCTTGATTCATGCTGCCTTGGCTCATGGAAGCGCCTTGGCCCGTTCCGCCGAGGTTCATGGAGCCCTGTGTCGTGCCTTGCGTGCTGACAAAGCCCTTCGCCTTGCCCGCGCCGCCGCTTTGGTTCATGGAGGATTGACCCATATAGCCTTGGCTCATCGAGCCTTGTCCCATTGCAGACTGCCCCATGCCGCCTTGCTGTTGTTGCTGTTGCAACTGGGACGTGCTCAGGACCGGTTGCATCATCGCCATCTGCGAAAGCGAGGACGAGCCGCCTCCTTGGTTTTGTTGGCTTTGTTGGTTTTGCATTGGACTTTGACCTTGATTCTGACTTTGCCCTTGCGATCCCGACTGCATCGACCCGCCTTGGTTCGCATCCGAACTGAGCGTCATCGTCGCATCCAACTGGTTGTTCTCATCAGTCGCCGAGGTCATGCGGCGGATGTGCGTGGTGTCGGTCGCGATCGGCCCTTCCGGCGCCTGTTGCGACATCTGACCCTGCGAGGCCGAGGACTGCTGCATCGTACCCGACTGTACCGAGAACGAGCGGCTGTTCGACCCCTGCACCCCTTGCAAACCTTGGTTCTGCCCTTGACCCTGCTGTGACCTCGGCGACATCATCGTCGAGATGTTGCGCAGATGCTGGTTCATCTCCTCACAGACGCGCGTCAAATTGTACAACATCTGCACGGACGCTTGCTCATTGCCCGCCAGTTGATAGAAATCGTTGTTGTTCCGGCTCATCCCTTGCAACTGCTGGAACCGGCTCATGTTCGACTGGGCCAACTGCGACGCCAGCTGCTGCAACTCCGCCACTTCCTGTTGCATCGCCTGCACCTGTCCAGACATGCGTAGAATGCTCTCTTGCATCTGATCTTCCTCCTCGCGGTTCAATAAAATCGTCCTATCCTATCCTGACCCGCACCTTGGAACAAATATGCATCCCTTTTTTATAAAACCCGCACAAAAAGGGCAATGTAGGAAAGGAACGCAATTTCTTGATCACGGTCAGGAGGAACTGTCATGCAACAACAACTGCACCAACTCGAATCGGAAATCGCCCGTCTTCAAGTCGAACTGCGCCAAGTTCGCCAGATGATCGGCTCGCTGATCCGCCACGAAAACGAAACCACCCGCATGATGTCCAACCAACTGGGCACCCAAGGATTCCCGCAACAAATGTACTTCGACCAACGCCAAGAAGAAGCGCAACTGCGCCAACTGCAGCAATCCGCCAACCAGATGTACCAACAGCTAGGCCAAGCGGCGCCGCAATTCCAACTCAACCGCCACCAACCGCAAAAAGGCCATGGGATGAACCCCATGCACAACGATCCGACGCAACAACAATAGTAAGCCTGCACCGCGCAGGCTTTTTGCCTTGACCGCATGCCAGCTCTGATATATATTGAAATTTAGACTTTTACACCTTGTTTGGAGGTCCTTACATATGTCGACGAAACCGTCTAAAGAACTGCATCCCGTTCCGAACCCGCATCCCGACCGCGATTACGAAGTGGAAATCCGCTGCCCGGAATTCACCGCGCTCTGCCCGGTGACCGGCCAACCGGACTTCGCCACCATCACCGTCCGCTACGTTCCGGGCCCGAAGCTCATCGAGCTGAAATCCCTGAAACTCTACCTCTGGACCTTCCGTGAAGAAGGCCACTTCCACGAAGACGTCACCAACCTCATCCTCAACGACCTTGTCGAAGCACTCGATCCGCGTTGGATGGAAGTCGAAGGCGACTTCAACGTTCGCGGCGGTATCTACACCAAAGTCAAAGCCGAGCACAACCCGGAATTCCGCAAAACCCGCGGCTAATCCGTCCCGAGAAAGGGCCACTTCCAAAGTGGCTCTTTTTTTTTCTTCCGCAATCTGCTAGAATCGCTAGAAAGATATGGAAGAGGTGGAACGTAAATGAAATCGATGCGCATCCCGGCAAACGGAATCGAGTTATTTGTAGAAGAGCACAGCACCGCAGGCGAAGCGCTGCTCCTGCTGCCGTACCAAGGCGGGCAGACGGTGATGTGGCAGGACATCATCCCGCGCTTCACTCCGAACTACCGCGTCATCGCCCTCGACTTGCGCGGCTTCGGCCACTCCGACCAGCCGGAGAGCGGGTACACGCTGGACATCATGGCGGAAGACCTGCGCGCCGTGCTCGACCATCTGGGAATCGACAAAGCGCACTTCGTCGGCAACTCGCTCGGCGGCGACGCAGCCACTTGCTTTGCGGCGAAGTACCCGGAGCGCGCCTTGTCGCTGGTCAACATCGAAGCGGCGCTGAACAGCGACACCGACCCCGGTGCCCGCTTTCACGGCATGACCCGCGAAGAGGCGGAAACCATGCTGCGCACACAGTATCCGCAGGCGACCTACGCCTCGCGGGAAGAGTACGAGCAAAAATTCCGCCAATGGGAGCCGTGGAATCTGCTCAAGGAACGTGCCGTCGCCGCCGCCGTGCTGCGCGAGACGGAGGACGGTCGCGTCGCGCCGAAACAGACGACGGCGCAGCGCTTTGAGATTTTCCACGATATCTTCGGTCGGGATTGGATGGAATATTACGCGAAGATCCAATGTCCTGTGCTGTTCATGCCTTGCGACCAAGAAGCGGAGTTGCTTCCGCAGAAATTCGCGAACATCGAACGCTACAGTGCCGGACTTCCCTTTCACAAAACAGTGGTCATCCCGAACTCCGAGCATCTGATGACGTTTGATCACTCCGACGAAGTGGCGGACGAAGTGTTGCGGTTTTTTGAAGAAGCTCACTAATTTGAAGAAATCCGCTACTTAGAAGAGACCCGCTAATGGGTCTCTTTTTACTGTTGCAAAGGTTCCTAAAGTTTGGACAATTAGTTCATATATTGACTATATAATTTGCCTCGCCTATCATAGTCCTATACCAGAACGGAAAAATAGATTCAAATGATAGATAGCAGGAGGAGAAACTGATGAACAAAAAGTGGATCGGCACCGCGATGGCTGCTGTTTTCATGGGCAGCGTGCTCGTCGGTTGCGGCAGCAGCAACGAAGCATCGGGGCAGGGCGACAACTCCCCGCAAGAACTGCACTTGACGATGGGCGACGACCTTCCGACTTCCGACATTGCGCTGGCAACGGACCAATACTCGTTTAACATTCTGTCCAACACGATGGAAGGCTTCGTGCGTCTCGACAAAGACGGCAAAGCCGTTCCGGGCATGGCTTCGTCTTGGGAAATCTCTCCGGACGGCAAAACCTACACCTTCCACCTTCGCGACGCGAAATGGTCGAACGGCGACCCGGTAACCGCGGGCGACTTCGTGTACTCCTGGAAGCGCACTCTCGACCCGAAGACCGCGTCCCAATACGCGTTCATGCTCAAAACGGTCAAAGGCGCGAATGAATACAACACCGGCAAGGGCTCTGCTGACGAAGTCGGCATCCAGGCGAAAGACGACAAAACGGTCGTCGTCACCCTGAACAACCCGACCCCGTACTTCTTGAACCAAATGGCGTTCCCGACGTTCTTCCCGCTCGACCAGAAATTCGTCGAGTCCAAAGGCAAAGACTTCGGGACCTCTGTAGAAACTTCGCTCTCCAACGGCCCGTTCAAGATTTCGGACTGGGTGCATGAAACCAGCGTCAACATCGCGAAAAACGACACCTACTGGGATGCCAAGACCGTCAAGCTCTCCAAGGTCTCGTTTGACGTCGTCAAAGACACCTCGGCAGCCGTCAACATGTACGAAGCGGGACAAATTGACCGCGTCGGCCTCGTGCGCGATTTCATCGACCAATACAAAGACCGCAAAGACGAGTACTCCGTTCAAAACGAACTCACCAACGGCTACCTGATTTTCAACCCGGCTGTGAAGGGTCTGGAAAACAGCAAGATCCGCACCGCGCTGACTTGGGCGGTTGACCGCGACATGTACGCGGACATCATCTACCACAACGGCACCAAGGGCGCAACCGGCTTCGTTCCGGACGGCACCTCGGACTCCGCAGGCGGCGAATTCCGCAAAACGGCGGGCGACACCTTGACCAAGCACACCGATGCCGAAGTCAAACAAATGCTCGAAGACGGCTTGAAAGAAGCGGGCATGACCGCAAACGACCTCAAGCTGAAACTGCTCGTCGACGATTCCGACGTTGCGAAGAAAGCCGGCGAGTTCCTCAAGGAACAATGGCGCACCAAACTCGGCGTCAACGTCGACATCGAAAACGTTCCGTTCAAACTCCGTCTGGAACGTGAGAAAAAGCAAGACTACACGATCTCCGTCACCCTGTGGGGCGCGGACTACAACGACCCGATGACTTTCCTCGACATGTTCGTGACCAAGAACGAGTTCAACTCGGTTTCGTACTCCAACCCGGAATACGACAAGCTGATCAACTCCGCCAAAGTCACCGCCGATCCGAAACAACGCGCGCAAGAACTCGTCGAAGCGGAAAAACTGCTGATGAAAGACATGCCGATCGGCCCGATCTTCTTCCGCGGCAAAGCGTTCGCAACCAAACCGTACGTCAAGGACCTCGTCGCCTTCCCGTTCGGCGTCGATTACGAACTGAAAAACACCTATATCGAAGGCAAGTAAGCTTGCTGCACCAAGCCGGAGCACACACGCGTGTCTCCGGCTTTTTTACCGTATTGTGAAGAGAGGATGAGGGATTCGTCGTCTGCGTAAGATAACATTGAAAAAACGCCGAAAAACAAGAACGCAGTCGAAAAAATCGTGTTTGAATTATCTGAATGTTTGGATATAATAAAAACAAGAAATCCCCCACGGCGACGCCGGCGGAGGGGAGAGAGGAGGCAACAACCACCGAATATGTCCGATTCTAGCGTTCACCCGTGCGAGTGTCGTCAACACGAGAGGAAAGGAGCGCAGCAAGCAGGAGTCCATCGGTTCACTTCCAGCCTGTAAAAAGAGGGAGCGTGAGAGTCGAGTCGAACCTGCCGGATCGGACGGATTTGTGGGTACAAATCTATGATCCACACAACTGACTAAAAAGGGTGCCGTCGCCAAGGAGCGAAGGTGCCCTTTTTGTTTGCCCGTTCCTTTTTGGTTACGTGTGAAAAAAAGCACCCGATGCGCGAGGGCATCGGGTGCTTTTGTAGACTTACAGGAACTTCAAGTAGTTCAAAAAGTTGTAGAGCATATCCGCGCTTTCGGCGCGTGTCGCGTTTCGCTGCGGTTCGATCAGGCCGCTGTTGGGCATGATGCCGGTCTGAATCGCCAACGCCACATCGTCGCGTGCCCAGCCCGAGACAGAAGGGGCATCGGCGATGTTGCCCAAGACACGGGTGGTGTCGACATACGGGCGGGTTTGCACATAGCTGAGGCTTCTGGCGAGCAGGGCCGCCATCTGTTCCCGCGTGATCGGATCTTCCGGCGAGAACTGGTTTGGCGTGTATCCGGCGATCAGGCCGAGGCTCGATCCGATGTTCACGTAGTCGGTGAACCATTGACCTCTCGGGACGTCATAGAAGTTCGAACTTCCCTGTTTGTCGGAAAGACCGAGCGCACGCACCATCAGCGTCGAGAATTCAGCGCGGGTGATCGGGCCGAACGGGTCGAACGTCGTGGCGCTCTTGCCGCTGACGATCGCTTTGGCTGCGAGTTCATGGATGCGGGGTTTGATCGCGGTGTACGTCGTGTCGTCAAACGACTTTTGGTTTTGGATCGGCACATACAGCCCCGGACCGGTGCGGGCAATCACGAGTTTGCCGTGTCCGACCGTGTCGCGAAACAGCGAGGACGGAGTCGGCACCAGATGCCCGGACTGCGGTTGCAAAAACTGAGCGCTCGTCACGGAACCGCTGGTCAACTTCGCACCGGTCAAATCGATTGAGCAGCGGACGAAATTGTTGCCAAAGTCGGTGATCGGCAAGCTTTGGCCTTTGTACACGGCGCTGACGCCAAACTCCACCGGCAGGAGCAGAGGAGACGTGCCAAGCGCTTGGTACTCGCCGGACAACGAGTTGGAGCGGGTCGTGTCAACGCGGTTGATGGTGAAGACCAACGCTCCGTCGCTGTTCGTTTTGACGTTGTCAAGCAACACGCCGGGCACTGCGGCAAGCGGGAGGTCGAAGGAACCGACGGAAGCGGCAACGAGCAGGTGCGCGTTCGTTCCTGCCGTCGCCGACAGTTGGCGGATGACATCGCCGGGCACGGTGACCGTGTTTTTGTCCGTTTTGGTCGGGATGGAGAGGGTCAGGTAGGTAGTTCCCGATTGGCTTCCGTAGAGCTGCGATTTGGCTTTATTCGCGTCGATCGTGACTTGCACGGAATTGCCGACAGGAGTTACATAGCTGAGGCCGGTTGCGGCGTCATAGACGACCGCTTGTTTCGCGCCGGAGTTCAATTCTCCGGTGAATCGGTAGGCTCCATCACCCACGGGCAGGATGATATCGCTTTGGTTGCCCCTGGATGTATACGAAAATGTGGAGATTTCCACATCTCCTTCGATGTGCACTTCCGCGCTGTACACGCCGTTCGCCGCGAGATCGGGCATCGACCACTGGAACTGGTAGCGCCCGTTGTTGTCGGTCAGCGCTTGATTGGCGTAGTAGAGGCGTCCGCTGCTGTCGCGGACGCTGAGAAAGACAGGCGTGCCGCCAAGCGCGAGGCCGTTTTTCGTGTAGACGCCGCTTGCGGTCAGCCCTGAACCTTGCTGTTGCAGGCTCAGGGTGGTGTCCGCAAATGCGGCGGTGTTCCACGGTATGCCGGACAGGAGGAGTCCCGCAGTCAGGCATCCGCTAAGAGCGATCCGTTTGAAGTTCATTGCGAGTCCTCCCTGGTTACAGATTTACGTCGGTACGGTACACAGTCGGAGCGGCAAGCGCGCTTTGTGTGAGTGTGTCCACGAGAAACGCTTGTACGGAGATCGACTGGGTCGGACCGAGCGCGTACGGGGTGTTGGCCCCGCCGAAATCGAGTTTGATCTTCTTGGTCTCAAACGAGGAGAACGAGAGGTTTTGCTCTTGCTGCTCCACAAATTGACCGTTGCGGCGAATGATCAAAATCACTTTTGTACTGCGGGCGTTGGAGTCCATGTTCGTGACGTTCCATTCCCCGTGGTAGGTTCCGTTGCGCATCGTCGGCAGGTTCAGGAAGCCCAGAGCGCTCTTGAACGGGTAGACGGTGAAATTCATCGGCACGGTGGTGGTGCCGCCCGTGTTGACGTAGATTTTGTGCACGCCGGGGAGCAAGTTGCCCGGCATCGTGAACGTCAGCGTCTGCGCATCGGCGGACGTCGGCGTGATCGTTTGGCTGTCGAGGATGATGCGTGACGAGCTGTTGAAGCCGTAGCCGTTGAGCGTCATCGTGAACGAGTTGTAGGAGTAGTCGACATAGGGCGTGCTCAGTGACGAGATCTCCGGTTTCGGAGCATCGCTTTGCACGGTGATCTGCGTCGTCAAGTCGCCGTCGTCGACGGTGTGCACTTTCAGCGTGTACACGCCGGTGCTCAGCTGGCGGGTCAAGCGCACGTCCAAGCGGGTGGAACTGTAGATCGAGACTTGTTTGACGGCGTTGTTGACGATGTTTTGGTTGGAGTCGTAAACCGTCACATCTCCCGTGTGCACTCCGTTGAGCTTCGTGTTGCGCCCGGTGATCGAAATGTCTTGCGTGTCATTGGGAGAGCTGCTTTTTTGCAGATGGGAAGGCGCTGCAGCAATCGACTCTTCGCGCGGTGAATAGCCCGGCCCGTTCCCGTTGTTGTTGGTGGCATCGAGAAGAAGGCTCGGCGCTCCGATTTCGTTGCGCATCGCGGTGATTCGCACCCGGTAGGATTTCGTGTTGGAAAGGCCGTCCATCACGAGGAATCCTGTGCCCACAACGGCGTATTGCGGCTCGCTCCACGTCGTCGAGCCGACCGTTTGCAACTCGACGGCAATCGCGGTCGGAGAGGTCGAAGTCGAATCGGTCCACGACACGGTGAGGCGGTTTTGACCCGGCGTGACGACCGGAGACGAGACGTTGGAAATCGGTGCCATCGGAATCCCGTTGGATTGACCGAGAGTCAGACCGTTCGATTGCTTGCCGGAGGTTGTCACGGTGATCAGACGCACTTGGTACGATTGATTGGGCTCAAGCCCGGTGAACACCGTTTCATTGGTGCCTTTGTATAAAGTGCGTTCCGAACCGTAGCTGCTGTCGCCGGTTTTCTTGATCGAGACCAACGTTTTGGCATAGTCCAAGTTGACGGGATCGGAGAAGCGAACCGTCAAGGACGTGTTGTTCGGAATCGCCAAAGCGTTGCGAACTTCGGTAGACTGTTGGTCGCCCGACGAGCCGATCAGATAGCCGGAGCCGTTGTTGGAAAGCGTGATCCCGGCGGATTCGTTGCCGGAATTATCCACGGTGGTCAAGCGTACCGTGTAGCGCTCGCCCGGAATCAAGTCGCGGATCGTCGTGCCGTTGCTGCCGCGCACGACAAAGACCGGGTTGCTCGTCTCGGCGCTGTTCATGCGTTGCACATACGCGTTCACGTGGTTGAAGTCGGAATCCGGCGGTTCCGTGTAAGAAAGCACGAGCGAGTTCATGTAGACGCTCGCTCCCGGCGACGTTACTTCTTGCGGAGGATACCGGTCTCCGCCGATGACGTTGAAGCCGTAGCCGCTGTTGTCGTAAATCACGCCCGGCGATTCCAAGTTGCGTGCGGAATCGAAGACCACGAGTTTGAAGAAGTAATCCTTGGTTTTCGAGAGGCCGGTCGCCGTGTAGCGCTGGTTGCGCTTATCGACTTTGCTGAGCAGCCTCCACGACGGGTATTGCGAACGCTCGGCGATGTAGACTTCCACATGCGTGCCGGTGGTGGTGGCGGCATCCCACGTCACGTCGAGATTGACCCCGTCGGTGGCGATCACTTTGACGTTGCCGACGTCAGACGGCAAGTTGTTGCCCGTGCCGGAGACGTAGTAGCCGGAGCCGTTGTTGTTGAACGGCTTCAAGCTCTGCATGAGACCGAACGAATCCACGAGTCGCATGTCGAGCTTGTAGAGACCGGTTGGCATGTCGCGCAGCGAGGCGGTTTTCGTGCCTTTGTTCGACAGTTCGGTCGGCTTGAAGTCCTTGGGATCGGCCGAGTTGTTCGGTGCGTAGTACATTTTGAAGCGGTCGAAGTTCACCGAAGAGACCGCATCCGACAACCACGTCATCTGCAGACCGCCGGAGACTTCCTGTTGGATGTTCACGTTGGTCAAGTCGTTCAGGTCGCTTAAGGAATTCGTGCGGAACGTGCTCGTGGTGGTGCCGTAGATCGATTCGTTGCCGAGTTGGTCGACCGTGTTGACTTTCAACTGGTAGCTGATGCCCGGCGCAAGGCCGTTGAGCTGGAAGCTCTGCAGCCCTTTGTCCGCGCGACCGACGGAAATCCAGTCGGTGGACATCGAGCTCTTGAGGTACAGGTTCACGTGGTGAAAGTCTGTCGTCGTCGGGTCATACCATGTGATATAGGCGCTGGTATCGGACGCGGTGGAAACACGCAATTGCGTGACTTCGCTCGGCGGCGTCGTATCAGACGTGTACCCGTAGCCGTTGTGGTTGTCGATTTGGTAGTTCCAGTTGCCGTTGATGTCGAGCTTCGTGAAGCGGAAGTCGTACCGCTTCGCCGTGTTCATCGGCGAGAGGGTGGCAGTCTGGACGCCCTTGGCGACCACGAAGCCCTCCGACCAGTTGCTGCTGCCGTGCTCCGCGTATTGAACGGTGATCATGCTGAGGTCGGAGAGCGCCGGATTGTTCGGGAAGTCGGGGTTGACCGGGTCTGTCCAGCGCAGGATGAATCCGTTGGGAATCGTGTCGACTCTCAGATTGGTGATGTCGCCCGGCGGCGTGGTGTCCACGGCCTTGTAGCCGATGCCGCCGTTGGTCATCACCACACCGTTGGTTTTGGTGTTGTCGCTCTTGATGGCATAGATGAAAAATTTGTAGAATTTGTTGTTCTGCAAGTTCTTGAACGTGTAGGTGCCGGTACCGCGCGGCACGTGAACCGTTCCCGAGTAAGAATTCTGGTCGATAAGACTATACTGAATGACGATATCGTTGATATCGAGGGCGCTCGGATCGCTCCAATCGACGCGGATATCATCGGCGGTTCCAGGAGTGACAGTGACATTCGTCGGGTCGGAACTGGTCAAGACATTCAGCCCGATCATCGTCTGCGTGTACGATTTGACCAGCAGCGTGTATTTCCCGGGCTGCAGTCCGGGTTGCAACGTGAAATTCAGGTGCTTGCTGTCCACGACTTGGACTCCGGAGACGGCGTTGGTGTCTTGGTTTTTGGAGTCGAACAGATACAGAATCGTGTCGCTTTTGAATTTGTAGAGATCGCTCCCCGTGATTGTGACAGTGGTCGGCGGATATCCGATCACGAAATCACTTCTCGACAAGGTGATCAGATCGGCTGCTGCAACTCGCTCCGCAAATCCAGGGAACAGGCCCAAGATCAGGGTGAAGACGGTCAGCAGGGCGATCGCGAGGCGCGATGTGCGACGGTGCTGAGCCAACACGGTTTCCTCCTTTTGTGATTAAATTTCTAAATACCTCATGTGTACTTCGTCGGTGAATAGGTTGAATCCTGTCAGAAAGTAGGGTTTTTGGTCGTCTTTTTCTTGAAAGGGGGGAATTGCTTGTGAAACGAGTGCTGCTGTTGCCGTGGAGTCTGCCGGATTCGCAAGGGAAGCAGATGTGCGCGTTTGCCCGCCAGATGCCCCGCTATTTAAGTTTGCGGTTGGGGGAGGCGGGAGCGGCGGACGCGGTGTTCGCTCCGTTTTGTTTAGAGAGCGAAGAGGGGCCGCAGCTGGTGATTTCCGGACAGACGCAAAAAGTCGAAGAGCTCTGCGAAATCGGGGAGCAATATGAAGCTCAGTATGTGGTCGGCGGGCTGTTGACGATGGGGGAGGATGAAGCAAGGGTCGGGCTGCAAGTGGTAGACGTGCGGAGCGGGCGCGAGACGATTCGCACGGTGATCGGGTCGCTGGCGGAGTGCCGGGCTTTTTTCACCGTGTTGATGCAGGAACTGCTGGCGGAAATCGAGCCGCAGGGTACTCCGCAAGCCCTTGGCTGTGAGGATCTCTCGCCACATTGGGAAGCGAATGCGGCGTTTTTTACCGCGTTGGATCGGATGTTGGCGGCCGAGTTGGGAGAAGTCGCGTCGCCTCAGGCGATGTTTGAGGATTTTTTTGCAGCGGTGGAGCGCGACCCGGCGTGGGAGGAAGGCGCGGAGCAACTGATCGGCGCCGCGCTCGACGTCGGGCTTGAAGATCAGTTGTCCTGCGGCGTGCAGGCGTTGGAGCGATTGACCGCCGTTCGCCCGCTGATGCACAAAGCGTGGGAAGCGCTCGGCTGGCTGTATCATGCGGACGGACGGGTGCAAGATGTCATCCGCGTCATGGAGCAGGCGCGAGCGCTGGCACCCGCCGAGTTTCACTCGCATCATCGCCTCAGCGCCGCGTACCGCCAGTCGCAGCGTTTTGCCGAAGCGGAGATGCAATTGCGGCTGGGGCTTGCGGGCGACCCTGACAACATTCCGTTGCTCAATGAATTGGGCGTCGTGCTTGACGAGATGGGACGCCATCTGGAATCGGCCGAATGCTTTGCCCGCTTGGTGGAACTGTCGCCGATCTCCGGCGCGTTTCACGCCAACCTCGCCGTTACGTTGCAGCGGCTGGGACGGCTGGCAGAAGCGGAAGCGGCGTTTCAAGACGGAATGCGGGCGCTCGACCCGCATTGGAATGTGTATGTGAACTACGCGGAATTGCTGGAGGAAGCGGGTCGACCGCTCGACTGGGTGCAGGTGCTGTTTGCAGGCATCCGCGCTCTCAACGACCGTCCAGATGAGCAGACCGATCTCGCCACCCGCCTCGTTGCCGGCGTGCACAAGTGGATTTCCGGAAAACAGTGCCCGCCCGAGGTGGAGCAGAAGGGGCGTGGCTGGCTGATCGGGCTGTTGGAGTCGCTGCTTGAAACCTTGCCGGAGCATCAGAGCTCCAGCGTGGTGCTCTCTGAACTGTACCGCCTCGACGGGCGGCAGGAGCAGGCGATCCAATGCTTGGAGCGGGTGGCGGAGCGCGACCCGGACAACGTCTACCTCCACATTCACATCAACACGCTGAAAGCGGGGCGAGAATGAAAAAAAGAACCGGCCGCGTTGGGGTCGGTTCCTTTTTTATGGAGAACATCAGCGGGGCAGGAAGATGCGAAACACCGTGCCCGCGCCGAGTTCCGTGGTGACTTGCAGCGTTCCGTTGTGCTCTTCGATGATCTTCTTGGATATGAAAAGTCCAAGGCCCGTCCCGGTGTTTTTGGTGGTGTAAAACGGAGAGAAGATGCGGGCCAGATGATCGGGCGCGATGCCCGGGCCCGTGTCTTGCACGAGCAGGCAAACGCCGTCCGGGGTTTGTTCGACGCTGAGCGTCAGCAAGCCGCCGCCGATTTCGCCCATCGCTTCCATCGCGTTGCGGGCGAGGTTGATCAGCACTTGCTTGAGCGAATTCGGAGAGACGGTGATCAACGGGTCGGGTTCGATCCGGTGGAGTTCAATTTGAATGCCCTTGAGGTTGGCTTCGCTCTGCAGCAGGGTGTAGGTGTTGTGCAAGAGCGTGCCGATGCGCACCTCTTCCTTGGAACCGTTGCCCATGCGCGAGAAATTCAAGTATTCGGTGATGATCGAGTTGATGCGCTTCAGGTCTTCTTCCATCACGGTCAAGTACATCGAATGCGTGTGCGCCGGGTCGATTTCGCGGGCCATCAGTTGCAAAAAGCCCTGCACGCTGGTCATCGGGTTGCGCACTTCATGCGCGATCGACGCCGCCATCTGCGAGACGGTTTCCAGTTGGTCGTTGCGCCGCATCGTCTCTTGCAACTCCACTTCCGCCGAACGGTCTTGGTAGAGCATGAGCAGCCCCATCAGCGAAGCGTCGGCATCCCGCAGCGGGGTGACCGTGATCTGAATGTGCCGCACCCGCCCGTCGGAGAGTCGAAAATCAAATTGCGCAAATTGGCTGTCTCCCGTCTCCCGCGCCAGTCGGGCCCATCGCGCCAATTGGCTGGACAGATTGGAGTCCAGCGGCAAGATGCCGTGCAAAGCCTGTCCAAGCAAATCGCCGATCTCCAAACCGAACAACTCGCCAAACGATTCGTTGGCGTAGGAGACTTCCAAGTTGAGGTCGGTGACGACCACGCCGTGATGCAGAGAGTTCAGCACAAACGAGTGATGATGCTGCAAGATGCGCAATTGGTGCGCGGGGGAGACGTCCTCGATGAACAGGATGAATCCCGCCGGATCGCTCTGCTTGGAACCGGTCAACGGAAATCCGGTGAGCAGCACGGGAATCATCGAACCGCCGGGTTGGCGCAGATAGCAGAATCGGCGTTCCAGCGCGTCGTGAACGCTGCCGAGCCCATCGAGCCAGGAGTTGTTCTCTTCGCTGAAGAACAGCGAGTGAAACGTCTCTTCCGGCTTGTTGTACAAATCGGCTGTCGACCGTTCCGCCATCTTCAAAAAAACCGGGTTGGTGTAGAGGGTCGACCGCCGGCGCGCCAAGAACAGCACGCCAAACGGCGCGTGCTCAAAACATTGCCGCATCAAGTTTCGCTGCACATCGAGCGATTGCAGCAAATGAAAAACGGAGGGGGGAACTTTTCGCGAATCGCTTCCCGAAGCGGCGGTCGCGTCGACCATGAACGGAGTGATCAACTGCACCAGCGTGTCCGCATCCAGGCTTTTCGCTTTGCGGCGTATCGAGCTGACCACGAAAATGAGCGTCGTGAACACAAACAATAAGTTGAAGCCGTATTCCAGGTACCTCCACCACGGAATCGGAGCTCCCATCCAGATTCTGCGGCCGAACTCTCGGCATTCCATCACCCAAGAGCCAGTCCCGGCCGTCATCAGCAAAAAAAGGCAGAATCGCATCCACCCTTTGGACGTATACACGATATCCCCTCCCCAAACACCCGATATCAGAACCGTTCTCTCTTTGGTTTTATTCTTAGTTTACTATGTATTATTATTTACAACAATTTAATACTAGTCAAGGGAAGACGCGGCAACTTATGCGTCTCCCCTTGAAAATTATGCGTGCAGGCCGCGTTTGCTGAGCTCTTGAACGACTTTTTGGCGATCGGATTCGATGTCGAGGAGGTCGCGGTTGAGTTGTTCCAGTTTCTGCAACAGACCTTTGCGGCGGTATTGCAGGTGATATTCCAAATCCTCCAGTTCCTCCTGTTTCAGTTGATCCAATTCACGTCTGCGAAGAAACGCGTTGCTAAGTTGGGTCATCTCTCATCCCTTCCTTTCGACAAAGTATACGAAAAAAGGGACGCGGGACTGTCCATATATTCTATGAGTTTGCTGGAAAACCTTTACCTTGTTAACAAATGTTTTTCGACACGTAAAATGGTGCAAGAAGTCGATTGTTGTGATTGTGAATCTGGTCTATAATACAGATTGACTGTTGGTAAGGCGCTGCTCTTGCAAAAAATTTGGCTAAAAAGTGAAACCGAATGCCTGTCTGAAGCGTCTAAATAGTCAATAGAGCTGAAATTGGGTACATGGCCTGTTGTATTATGAGTTTATATTTCGAATTTTGAAGGTTTTGAGCAAGCAAACGGGGGTGTAGTTGCAATGATGATCGAAGTTAACGGTCTGCAATTCGAGACGGGGTTCAACGCAGTGTTGGGTCCGCGTGGTGCGGGGAAGACACGGTTGTTGAAGCAGATCATCGAGTCGGACGCGGGCATTGCGTCGGACGAGGTGTGTTACGTCTCACAGGAGTTGGAGGCTTTCGAATCATATACCGTGCTGGATTATCTGCTGGAAACGGGAGTGACGCCGGATTTGGCGCTGGAGGCGCTGCGACGGATGCGCTTGACGGCGCATGCGGAGCGCCGCATCGGAACGCTGCCGAAATTGGCGAAGGCCCAAGCGTTGGTCGCACGGGCGTTGTTGCACGATCCGAAGCTGCTCTTGCTCGATGAAGTGCTGGAAGACTTGAGTGAATCGGAACGCCTGTTCATCGGCTACTCGTTGCGCGAGATCGCCAAGGACCGCGTGGTGGTCGTGGCGGGGGCGCCGGATCACGCCGTCGAAGGGCTGACCGACAAAGTCTGCCTCTTGCATCCGGAGAAGCAAGCGGTCGTCGTCGACACGAACACCGCGTATGAGTGGGTGGAGGGCAAAGTGTTCGTCTACTTGACCGAGCAGATGCCGGCAGAAACCGGACGATTGGTCTTGGAACAGCAACGCGATGAAACGCATGTCTGTGTCCGCGAGATCGCGCAAGCCGCGCCGGAGGGCGAAGTCAGCCATGTTTCTCCGACGTTGCACGATGCGTATCTCTGGTGGGCTGTCCAATAAATAATAGAAAAGCGCCGCTGGTTTCAGCGGCGCTGCAACAAAAAAGTCTCCGGCGAGGTGAATCGCCGGAGACTTTTCTGTTTGGTTTCCTCTTCGCAGGTTAGAAAACGTTATTTACTTTATGTAAACGAAACGTTCTCGTGTAGTGCGCGAGAATTAGAGCTTGTTGACGTTCGCAGCTTGCTTGCCGCGCGGGCCTTCAACGATTTCGAACTCTACGCGTTGGCCTTCGTCGAGGGTTTTGAAACCTTCGGATTGGATTGCGGAGAAGTGTACGAACACGTCTTCGCCGCCTTCTTGCTCGATGAAACCGTAACCTTTTTCTGCGTTGAACCACTTAACAGTACCTTGCATTTGATGCAACCTCCTCGAAACCCATCCTTGGATGGGTTGATACACTAAATTGTAGCAAAAAAGACATGTGCATTTCAAATCATTTTTTTGTGGTGTTTGCGCGAAAGAAATTGTATAATAGGAAACATCTTTTGTTTGTCAAAAAAGGAGCGTTGCAATTTGTCTATCACAGTCGGTTCTGTCGTTGAAGGTAAAGTCACGGGTATTAAATCGTTTGGTGCGTTTGTGGAAGTTGCTGAGGGCCAAACCGGTCTCGTCCACATCTCCCAAGTTTCTCATACCTTTGTCAATGATATCAACGACGTTCTCAAAGTCGGCGATGTTGTTCAAGTCAAGGTTCTCAACGTTGAAGGCGGCAAAATTTCGCTGTCCATCAAAGAAACCCAGCCGAAGCCGGAAGGCCAAGCTGGCGACCGTCCGCGCCGCGGCGGTAACAAAGGTCCGAAAGGCGCAGGCAAGAAAGGTTCCGCTGCACCGATGACCTACAAAACCGAAGGTTCCAACGAACCGTTCAACACCATGGAAGACCAACTTCTCGAATGGAAGAAGAAGGCTGGCATGGCGTAAGCGAGGATTCTTCCTTGCGAGAAACACCCCGATCTCTTGGAGGTCGGGGTGTTTTTTTATGTTTGAGAGGTAGGACTAAAGGCGTGTGGGGGTGAGTTTAAAATAATCCTTTTGTCTCACGCGCAAAGTGTGGAGGGAGATTAAGATAGGAGTAATCAAGAGGCGCACCGTTGGTTTACGTTGTGAAGGGAGGCCGCAGAGAGTCATGTTTGTGACGTATGCATTGGCTGTTGGCTTGTCTTTGGCGTGTACAGGGCTGTATCAAGAGGTGTCGTATGCCCGCAAGTGGTCGGCTGCATGGCGGTGGTGGGGGAGTTTGCCGGTGGCGTTGGCAGCGTTTGAACTGGTGCTGCGGCTGGCTCCGCAGATTTCGCACCTTGCGATTGCCGCCGTCTGTTCCTGCGCCGTACTCGCGCTCAGCCTCTGCCGCAATACATATGAAGAAGAACCCCAAACCCAGAACTTGCCCGCTCCCGCCCTCGACGCAGTGGAAGCCCTCCAAGAGCCGGTGGAAGTACATAACGCTGTCGAGGAACTCGCAGCAGAAGAAATAATCGTTGAAGAACAAGTTGTCGAAGAACAAGTTGTCGAAGAACAAGTTGTTGAGGAACAAGTTGTTGAAGAACAAGTTGTTGAAGAACAAGTTGTTGAAGAACAAGTTGTCGAAGAACAAGTTGTCGAAGAACAAGTTGTTGAAGAACAAGTTGTTGAAGAACAAGTTGTCGAAGAACAAGTTGTTGAGGAACAAGTTGTCGAAGAACAAGTTGTCGAAGAACAAGTTGTCGAGGAACAAGTTGTTGAGGCACAAGTTGTTGAGGCACAAGTTGCTGAAGAGCCTGTCGTGTCCGTTTCTCCGGAGTGGTTGAACGAGAAGATCGCCGAGGGGTACATGGCGAAAGCGACGGGGAATTACTGCGGGGCGGCGCGGGTGTTTGAGGAAGCGTACGGCTGCTGCACGGACGCCGGCCTGTCAGCGATGTTAGCTGAGGAAATTGCGGATTGCTACCAGCAAGCTTCCTCGGAAGAATTGAAACAAGGAGCGTAATCCTCTATGAAAAGCTCTGCTCAAATTCAAGGTTTGCCGATCTTCTCCCTAATCGAAGGCGCCGAAATCGGCCGCGTCAAACAACTGGTCATCGAACCGTCCTCCGGTTCCGTCCGCCTCGTCCTGGTCGACAACGACCGCGACGCCGTCGGCGTCCACGTCCTCCCGTACGATTCGGTCATCGGCGTCGGCGATTTTGCCATGACCGTCGAATCCAGCGACTCCATCCGCGACCTGAACGACGTCGCCGGAGCACGCGACCTCGTCTTGCTCGGCTATAAAATCATCGGCACCCGCGTCCTCTCTCGTCAAGGACAACTCATGGGCGTCGTCCACGAATATTACGTCGACGAAGCGACCGGCTCCGTCACCGCCTGCTCTTTCGCAGAGCACGGCAACACCGAATCGATCCGCGTCTTCCATCGCGACAACATCATGACCTTCGGGCGCGATGTCCTCGTCATCAAGGAAGAGTCCCGCATCGTCTCCACACTCTCGGAAACCGCCCAAGAACCCGCGGAAAAAACAGCCACAACTCCGGACCCCGCAGAAAACTCCGCAGAGGCTGCAGAGACCGTCGTGGAAGCATCCGGACAGGAAGTCGCCGCAACCGTCGCGGACAACGTGACGCCGCTGAACACCGCCGCCTCCGGCCCGTACGCGTTCTTGATCGGCAAGCGCCTGCGCGAAGACCTCACGGACGACAACGGCACCGTGATCGCCGCAAGCGGCACCGAAATCACCCAAGCTTTGATCGAACAGGTCAAAGCGGCGGGCCCGGCGCTGTTCATGAAGCTCAACCGCCTGACCTGATGTACAAACGGCCGAAGAGCCGTCAACAGGCAAGAACAACCCCAGGGAAGCGCCCCTGGGGTTGTTTCTTATTGCTTCTTGTGGAAGCTCACCGTGTCCGACTCCAAGTTGTTCTCCATGAAGAACTCCTCAATGTCGAACTCATCTCCGTTCGCCTCAAAAAACAGCCCGTCTTCGTCCTTCTTCGCCAAAATGCCGGTGCCGACGTTGTTGATCGTCACTTCCACCGGCTTCGAATCCGGATGGTCTTCGTAGTAGTTCCAGATCGACTGGCACAGCTCATCGAGATGAGCCCCGACTTCGCCGTGCAGCTCACCTTCGTGCAACTCCTGGTTCTCCATTGGATCCTCCTCCTCTCTTCCTCTTGTAGTATGTTCGAAAGCCGATAACTGCATTTCCACAAAATCTTTACAATCGAGGATGACAAATCTTCTTCGATTCACATAAGATACGCGTGGAAGCGTGGTTTTGACCTATACAGGAAAACCTCGACAAATTGCATAAATATTCGTCAAGTATCGACAAGAAAACCCTTTCATGCATCCAATATACTACCCTGAAATTTCTCCAGAAAAACTTTTCGGAAACCTATTGAAGTTCCCTTGGAAACATGATATTCTCTTTGCTGTTGAGTCAAGAACAATAGGAACCAGGATTCACTGAAAAGGGTTGGGACCTCTTTGGACTAACCTTCCCCCCTAGTGAATGACGTAGGTCCTAGCGAACAATGACGAAAAATTGTTTGATAGGAAGGGGGCCGAGGTAGATGATGGAAGAATACTCTACTTTCGGGAGACATTGTGCTGTAGACGCGTGGGGAATCGACTTTGAACTGATCAACGATGCGGAATTCCTGAAATCCCGTATGGTCGAAGCAGCTGAGAAATCCGGTGCACACGTTTTGTCCGTGCAGTACAAGCAATTCGAACCGCAAGGCGCAACTGTACTTGTTCTGCTGTCGGAGTCGCATCTGTCTATTCACACATACCCGGAGAAAGGCTTTGCAGCGCTCGACTGCTATACCTGCGGCGACACCGTCGATCCGGAAGTGGCCATTAACTACTTGCTTGGAATTCTCAAGCCGGAGACAGCCTACCCGAAACTCCTCAAGCGTGGGGAAGGTCCGATCGAGATCATTCGATAAGCTGTCAACCAGACCTGTTCGGTTCCGAACTTGTTCTGACAAGTAAATATTTTGATGAGAATAAATTGCGACCGTATCGCAGATTCTCGCACTGGGAGGTGGTCCCTTTCGCCAATGAGACGTGACGAAAGGGGCTTTTTCTTTTTTTTGTCCTCCTTGGTTTGCCCGTTTTGCGGCAAGAAAAAACGACCGTGATTACACGGTCGCATACTTCGCTTCCAACTCTTCGATGCGCTCCGCCAGATCCGCCGGCAAGGGAGTGCTTTTTTGTGCTTTGGCATCGAAGAAGACAACGGTGGAGCGGGCGTTGCAGCAAAGCAGGTTTGTTTCTTCGTTGACGATCGCGTACTCCATATCGAGCGAGGACGAGCCGATTCTCGATACGCGCAAGTAGATGCGCAGGCGTTCGTTGTAATACGCTTGGGCTTTGTAGTCGATCGACTGCGACGCCAGCACGAACGTCTTGCGCTCGCGCATCAGGATCTCCGGAGTGAAGATGTTCAATTGCTCCATAAACTCCGCGCGCGCCTGTTCCATATAGATAATCGGCGAGACGTGACTCATGTGTCCGTTCATGTCGGTTTCGGCAAACCGAACTTTGATCAGGGAATAGAAACGAAATTCCTTCAGCTCATCTGCATGCATGGCGGGAACCTCCAAGTAAAATTAGACTGGTACGTACAAAAATGCTCTCCTCCCATGATATCCGCACACCCTTGCGAGGTCAAGGTTCCACCATTTTTCAGCCCAGTTCGGCCGGAGTTCGTAGTAGAATGAAGAGAGCAGAAAGGGTGAGAGCCTCCATGAGAACGATGTACGAAGTCAAACAGCGCGCAATCGAGTGGCAAGGCAAACGCCTGCGTTTGAAACGTACGGTGACAGGAGCCGCCCTCATGATCGCCGCTGTGTTGTCGGTCGTGATCTACAAAGCGACGGCGGGCCAAGACATCCGCTGGAGCGTGGTCATCGGCCTGTTTGCCGTCGGGTTGGTCGTGTGCGTCGGGTCGCTGATGGCGTACGCCAACACGATGTTGGTCGCGATGTATTACGCCGCGTATGCCCGTCTGTTGGAAGCACCGGAAGAACTCGACCTCGTCACCGGTACGCTCGAAGAAGTCAGCCGCGTGCAGATGCCCTATATCGGCATGCTCTACCAAGTGACGGTGAGCGTGGCCGGCGAGTCGTACCGCTATTATTGCCCGGGGAAACTTTTGCAAGGCGTGTACCCGCAGGAACGCATTCGTTTGCGTACACATGATCTCTTCGCGATTCGTGTTGATCGCGTCTAAAATTCAGGCTTGCGCGAGTTGTGTGCAAGTCTGTTTTTGTATAGACTATTCAAAAAGAGAACCCAGTAAGGAGCCCTCAACTCATGTCACAGAGCGTTGTCAATTCCGAGGAGCGTCCGGACTCTTCGCCGGTTGTGCGCGGCGTGTTGCAAGCGTTGCCCGTCGTGATGGGCTACATCCCGATCGGGTTCGCCTACGGGGTGCTGGCAGGGCAAGCACACTTGTCGCTTTTTTCCACGTTGTTGATGTCCTTGATCGTGTACGCGGGATCGTCGCAACTGATCGCAGCCGGGTTGTTCGCCAGCGGGCAGCCGATGCTGTCGATCATCTTCACGACGTTTATCGTCAATTTGCGTCACTTGCTGATGTCGGCGGCCGTTTCGCCATATCTCGCGCGGTGGCCGCAAGTGCGGAGGCTGCTGTTCGCGGCGGAGCTGACCGATGAGTCGTTTGCGCTGCACAGCGTGCAGTTTGGCAAACGCGTGCCGGCCGCAAGTCAGGTATTTGCGGTGAACATCACGGCGCACCTGTCGTGGATTTTCGGTTCCTGGCTCGGGTTTGTGGCGAACACGATGTTGACCGACGTGAAGCCGTTCGGGCTGGACTACGCGTTGCCCGCGATGTTTGTGGCGTTGTTGCTGTTGCAGATTCACCATTGGAAAGCGGTGGGCGTCGCGCTGTTCAGCGGGATCGTCGCCGTCGTGTTTCAAGTAGCAGGTTTCGCGACATGGTCGGTGATGCTGGCGACCGTGCTCGGCGCAAGTTTAGGGGTGGTGCTTGAATCGTGGACGAAAAAACAATCTGGCTGACCCTATTCGGAATGGCGGCCGTCACCGTCGTGCCGCGCCTGCTGCCCGTCTGGTTGCTCGCCGGGCGGACGCTGCCGCCGATCGTGGTGGCGTGGCTTCGCTATGTGCCCGTTGCCGTGCTCGCGGCGATGTTGCTTCCGTCGCTCGTGCTGCAGCAGGGGCATCTTGATTTTTCATGGTCGAACTTGTATTTTTGGGTCAGTTTGCCGACGATTGCGGTGGCGTGGAAGACGCGCAATCTGTTTTTGACCGTGATCACGGGAATGGGCGGCATTGCGTTGGTGCGGTATTTTTTCTAAGTTGAACAGGCGAGGGGACAGAGTGTCCCTTCGCCTTTTTCAAACGTTATGAAGATTGTGCGGAAGAGTCGAGGACGTAGACTTTGATGTTTTTTTTGTACCCGAATTGAATGGCGGCGGAGAGATCGCTCATGTAGACGTCGATGCGGTTGCCGATGATCGCGCCGCCGGTGTCTTCGGCGACCCGCACACCGATTCCTTCAATATAAACTTTGGTGCCCAGCGGAATGACAGACGGGTCCACGGCGATGGTCTGTTGGTCTCGCACCACTTTGCCGGACGCGGTGACGCCGTAGCCCGGATCGCCCGGATGTTTGCCGGTCGACTCGAATCCGGCGGTGTAGGCGGTCAGGTCCGCATTGAGGACGTTTTTGACGGAGAGGCCCGGTTGCAACAGTTTGCGTTCAAGGTTCGGAATTTTCAGTTCCTGATTGATCTTCAACATGTTGGCGTTGGGCAAGTTGTTCAACTCGACCAGCGTTTGGGTTTGGGTGTTGAAATCAGATGCGATGGTGGAGAGCGAGTCGCCCGCTTTGACTTGGTAGGTGATCGTCTCCGGGACGGCTTCTTGGACTTTCTTCAACAGGTCGGTGCCGGAGCGGGCGATGACCGGCGGGAGGTTGCTCGGGATCGGCGGCCCGTAGACTTGGCTGCCGAAGGGGAGGGTATACGCAGCGCCGTACGGCGACGAAAGTTCGAACATCGCGTAGCTCGGAGTTGCAAACAGCGAGAAGAGCAAAGTGAGAGAAAAGACGAGTGCCAGCAGGGTTTTTTTCATATAGGTTCTACCTCCAGTGGTTACGTTTTCCTGTCACTAGACTTGCCAGTTCTGGGAGACTGTAAACCTACCAGGGGCTGAAAAATCTGAGAACGAGAAAAAAACTTCGCTGTCGACAAATTTTTCGAACTTTGCGGAAGGATATTTTTGAGCCGCGAAGAATACGATATATCAGAAAGTTAGACTGAACAGTCAATGTTGTATCTGAGGCTTTGTACTTTTCTATATCGAACTTCAACCGACTGTTCGGTTGAGGGATAGAGAGGACCATTGAAGGAGGTCACGGACACATGGAACGCAAGATTCGCAAAGTCGCGGTGCTCGGCGCCGGCGTCATGGGTGCAGGCATCGCCGCACACCTCGCCAACGTAGGGGTGAAATCCCTGCTGCTCGACATCGTGCCCAAAGATCCGGAGCAAGACCGCAACTTGTATGCCAAGCGCGGCCGCGAAGGTCTGTTGAAGCAAAAACCGGCAGCTCTCTACGCGCCGGAAGTCTTGGATCTCATCGAGATCGGCAACTTGGAAGACGACCTGCATCGTCTGCAAGAATGCGATTGGGTGATCGAAGTGGTCGTCGAGAACCTGAACGTCAAACGTCAGGTGTATGAAAAAATCGAAGCGGCGGTCCGCCCGGGCACGATCGTTTCCTCGAATACGTCCGGCATGTCCATCGCAGCGATGGCGGAAGGCCGCGGCGAACAGTTCCGCAAGCACTTCCTCGGCACGCACTTCTTCAACCCGCCGCGTTATATGAAACTGCTCGAAATCATTCCGGGTCCGGACACCGATCCGAATGTAATCGAATTCATGGCGAACTACGCGGAGAAGAAACTGGGCAAGGGCGTCGTGTTCGCGAAGGACACCGTCAACTTCATCGCCAACCGCATCGGCACCTACGGCCTGATGGTTACGGCGCAAGAGATGGAGAAAGCCGGCCTCGGCGTCGATGAAGTCGATGCGCTGACCGGCCCGGTGATCGGCCGTCCGAAGTCCGCAACGTTCCGCACGCTCGACATCGTCGGTCTCGACACGTTCGTCCACGTGGCGAACAACGTCCACGATACCGTGTCCGACCCGGAAGAGAAAGCAACGTTCGTCATCCCGTCCTTCCTCCAGAAGATGGTCGAAAACGGCTGGATCGGGGAGAAAGTCAAGAAAGGCTTCTTCCAAAAAGTCGGCAAGGACATCCTGGCGCTGGACTACAACACCATGGAGTACCGTCCGCGCACGAAGATCAAATCCGCGTCGCTGGAGATGGCGAAGCAGCAGAAATCCCTCAAGGAAAAACTGCGCACGCTCGTCTACGGCCAAGACCAAGCCGCACAATTCATGTGGAACGTCTTGAAGCGCACTTTGATCTACTCCGCAGAACGCGCGTCGGAGATCGCAGACGACATCGTCAACATCGACCGCGCGATGAAGTGGGGCTTCAACTGGGAAACCGGCCCGTTTGAAACATGGGACCTGATCGGTGTCGAGAAATCGGTTGCCCGCATGGAAGCAGAAGGCCACACCGTTCCGGCTTGGGTCAAAAACCTGCTGGCATCCGGCAAGAAATCCTTCTATGAAGAAGAAGCGGGCGCCAAGTCGTTCTACACCCTCTCCGGCGAGTTCAAAGGCCTGGAAGAGAAGAAGGAAATCATCTCGCTGGCAGCTCTCAAAGAGCAAGGCCGCGTGATCAAGAAAAACTCCGGCGCTTCCCTCATCGACCTCGGCGACGGCGTGGCGGCGCTTGAGTTCCATTCTCCGAACCAAGCGATCGGCAACGACATCGTGGCGATGATGCACTTTGCCGCGCAAGAAGTCTCCCAAAACTACAAAGGTCTCGTCATCGGCAACCAAGCGAAAAACTTCTGCGTGGGCGCGAACTTGATGATGATCCTCATGGCGGCGCAAGACGAAGATTGGGATGAACTCGACCTCACCGTTCGTCAGTTCCAAAACGCGACGATGGCGCTGAAATATATGGACCGACCGGTCGTAGCGGCACCGTTTGCGATGACCTTGGGCGGCGGCGCGGAAGTTTGCTTCCCGGCCGACAAGATCATCGGCGCGGCGGAAACCTACTTCGGTCTCGTCGAAGTCGGCGTCGGCCTGCTTCCGGGCGGCGGCGGCAACAAGGAAATCCTCCTGCGCAACATCGAGAACGTGCCGGAAGGGATCGACCTGCAACCGTATGTCACGCGCGCGTTTGAGACGATTGCGACCGCGAAAGTGTCCACTTCTTTCCGCGACGGTCAGAAGCTCGGTTACTTCCGCAAGTCCGACGAGATGACCGTCAACTCCGACTACTTGCTCCACGACGCAAAGCAAGCGGTGCTGGCGATGGCTCCGAACTACGTGGCCCCGACGCCGAAGAAAGTCAAAGTCGTCGGTGAAAACGGCTACGCGCTGCTCAAGCTCGGCGCGCAAACGATGAAGCTCCACGGCTTTGCGTCCGACCACGACGTGAAGATCGCGTCCAAAGTGGCAAACGTGCTCGCGGGCGGTCAAGTCATCGGCGGCTCTGTCGTCAGCGAACAATACCTGCTCGATCTCGAACGCGAAGCGTTCCTGTCGCTGTGCGGCGAACCGCTCTCGCAACAACGCATGCAATACATGCTGACGAAAGGCAAACCGTTGCGCAACTAGTTGCCAAGGAAATGAAGGAGGTACTGAATCATGCGTGAAGCAGTGATCGTATCGGCTGTCCGCACAGCCGTAGGTCGTTCTCATAAAGGCTCCCTGCGCCACACCCGCCCGGAGGATCTCGGGGCTCTGGTCGTGCGCGAAGCACTGAACCGCGTTCCGGAACTCGATCCGCGCGAAGTCGAAGATGTGATTATCGGCTGCGCGATCCCGGAAGGCGAACAAGGCATGAACCTCGGCCGCATCGTCGCGATGCGCGCCGGGCTCCCGACCAACGTGGCGGGCATGACGGTCAACCGTTTCTGCTCGTCGGGCTTGCAAACCATCGCGCTGGCGGCGCAAGCGATCCTCACCGGCCAAGCGGACGTGATGATCGCCGGCGGCGTGGAATCGATGTCGATGGTGCCGATGGTCGGCAACAAGCTCGCTCCGAACCCGTGGCTGGTCGAGAACATGCCGGAAATCTACATGGGTATGGGCCACACCGCAGAGCAAGTGGCGCAGCGCTTCGGCGTCACCCGCGAAATGCAAGACGCGTTCGCGGTGCGCTCGCACCAGCGCGCAGCGGCTGCGATTGCAGCCGGCAAGTTCAAGGACGAAATCGTCCCGGTGCCGGTCAAGTTCCAAACGGTCGATGAGAAAGGCAAAGTGAAAGTTCACGAATATCTGTTCGACACCGACGAAGGCGTGCGCCCGGACACCTCGATGGAAGGTTTGGCGAAACTCCGTCCGGCGTTCCACGTGCAAGGCTCCGTCACCGCGGGCAACTCTTCGCAAACGTCTGACGGCGCGGCGGCAGTCGTCGTCATGTCGGCTGAGAAAGCGCAAGAGCTGGGCCTGAAGCCCCTCGCGAAATTCCTCTCGTTTGCGATCGGCGGCGTGGACCCGGACATCATGGGCGTCGGCCCGGTCGTCGCGATCCCGAAAGCGTTGCAAAAAGCAGGGCTGTCGGTCGACGACATCGACCTGTTTGAAGTCAACGAAGCGTTCGCATCGCAAGCGTTCCACGTCGTGCGCGAACTCGGCCTCGACGAAGAAAAAGTCAACGTCAACGGCGGCGCGATTGCGCTTGGCCACCCGCTGGGTTGCTCCGGCACGAAGCTGACCGTTCAGATTCTGAACGAACTGCGCCGCCGAAACGGCAAGTACGGCGTCGTCTCGATGTGTATCGGCGGCGGCATGGGTGCAGCCGGCGTATTCGAACTTTTGAACTAATCCCAACCTTGAGGAGGCAACTACCATGAGCGAACTGAAAACCAAAAAGCGCGGCGGCGCGTTCCTGATCGAAAAAACCTCTCCGTCCGAAGTGTTCACCCCGGAAGACTTCAACAAAGAACAACTGATGATCGCGAAAACCACCGCTGATTTCGTCATCGGCGAAGTGGAACCGCGCCGTGAAGAGATCGAAAAGCTCGACCTCGAACTGACCCAAGAACTGCTGCGCCAAGCGGGCGAACTCGGCTTGCTGGCAGCCGACGTGCCGGAAGAGTACGAAGGTCTCGGCCTTGACAAAATTTCCTCCACCCTGATCACCGAAAACATGGTCCGCGGCGGTTCCTTCGCCCTGTCGCAAGGTGCGCACGTCGGCATCGGCACCCTGCCGATCGTCTACTTCGGCAACGACGACCAAAAGAAACGCTACCTGCCGGACCTCGCTTCCGGTGCGAAATTCGCAGCGTACTGCCTGACCGAGCCGGGCTCCGGCTCCGACGCGCTGGGTGCTAAAACCACCGCGATCTTGAACGCGGAAGGCACCCACTACGTTCTGAACGGCACCAAGCAATTCATCACCAACGCGGGCTTTGCAGACGTGTTTGTCGTCTACGCAAAAGTTGACGGCGACAAGTTCTCCGCGTTCATCGTGGAAAAAGACTATCCGGGCGTCTCCACCGGTCCGGAAGAGAAGAAGATGGGCATCAAAGGCTCCTCGACCCGTCCGCTCATCCTCGAAGATGTGCCGGTTCCGGTTGAAAACCTGCTCTACGAAGTGGGCAAAGGCCACCACATCGCGTTCAACATCTTGAACATCGGCCGTTACAAGCTGGCGGCAGGCTGCGTCGGTTCCAACAAACTGGCGATTGAGCACTCCGTCAAGTACGCAAACCAACGCAAACAGTTCAACAAGGAAATCTCCTCTTTCCCGCTCATCCGCGAGAAGCTCGCGGACATGAACATCGCGGCGTACGCAACCGAATCGATGATCTACCGCATCGGCGGCATGATCGAAGCAGGTCTGGCGGACGTTGACACCTCCAACGGCCGCGAAGTGACCGCTGCGATCGCGGAATACGCTATCGAGTGCTCGATCTCGAAAGTCTTCGCTTCCGAAGCGTTCGACTTCGTTTCCGACGAAGGCGTGCAAATCCACGGCGGCTACGGCTTCATCAACGAGTACCCGATCGAGCAAATGTACCGCGACTCCCGCATCAACCGCATCTTCGAAGGCACCAACGAAGTCAACCGTCTGCTCGTTCCGGGCACCCTCGTCAAGAAAGCGATGAAGGGCGAACTCCCGCTCCTGCAAGCGGCGCAAGCACTGCAAACCGAGCTGATGGCGCTGATGCCGTCGATGATCGACGAAGACATCCCGCTCGCAGTCGAAGAAGATCTGATCGACCGCGCGAAGAAGATCTTCCTGATGGTGGCAGGCTACGGCGTGCAGAAGTACCAACTGAAGCTCGAAGAACAACAAGAAATCCTGGCGAACGTCGCCGACATCGCCATCGAAATTTTTGCAGCTGAATCTGCGGTCCTGCGTGCGCAAAAGCAACTCGCAAACGAAGGCGAAGCAAAAGCAGCGAACAAAATCGCCATGGCAAAAGTGTTCGCCAACGAATCGTTCGGCCGCATCGAAGCGATCGCGAAGGAAACCCTTGCGGCGATGGAAGAGGGCGACGTTCTCAAAACCCAACTCTCCGTCCTCAAGAAACTCGCTCGTTCCACCCCGATCAACGCGGTCAAGATCAAGCGCGAACTGGCTGCGAAGATCGTCGAGCAAGAATCCTACGTTTGCTAATCCGTTTTTGAAGGAACAAAAAGCCGTCTCTCACAGGGGAGACGGCTTTTTGTTGCGATTTGAGAAACGCATCACGCGCATTTGATGGTAAGCTCTCGTTTGTCTCTGGCGAATTCAGCTTGCTGTCCGCACTCAGTGTGTCAGCGGCAAGTTGTTTTTGGCACCTGCGGCGCCGGGGTCTTGCAGTTCGGCCCTGCGCTTCAACCAGAGCAGGCGGTAGATCGGGAAGCTGACCGCCATGACCACCGTGAAGACCAACAGCATCGCTTGCCCGCCGAAGTGTTGCATCAATTGACCGCCGAGCAACGGGCCGATCGTGGCACCTGCAATCCACGAAAAACCGCTGGCTCCCATGTAGCGGGCGCGCATGTCGTCCGGCGCGAAGTCGGCGAGCAGTTTCTTGGACACCGAGGCGGAGATGATTTCACCGAGCGTGAACACCGTGAACCCGATCAGCATCCACCACGCGCTGTGGTTGACGGCGAGAATCAGCATCCCGATCGTGTACACGACGCCGCCCGCATTCATCACATGGTACGGGTTGCAGCGCGACAGGAAGCGCGCCGCCGGCATCGAGAGCACCACGCAGAGGATGCCGTTGAGCGATTGCATCACCCCGTAGAGCCAAGCCGCTTCGGGGAGGATGTTTTCCAGATGAAGCGGGAGGTACGACGACATCTGGTTGTAGCCGAGCGTGATGACGAACGACCCGAGCAGGAAGAGGATGAGCTTCAGATCTTGCAAGATGAAACCGTAACCGATTTTGCTTTGCGACTTTTTGCAGGCGTCCGAAACACATTCGATGTTCTCCGGCTTCGACTCCGGAATGAACAGCCCGACGACCGCCGCAAACGCCGCCGTCGCCGCCGCCATGATGCCAAACAGCATCGTCGGGTGGGCAAGCAACAGCGACACACCGAGCAGCGGTCCGACCGCGCAGCCGACGTTGTTGCCCATGTACATCAGCGAAAACGCCCGCGTCCGGTCTTGCTCCGTCGTCACGTCCGCCACCATCGCGTTGACGGCAGGCTCCGCAAACGAAGAGCCGAACCCTTGCACGAAGGAGAGCAGCGCAAACCACAGCACGCTGTCGGTCATCGCATAGCCGCCAAGCGAGACGGCGTCCAGCAAGAGCCCCGCGATCATCACGGGCTTGCGTCCGATCTTGTCGGCGTAGTACCCGCCCAACAGATTTCCAAAAAACGACCCCACCGGCCGCACTATCAGCACAAACCCGATGATCCCAAGCCCCGCCCCCAAGCCGTTAGACAAGTACAGGGCGAGAAACGGTCGGATCATGAAGGTTCCAACGTTCAGCAACGTCATGCCCCAAAACCGAATCCAAATTCGTTGGTCAAAGCCGCCAAACAGGCTGCTCATCATGTTGACCACCACCTGTTCCCATTTCCAAGTTATTCTTCTTGGCACCAGTATATGACAATAATCTAACTTTGTAAACACTTATGTTTATAAAATGACGCAAAGAGGATTTTCAGGAGATATGTCGAAGTTGTTCGAAAAACAAGCGTACTTTTGGGGGTGAGTGAGACCCGTGTCAGCTTCGATTCTCGATAAGATCTCTCTGACCACGATCGGCATGATTCTCTTCGGAATCTTTGCTGTGCTCTCCGTGGTGATGATGATGGGCAACGTGTTGGGCAAGGGCAAGTACGGCGGATTGTGGGCGTCCATCGGAGGAGTTTGCATCCTCTTGGCGGGCGGTTTGCTCTTAGTCAACAAATTTGCTCCGACCGCACTGGCCAAGACCGAGGAACCCGCGAAGGCCGCTTCCAGCACGACTCCGGCCTCCCCGTTCACGAACCTTGAAAAAACATCCTCGCCCGCAACCGACGGCGCGACCGGCAAGACCCAAGGCATCGGCGAGTTCAAGGGCGACAACACGCCGGCAGAGGGCGAAGACCTCTCGTGGCTGTTGACCGTCATGCAAGCGCTCAAAGACGGCCAACCGATCCCGCAAGAGTACTTGGCGATGCTGCCCGACGGCGGCAAGAGCCTTGTCGAACAGCAAGCGGCTTCCGGACAGACGCAGGGCATCTCCAAGCCGTTGGCAACCCAGTTGACGGCGATCGCCCGCGACCAAGGCAAGACTTCGCCGCGCGCAACGTCCGCAAGCTATGTGCCGCAGGCACCGTATGCCGGCAATTCCGGGGGGGCTAATTCCGGCAACGGCTCCACGCAGGCGTCGACGACACCGAACGGCTCCCAGAACAGCGGCAGCCCGGCGCCGACCCAACAGACGCCGAGCCAGCCGACTCCGTCGCCTGCACCCAGTCCGGCACCGACGCCGGCACCGACTCCCGCTCCGCAACCGACGCCAGCTCCGACGCCGACCCCTGCACCGACCCCGCCTGTCGCGGGGACGTTGGTCGACGGAGGTTTGTTGAAGTCCGTGCTCGGCGCAAGCAAATCCGATGTCCAAAACTACTTCCGCTATAACCAATCGCTCGGAGAGAGCGGCAACGTGCTCTCGTTCTACCGGGGCTCGATGTTCGTCGACGTGACGATGACAGGAGACAAAGCCACCCATGTCACGCTGCGGTTTGACCATTTCAACCCGCCGGGTCAAGACCGCAACTACTACGAGACCTATCTGCTCGGCATGGCGGGGATGAGCCAAGCGAACCCGACGTCCCGCAACGGGTCGACGAGCACGTGGTCGAACATCTATCCGGGGGCTTCGAGCATCTCGGTCACCGTCGACCTCGCCAGCAACTCCGGCCGGGTGGAAGCCGGCCGCTGATCGGCCTTGCAAAGCTCCACAAGTCAAACCCCTCGCCTACGTGTCGAGGGGTTTTTTTCGTTCCGGAGAGGAATTTCAGTATCAATCAAGAAATAGAATATTCGTAGCTATCAAACGATTGAAGCGGGATTTGGTTTTGCTAGTTTCAAAGGTTGAGGAGGAGAACTGCGATGATCTTCAATGAGCGAATGGAAACGATGGAAAGAAAGCGCTTACAGGAGTTGCAAGTGGAACGCCTGCGTGCAACGGTGAAGCGCGTCGCGGAACGGGTGCCTTTTTACCGGGAGAAGTTTGAAGCGGCGGGCGTGAACCCTCATGAGATCTGCTCGCTGGAGGATGTCGCGCAACTGCCTTTTACGGTTAAAAAAGACCTGCGGGACAATTACCCGTTCGGTCTGTTTGCGTGCGACCGCGATGAAGTGGCGCGCATCCACGGCTCGTCCGGCACCAAGGGCAAACCGACGGTCGTCGGCTATACCAAGCGCGATTTGGAGAACTGGGCTGAAATCGTCGCCCGCGCCATCTGCCTCGCAGGAGGACGGCCGGGTGATTTGTTCCATAACGCATACGGGTACGGTCTGTTCACCGGCGGGCTCGGCTTGCATGCCGGAGCGGAAGCGATGGGCGCGACCGTCGTGCCGGTTTCCGGCGGGCAGACGTCCCGTCAAATCACGTTGATTCAAGACTTTGAACCGCGCGGCATCTGCTGCACGCCGTCCTACGCGCTGAACATCGCGGAAGAGATGGTGCGCCAAGGACTGAATCCGGCGGCCACAACGCTTCAATACGGCATCTTCGGGGCGGAACCTTGGACGGAAGAGATGCGTTACGCACTGGAGCAAGTGTGGGGCATCAAAGCGATCGACATCTACGGTCTCAGCGAAGTGATGGGGCCGGGCGTGGCGTGCGAATGCTGCGAAGAGCAAAACGGACTGCACATCGCCGAAGACCATTTCTACGCGGAAATCATCGACCCGGAGACGCTCCAGCCGCTGCCGGAGGGGGAATTCGGCGAGTTGGTGTTCACGTCGCTGACCAAGGAAGCGTTCCCGGTGATTCGCTACCGCACGGGCGATATCTCGGCGTTGACATCACAGCCGTGCTCCTGCGGGCGCACCACGCGCCGCATGGCGCGGATCAAGGGCCGCCTCGACGACATGCTGATCATCCGCGGCGTCAACGTGTTCCCGAGCGAGATGGAAGCGGTCTTGCTTTCGGTCGAAGAATTGGCTCCGCATTATCAAGTGGTGCTTACGCGCGAAGGCGCGCTCGACCACGTGGAACTGCACGTCGAAGTGCTCCAAGAGCTCGCGGCGACCGCAGAGCCGGACAGCCTCACGAAGCGCGTCGGCCACCTGCTCAAAGACGCGCTCGGCGTCACGATCGGGTTGAAAGTGCACCCGCCGCAAACGCTTCCACGAAGCGAAGGCAAAGCGGTTCGCATCCTCGACAAACGGAACTAACGTCTCCCAAAAAGGAATCGGCGCGCGTTGGTTCCTTTTTTGGTATTTTTGGTATCATGGGGGTATGGACAAGTACCTTCTCGCACACATTCGCAGGGGCATCGGACGCCGGAAGCGGGTGGACGCTTGGATGGCGCACATGGCCGCCAAGGGGCCGCTCTGGCTGTTTTTCGTCATGGGGGTGCTGGTGCTGACAAACGGCGCGGCGGGGCTGTGGTCGGACGTGGAGGCGGTCGTCGCGGCTGCGGCGACGCGCGGGGTCAACGAACTGATCGGGCGCGCGCGCCATCGCGACCGGCCGTTCGTGCAAGAGGGCTTCGTGCCGCTCATCGAGCACGAGCCGAGCTTCTCGTTTCCCAGCAACCACAGCGCGTGCGGGTTTGCGCTCGCCGTCGCTGTCTGTTTTGCCAATCCTCTCTTGGGCGCTCTGATGCTGCTGCTCGCCGCCGTGATGGCGTACAGCCGTCTCTATGTCGGCGTGCATTACCCGTTGGACGTCACCGCCGGCGCTGTCATCGGCTCGCTGGTCGCGTGGGGCGTTCATCTGCTGTTGAAAATGCTTTAAGCAAAAAGCCAACGCTCTTCCGGAGAAGAGCGTTGGCTTTTTGCTTAGAGATGCGTGAAATAGTACAGAAACACGCCGAACACTTGCAGAATTCCGAACAACAGCTCCAACAACGAAGTCAGTCCGAACGCCATGTTCAACTCCACCGGATCGGTCGTCGGGCGGACGGTGCGAATGATGCGCACCGCCAGCGGGAACGTCAGCAGGGGGAGCAGCGAGAGGGTCGGGATGACTTCCATCGCCCAGAGCACCACCGGAATGATGTAGACGAACAGCAGCAAGATGTAGAACAGCCGATTGGCGGGGCGCTGCGGCAGAACGGACGCGAGCGTGCGCTTGCCGATCAAGCGGTCATGGCGAATGTCGCGCAAATTGTGCACGTGCGTGACCGCCATCGCCAGCAGCCCGTACGGCACGCCGGAGAGCAAGACGTACGCGTAGGGGATTTTGACCATCGCATAGTAGGTGCCGAGCGTCACCAGCGGTCCGCTCAAAACAAACATCGTCACTTCGCCCAGCGCATGGTAGGAAAGCGCCCACCGCGTCGCCGAATAGAGGATGCTGCCAAGTACCCCGATGATGCCGAGCACGAGCACCAGCCAGCCGCCGACCTTGACGAGGTAAACGCCAAGGAGCAAAGCGAGGATATAGCAAGTCCAAGCGCTGACCCAAAGCTTTTGCGGAAGCAGCCAGCCCTTGTGTAAAACACCGTTGGAGACGCCGTGCGCGTCGGCCCCGCGGATGTCGTCGTAGTATTCGTTGAGCAAGTTGCTGCCCGCTTGAATCAACAAGACGGCAATCAACGTCACGAGGAACGTCCAGCCGTCAAATCCTCGGTCCAAGAGGGCCAAGCCTCCGCCGAGCAGCACCGGAAAAATCGCTGCAATCAGAGCGGGCGGGCGAAACGCCCGCACCCACTTTTGCAGAAGAGAAGGTTGTTTGTCAATCGAAGAGGCGGGCATGGAGGTCGTTCCTTTCTACCGGCGGTCTCAACCGCGAAACTGGCTTTGGCGGATGGCGTCCACTTCGTCCAGATACGCGCGAATGTCTTGTTCGCGGTAGACGTGAAAGGTGCCGATGTTCTGCGCCACGCGGTGTGCTTCTTCGGAAACCAGGTGCATGTAGATCTGTTGATAGGTGACAGGAGGAAACGATTGCACTTGAACCACCGCGCGCGAAATTTCCATAATGACACGGTAGTCATTCGTATAATTTCGCCATTTGTAATCCTGCGGCATCACGACCACGTTTTCCGGCACGTCGTACTCCCGATCCCGAAACAGGATCTTGGCGAGAAAATAGCCGATGAACAACAACAGAGGCGTGCCGACGATCAGCAGCCAATAACCTGTGTCCAACCACGGCGTTTCATAGACGATCCTCATTTTCTTAAATTCACCTCGCGAGATCAGATCTCTCTGGTCTAACTATACTATGAGATTCCAGCCCTTCACAATATGTGAGAGAGCTGGAATCCTGTTCTTTCCTAGCATCTCCCCTTTATCCGTCGCATAGAATCGGAACAGGAGCACGAAATCAAGCGCAATTGAATCCTAAACCCTTAATTTTCGAGAATTCGATTAAAAATCGGGGGATATGGCAGGTGAAGACACAAAATATTTCGTGTACTATGAATCCATAGATAATTCTGAACTTTTACACTACTGTTACAATCTATGAGCTAATCTTTCAGAGACAGAAACAAATGCAAAGTTTCACCATGTAAAAGGGGGCTTTTTTCGATGATGATGAGCAAGAAATTTATCGCCGTAACCGCAGTTCTGACGGCCACGACAGCACTGGCGGGTTGCGGTTCGAAATCGACCGGCAGCTCTTCGAGCAACGGCGACACCATTAAAATCGGCGCGAACCTGGAGTTGACGGGTGCGGTCGCAGCGTTTGGCACCTCTCAGTTGAACGGGATCAAACTCGCGATGGAAGAGATCAACAGCGCAGGCGGCGTCAACGGCAAGAAACTTGAAGTCGTCTCGGCGGACAACGCTTCCAAAAAGGATGAATCCACCCGCACCGCGACCAAACTGATCACCGAAGACAAAGTCGACGTGCTGATGGGCGCTGCGATCTCCGGCGACACCTTCGCAGCGGTTGAAGTGGCGAACAACAAGAAGATCCCGATGCTGACCCCGTCGGCGACCAACGACGACATCACGTTTGACCACAAGAAAAACAAACTCAACGACTACGTGTTCCGCGCTTGCTTCATCGACTCCTTCCAAGGGAAAGTCATGGCGGACTTCTCGGCTGACAACCTGAAAGCGAAGAACGCGGTCATCTATACCGACAACTCTTCCGACTATTCCAAAGGCTTGGCGAAATCCTTCAAATCGGAATTCGAATCCAAGGGCGGCAAGATCGTGGCGGAAGAATCTTACCAAACCAAAGACACCGACTTCAAAGCGGTTCTGACCCGCATCAAGACCCTGAACCCGGAAGTTATCTGGGTGCCGGGCTACTACGAAGAAGTCGGCAAAATCGTCAAGCAAGCCCGCGAAATGGGCATCACCGCCGCGATCGAAGGCGGCGACGGCTGGGACGCTCCGCAGCTCGTCGACATCGCAGGCAAAGAAAACCTGAACAACACCTTCATCTCGAACCACTACACGTCCGAAGATCCGGACCCGAAAGTCCGGAAGTTCATCGACGCGTTCAAAGCGAAATACAACACCGTTCCGGACGCGATGGCGGTCCTCGGCTACGACGCAACCTACATGGTCGCGGACGCAGTGAAGCGCGCAGGCTCCACCGACAAGGAAAAAATCAAAGAAGCACTCGCAAACACCAAAAACTTCGAAGGTGTAACCGGTAAAATCTCGCTCGATAAAAACCACGACCCGGTCAAGGCAGCCGTTGTCCTCGAGTACAAAGACGGCAAGCAAACTTTCAATACCAAAGTACAACCGTAGGTTGTGTTTTTTGGAAGGGGAGCCGGTGTCGAAAGACACGATGCTCCCCTTTTTAATTGAACGAAGAGAGGTGTTGTATCCATGACTTTCGATTACATCGTTCAACAGCTCATCAACGGGATCTCGATCGGTTCGATCTATGCTTTGATCGCGTTGGGCTACACGATGGTCTACGGGATCATCAAACTGATCAACTTTGCGCACGGCGACGTGTTCTTCGTCGGGGCGTACACCGGTTACTTCACCGCCAAAGCCGGTCTCGGTCTCATCCTCTCCTTGATCATCGCGATGGCGGTCTGCGCGCTGCTTGGCGTCATCATCGAGCGCCTGGCGTACCGTCCGCTGCGCAACGCGGCCCGCATCGTCATCTTGATCACCGCCATCGGCGTCTCGTTCCTCTTGGAAAACCTCGGGATCGTCACCTTGGGCGCCCAAGCGCAGGGCTTCCCGGATATCGTGAACAAATCGACGTACACCCTGTGGGGCGATGTGACGATCGACTCCATCCAGCTCATCGTCCTCGTCGTCACCGTCGTGTTGATGGCGGTTCTGCAATACGTCGTGCACCGCACCAAAATCGGCAAAGCGATGCGCGCCGTCTCCTTCGATATGGAAGCGGCACGCCTGATGGGCATCAACGTCGACACCACGATCTCGGCAACGTTCGCGATCGGTTCGGCGCTGGCGGGCGCGGCAGGCGTCGTGTTTGCGATCATGTACCCGTCCGTCGACCCGTTGATGGGCGTCATTCCGGGCTTGAAAGCGTTCGTAGCCGCTGTGCTCGGCGGCATCGGGATCATCCCGGGCGCACTGGTCGGCGGTCTGCTGCTTGGCGTCGTCGAGACCGGCGTGCAGTCGATTCCGGGCATGTCGCTCTGGCGCGACGGCGTGGCATTTGCCATCTTGATCCTCATCCTCATCTTCAAACCGACCGGCCTGTTCGGTAAAAACGTCCGCGAGAAAGTGTAGGTGGAGACTCAATGAACAAGCGGTTTTTCATCGGTATTGCGATCAGCTTGGTCTTCTATGGAGTGGTCCAAGCACTGATCTCGGGCGAGATCCTCAACGACTTCTACATTGATACGCTCGTGATGCTCGGCGTCAACATCATCTTGGCGGTCTCACTGAACTTGATCAACGGCTTCACCGGCCAATTCTCGATCGGACATGCCGGGTTCATGTCGATCGGGGCGTACGTCTCGGCGATCATGACCACGAACTTGGGATATTCCTTCCCGCTCGGACTTCTCTGCGGTTGTCTCGCGGCGGCGGTCGCCGGTCTGATCATCGGCTTCCCGACCCTGCGCCTCAAGGGCGACTACCTCGCCATCGCAACGCTCGGCTTCGGGGAGATCATCCGCATCGTGTGGCTGAACAACGACTATGTCGGCGGCGCGGCCGGTCTTAACGGCATCGAGCGCGTCACGAACTGGTCGTGGATTTTCTTCGGGGTTTTGGTGGCCGTCGTCGTGATTCAAAACATCGTCAAGTCCACGCACGGCCGCGCGATGATCTCCGTTCGCGAAAACGAGATCGCGGCAGAAGCGATGGGCATCAACGTCACCAAGTACAAAGTTATCGCGTTTGTCGTCGGCGCTTTCTTCGCCGGGATGGCGGGAGCGTTTTCCGCTCACTACTTCTACGGCATCGCGCCGACCAGCTACAACTTCATGAAGTCGTTTGAAATCCTCGTCTTCGTGGTGCTCGGGGGCCTCGGCAGCACGGCGGGCACGATCATCGGCACGATTCTCCTCACGCTGCTCTTCACGTACCTCCAAGACATTCCGGAATGGCGCATGGTCATCTACTCCATGATCTTGATCTTGACGATGATCTTCCGTCCGAAGGGCCTGCTCGGGAATGTCGACGTGACGAAGTTCTTCAAAAAAGGGGGCGCGTCCAAAAATGGCGGCACAACAACAACTCCTTAAAGCAGAAAAAGTCTCCCGCGTCTTCGGCGGCTTGAAAGCCGTCTCCGATGTGAACTTGGAGATCAACGACGGAGAACTTGTCGGGCTGATCGGCCCGAACGGCGCGGGCAAGACCACCCTGTTCAACTTGCTGACCGGCGTGTACGAACCGTCCGACGGCGACATCACCTTCTCCGGTACGCGCGTCAACGGCCTGAAGCCCTACCAGATCACGAAGCGCGGGGCTGCACGGACGTTCCAAAACATCCGCCTCTTCGGTGAAATGACCGTTTTGGAAAACGTCATGGTCGCGTACAACATGCACGCCCAGCACAATCTCTTCTCTTCGATCCTGCGCCTGCCGACGCACTTCAAGGGCGAAGCGGACATGCGCGAAAAAGCGATCGAGTTTCTGAAGATCTTCAACCTCGAAAGCAAGAAGGACGAAATCGCCAAAAACCTCCCCTACGGCGAACAACGCCGTCTGGAGATCGCCCGTGCGCTCGCCGCCAAGCCGAAACTGTTGTTGCTTGACGAGCCGGCCGCCGGGATGAACCCGCAAGAGACGACCGATCTGATGAACTTGATCCGCTGGATTCGCGACGAATTCAAGATCACGATCCTCTTGATTGAGCACGACATGGGCTTGGTCATGGGCGTGTGCGAGCGCATCTACGTGCTCGACCGCGGGCAGATGATCGCTTCCGGCACTCCGGAACAGATTCGCACCAACCCGAAAGTCATCGAAGCCTATCTGGGCCAGGAGGTGTAGCCCATGTTGTCTGTCAAGGATATCAACGTGTACTACGGCGCGATTCACGCGCTCAAAGGGGTCTCGTTTGAGATCAAGGGGGGGGAGATCGTCACGCTGATCGGTGCCAACGGTGCCGGCAAATCGACGATCTTGAAAACCATCTCCGGCTTGCTCAAGCCGAAATCGGGCACCATCGAATTTGCGGGTCAACCGATTCACGGCAAAGTGGCGCAAGAGATCGTCAAGCGCGGCATGTCGCACTGTCCGGAAGGCCGCCGCGTGTTTGCGAACATGTCGGTCGAAGAAAACCTCGAACTCGGCGCGTTCTTGCGCAATGACAAAAAGGGCATCGCCGAAGACTTGGAGAGCGTCTATGTACGCTTCCCCCGTCTGCGCGAACGCTCGAAGCAGATGGCGGGCACCCTCTCCGGCGGCGAACAGCAGATGCTCGCGATGGGCCGTGCGCTGATGGCGCGCCCGAAGCTGCTCTTGCTGGACGAACCGTCGATGGGTCTCGCGCCGCTGTTGGTTCGTGAGATCTTCAACATCGTGCAAGAGATCAACAAGTCCGGCACCACCGTGCTGCTCGTCGAGCAGAACGCGAACATGGCGCTCTCGATCGCGCACCGCGCCTACGTCATCGAGACCGGCAAGATCGTGCTCGCCGGCGCCGCGCAAGAACTCGCTTCTTCAGATGAAATCAAGAAAGCGTACCTCGGCGGCTAAGACTTTTTTCCAAAACAGCTCTCTTCCCATCCGTGACGGGGAGGGAGCTGTTTTGATTTCATAATTCACGGGTGCAAACGCAAACTAATCCGGAAGAGGTTGAAAAAGGTGGGGATGACATGACAGTCAACCAAGTGGTGATGGGGCTTGATATCGGCACGACGTCCACCAAAGCGGTCGTGTTCGGACCTCGTGGTGGAGTCATAGCCGCGCATGCGGTCGACTATCCGATTTTGCAGCCGCATCCGGCGTGGGCGGAACAAGACCCGGAGGAGATCTTGCAAGCGGTGATCGAAAGCGTGCGCCATGCCGTGCTCAAATCGGGAGTGCGCGCGTCCGACGTGCGGGCGATCGGATTCAGCGCGGCGATGCACTCGTTGATCGCGCTTACCGGCGATGGAGACGATCCTCTCGCGGGTCTCCCTCGTGCTGATCCTCATCCTCGACGTGCTCGTCTAAAAAACGCCCCGGTACATCTGGCCCTGCAACCCCCGCGGCCCTCGCGATTGAGAGGAGGGCCGTTTTTTCGTTCGCCGAACATGCTGGAAGCCGAACATGCTATAATAGGGACACCTTGCCGAAAACGGAGTGAATTGCATGAGCGACAACCAAAATCAAATCACGGTGGAAGTTACGATGGAGAACGGGCAGGTGCAGTTCGGCCAATCGCTGATGACCGCGATGTGGGAGCCGACCCGCTTGATTCCGTACGCGGTCGACGGCCTCTATTCGTTTGAATACAAAGATCAAACCTACGGCATCGTCGATTTGCTGTGCCGCCTCGACGAACTGAACGAAGACCTGCGCGCCCAAGGCCCGGAGAAGATCATCGAGACGATCTTGGAGCTGATCAACTCGGTCTACATCGGCGACGAATCGCTCGTTTTGATCGGCCGTTGCATGGACCTCTACGCGGTGGAAATGCAAGGGCGCAACTGCATCGTCTTTCGCACGATCATCATGGGCGCGGACAAATCGGTCGAAGAGATGATCGGCCTGCGCGACGTCGGCCAAACACTCTTCCCCGTTCCGCAGCCGGAATGACCCGGCACAGCTTTCTCTTCACCGGCACCCCGCTCGTGCTGACCGAGGGAGAAGCGTACCACCTCCGCAAATATTGGAAAAAAGGACGGCAAGCGGGCACGATTCAACCGCTTGCCGGCTTTGACGTGGACGCGGATGTCGACGCGCTGCAAGCGCTCGTCCAACTCGCATGCGCCCATTGCCACCGGGCGCATCACGCCTCCTGTTGCGAAGGGGGATTCCCGTTTCCGCCGGAGGAGGAGTTGTTGCTCCAAGTGGACGAGCATCTCGACGGCATCGCCGAGCTCTTGCCGCGCGAGGTCGTCCGCGATCTGTTGAAGCGCGGCCTGTACGAACAGCATCTGGAAACGGCCGGTCACCGCACGATCGGCACGTATGAGGAGAACTGCAAATTCTGCCGCGTCGAAGGTCACGGGCCCGCTTGCATGGCGCACCGCTATGCGCTGCAAAGCGACATGCACCCGTCAGCAGTCAAGCCGCTTTCTTGCTTGCTCTACCCGCTTGACCTCATTCGTTCGGAAGAGGACGGCCGCACGCTGTTGACGGCGCTGACGGAGCGCACGGCGCGGTTTTCGCGCTGGGGTGCCGACTACCGCTTGGATTATCTCTGCGCGAACTATGAACTGCGGGGAGACCCGGCGGCGGCGGCGAGTGAGAACATTCGCAAGGACTTGCCGCCGGACGTGTTTGCGCGCGAGTTGTACCGTCCGGCGTACGTCGAAGGGCGGGACTTGCTTGCGACTCTCTACGGCGAGCCTTTCTACCACGAACTCCAGACCTTGATCCAAGGAGGAAGCAGACTTTGAACCTGCTAAGCATGGAAGCCCACATCGGCATCATGAAGGTGCGCGAGTTGTTGAAGCGCTTTAACATCCTCGTCTACACCGGCAATCCGCTGGATGACATCGTGATGATGGACCTCGAACTCGACGACCTGTTCGAATCAAAAACGGTCGAGGACGACGAGTTCCGCTTGGCCAAACTCGCGTTGCGCCGCGCCTATCGTGAACTTGGCGGGGATGAAGAATAAGTGATGCAGCAGCCGATTTCACCTCGAAAGGTGCGAGCGGCTGTTTTTTTTAACTGCAAACGTGAAAATTGCGAAAATTCCCAGAGGAATTCCAATTCTAAATCTCCTGTGATACACTCTCCCTGAAAAGGGGGATGTACCTACTATGAAAAAATTTACGAAACTCGCTCTCGCTGCGATGCTCGTTCTGACTTCCGCAGCGGCAGTTGGTTGCTCGAAGTCTGATGATACGTCGAAATCGGCGACCAACACCACCACTTCCGACAGCAATGTGGACGCTGCAAAAACCAACCGTGCCGTCTTCGCAGCGGTTCTGATCGCGGACGAGAAGATGACCTCTCAATTCTCCAAAGCGGTGAAGGGCATCGACGATGCTGGCAAAGACGTCACGTTCTCCGCACCGTCCCGTTCCAAGGACGACGCGATCGCGTTCCTCGCTCCGTACTGGGACAAGGACGCGGCAGGCAAGGAATACGACGCACTGCTCGGCGACGCGGCGTACCTCGCCAACGCGAACAAGCAAATCGAAGCGAAAGTCAACAAAGACAACGCGGCTGCGAAGAAGGAAGAAGACAAGAAGCAATTCAAGCCGCTCACCGCTGTCGCTGACTCCACCAAGCTGTCCGCGAACAACCTTTCCGGCGCGAAAGCTCAGTTCCAAGACGCGAAAGTCGAGAACAAAGACGGCAAATACACTGTGGAATACAAAGGCCTCAAATACACGATGGAGAAGTCCGGCAACACGTACAAGGTCGTCTCCAAAGAAGGCACACTGACCAAGTAAGCACACTTGTGTACATTCTGCCTGAACGAAGCGCAGACCCTCCGGGTCTGCGCTTTTTTGTGGATGTTCTGGTTCTTGACGAAACCCGTTGGAAGCGAATACACTGAACTTGTAGAAACCGAACGAGCGCTCGGTCGGGAGGTGACGGCTGTGACGAATGATGCCAAACCGATCCCCTCGCGCGTACTCGACCCGCAGAAGGTGGAAGCGCGCCGTCTGCAAATCGTGCAGGCGGCCGTGGAGCTGTTTGTGGAGAAGGGGTTTCACAAAACCACCACGCGGGAAATCGCCAAAGCAAGCGGGATCGGCATCGGGACGCTCTATGAATACTTACAGTCCAAGGAAGACGTGCTGTACTTGGTCTGCGCCTACATCCACTCCGAAGTGGAGAAACGTCTGACCGAAGCGAGACTTCAAGCAGAGAACGGGCGCGATTTGCTGGTGCAGTCGGTGCGGCGGTTTTTTGCTTGCGTCGACGAACTGCAAAATTACGTGCTTTTGATCTACCAAGAGACGAAGTCGCTCCCGCCGGACACCTTGAAGTTGGTGTTGCAGCAGGAAGAAGCGATCACCCAACTGTTCGCCGACATCTTGGAGAAGGGCCGCGCGGACGGCTCCATTCAATTAGCGCCGCAGCATGTGAAGCTGATGGCGCACAACATCATCGTGCTCGGCCAGATGTGGACGTTCCGCCGCTGGGCGCTGCACCGGCATTATACGCTCGAGGAGTACACCGAACGGCAAGTCAAATTGTTGTTGCAAGAGATTCACGCTCCCTGAAGATACACTCCCATTGAGAAAGGGGTTTCACGCACATGCAAACCACCGCTTATAAACCGAAGCACAAGATCCGCTTCGTCACGGCGTCCGCGCTGTTTGACGGTCACGACGCGACGATCAACATCATGCGCCGCATCCTGCAAAGCTCCGGCGCCGAAGTCATCCATCTCGGCCACAACCGCGCGGCGGACGAAATCGTCAACGCTGCCATCCAAGAGGACGCGCAAGGCATTGCGATCACGTCGTACCAAGGCGGTCATGTTGAGTTTTTTAAATACATGTATGATTTGTTGAACGAGCGCGGCGCCGGCCACATCAAGCTGTTCGGCGGCGGCGGCGGCGTGATCGTCCCGGATGAAATCCGCGAACTGGAAGCGTACGGCATCGTGAAAATCTATTCGCCGGACGACGGCCGCCGCATGGGTCTGCAAGGGATGATCGACCACATGCTGGAGAACACCGACTTCGCGACGCCCAAGCAGCTCGACCAACTGGTCGATCAAGTGCAGGAGAAAAACATCCTCGCGATTTCCAAGCTGATCACCCTCGCCGAAGAGACGGTCTCCACGAACGACGACCGCCAAAAGCAACTGCTCGCCGAACTGACCCAAAACGCGCAACGCGTCCCGGTCCTCGGCATCACCGGCACCGGCGGTGCGGGCAAATCGTCGCTGACCGACGAACTGGTCCGCCGCTTCCTGAACGATTTCACGGAGAAGACGATCGCGATCCTCTCCGTCGACCCGTCGAAGCAAAAAACCGGCGGCGCGCTGCTCGGCGACCGCATCCGCATGAACGCCATCCACAACCCGCGCGTGTACATGAGATCGCTTGCGACCCGCGAGTCCCGCTCGGAACTGTCGGCGGCGATCAAAGAAGCGATCGACGTGGTGAAGACGGCGGGCTATGACCTCGTCATCGTCGAGACGTCCGGCATCGGCCAAGGCGACGCGGAAATCACCAAAGTCGTCGACCTCTCGCTGTACGTGATGACTTCGGAGTTCGGCGCGCCGTCGCAGCTTGAGAAGATCGACATGCTCGACTTCGCCGACCTCGTCGCGATCAACAAATTCGAGCGCAAAGGCTCGGCGGACGCTCTGCGCGACGTCAAAAAGCAGTTCCAACGCAACCACAACCTCTGGGAGCAAAACACCGAAGACATGCCGGTCTACGGCACGATCGCGTCGCAGTTCCACGACCCGGGCACCAACGTGCTCTACCGTGCGCTGATCGACAAAATCAACGAGAAATTCAACTTGAACTGGGAATCTTCCATCGTCATCACCGATGAAGTCTCCAAGAAAAACTACATCATCCCGACCGAGCGCGTGCAATACCTCGGCGAGATCGTCTCCACCGTGCGCGACTACAAGAAATTCGTCAACAAGCAAGTGGAAGTGGCGCGCAAGCTGTTCCAATTGCAAGGCGTGCGCTCTCTGTTCGACGGCCAACCGGAGACCCAAGCGGCGATCGACGCGCAAATCGCGGCGCAAGAGCTCAACTTGCACCCGCAGTCGAAGCAGCTGCTGGACTCTTGGCCGAAACTCAAGGAGCTGTACACCGCCGACGAATTTGTCACCAAAATCCGCGACAAGGAAATCCGCACCAAGCTGTTCAGCGAATCGCTCTCCGGCACCCGCATTCCGAAAATCTCGCTGCCGAAGTACGAAGACTGGGGCGATCTGCTGCGCTGGCTGATGACCGAGAACGTGCCGGGCGAGTTCCCGTACACGGCGGGCGTCTTCCCGTTCAAGCGCGAAGGCGAAGACCCGAAGCGTCAATTCGCGGGCGAAGGCACGCCGGAACGCACCAACCGCCGTTTCCACTACCTGTCGAAGAACGACGACGCCAAGCGTCTGTCCACCGCGTTTGACTCGGTCACGCTCTACGGCGAAGACCCGGACTACCGCCCGGACATCTACGGCAAAATCGGCGAATCGGGCGTCTCGATCTGTACGCTCGACGACATGAAGAAGCTCTACGCGGGCTTTGACCTCTGCCACCCGTCCACGTCCGTTTCCATGACGATCAACGGCCCGGCTCCGATCATCCTCGCGATGTTCATGAACACCGCGATCGATCAACAGCTCGAAGCGTTCGTCGCCAAGAACGGCCGCCAGCCGGACGCGGAGGAATACAAGCAAATCCAAGCGTACACCCTCTCCACCGTGCGCGGGACCGTGCAAGCGGACATCCTCAAAGAAGACCAAGGGCAGAACACCTGCATCTTCTCCACCGAGTTTGCGCTGCGGATGATGGGCGACATCCAGCAATACTTCATCGACCACAAAGTCCGCAACTACTACTCCGTCTCGATTTCGGGCTACCACATCGCCGAAGCGGGCGCGAACCCGATTTCGCAGTTGGCGTTCACCCTCTCCAACGCGTTCACCTACGTGGAGTACTACTTGAGCCGCGGCATGCACATCGACGATTTCGCACCGAACCTGTCGTTCTTCTTCTCCAACGGCATGGACCCGGAATACACCGTCATCGGCCGCGTCGCGCGCCGCATCTGGGCGACGGCGATCAAGAACAAGTACGGCGGCAACGATCGCTCGCAGAAACTTAAATACCACGTGCAAACGTCCGGCCGCTCTCTGCATGCGCAAGAGATCGACTTCAACGACATCCGCACGACGTTGCAAGCGCTGATCGCCCTGCATGACAACTGCAACTCTCTGCATACCAACGCGTACGACGAAGCGATCACCACACCGACCGAAGAATCGGTGCGCCGCGCGATGGCGATCCAGATGATCATCACCAAGGAATTCGGCTTGATGAAAAACGAAAACGCCTACCAAGGCGCGTTCATCATCGAAGAGCTGACCGACCTCGTTGAAGAAGCGGTTCTGAACGAGTTCTCCCGCATCAACGACCGCGGCGGCGTCTTGGGCGCGATGGAAACCCAATACCAACGCGGCAAGATCCAAGAGGAGTCGATGTACTACGAGACCCTCAAGCACAACGGCCAACTCCCGATCATCGGCGTGAACACGTACATCAACCCGGCGACCCTCGCCGACGATTACGAAGCGCCGAAAATCGAACTGGCCCGCGCTTCCAAGGAAGAAAAAGAACTGCAAATCCACAACCTGCGCGAGTTCCAAGCGGCGCACGCCGACACGTCGGCGGAGATGCTGGCACGTCTCAAGCAAACGGCGATCACGGGCGGCAACGTATTTGCCGAACTGATGCAATCCGTCCGTCACTGTTCGCTGGGCCAAATCACCC
>NZ_JMIR01000011.1 GCF_000714935.1 Tumebacillus flagellatus
CGCCATCCATCGGCGGTTCGGGCTTTTTTTATTGCCGGGCGTACTCTTGCGCGTGCGTTTCCGGTGCCGGTCGGGCAGTTTGCTTGCCGGTGAACACCCAGACCGTCTTGCGCAAGATGAAGCGGCCGCTGCGGAACGTGTAGCGCGCGATCTTCAAGACCGGGCGGAAGATCCGAAACGACGCGATCACCGTCACCCGTCTGGAAGCCGGGCGTTTGAGGTCTTCCATCAGAACGAGAGACATAGATGAGACCACCTCCTGAAGCCTTGGATGCTCTACTTTACGCACCGCCGGCTTGCCCGATACCCAAATTTCGACAGCTGCGACAGGAAATTGTGAAGCGTCGTCGAATAGGTTCAATTGGGTTTATTTTCCGGATTGTCGGGCGGCATTTGTTGTCTCGCACTGTCGAAAACCTAGTGAAAAAAGCGAAAGATTCCGGGCTTGGTTACCAACATACCCCCGAGTTTCTCCGCGTACTCTCTAAACGTCAACGTTCACCGTGCATATACAAAATTTTCAAGCTGTTGGGGCCAATTCCCGTTATAATACAAGAGGAGGGATTCAACATGAAACGTCAGTCGGCAGAGCTTCTGAATCTGGATAAGGCTTGGAAAGTCAGCATGCCGCTTCCGAAGTTGACCCAAGCGAAGCAATACAAACGCATCCTCTGTGCCCTCGGCCATGAAAGCGCGGAGCCGGAAGAAGTGCAAGACGGTTGGATCGTGCGCTGGCGTCCGCAGAAACGGCGTGCCTAGCGCGTCTACATAGCTTCGTGCGGAGATGGGATACTATCCCACAACCAAAACCGGAGAGGAGAGCGGGAAAGAAATGAAAAAAATCACGTTGGCGACGGTGCTGACGGGCGCGTTCTTGGCATTTGCGCCCGATCTGCAGCCTGCTCATGCCGAACTGCCTTTACAGGTCGTGCTCAACGGGCAGCATGTGCAATTCGACGCACAGCCGGAGATCGTCAATAACCGCACGATGGTGCCGATTCGCGCCATCGCCGAATCGATGGGCGCCAAGGTGTCGCTCTCGGGCTCGAACTTTTTTACCGTGGAAAAAGGGGACAAGCGCATCCGCCTCACGTTCGATTCCACGGAGGCGTACGTCAACGGCAGCCGCGTGACGCTGCCCGTGCCCGCGTATGTCAAAAACAACCGCACCTACGTACCCGTGCGCTTCATCGGCGAGACGTTCCAAGCGTCTGTCGGGTTCGTGCCGCCGACGAACACGGTGGAAATCCGCACGTCTGCAGACGACCGGACGCTGCGTTTTCCCGTGGTCAGCGACATACACGTGCAAGCCTCGGACCCCGTCTCGCAAAGCAAGTTTCGCGCCGCGCTCCAAGACCTCTACAACGTCGACCCGGCGGCTGACGTCATGGTGCTAAACGGGGACTTGGGCAACGGAAAGCCGGCCGACTACGACACGCTGCGGTCGCTGGTGGCGAACAACCCGCATCCGGTGACGATGCTCTACAACATCGGCAACCATGAATTCTACAACGCGTGGTTCAATGCGAAGGGCGTCTATGCGCCGAACACGTTCCCCAACGGCGAGAGCGAGTCGATGGCGATCAACCGCTATCTGAAGCTGTCAGGGGAATCGAAAGTCTACTACGACAAGTGGATCAAGGGCTATCATTTTATCTTCCTCGGCGCGGAGAAATCCCGTCAATCCGATCGGAGCATCGGCGACGATGCGTGGCTTTCCCAAGAGCAGCTGAACTGGTTGAAGGTCAAGCTTTCCGAAAACCACAAGGCCGGACAGCCGGTGTTTGTTTTTTTGCATCAGCCGTTGCCAAAGACTGTCACGGGCTCGTTCTGGCAAAGCGCAGACCGAGGCGTCGTGCAGAGCGAGCAACTCAAAGCGATCCTCTCGCAAAACCCGGACGTGCTGTATTTCAGCGGGCATACGCACGGGGCGCTGAACTCGCCGCGCACGATGGTGCAAGACGGGTTCACGATGTTCAACTCCTCGGCGGAGGTCGGACCCGACGACAGCGCTCCGAGCGCCTCAGAGGGACTGTACGTGGAAGTGCACCCGGACAAAGTCATCGTGCGCGGACGCGATTTTGCTCACGGGGTCTGGGTGCCGCAAGCGCAGTTCACCTTGCCTCTGAAGAAGTAGGAACCTCCTCTATTTGAACTATTCTAATCTCCCTGAAAATCAGGGAGATTTCTTTTTTGTGACAAGGCAGGAAAATTGTCAAAGAGAGGCGAATTTTGTCTACTGTGCTCATTATGAGAGAGAACTGGATGCGGAGGAGACAGCAGTGAAAAAACTCGCAACAGGTGTTTTCGCACTTTTCGCTCTACTAGGAGTGAGCGCAGATGCGTACGCGTCAGCACCGATTCAAGTCCTTATCGACGGACAAGTACAGCAGTATGACCGACCGCCTCTGATGTACATGAACCGCACGCTCGTGCCGATGCGCGGAATTTTTGAAACGTTGGGCGCCAAGGTCTTGTGGGACGGAGCCACCGATACGGTCACCGCCATTCGCGGCACATCCACCGTGTCTTTGAAACTCAACTCCACGACCGCTTACCGCAACGGACAACCTTACACGTTGGACGCGGAGCCCCGCTTGGTTGACGATCGGACGATGGTGCCGATCCGTTTTGTTGCGGAATCGCTCGGGGTGGATGTGGCATGGGACGAAGAGAAACAGCAAGTCCTCATCAACACCAAGCAGCAGGGAAGCGACCCCGATCCGACGACGCCAACGTCGCCGACAACCCCGACCCCGCAGCCTGCCACACCGCCGGGCACGTTGATTCCGTTCCCGTACCCGATCAACTCGTCGGTGATCACCAATCCGGCGAACCGTTCGTTTGTGAAGCGGCAAGAGACGCGCTACGTCGTCATCCACGAAACGGTCTCGCAGACCACGGCGCGCGGGCAATTAAACTACTTCAACACCCAGAACGCCTACGCGAACGCGCACGTCTTCATCGACTGGAACGAAGTGCTGCTGACCTTGCCGCCCGATGAAGTGGCGTGGAGCGTCGGCAAGCCCGGCAACTCGTTTACGTTCAACATCGAACTCTGCCATGTCAAAACGGCAGCCGACTTTGCCAAGGAGTGGGAGATTGCCACCAGCTACGCTGCGAAGTGGTGCCTCGATTCGAACCGCGACCCGATGACGACGATCGTCTCGCACCACGACATTTCCACCAGGATCGGCGGCACCGACCACACCGATCCGGACGAATACTTCAAGGAATACCACAAGACGATGGATGACTTCCGCCAAGATGTCGCTTCGAAAATCAACACGATGAAAGCCCAAGGCAAGCGCTGGCAATAGCGCTGTCCTTGGGTTTTTTATTAGGAAGAAACGCGACGACAAAAAAAGACCCGGTCCCGAGGGCCAGGTCTTTTTGGTAGATGGCGTTCGAAAGCTTACTTGTTCTTGCCTTCGATGTACACGCCCTTGAGGTCGTAGTCCGGAGCGGACACGTTGTTTTGCCAGCCTTTGATGTACTGACGGGAAACGCCGGAGGATGCGCGGAAGAAGATCGGGCCAACCGGCATGTCTTGCATGAGGATCTTCTCTGCGTCGTACAGGTAGGACATACGCTTCTTCGCGTCCGGCTCGGTTTGAGCGGATTTGATCAGCGCGTCGTATTTCGGGTTGGAGTAGCCGTTTTCGTTGAAGTCGCCGCCGGTGATCCACATGTCGAGGAAGGTCATCGGGTCGTTGTAGTCAGCGCCCCACAGGGAAACGACCATATCGTAGTCGCGAGCGGTGGTGCGTTGCAGGCGGAGCTTGAACGGAACGTTCTCGATCTCGACGTCTACGCCGAGGTTTTGACGCCATTGTTCTTTGATGAACTCAGATGCTTTCTTGGAGACGTCGCCGTCGTCGGAGAGCAGCTTGAGGTGCGGGAGTTCGGTCAGGCCGAGCTCTTTGAGACCTTGAGCGAGGAATTCCTTCGCTTTCGGTCCGTTTTCTTTGCGGTTGATCAGGTCGCCGTTGTCTTTGCGGAAGTCGCCGCCGTTGCCGTTGGAGGTGCCGGTCGGAACGAAGCCGGTAGCGCCGGAGGTACCGTTGTGGTACACGATGTCCGCGTATTGGTCGCCGTCAACTGCGTAGGTGAACGCTTTGCGGATGTTTGCGTTGGTGAAGACTTTGTTCTTCTCGTTGAACTGGAAGTAGCCGTTGGTCAGTTCCGGGATGACCACGTATTCCGGCTTGTCTTTGTAACGGTCTACTTGGTCGCGTACGAGGCCGATGCGGTCGAGTTGACCGGATTCGTAGAGGTTTTCGAGCGCGCCGGAGTCTTTAACCACTTGGTAGTTAACTTTCTCCAGTTTCACGTTCGCTTTGTCCCAGTAGTTGTCGCTCTTCACGAGGGTAGCGGATTGCTCATGCGTCCAGTCGGTGAGCTTGAACGGACCGTTGGAGATGACTTTGTCCGCATCGGCGCCGTTTTTGTCGCCTTGCTTTTCTACGAAGTCCTTCTTCTGCGGGAAGAAGAGCGGGAAGGCCATTTGTTCTGCAAAGAACGGAACCGGGTGGTCGAGGGTGACGACGAGGGTGTGGTCATCCTTCGCTTTTACGCCGACTTCGTCAGCAGTGCCTTTGCCTTGGTTGTATGCGTCGCCGCCTTTGACCCAAGCGACCATGAACGCGTATTGCGATGCGGTCTTCGGATCGAGGGTGCGCTTCCAGGAATATTCGAAGTCACCTGCGGTGACCGGGGTGCCGTCAGACCATTTCGCGTCGTCGCGGAGGTTGAAGGTGTAGGTCAGGCCGTCAGAGGAAACTTGCCAGTCTTTCGCAACGCCCGGCTGTGCTTTGCCGTTTTTGTCAACGCGGGTCAGACCTTCGTCGATTTGGCCGAGGACACGGAATGCGATGTTGTCGGTCGCTTTCGACACGTCGAGGGACGGGATTTCGTCACCGAGTGCGAGGTTGATGACTTGTTCGTCTTTGCTGCCGCCGGAGGAAGAGCTGTCGCCGGAGCTGGAGTCGTTGTTGCCGCAACCTACGAGTGCCACGCTGGAGAGCATGGTCACGGCAAGGCCGATGGAGAACCATTTTTTAGCTTGCATCTAAGTATACCCCCTAAGTAAATTGCTACATCAGTTTATCTTTCTGTTCTCAACGAGTTGTAGCATACCATAAGACACTCAAAATTGAGAAGGGTTACACTTTTCGGGATTCTTTTTTCTATTGCAAGTTGTCTCGCTTTTTCGAAGACAAACTCTTTTTTTCTACTCCATATGAATGCATTCTTTCTTCGAATTGAAATGATCCTAAATTTGGAGAATTGGGAACCTTTTCGAATCGGTTTTGAGAAAGAGGAGAGCGATTCCAGTTTGTCGAATGAAGTCGAAGTTGATTGTGGAAGGGAGGCATGGGATTGTCGATCAAACGCAAACTGGCGATTTTCTTCACCATTGTGGTCTCGTCGATACTGATCCTCAACAACGCGCTTTTTTATTACAACACGCGCGGCGTGTTGATCAATGAACAGCGCGAACAGATGGAGGGGATCGCCCGCGAGATTGGAATTGCGATGGAGCAGTCGGAGCAAGGCTCTCAATATGTAGAAGAACTTCTTGGTGAACGTCTGCGTTCAGCCGCCATCGCAGCCCAAGCCTCGCTCGATCCCGACATTGACAAGGTGACCAATGAACAGTTGGTGGAGCTCAGCCGCCAATTGGGAATCTCGCATATCACGCTTTTCAAGAAAACAGCAGACGACATCGTCGGTCTGAAGTCGTCCGATCCCAAAGAGATCAACTTGAGCACGAAGGAATGGGGCGTCTTCCGCGAGGCGATGGAGCAACTGTTGCGCGGTGAGGACGTTCACGTTTCCGAGGGGCAGGCGCTTCCGCATTATTGGGCCGGCCCGATCGACGTCGCGTCCGCCGACCCCACGCAAGTTGACAAGTGGGGCTATTACTACGACGGCACGACGAACTACATCATCGATCCGTACGTCAACGACACGTACATTCGGCAGTACGAGAAGTTGACCGGCGCGCAGGCGATCGTCGACCGGACGCTGACGAACAACACGGAGATGCTGGAGATCACCGGCTTCAACCCGAAATCGTTCGGCAAAGCGCCGATCGTCACCAACATCAACAACGCGCAGTACATTCAGTTGCAGAACCGGCCGATCTTCTTTGGGAACTACACCTACCAAGACCCGCAAGACGCCGCCAAAATCGCAGAAGCGTCCTCCAAGGGGCAGATCGTCACGTGGAAGACCACCGTTAACGGCAAGGCGGTGATCAAAAACTACATTCCCGTCCAAACCAGCAAGAATCCGTACGTCCTCGGCCTCGTCACCGATTATGCGGCAATCCAAACCGTTTTGAACCAACAACTGTTGCGCAACACGGTGATTTCCTTGATCATGCTGGCGGCGGTGTTCGTGTTGGGATATGTGATCGCGCGAATCGTCGTGCGTCCCGTGCAGCAGATCTTGCGCAAAGTCAACGACATGGCGCGGGGCAACTTCGAAGCCCGCATCGACTTGCGCACCAAGGACGAGTTGGGAGAGTTGGCCGACCGGGTCAATTCCATGTCGCGAAACTTGCAAGCGTATACGGAAGAACTGCGCTCGCTGTACGAACACAACCCGTCCGCGTTGATTTCGCTGAACCTCGCGGGCGAGATCCTTTCCATCAATCCGGAGGCGGAGCGCATCTTCGGCTATTCCTCCGTGGAAGTGAAGGGCCGCCCGTTCGCCGAACTCGTCATTCCCGATGAGCGGAAAAAAGTCAACTTCCACGTGGCGGCTTCGGTCGATGGACACTACCAAAGCTTCGAAATGAACGTCCTGCGCAAAGACGGCGAGCAGTTTGAGCTCGGCGTCCGCCATTTCCCGATCATGGTCGGCGGCGAGACGGTCGGGATCTACTCCATCGGCAAGGACATCACGGAAAGCCGCCGCACCGAAGAGTTGCTGCGCAAGTCGGACAAGCTCTCGGTCGTCGGCCAACTCGCCGCCGGGGTTGCGCATGAAATTCGCAACCCGTTGACCGCCATCAAGGGCTTTGTGCAATTGATCCGCGACACCAAGGGCGCCAAGGACGAATACTTCACGATCATGCTCTCCGAACTGGACCGCATCGAGCTGATCATCAACGAATTCCTCGTCCTCGCCAAGCCGCAAGCGGTGCATTTCCAAGAAAAAAACATCGTGACCCTCTTGCAGAGCATCATCGCGCTGGTCGAGACGCAAGCGATCTTGAACAACATCCAGATCGAACTCACCGCCGCGCAGGACATCCCGCTGATCCAATGCGAAGAGAATCAATTGAAGCAAGTGTTTATCAACATCCTCAAAAACTCCATCGAAGCGATGCCAAACGGCGGCGTGATTCGCCTCGGCGTCGAGTATCTGGCGTCGTCCGAACGGTTGCGCGTGCGCGTCGTCGACGAGGGGCAAGGGATCCCGGAAGAGCGCATCCCCAAACTCGGCGAGCCGTTTTACACCACGAAGGAAAAAGGCACCGGCCTCGGTTTGATGATCTCCTATAAGATTATCTCCGAACATCACGGCAAGATGGTCGTCCGGAGCACGTTGAACGTCGGAACGACGGTGGACGTCTACCTGCCGACCCAAACGCCATAAAAACAGACAAAACCGCACCCCGCCGCATGAACGTGGTGCGGTTTTTTTAATAAGCGTCCCACTCCTCAAAGCGTTCCATCTCCGATGAGAGGACATCTTCCTGAACAAAACGCAGCGCCAGGCGCACGAGGGGTGAGGTGTTGGCGTCTGTGAACTCGTCAAGCGCAACCCAAGTCAATCCGGCGGAATCGTTGGCTTCTGTGCCGTTTGGTTTGTTGAGCCATTGGGAGACAGGGGCGCTTGCCGCCTGTTCCTCCGGTGTCACTTCGTAGAATACCGCGATGTGATGCGTGTGTGTCGTCTCACGGAACGGAAAGCGCACGAGCACATCCGCCGTGCCGATTGTCTTCCGTACTTGGACATGTAGTCCGGTCTCTTCTCGAAACTCGCGTGTGATCGCTTCCAACAGCGACTCTTGCGGATCGAGACTGCCGCCGGGCAAGTCGTACCGGCCGCGATAGGGACCGGCCGCTTTGCGGATGACGAGCAAGCGCTCGCTCTGTTCGTCCAAGCAAATTCCGTACACCCCGAAATGACGATGCCACATAAAAATCACCTCCCTGATCATCATACAGGGAGGCGGTACACTTTGGAAGACAAAACGCAGAGGGGTCGTGACCGCGCACTTGGAAAATCACTGGTTACAGCCGATTTCGCCGATGTTGGCGAGTTTTGGAGAGCAACCGTTCGACGATGAGAACTATTGGTTTGACGTGAAGTGGGGGCGGCATCTGCTCCTGCATAAGCAAGGGGGCCGCGTGGAGGCGTATACGAGATTCGGACGCCGCGTGACGGAGCAGCTTCCGGAAACACGAGACGCGGCGGAAGAAGTGCGGGACGAGACGGTGGTGCTGGCGTGCGAGGGCATCGTGTTGCAAAACGGCCGTCCGGTGTTCGACGCCTACTTGCACCGTTTGCGCCTCACCAACTCGGTTTCGATCCAAAAAGCGCTCGTCAGCCATCCGGTCACGTTCGTCGCGCTGGACGTGCTGATAAGCAATGGGAGGGAGCAGTTTCAGACACGACTCCAAGAGCGTAAAGTACGCTTGCGGGAGATGTGCACCGGAACTTCCGGTGTCCTGATGGTGCCGCCGTATCTGCGCGGCGAGGGCAAGCGTCTCTACGCCGAAGCGAAAGCCCGCGGGTTGGAAGGCATCGTCGCCAAGCGCGTGGGTTCGCTCTACACCCCGAACTTGCGCTCCAAGGATTGGATCAAGATCAAAGTCCCGCACGAGATCGACTGCTTGATCTTGGGCTATCGTCCCGACCCGCCGTTTGCGCTGGTGCTGGGACTGCACTTTCCGACGGTTCCCGCCAAGCCGGTGGGCACCGTCGAGCAGGGGATCACCCCGGAAGAAGCGGCCGCTTTCACTGAAATTGCCGCCCGCATCCACATCCGCCGCAACGGGGCGGTGCAAGAGATCCAGCCCCGGCTCTGTTGCCGCGTTCAATACCGCGACATCACCGAAATGCACCAACTGCGCCAAACGGCCTTCCACGGGTTCCTCGTTGACAAAAATCCGGAGGACTGCTGCTGGCACGGAGGCTAGTCAACTTCGGCCTGACAAAAAAAGGACCCCAGCACCGGCTGCGGTCCCTGTTCTATTTTGGTAAGGTTTTGGTAAGATTGAAAAAACTACGCCATCATCACACCGCGGGCCTGCATTACTTGCATCGCTTGATCATACCACGTGTTGACCTCGGTTTCCGTTTCAGAGGCGATCAATTTGTCGACAAGATGCAAGAGTTTTTGAACATCATCATACGTAAGCATCTTCTAGTTCCTCCCGTCGTGGAATGTGGCGTTGCCTTTATCAGAATAATATAAAAATAATAGAGGAAAGGCAAGAGGGAATCGACCCTTTCCGACAAATATTTTATTTAGGTGCAAGGTTTGGTATTCTGGGAACAAAACGAAGAGGAGGCGTGCCGATGTATCGCTCTTATGAAGAGTTTTGGGTCTATTACGTCAGCGAACACATGAAACGCTCCACCCGAATTTGGCATGCTGTCGGCACGTTCGGCGTGGTGGTGCTTCTGGTTTGGATTCTCTGGCAACAGGCATGGTGGTGGTTGCTGTTGGTTCCGGTGCTCGGCTACGGCCCGGCTTGGTTCAGCCATTTCTTCCTTGAGAAAAACCGCCCCGCCACGTTCACGTACCCGCTATGGTCGTTGCGCGCCGACTTCCGCATGTTCAGACTCCTGCTCCTCGGGCAGATGGGCGTGGAAATCAAAAGAGCGGAAACCTGGTTGGCGAACCAGAAGTTGTGAACGTAGATACCCTGTAAGCCAAAACGTCAACCCAAAAAGAACCATCTCCGTCACCGAGGCGCGGGATGGTTCTTTTTTACAAACGGGGTTCAAAGCGGTAGCAGGCGGCGGTGTTCCCTCGCACGCGGCGCACCAACTCTTCGGGCATGAGGTGTTTCAATCGCGCCACCGGTCCAACCATCTCCTGGAGAAATAGCGGCGTCGTCCTGCGCCCGCCGAACACCGGCCCCTCATGCGGCCACGGCCCGTCCGTTTCCAGCAAGAGTTGGGGGAGCGGGACCAGGCTCGCCAAGCGTTGATCCCGCTCGCGGTGGCACACGTCCGGCGTCACCGACACGTAGTACCCGGCGTCCAGAATCTGCTGCAAGTCGTCCGGAGCGGCTTTCAGCCAATGAAAGTGCGCACGCGTTACGCCGTGGCGCTGAAGCGCTTGAAACGCGAGCGGGGCTTTGTTATGCACGGCGTGCAACACGAGCGGCAGGTCGTGCTCCCGAGCGGTTTCGGCAAACGTCCCCAAGAGCTCCGTCCACGCTTCCAACGCGCCGGCTCCAAGCTTCTCCACTTCATAATGAGGCAACCCGACTTCGCCGACGGCGACCAGTCGATGCCGTTCTTGCCGGATCAACGCGAGCAGTTCGGTCACGTCGCGCTCCGGCGGCACGGGGTATTCCGGGTGCATCCCGACCGCCGCCCGCACGAAGTCCGGGTACCGCACTTGCAACTCCAGCGTCCGATACGACGACCGCAACCCCGTGGACACCGCCACCACGCTCTCGATTCCGCCCTCGCGCCACGTCTCGATCAACGACTCCAACTCTTCATCCGGATACATCTCCACATGCAAGTGCGCATCGATCATCCCGCGCCGCCTCCTTCTCTCTACATAAGTATACAAAAAAAGAGCAGAGACAAGTTCCGTCTCTGCCAACATAAATAGGTGTAGGGTAAAAAAAGGTCGTACCTCTATACTAGCGAAACCCACCTCTGTGAGCACCTGCCCAAAAGTACAGTTTTATTCGGAAGCCGAATCAATTGCATGAAACGGAGGTTTCTGGAAAAACTACCTTCACAATCCGAAATGGAGGTGGCGGACAATGGGGATCATCATCGGTCTGCTGGTGGCTGTCGTGTTGTGGAAGTTGCTCAAACTTTCGGTGGTGGCATTGGTTTGGATCGCGATCATCGGAGCGATCGTCGGCGCGATTCCGACGTTCATGCGCCGTCGTCGTGCAGGGAGATAAACAGGTGAAAACGGGAAAGGGCGGCGCAGGAAGCCGTCCTTTTTTCATGATGAAAGAGATGTGGTAGAATGGGGAGGAAAGTTGAGGGTGATGCACATGCATGAACTGTATGACAATCAAGGGCGCACCGAGCGCGCCGTTTTGGTCGGGTTGAAACTCGCCCGCCATGACGACGAAATTTGGCAGATGGCGTTCACGGAACTCAAAGGGCTGGTGGAAACCGCCGGCGCCGAAGTCGTGACCGAACTGATTCAAAACCGCGACTTGCCGGACCCGGCCACCTACATCGGCAAGGGCAAACTGGCGGAATTGAACGCCGTGATCGGCGAATTGAACATCGACGTCGTCGTGTTCGACTCGGAACTGTCGCCCAAGCACGTTCGCAATTTGGAAAACGCTCTGTCGTGCCGCGTCCTCGACCGCACGCAGGTGATCTTGGATATCTTCGCCATGCGGGCGAAAACCCGCGAAGGCAAGCTGCAAGTGGAACTCGCGCAATTGCATTACCTCATGCCGCGCTTAACCGGTCAAGGGGCGGCGATGTCGCGTCTTGGCGGCGGCATCGGGACGCGGGGACCGGGGGAGACGAAACTGGAGACCGACCGCCGGCACATCCGCGGGCGCATCCTCGAACTCTCCCGCCAGCTCGACGAAGTGCGCAAACACCGTGACTTGCACAAAAAACGCCGCAAAAAGCAAGAGATTCCCGTCATCGCGTTTGTCGGCTACACCAACGCCGGCAAATCCACGCTGATGAAAGCGATCGTCGAGCGCTACGGCAACGGCAACCGGGAAGTAGCCGAAGGGCGCAACCGACTGTTCGACACGCTGGACACGACGACGCGGCAAGTGCAGTTGCCCGACGGCAAGACGGCGATTTTTTCCGATACGGTCGGGTTTATTCAGCAGTTGCCGCACTCGTTGATCCGCGCGTTTCGTTCGACGCTGGAAGAGACCGCCGAGGCGGATTTGATCGTGCATGTCGTCGACGCTTCCCATCCGGGTTTTGACGTGCAGATGGCGACTGTGTACGACGTGCTCCAAGAGCTGAAAGTCCTCGACCGTCCGATCCTCACCGTGTTCAACAAAATCGACCTCGTGCCCGGCGCGTGGATCGGCAACGACCCGAACTCCACGGAGACGGTGCGCGTGTCGGCGACGCTTGGCGACGGGCTGGACACCCTGATGGAAAAAGCGAACGACCTCGCGGGCGTTCGCCATCTGCTCGTGACGGTGGAAGTTCCTTATAAGGAAGCGGCGCTGACGGCGCAAGTGCACCGCGAGGGGCGGATTTTTGAAGAAGAGCACCGCGAGTCGGGCACTTATCTGAAAGCGGAAGTTCCGCAACGCCTGGCGGATGAGCTGAGCGTCTACTTCCTCCAAGAAGCGGAAGAAGTCGTGCCGCCCAAGGAAGTCAAGAAGTTGTACTTCGACTTCACGACGCCGGAGTCGGACGATGTGTTGCACTAGAAGCGGCGCTTCTGTCGACGTCGGCAACGGAAGGAATCGTAGGAGGGCATCATGAGCGCGTCGAAGGCATCCCATTCGCCGTCCTCCCCGTCTCGCTTGCGGAACGGGGTGCTGGACTTGGCGTTTTTTACGTATCACGAAGCGATGTCTTGTCTGTTTGCCGTCTGCATTTTCGGTTTGCTGGCGGTGTCGCACGTTGTGCACATTCCGGGGCTTGGGCGTTATGATTTCCTGCTGCTCGGCTGCCTGATCATGCAAGTCATCCTGTACAAGACCGGGCTTGAAACGAAGGACGAGGTCAAAGTCATCGGCGTGTTTCACTTGTTGGGACTGGCTCTTGAACTGTACAAAGTCCACATGGGCTCTTGGGCGTATCCGGAGCCCGCGCTGACGAAAATCGCGGGTGTGCCGCTGTACAGCGGCTTTATGTATGCGAGCGTCGCGAGCTACGTCTGCCAAGCGTGGCGGCGGCTCGACATGAACCTCGCGTATTACCCGAAGTGGTGGCTGGCGTTGCCGGTCGCGGCGGCGGGGTATCTGAACTTTTTCACGCATCCGTACATCGGAGACTACCGCTGGTGGATCCTGCTTGCGGTGCTGGCGGTGTTCTGGCGCACGCAGATTCTCTTCACCGTGCGCGGACGCGTGCGCAAGATGCCGCTGGTGCTCGGATTTTTCCTCGTGGGGCTGTTTGTCTATTTCGCGGAGAACATCGCGACGTTCTACGGCGCGTGGCAGTATCCCGACCAAGCCCGCGGTTGGCACTTCGTCCACCCGGAGAAGATTTCGTCGTGGTTTATGCTGATCATCGTCGAGGGCATCCTCGTCGCGCAGCTCAAGCGTGTCAAAGCGAATTTGACTCACGAAGAAGCGTCTCGGGGAAAGGGGATCTCCTCGTAACCGAGCGCGCAACTACTGATACAGACTAGACAACCGGGATAGGAGAGACTTTATTTTGTCGTTCATGAATCTGTTGAAAGACCCGGCTTGGATGCAGCTCGCGTCCAAGATTGAAGCGGGCATCGCCGACCAATTCCGCCATATCGAAGACGTGGCGCTCTACAACCAAGCCAAAGTTCTGCAAGCGTTCCAAGAGGAGAAAGTGGCGGATTTCCACTTTGCTTCGTCGACGGGGTACGGACACAACGACGCCGGCCGTGAAACGCTGGAAGTGGTGTATGCAAAAGCGTTCGGGGCCCAATCCGCGCTGTTGCGGCCGCACATCGTCTCCGGCACGCATGCGATCTCGCTTGCGCTCTATGGGGTACTGCGCCCCGGCGACGAACTGCTCTACATCACCGGCAAACCGTACGACACGCTGGAGGAAGTGATCGGCGTGCGCGGCGAAGAGGGCGAAGGCTCGCTGCGGGAATTCGGCGTGGGCTTTGACTTTGTGCCGCTGACCGAGGCGGGCAAAGTCAACTACGAGGAAGTCGCCCGCAAGATCAAGCCGAACACCAAGATGATCGGCATCCAGCGCTCGGCCGGCTATTCGTGGCGCTCGTCGTTCCCGGTTGCCGAAATCGGCGAGATGATCAAGTTCGTCAAAGAGATCAAGCCGGATGTCGTGGTGTTCGTCGACAACTGCTACGGCGAATTCACGGAAAAAACGGAACCGACCGAAGTCGGAGCCGATCTCGTCGTCGGCTCGCTGATCAAAAATCCCGGCGGCGGTCTCGCGCCGTCCGGCGGCTATGTCGTCGGGCGCGCCGATCTCGTGCACCGCGCGTCTTGCCGGTTGACGTCGCCCGGCATCGGAGCGGAGCAAGGGGCGATGCTCGGTACGAACCGTGCGCTGTTCCAAGGCTTTTTCTTGGCGCCGCACATCGTGGGAGAAGCGCTCAAAGGGGCGGTTTTTGCCGCGGCGCTTTTTGAAGAGCTGGGGATGGTGACGCATCCGTCCGCGCAGGCGCGCCGCACCGACATCATTCAAGCGGTGCGCCTCGGCACCCGCGAGCGCTTGATCGGATTCTGCCAATCGATCCAATCGGCCGCACCCGTCGATTCACACGTCAACTTGGAGCCGTGGGCGATGCCGGGCTATGCCGACGAAGTGATCATGGCGGCGGGGGCGTTTATCCAAGGCTCTTCGATTGAGCTTTCGGCGGACGGCCCGATTCGCGAACCGTTCATCGGCTTCATGCAGGGCGGTTTGACGTATCAGCATACCAAGATCGCCGTGTTGAGCGCCGTCGCCAACTTGAAGGCAGCGGGACACCTCTAGGCGCTTCTTGCATAGAGTGGAAGGACACAGGGAAAAAGACCAAGGGGGAGAGGCGCCTTGGTCTTTTTTACAAAAATCCATGTCAACTTATCTAACATGCGTTGACAGATATGCCTGACACGCATATAATGGGGGTATCTTAGAGAGAGGCGCTGGTGAACATGAACGATGAAATTCGCCGCAACCTCGCCCTGTTTCCTATAGGCATCGTCCAGAAGCTGACCGACCTTTCGGCCCGCCAGATTCGGTACTATGAGCAGCACATGCTCGTGTGCCCGGCCCGGACGGAAGGAAACCAACGATTGTTCTCTTTCAACGATGTGGAGCGGCTGCTGGAGATCAAGAAACTTATCGAGCAGGGTTTGAACATCGCGGGGATCAAGACGGTCCTGGGGACTGCGAAGACGACGTCCGAATTGCTGCCTGTCAGTGAGAAGGAGCAGGCTAAGATGGTCAAGGAGGTCAAGAAGGACCTTTCGGACCGCGAACTTCGCGATCTGTTGAAAAAGGAAATTCTGCACAGACCCGGCCGCAACGGTGTGCACAGCAACACGTTCAACGCCGGCGACCTGTCGCGGTTTTTCCACTAACAAACATAGAACCACCGTCCGTCTGGAGGTTTGACTCCCGGAGAGGACGGGGTCGAGGAGGAGCAGAAGACCATGAAGCGCAATTTCACCGCTGAAGACATCAAACGCTTGGCCAAGGAAGAAAACGTCCGTTATATCCGCCTGCAGTTCACCGACCTGCTCGGCGTTATCAAAAACGTTGAAATTCCGGTTTCCCAGCTTGACAAAGCTCTGGAAAACAAAATGATGTTCGACGGCTCCTCCATCGATGGTTTCGTTCGCATCGAGGAATCCGATATGTACCTCTACCCGGACCTCTCCACCTGGCTCGTGTTCCCGTGGGAAACCGAAAACGGCTGGAAAGTGGCCCGCCTGATCTGCGACATCTACATGCCGGACGGCTCTCCGTTCCCGGGCGACCCGCGCGGCATCTTGAAGAAAGCGATGAACGACGCTCGCGCAATGGGCTTCACCGATTTCAACGTAGGTCCGGAGCCGGAGTTCTTCCTGTTCAAGCTCGATGAGAAGGGCAACCCGACCACCGAAGTGAACGACCAAGGCGGCTACTTCGACTTGGCACCGGTTGACCTCGGCGAAAACTGCCGCCGTGAAATCGTGCTCACCCTCGAAGAAATGGGCTTTGAAATCGAAGCTTCTCACCACGAAGTTGCAGTCGGTCAACATGAGATCGACTTCAAATACGAAGACGCAGTCAGCTCTGCGGACAGCATCATGACTTTCAAACTGGTCGTCAAAACCATCGCTCGCAAGCACGGCCTGCACGCGACCTTCATGCCGAAACCGATCTTCGGCATCAACGGCTCCGGCATGCATTGCCACCAATCCCTGTTCAAAAACGGTGAGAACGCGTTCTACGACGAATCCGACGAACTCGGCCTGTCGCAAACCGCGAAACACTACTTGGCAGGCATCCTCTCGCACGCTCGCGGCTTTGCAGCGATCACCAACCCGACCGTCAACTCTTACAAGCGTCTGGTTCCGGGCTACGAAGCACCGTGCTACATCGCTTGGTCTGCGAAGAACCGTTCGCCGCTCGTCCGCATCCCGGCGTCCCGCGGCATGGGCACCCGCATCGAAGTCCGCAACCCGGACCCGGCTTGCAACCCGTACCTCGCACTGGCTGCGATGCTCCAAGCAGGTCTGGACGGCATCCGTCGTGAACTGCCGCTCCAAGACGCAGTCAACCGCAACATCTACGTCATGAACGAAGAAGAACGCCTTGAGAACGGCATCCTCTCGCTGCCGGCAAACCTCAAGGAAGCGATCGACGAGCTGATCGCAGACGAACTGCTCGTCGCAGCTCTCGGCGAACACGTCGTGACCCACTTCGTTGAAATGAAACAAATCGAATGGGATATGTTCCGCACCACCGTTCACGAGTGGGAGCGCAACCAATACCTGACCACTTACTAAGAATCGCTTTGCAAGCCCTATAACCGTAAGCAAAACTCTCGGAACCTCGTCCAACTGCGGACGGGGTTCTTTTTTAATTCCTTCAGCAGGAATTTTCAGAAAGATTGGAGAAGAGTGGAAGAGGTGGTATAGACCACCACCAAATCATCACCAAATGAAAAAAGGGAGGGGTAGTCCATGGCGAGAGGAACGGGGATCTTGGCTGTATCCGCGTTGACGTTTTCACTTGTGTTTCCGAGTGGCAGTTGGGCGGCTGACAACAATCCTGTGATGGACAGCGTCGAGCATGCACTGGTCGTTACGGTGGACCGCAACGGGTCCGACTACACGTACAACGTGATTGCAAACGGCAAGGCGGAACAATTCTACACGAACAACAAATCGTTCGTGGCCGAACCGGGGGAGTTCGTGTCTTTCAAAGCGAAAGGCTCTCGGATCGTAGACTTCCGCGGGAATGTGGAGGTCGCACCGTACTACCATGAGAAGATCATGGCGAAAAACACCTCGGCGCGCACGCTGGATTTGGAATTGCACGGCAATCTGCAACTTTCCAATTCGTACTCGGTATTTCGCGTAGAGAACGGGACGCTTGCGCCGCAATCGTTCCAAGACATTTCGGTCGGCGCAGAGAATGTAAGCGTATACTATGACGGCGCGGGACAAGGGAACATCGTGCTGCTGGAAGGCAAGACGCCGGTGAACACGATGCGCGTCGGGATCAACAACAACGGCTTTGCGTCGCTGGATCACACGCGTTTGGACTTCGCCTCGGCGGGCGGTCTGAAAGTCGTGGACAAAAAAGGCAACTGGAGCACCGACATCGCAGCCGGAATGAACGTGGCGCTGGTGCCGGGCGCGGACGGCACGCATGTCTCGGCAAACGGACAAGACCTGTATGCGACCAACAACCGACTCTATGTGTACCCGGCTTCGAGCAGCGTACCGGTGCAGATCCTGACATTTAAGCGCGCCTACGGGTATCCCGCCTACCGCGGGGATTTTGAAATCACTCCGTCCGCGACGGCGGGCAAACTGCAACTGATCAACGAAGTGCAATTGGAAGACTACCTGCGCCAAGTGGTGCCGTCTGAAATGCCGGCTTCGTTTGGCCTGGAAGCGCTGAAAGCGCAAAGCGTGGCGGCGCGCACCTACGCGCTCGGCGATTACGAAAGCAGCCGGTATGCGGCAAAGGGATTCCATGTCGACGACTCGACACTCAGCCAAGTGTACAACAACAGCGCGGAGAACGACCTGACTTCGCAAGCGGTGGAAGAAACCAAAGGCTTGATCATGAAGAGCGGAGACGCGCTGGTGGACGCCCGCTACTACTCGACGTCCGGCGGCTACGGCGCGGCGAAGCATGAAGTCTGGGCGGACGGCGACGGCGCGTTCCCGGGCACGCCGCTTCCGTACTTGAACGCGAAAAGCTACGTGTACGACCCGGCGCAACCGGGCCAACTGCTCAACCTCAACACGCAGGATGAAGCGGCGCTGGGCGCGTTCTACAAAGACTTGTCCTTGACGGGCTATGATTCCGAATCGTACTACTTCCGCTGGAAAGTCGGGTTCTCGGCAACGGAGTTGCAGAACACGATCGACAGCAACCTCTCGGATCGCTACAAAGCCGACCCGACGGCGATCTTGACGCTGGATGCGAACGGCAACTTCGTCTCCAAGCCGATTCCGGCGGGCGGGGTTGGCCAAGTGAGCAATTTGTACGTCTCGAAGCGTGGCAGCGGCGGCAACATGATGGAACTGGTGATCGTCGGCAGCACGGGCACGTACAAGATCGAGAAGGAATACAACATCCGCTTCACGATTCGCCCGAACAAAGCGTACACCGGCGGTGCAGACGTGTCGTTGCAACGCGCAAAGGGCGGCTCCACGGCGTATGACCCGGCGTATGTTTTGAAAAACTACACGATCCTCCCGTCGGCGTTTGCGACGTTTGACATCAACCGCGACGCGAACGGCAACTTGATCTCCGTCACGTTCTACGGCGGCGGCAACGGTCACGGCGTCGGCATGAGTCAGTACGGGGCTTCGAGCCTCGGCGCGCAAGGCTGGTCGTATGATCAGATTTTGAACGCGTACTACGCGGGGATGTCGTTGGTGAACGCGTACCAGATGTAACTCCCGCAGGTTGCGTGCAACGTCGAATGCGATTTTGAAAAGTCGGCTCCTCGCGAGTCGGCTTTTTCTCGTTTTTTGCGGAGAGGAATTTCAATGCTTCCGTTGAAAAAAGGAAATGGGCACCACAAGAGGAGGGGAATGGAATGAAATCGGCAAGGGGACTTGGGGCGGGAGTTCTTGCGTTGGCGGGGTTGGCGGGACTGGTTGTTTTGGCTGGAAGCACAGGTTGCTCCGACGGAGCGCAAACGCCGTTGGCAGTTGCTCCATCCACAACGCCGTCCGCAACCGAGGCGTCAAAAATTTCGCCCTCGTTCGCCGTGCGCGGCGTGATCGAGGGCTTTTACGGAAAGCCGTGGACGCAAGAACAGCGCCTGGACATGCTCTCGTTCCTCGGCAAGCACCGCTACAACACCTACGTCTACGCCCCCAAGGACGATCCTTACCAACGCCTGCGTTGGGGTGATCTCTATCCGGAGGCGGAAGCGTCTCGGATGCAAACGCTTGTGAGCCAAGCCAAGGCGGACGGAGTGACGTTCGTCTATTCCGTCTCGCCGGGGCTGCCGGCACCCTTGCCGGGGGAGCAGACCACGCCGGAGATGGTAAAAGCCGCGATCACCTGCTCGTCGCAAGCAGACCGTGACAAATTGGCGGCAAAAGTCGAGCAGTTGCGCGCGATGGGCGTGCATACGGTCTTGCTCTCGTTTGACGATGTGCAAGACCAACTGCAAGCGGCAGATCAGAGCGCATACGGCGGCGACTTGGCGAAGGCGCACGCGGAACTCGCCAATTGGTTGCTGCAGACGGAACAATCACGCGACCCCGAGTTCAAGCTGTGGTTTGCGCCGACGACGTACTGCGGTTTGAAAGACAACCCGTACTGGCAGACGCTGCGCACCGCCCTCCACGAGCAAGTGCAAGTGATCTGGACGGGGGAGAAAATTCTCTCGCCGCGCATCACCTCGTCGCAAGCCGACGAAGCCGCCCGCCTGTTGGGACGCAAACCGCTGGTCTGGGACAACTTTCCCGTGAACGATTTCACCTACTCGATTCAGAAAAAACCGCAACTCTTCCTCGGGCCGCTCGAAGGCCGCGACGCCGACCTCAACTCTCACACCGCAGGATGGCTCGCCAACCCGATGCTGCAGCCGGAAGCGTCCAAGATCGCCCTCGCCACCATTGGCGACTACCTCGATCACCCGGCGTCCTACAACCCGGAGGCCGCTTGGCAGCAGGCGATCCAAGCTCTGCCCGGCGTTTCCGATCCGCAACCGCTTCGGACGTTCGCCGCCTACGCCCGCAAGAGCCCGGTACACAGCGAGAGCAACCCCGACTTTGGAAAAAAAGTCGAGGCTTATCGAGCGAACGGCACCGATTCCGCCGCCGTTTCTGCTTTGCGTACAGAACTGGAAACCCTGCGCGATCTTCCGAAAAACGTGCACGCCACCGTCAACAACCCGGAGTTGCTGGCGGAGATCGACCCGTGGCTGAACAAGCTTTCCGCAGAAGGAGAGGCGGCACTGCTCGCGCTCGACCTCGCGCAAACCGCGCCGAACGATCCCAATCGGGCGGGACTGCGCCAACAAGTGTCCGCAAAACTGAGCGCACTGGAATCTGATCCGCTCACCATCGCGCCGGACGTGCAAGACTTCGCGAAAACTCTCGAAAAATAAACTTGCACAGGAGGATATAGAGTGGAAAGTCAGAATATATAGTGGTATAGACCTCTATAACTTAGGTGAAGCAGATGCTGAACAAAAACATCCCGATACCGCTCTACTACCAATTGAAGGAAAAATTATCAAACGCCATTCTGCAAGGCGAATTGCAACCGGGCGCTTTGTTGCCGTCTGAGCGTGAACTTTCCGACCACTATGCCATTTCCCGCATGACCGTGCGCCAAGCGCTGGGGGAGATGGTCAAGGAAGGGTTGCTCGTCCGCGAGCAGGGCAAGGGTACGTTTGTCGCGGAGCCGAAATTCAACCAAGGGCTGCTCAAGCTGACGTCGTTCAGCGAAGACATGCGCAACCGCGGCTTGAAGCCGGATTCTCGCATCCTCTCGGTCACGGTGCAGGAAGCGACTCCTGCCGTCGCGGCGGAGCTGCGAATCGGCGCGGAGATGAATCGGCAATTGATTGTTTTCGAGCGCGTTCGTCTCGCAGACAACAAACCGATGGCGTACGAAACTTCGCATCTGCCTTTGCATCGCTTCCCGGAGTTGGAGAATGAAACTTTGCACTCCACATCCCTCTACAAGCTGTTGGAAGAGAAGTACGGCCTCGTCATTCGGTATGCGCGGCAGGCGATTGAAGTCGGGCTGTCCCGACCGACGGAATCGGACATCCTCGGCATTCCGTCCGGATCGGCCGTATTGCTGATCGAGCGAACCACGTTCGACGCAGACGACGAGCCGATCGAATACGTCAAGTCGGTGTACCGAGGCGACCGTTACAAGCTCTACGCCGAGCTGTACCGCTAGGAGGTGGGCCGAATGCGCATCTTGATCGGCATTGACGGCGGCGGGACGAAGACCCGAACGCTCGCCGTCACCCAAGACGGCACGATTCTTGCCGACCTGACCACGGCCGGTTCGAACATCAACCATCACGGCTGGGCCGGGGTGGAGGAGTCGCTTTTTGCCCTGTTTGAGCAAGTGCGAACACATGTTCCGTCTTACGCGAATGTCGCATCGCTTTGTCTCGGATTCGCCGGGATCGACCGCGAACCGGATCGCGTGCGCATGGAGCAATGGACGGCGGCGCAATGGCCCGGCGCTCAGGTGTCGGTCGTCCATGACGCCCGTATCGCGCTGGAAGCCGGGTTGCCTCCGGATGCCCAGAATCGCGCCGGCATCGTGCTGATCGCCGGAACGGGCTCTGTCGCGTACGGCCGCAACGCAGCAGGACTTGAAGCCCGCGTTGGAGGTTGGGGGTATCTGTTGGGAGACGAAGGCAGCGGATACGATCTCGGACGCCGGGCGATCACCGCCGTTTTGCGGGCGTATGACGGGCGCGACCCGCAGACGCTGCTGTCTACACTCGTCCTGAGCGCGTACGGCGTGCAGGAGCCGACGGAGCTGTTGCCGATCGTCTACGGGGAATCGACCTCTCGCGGACAAGTGGCGAAATTGGCGCGCTTGGTGATCGAAGCGGCGGCTGCCGGAGATTCGGTGGCGCAAGGCTTGCTCGACTCCGGAGCCGGGGAACTTGCGGCGCTCGTCGTCGCACTTTTGAAAAAAATGAACTTTACCGCCCGGCACGTGCCCGTCGTGTTGGCAGGGGGACTTTTTTCAACGGGCAGTCCGTTGATCGAACTGCTTGCGTCCCGCTTGCCGGATTCGGTGGAACTGCGGCCGGGGCAGCCTCCCGTGTTCGGCGCTTTGCGCTTGGCGCGGGAGGGTCGATAGAAGGAAAGGAGTGTCTTGCAGCGTGGAATCGATCGCAAAATTAGCTACAGAACAAACCAACGCGCAGTCGGACACCTTGGATCAAATGAATGCGCTGGAAATTGTCATGTTGATGAACCGCGAAGACCGTACGGTTGCGGAGTCGGTCGAAGCTGCTCTCCCGCGCATCGCCGAGGCGGTCGATCGAATCGTGGAACGGCTTCGTCGCGGAGGGCGCTTGCTCTACATAGGGGCCGGCACCAGCGGGCGTCTCGGCGTGCTGGACGCTTCGGAGTGCCCGCCGACATTCGGCATTGAATCGGACGTGGTCGTCGGCTTGGTGGCGGGCGGCATGGACGCGGTGGTCGAAGCGCGCGAGGGCGCGGAGGACGACGCCGACGCCGGGGCGTATGACCTGCGAAAGCAGGGCTTGAGCGCGGACGACATCGTGGTCGGACTCAGTGCCAGCGGGCGTACCCCGTATGTGGCGGGAGCTCTGACTTGCGCGAAAGACGCAGGGGCGGGCACGATTGCGTTGTCGTGCAACTCCGACGCGGAGATCTCCAAGCTCGCCGACGTGGCGATTGAAGTGCCGACCGGCCCGGAAGTGTTGATGGGCTCCACCCGTCTGAAAGCGGGCACCGCGCAGAAGATGATCTTGAACATGCTGAGCACCGCCGTGATGGTGCGGCTGGGCAAAGCGTACGGCAACTTGATGATCGACGTGAAGCCGACGAACGTGAAGTTGGTCGACCGCGCCTGCCGGATGTTGATGAACGCAACCGGAGTGGATCATGAGACCGCCGAAACTGCTTTGCAAGCGGCGGGACGCCGCGCCAAGGTCGCGCTGGTGATGCTGAAGACGGAAAGCACTGTCGAGGAAGCGGAGCGCCGCTTGGAAGCGGCCAACGGATTCGCCCGCCTCGCCATCGAAGGGGGAGAGCCTCATGGCGCTTGAGCTTGCAACGCTTCGTCTGGAGCAACAGATCGGCCAGACGATGATGTTCGGCTTTCACGGAACCGAGCCGTCGCCGGAGATTGAGCGGCTGATTCGCGAACACCACATCGGCGGCGTGATCCTTTTCGCCCGCAACGTAGGCAACCCGCAAGATGTGCTGGAACTCAATACCCGGTTGCAAAAAATCGCGTACGACGCAGGGCACGCACATCCGCTCTTGATCTCCGTGGACCAAGAGAACGGCATCGTGCGCCGCCTCGGGGCGGGCACGACGCTGTTTCCCGGCAACATGGCGCTGGGAGCGGCGAGCCGTCCGGAGTGGGTGCGCGACGTGGCGGAAGCGACAGGACGGGAACTGCGGGCGCTCGGCTTCAACTTCAACCTCGCTCCCGTGCTCGACGTCAACAACAACCCGCGCAATCCGGTGATCGGGGTGCGCGCCTACGGGGAAGACCCGGAGCGCGTCGGCGAATACGGAGTGGAAGCGATTCGAGGGTTGCAAGCGGCCGGACTGGCAGCTTGCGGGAAACACTTCCCCGGCCACGGCGATACGTCGCTGGATTCGCACCTCACCCTGCCGCTGATCCCGCATGATCGGGCAAGGCTTGTAGCCGTCGAGTTGCCTCCGTTCGTGAAAGCGATTACAGCCGGCGTTGATGCGATCATGATCGCGCATGTGGTGTTTCCGGAAATCGAGCCGGACGGCACGCCGGCGACGCTGTCGCATCGCGTGATCACCGGACTGCTGCGCGAGGAGTTGGGCTTTGACGGCGTGATCACGACCGATTGCATGGAGATGCACGCCATCGCGCATACGATCGGCACGGTGGAAGGCACGTACCGCGCCTTTCTTGCAGGCGTCGACCTCTCGTTTATCTCGCACACGCACGATTGGCAAGAGGGGGCGGTCGCCCGGTTTCTGCGCGGCGTCGAAGAAGGCGAGTTGACGACGGAGCGTCTGGAAGCGTCTGTGCGCCGGGTGCTCGCGTTGAAGGAGAAGTACACCAACTGGGCGGACTGGTTGCCCCGTTTCGAGCTCTTGGAGCGGGGCGAGTTGACGGTCGATCCGGTTGTCGGCTCCGTTGAACACCGCCAACTGGCTCGCACCGTGTACGAGTCGGCGGTCACGCTGACCTCTCTTCGCCCCGGTGCTTTGCCGCTCGCGTTGAACGCGGAAGACCGCGTCGCCGTCGTGTACTTGCGCAACGTCTCGCTCTCGCCGGTCGAAGATGAGCGCTACCTCCTCAACCCGCTCGCCGCCGCCGTCGAGCGCCAGCACCCGAACGTGGTGCGCTTGGAGCTCTCCAACCCGCCGACGGCGGAAGAGATCGCCGAAGCGGTCAAAGCCGCGGCAGACTGTCAGGCAGTCGTGATTGGGACGCTGAACGCCCATCTCGCCGAAGGGCAGATGGAACTCTTGCGCCACATGCGGAGCTTGCCGATCCCGCGCTTGGTCGTCTCGATGCGCACGCCGTATGACATGACGGTTTGCGAGGGCTTTGACGCTCACGTGGCGGTGTATGAATTTACGCCGGAGGGCATCGACGTGGCGGCGGAGGCGCTTTTTGGCAAACGCAAACTGGTCGGTCGACTGCCGATCACGCTGGAGGTCGCGCGATGATCAGATGCATGGGGCTGATGTCCGGCACGTCTGTTGACGGCGTGGATGTGGCGATTACGACGATCTCCGGAGAACCGCCGCACGTGTCTGTGCGTCTCGACCATTTCGAGACGGTGCCGTTTTCCGACGAAGTGCGTACCCGCATCTTCCGCTTGTTTAAGCCCGACGTGACGGCAGCGGAAGTGTCGCAGATGAATTTCTTGCTGGGGCACGTGTTTGCCGATGCTGCGTTGCAAGCCGCGAAGTCGGCGGGAGTAGACATAACAAACATTATGTTCATCGCATCACACGGACAGACCGTTTATCACCATCCGGTTCCGGAGGAGATCGCGGGATATTCCGTGACCTCGACTCTCCAAATCGGTGAGGCCTCCGTGATCGCGGAAAAAACCGGCCGACCCGTCGCGGCGGATTTCCGCGTGCGCGACATGGCGGCTGGCGGGCAGGGAGCACCGCTCGTGCCGTTTGTCGACGCGCTGCTGTTCGCTCATCCCGATCGCGGGCGCATCCTCGCGAACATCGGCGGCATCGCCAACTTGACCGTCTTGCCGCGGGGAGCATCGTCCGAACAGTCTGTCGCTTTCGACACCGGGCCCGGCAACATGATCGTGGACGGGTTGGTCAGCCGCTTTACGGAAGGCCGCCTGCGCTATGACCGAGACGGCCGGATGGCGCGTCAGGGTCAAGTGCTGGAAAACTACTTGGCTTCGTGGCTTCAGATGCCGTACTTCAGCCTGCAGCCTCCGAAGTCGACTGGACGAGAACTGTTCGGCGAGCAGATGGTCGAACGCTGGTGGCAAGATGCCCTGGCTCTCGGGTCTCGCGCCGAAGACGTGATCGCCACGGCGACCGAGTTCACGGTGCGCACGTTTGCGGGTGCCATCCGCGATTTCATCTTGCCGCACCACGCGATCGACGAGCTGATCGTGGGCGGCGGCGGTTCCTACAACCCGGCGATGCTCGACGGCCTGCGCCGCGAGTTGCCGCAACTCACGATCTTGACGCAAATGGAAGCCACCGGCATCCCCAGCGACGCCAAGGAAGCGGTCGCGTTTGCCGTGCTTGGTTATGAGACGTACCATCGCAGACCCGGAAATCTGCCGTCTGCCACCGGAGCGAAACGCCCGGTCGTGCTCGGCAAGATCACGTGGGACTGAAACCATACCGACTCCAAGGAGGAAGTTCAAACATGATCTACAAAAAATACACGAAAGTATTCGCCGTGCTTGCAACCGCCGCTATGCTCTCCGTCACCCTCGCAGGTTGCTCCAAAGACTCCGCCAGCTCCAGCAAACAAGAGACGGCGAACTGGACCGGCAAGATCACGATCTGGGACGGCCCGCGCTGGGAAGAGAATGGCAACAAGTACGCATGGATCGAATCGCAGAAGAAAGCGTTCGAAAGCTCGCACCCGGGCGTAACCGTTGAAATCGTGCAAGTGCCGTGGGCGGACATGAACGACAAACTCGGCGTCTCCATCGCCGGCAAAGCATGGCCGGACGTCGCGCCGGTCGACATCTCCGGCAACGGCGTCAACGCTGCGTTTCTCAAGCAAAAAGTCCTGGAACCGCTCGACGATTACGTCACCGCCGATGACAAAAAAGACTTTCTGCCGAACGCCTTGGACGCCTACTCCCAAGACGGCAAACTTTACGGCCTGCCGGGCGGGATGACCGTACACGGCATGTTGTTGAACCTCGACCTCTTCCAAGAGCGCAACGTCGAGCCGCCGAAAGACGGCAAATGGACGTGGAATGAGTTCGTCGACGACATGAAAAAACTCACCTACGACAAAGACGGCGACGGCAAAATCGACGTCTACGGCCTGTCCACCTACATCAAGAACGGGTACTACGAGTCCTGGCCGTTCCTCTACATGGACGGCGGCCGCCCGCTTTCCGACGACCTGACGAAGTTCACCTTCGATTCGAAGGAAGCAGAGGGCGCGATGAAAAAGCTCGCCGATCTGAAAAACATCCCGGTCGCCCCGAAGGAGATGGGCTCCGGCGACGTCGGCGGCACCTGGAAGGCGTTCTCCGCGCAGAAGAACGTCGCGGTGGAACCGTGGGCAACGTGGGCGATCCAAGCGGCTCAAAAAGCCAACATGAAAAACTTCATGGTCGCAGCGTACCCGTCCGGCTCCGGCAAACCGGTCACGATCGGCGGCGTCGGCGGTTGGATGATGTTCCATCAAGACGATGCAGGCAAGAAAAAAGTCGTCGCCGACCTGATGAAGCAACTGACTTCGACCGAACAGCAAGTCGTCACGGCGAAAAACTACAGCGTCTTCCCGTCCCGCAAATCGGCGGTTGACCAAAACCCGTTTGCGGACAACCCGCAAATGCAACAAGCACAAAAGCTGACCGAAACTGCTGTGATGATCCCGAAACAAGTGAACTGGAAGAAGATTGACGAAGCGATTCAATCCCAGCTGCAACTCGTGCTCAACGGTGAGAAGTCGCCGGAAGACGCGATGGGGGAAGCGAAAAAGACCGTTGACGATCTGCTCACGAAATAGGGAGGTACAGCTGTGAGTTCTTCGCAAGCAACACAACTCCCTGAGCAATCCCAGCTCGACGCCAAAGCGCTTCCTCCGGCCCTGCGCCGGAGGCCGTCGCTATTGCGCGAGATGTGGAAACAACGAGCCGCGTATCTGTTCCTGTTGCCGAAGTTGATTCTGTTCACTGCCTTTGTTCTCATCCCGGTCATCTGGGCGTTTGTGCTTGCGTTCCAAGAGTATGGCGTGTTTGGCAGCGAGTGGGTCGGTTTCAAAAACTTCACCTCCGTCGCCGACAGCGAAGCGTTCCGCACGGCGCTGTGGAACACGTTGAAGTACACGGTGGTCACCGTGCCGTTGCAAGTGATCCTTGCCTTGGTGCTTGCGACGTTGATTCATCCGCTGGGCCGCCGGGCACAGAGCTTTTTCCGAGGCGCGTTCTACTTGCCGACCGTCACGTCGATGGTCATCATCGCGATGGTGTGGCGCTGGGTGTACAACTATCGCTACGGCTTGTTCAACTACATGCTCGGATTCCTCGGTATTCCGGCTCAAGACTGGCTGAACCAGTCGAACACGGCGCTTTGGGCGCTGATCATCATGAGCGTGCTGATCCCGCCGGGTGTTGGCATCATCATGTACTTGGCGGCGATGGACGCCATCCCGGATCAGTTGTACGAAGCGGCGAAGATCGACGGCGCCAGCGGCCTGCAGCGCTGGCGCAAAATCACCGTGCCATTGCTCAAACCGACGACGCTCTACCTGACCATGCTTTCGCTGATCGGCTCCTTCCAAGTGTTCACGCAGATCTTGCTCATGACGGGCGGCGGCCCCGGCCACGCCACGGAGACGCTGGTCACCTTGATCTACAAAACCGCGTTCCGCGATTTGGAGTTCGGGCTGGCTTCGGCGCAGGCGATCGTGCTGTTCGTGATCACGCTGATCTTCGGCATCGCCCAATACTGGCTGATGTACCGCAAAGCGGAAGAGTAGGAGGGGGAGCGACATGCAAAGCAAACATTCACCGACCAAATGGCTGACCTACTTCGTGCTCCTCGTCTGGGCGATCATCTCTTTGCTGCCGCTGTATTGGGTGTTCTCCACCGCGTTGCAGCTGCCCGACTATGTGGAATCCGACCCGCCGAAGATGATTCCGATGGGGATCGTGGAGTACTTCACGCATCCGGAAAACCGCAGCCAGATCGTGCACGACACGTTCTCCGGGTTCCAGCAGTTGTTCAACAGCACCAACATCTGGCGCTGGTTCTTCAACTCCGCGTACATCTCCATCGTGGTGACGGCGGGCATTCTCGTGCTCGACACGATGGCGGGTTATGCGCTGGCGAAGAAGCAGTTCCCCGGCCGCAAACTGTTCTTCTGGCTGATCATCGCGACGATGATGATTCCGGGGCAGATCACCTTGGTTCCGCTGTTCATCATGGTGCAAAACCTCGGGCTGATGAACACGCACTGGGCGCTGATCCTGCCTGACCTCAGCATGGTGTTCGGCGTGTTCCTCATGCGTCAATACATGCTCTCGCTGCCAAACGACCTGTTGGAATCGGCGAAAATCGACGGGGCTTCGGAATGGAAGACCTTCTGGAAAATCGTCGTGCCGCTTTCCAAACCGGCGCTCGCGACGCTTGGCATCTTCACCTTCATGAACGTCTGGAACTCGTTCCTCTGGCCGATCATCGTACTCAACGATGCGGACCTGTACACGCTGCCGGTCGGATTGAAGACGTTGCAAGACCAGAACTTGGCGATCTTCAAGCTGCTGATGAGCGGCGCGGCTGTGGCGGCCGTTCCGATGATCGTCGTGTTCATGTCGTTCCAACGCTACTTCATCAAGGGCTTGACATTGGGCGGCGTCAAAGAATGAGGACGCAGGTTCGTGAGTTGGTGGAGCAAGGCCTTGCAGACGGTCTGTTTGCCGGAGCAGCGGTGCGCGTCATCCGCTGGCAGGGCGGCGGCAGAGTCGAAACTTTGGCGGAAGCGACTTCCGGAAACGCCGAGATCACGCCGCAGCCGAGAGGTCTGACGGACGATGCGGTTTTTGATGTCGCGTCGTTGACCAAAGTGATGGCGACGCTTCCGGCTGTGCTGCGTTCCGTGCAAGCCGGGCGGTTGAAACTGGATCGCCAGGTATTGCCGGACAAGGGAATCACCGTCCAACATTTGCTCACTCACACCTCGGGGCTTCCAGCATGGAAGCCCTTCTATTTATGGGGGCAGGGGAGGGACTACTATCAAAAACGGATCGAGACGGAGCCCTTGGTGTACAAGCCGGGCACGAAAGCGATCTACTCCGACCTCGGGATGATCTTGCTCGGGTTCGTGCTGGAGGACATCTGGCAGATACCGCTGGAGGAGATTGCGCGGGAACAAGTGTTCGCGCCTCTGGGAATGACCCAAACCCACTACCTTTGTTCGGAAAAAAACGCCGTGGCAACCGAAGTTGGCAACCACATCGAGCGGAAGATGTGCCAAGACGTTGCGTCTGAAGACATCATCGAGCAGTTCCCATGGCGAACGGACACGATCTGCGGTGCTGTGAACGACGGCAACTGTCATTACGGCTTGAGCGGAGTCAGCGGACACGCCGGGCTGTTCTCCACGGCGGGAGACGTCCTGCGTTATCTGCAGATGTGGCTGGAGGGCGGACGAGACTTCCTCGCTTCGGAACTCGTGCGGCTGGCGACGAGAAATCACACGCCGGGGCTTGGCTTGTCGCGCGGTCTTGGGTGGGAGATGGGAGTCTGGGCGGGCGAGACGTTCCGATCCGATGTGTTCGGGCATACGGGATTCACGGGGACGGCGGTCTGGGTGCAACCGGCATCCGGCACAGCGGTCGTTTCGTTGACCAATCGCTTGCATCCGGTTCCTTCCGATCTCGCAACGTGGCGGAGGAAACTGCATGGAGTGGTTTTTGCAGAGGAGGCTAATTAATGAAGAAACGCATCTGGCAAGGACGGGCGCTGATCGAGGGGAAGTTTCGCGAAGATCAGGTGCTGGTCTGTGAAGACGGTCAATTCACGTATGTGGGACCTCGTCGGGCGGGAGACCAGCCGGACACCGTGTTTGAAACCGGCTGCCTCGTTCCGGGGTATCTCGATCTCCACGTGCACGGGTTGCACGGGGCGGACGTGATGGACGGCACGATGGAGGCGCTGGAAACCATCTCGCGGGGACTGGCGACTTACGGTGTCACCGGGTTTCTGGCGACGACGTTGACGGGAGATCTCGAACACCTCGTCGGCGTCCTACGGACGTGCGCTGAATTTGCCGGCCGCCAGCCGGTCGGTGCGCAATTGCTCGGCGTCCACTTAGAAGGGCCGTGGATCAACTTGCGCTACAAAGGCGCACAGAACGAAGCACATGTGATCCGCCCTCTGTTGCACGACGCCAAACGATTGGTGGAAGCAGGGCAAGGCTTGCTCAAACTGGTCACGCTGGCACCCGAGCATCCGGAAGCGGCAGAAGTGATCGCTTATCTGAGTCAGCAAGGCGTGCGGGTGTCGGTCGGACACTCCGATGCGACGTTTGACGAAGTGACAGGCGCGATGGCGCACGGACTCGATCATGTCACGCATTGTTGCAACGCCATGCGCGGCCTGCACCACCGAGAGCCCGGCGTCGTGGGCGCTGCTCTCTATCATGACGAGTTGACGGCGGAGTTGATCGCAGACGGGGTGCATGTACATCCGGCAGTGATGAACATCCTCTACAAAGTCAAAGGGCAGGAGCGCCTCGTGCTGGTCAGCGACGGCATGCGCGCTGTCGGAATGGCGGACGGAGAGTACGACCTCGGCGGTCAAAACGTGCACATGGTCGGCGGCGAGGCTCGATTGGCAGACGGAACGCTGGCGGGCAGTACGCTCACGCTCGACCGTGCGGTGCGCAACATGGTGGAGTTGGGGCATGCTCCGTTGGCGGAAGCTGTGACGATGGCGTCGGCAACGCCGGCAAGCGTACTGGGACTTCAAGGGCGGAAAGGGCAGTTGGCCGTCGGGCAGGACGCAGATTTCCTCTGGCTGGATGAAGACATGCAAGTCGGCAAGGTGTACATCGGAGGAGAATCTCTGTCATAAAAAAGGGAAGAGTGCGAGGTGTCAGAGGAGTTTGAAAACACCTCGGGAAAGAACGGCCCGGTCGGGAAACGACGGGCCGTTTTTCACGTATGGAGGAGGTGCCCGGGAGATTAGTCGATGTGACGGAAAATCCCGATGACTTTACCCAAGATGGTGACGTTGTTGTAGCGCATCGGTTCGAGCGTGGGGTTCTCCGGCTGGAGGCGGATGTGATCGGCTTCCTTATAGAAGCGCTTGACGGTCGCTTCGTCGTCCTCGGTCATCGCAACGACGATTTCGCCGTTGTGCGCCGTGGCTTGTTGGCGGACGATGACGAGGTCGCCGTCGAAGATCCCGGCGTCGATCATCGAATCTCCGGAGACGTTGAGCAAAAACACCGACGAATCGCCGACAAACGAAGTCGGCAACGGGAAGTAGTCCTCGACGTTCTCAATCGCCGTGATCGGCTGACCGGCCGTGACTTTCCCGATGATCGGCGCCATGACGGTGGAGTACTCAAAACGGCCGCTCTCCGTATCGGCTTCCAGATCAAGCACTTCGATCGCGCGCGGTTTGGTGGGGTCGCGGCGAATCAAGCCCTTCTGCTCCAAGCGGGCGAGATGCCCGTGGACGGTGGAACTCGAAGCGAGCCCGACCGCCTCGCCGATCTCCCGTACGGACGGCGGGTATCCCTTCGCGCGCACTTCGTTCTTAATGAAATCCATAATTTCCTGTTGACGCTTAGAAAGCTTCAGCATTGGCAAGAACAACTCCTCATACCCAGTCGTGATGTATATCAATGGGAAAATATGTTCGAAGTTAGTTTATAGCAGAAATTATACCACACCCTGGTACTAGATACAAACATGAGTTCTTGTTTTTCTTGACAAGATTCTTCAAGTTTCACTATGATGGTTTCAGAACATACGTTCCTGTCCTTGGACGGCTTTCACATCCGTCTCTGCCTGCATAGGATAGTGTCGACAGAACACCGAGAACGGGGGTACGGATGGATGGAGGGAACACGGGTCACTATGTCGTCATCAGGGCGGGAGAGACATTGGATGATCTTTCAGTCCGCTATGGGAGCACGTTGGAGGAGTTGCGCAGCTTGAACCCCGGCGTGCAGAGCGTCGAGGCGGGCGACGTGGTCAAAGTTTTGACGCGTCCGCCGGATTCCTGCGAACCCAAAGCGGGTCAGCAGTTTGTGCTCGGCTTCTACGCAGGGCCGATGGGCGCCAAGTTGTCACCTGTTCAGAAGGAAGCGAGTTCCTAAAGTCAGAGAGTTCGTGGAACGGAGATCAGGAGGAGGTGGGGGTCATTTCCACGACGCAGTTGCACTATGTAATCGTACGGGAGGGTGACACGCTGGCATCCATCGCCAAACGCTATCAGACGACGGCGACGACCATCGCCCGGTTGAACCAATTGGCTTTGGACACGGTGCTGACCCCCGGCCGAATCTTGCAAGTGCCGAAAGTCAAACCACCGGCGGCACCGCCGGTGAAATCGCTGCCGGCGCAACGGCCGCGCATCCCGCGCTATACGTTTGCCGCGTACACGTCTTCGGAGGGCGTTTATCCCGGCAGTGAGCGGGCGTTGGCCAAGACGGGTGCAGACGGTTTGAGCGGAATCTTCCCGCTTTGGTTTCAGGTGGCGCCGGAAGAACCGTGGCGGTTGCAATCCTATGCGGGAGAGGCGCAGATCGAGTCGGTCTTGCAGAGCGCACGGGAGCGAGGCGTGCAAGTGATCGCAAGCCTCACCAGCCTGTATTACCCCGCCGACGTGCAAACGCGGCAGGTGTTGCACCAAGCGATGACCGTCTACAGAAGATACTTGCTGGAGGCGATTGAATACACGTATGCGCGATACGGGTTGGACGGCATCTGGTTGGATTGGATGGAGGTGGACGAAACAGACCGGGAGTCGTTTGCAGAATGGGTGGAGGAGTTGGCGAAGCTGAGCCAACTGCGGGGTTGGACGTTCGTCGTCAACATCCCGATGATCCCGACCGTGCTGGGAATCCCTGCGACCCCTTCCTATGATTTGGCGCGCATCGGGCGGGCGGCCGATTTGGTGGCGTTGATGCTGAACACCGAGCACCGTTTTCATACGGGACCTGGCGCGCTCTGTTCGCTTTCCTGGGCGGAGACGGGCGTGCGCTACGCGTTGACAGCAGGCGTCCCAGCAGGAAAAGTCCTGCTCGGCATCGCCGGATACGCCTACGATTGGAAGGACGGCAGCACGATTCCGGAATACCTCTCCTTCGAAGGCGCGATGAACCGCGCCCGGCAATACCGTGTCAACGTGAAATTTGATCCCGTTTCTCAAACGCCGATGTTTGTATACGAAGACAGCACTGGAACAGAGCATCAGGTGTGGTTTGAGAACACGTCCTCCCTCTCGCAGAAGGTGACGATCCTCAACCGCTACGGGTTGGCGGGCTTGTCGCTGTGGCGGCTCGGCATGGAAGACGCCGGACTCTGGCCGCTTTTGCGTTATCGATGGGGCGAAATCAAAAAGCTCAGCGTGTGTAGTTTCCATAACAATTATTATGACAAGTAAAAAGCCATGTCGCGAAATCCGGCATGGCTTGATTTTGAAACAATTTCAGGACAAGTCTCTGTAAAGACTCTGCATCCGAGGACATTTGAAGAGATTAGGGGACATAACATTATTATAGACAACTGCGTTAGATGGAAACCTGATTGATGTAGCCGCCGGCGCTTTCGCTCAGTTCGCGGATGTCATGCAGGTAGCGTTCCGTCGTTCGCAAACTTTCATGACCCATCTGGCGTTGCACTTGGAGCAACGGCGCGTCCGCTTCCAGAGCGAACGTCGCGCACGTGTGGCGCAGCACGTGCGGCGAGATCATCCGGGACAGACCGGCCGAGCGGGAGAGGCGATACATCATGTCGCGAACTCCATTTTGACGATAACGGGTGAATCGTCGGGTGATCACCAGCGGCGTGCGGTCACCAGGATCGAGATTCGGGTTCTTGCCGCAAATTCGGCGGAAGTTTTGCAAGATCTCCCACACGTCGGGACGAATCAGAACCGGGCGGTCCTTATCGCCCTTGCCGCGCACCATCCACCCGATATTTCCCCGCATGTCTTCATAGAGATCGCACCAGTTCGCTTGGCAAAGTTCTTCCACCCGCACGCCGGTGGTCATCAGCAGGACGACGATCAAGTAGGCCCGTTCATTTCCCTTCGAAGCGTTGAGCAGTTTTTGCGCTTCGTTGACCATGAGCGATCGCTTATGCGTGGCACGGTTGGGCACGCGGGGAGCGGCGATCAAGATTGCCGGATTCCGCTGAATATAACCCAGTCGGTGGGCAAACAGGAAGAGCGACTTCATAAGAATAATCATACGCTGCTGAGTGGCCGGCGCGTAGTGTTCAAGCGATTGGAAATAAGATACGAGCTGTACATAGGTAACGTTGGCGAGGGGAGTCCCGTCGATAAAAGTCAAAAACGCTTGTAAGTCGCGGTGATACGCTTTACGAGTCATCTTCGACCACGCTTTCGGGCGCGGGCGGTTCAGAAAGAGGGTAATCAGGTGTTCGTCGTTCATGATCCCCATCTCATTGGCAAGAGAAGGAACACTTGTTCCCATAGGTATCGGAAGCTGATTGTTCGAATCCATCGTCATAACTGCCACGTCCTTTTCAAGAAACTATATATCTATTATTATAGCGATAACTGGTTATTATCGCCATAGTAGTGCGTAAAAAGATCATTCCCTTCCAAAAGTAACTAGGGAAGCCGCTTCCTTCCCTTCTGCCTTCCATATTATGTGAATTACTGTGGACACCACCAAAAAAACGGCCTCCTATACGCCTTTCTAAGGCCTTTATAAGAAACTCCCAATACCATAACACCCCTGACAACGAAATCCGCTCTACGCGCCTGCTGGAAGCCCTCATGCAAAAACGCATATCTCCTGACAAAATTCACACCCGTTTCGCCATATTAGCGCGAATTTCTCCGATTATTCTTATTTCTACGGAAATAATACAAGGGAAATCACTACGAGAAAAAAGCCGCCCCTTGGAGGGCGACCTGTGTTATTCCGATTTCGATTCCAATAAGAAGGTCAGAGAATCTTCGCCAATCCCTCGCACGTTTCCGGCGCCCATCGTCAGCACGATGCCTTGGTTGGAGGTCGCATAGTGCTTCAGGAAGCGCGTGCCTTCTTCCAAGTTCTCAACATAAGTGACCGACTTTCCGCGCTGGCGGATCGCTTCGGCGAGTTTTTCAGTCAGTGCGTCGCCGGGGTCTTGCTCGCGGGCCGACGAGAAGAGTTTCACCAGCAACACTTCATCAGACAGCGTCAGAGAGTCCACGAACTCCGCGAGGAACTTCTGTGTCCGCGAGTAGGTATGCGGCTGGAACACGGTGATCAACGGATCGTTCGGGAAGGATTCTTTCACCGCGCGCAACGTCGTACTGATCTCACTTGGATGGTGGGCGTAATCGTCGTACACCTCCATACCCCCGAGACGCCCCAGGTAATCAAATCGGCGGTACACGCCTTGGAATTGCCCGAGCGATACCTGCACATCTTGAAAATTGAGCCCCAAACAACGGGAGACCGAAATCGTCGCCAGCGCGTTCAAGACGTTGTGACGGCCGAGCGAACGGAACTGCACCGTCCCAAGCGGCGTGCTCCCCTCCCATACATCAAACCGCAGTACGCCGCGCGATTCGTTGATGTTCGTCGCGTAGATGTCGTTGCTCGAATCCAGACCGAAGTACACCACTTTGACGTCCGTATCGAGCTTGCGGCAGCGCGGATCGTCGCCGCAAGCCACCAACACGCCGTCTGCCGGCAGTTTGTCGACGAGCTGCTGAAAGCAGAGAAACACGTCCTCGATGTCTTGGAAATAATCAGGGTGGTCGAAGTCGATGTTGTTGACGACAAGCATCTGCGGCTGGTAGTTCAAAAAGTGTCGCTTGTACTCGCAAGCTTCGGCGACCAGCAGGCCTTCCCCGTACCGCGCGTTGCTGCCGATGTTGTAGTTTTTGCTGCCGATCACGACCATCGGATCCAACCCGACCGACGTGAGCAACGCCCCGAGCATCGACGTCGTCGTCGTTTTGCCGTGCGTGCCGGTGATCAGCAGGCTCGCGCGCTCTTGCGTCAATTTTCCGAGCATTTGCGGGTAGGTGTAGACGGGGATGCCGCGTTCCTTGGCCCGTTGGATCTCGACGTGCTGATCGTTGTAAGCCGGGGAGTGGCAGACGAGGTCCACGTCCTCGACGTTGTCCGGAGAGGGTGTAGAGATATATGTGATGCCCGCTTGCGAGAGCAATGCGTCGGTGAAGAACACTTCCTGACTATCCGAACCGGATACCTCGTACCCCATCCGAGCGTACAACTGCGCCAACGCGCTCGTTCCAGCCCCTTTGATTCCGACAAAATGAATTTTCTTCATGGCTCGCACCCTTTCAGATGGGATTGGTGTTAACAGTGTACGCAAAACGCCCAGTCGTGGTGTCAGTCCTCATCCGGTGCGGCCAGATGCTCGGGGGCGGGGTGGAAAACTTGCTCGATAAAAGATTGCCGTTCCTGCTCGGAACGCAGCAGTTTTTTCAGGTAGGAGGTGTCGGCCAACTGCACGCGCATGTGACCGTTGCGTTGCAAGGCGTTTTTGAACTGGTCGTTATGCATCAACGAATCCCACCACGGCGTACGATGGAGTTCCTCGGATAAGTTTCGATGGTCCAGGGCATCGCGATAGAAGTCCATATTCATAGAAAAACCCTCCTTTTCTTGGTACTATACCCAATACTCAGGAGGGGCAACCGTTGCCACCGTATTTTTTAAAAAATCGCAAGGTAGAACCAAATGATTTGCACGCCGACCAGCAAAATCTTGAAAACCGTGCCTGCCAAGAAGCTGAGCAGCGATCCCCAGCCGACTTTCATCACTTCGTTCGACTTGCGGCGCATCAGCATCTCACCGACCATCGCCCCGATCACGGCGCCCAGCAGCGGCCCGAAGATCACCGCCAACGGCCCCAGCGGGGAGATCACCAGCGGAAGCACGAACATCCCGACAGAACCGCCGATCATGCCGGCTTTGCTGCCGCCCATCTTCTTAATCCCGAAGATCTGCGCGACGTTGTCGGAGAGGAAGTTCACCACCATCAACACGATTTGGCCGATCCAGAACCAAATCGAGAAGTGATCCCAGCCCGCCATCAGCCCGTAGATCAAGAACGCCGGTATCGTAAACAGCGTCCCCGGCAAGATCGGCACCACCGTGAAAAACATCGCAGCCAACAAAAATGCCGTCGCAATGAGAGTCGCGCCTATCGCCAACATGTTAAAAACCACCACGAACACCCCTTTCCACTGTCTATACGAATCTCCCACGGTCTCGTTTCAGGAAATTTCCACACTGTTTTCGCTTCTACGCTTGGGAAGTCCTGCCTGCCAGTCATCGAAACCGCTTCCCTCACATAAGAAAAAGCGAGCGCTCTCGCACAGCGCTCGCTTTTCACTCCCGTTATCCGAACAGAGTTCCGTACAACAAATACAGATTGAGACCAGCGATGACGACGGCCACCGTCCAGGCGAGAATCTTCAACCAAAGCGGGTTGACGAACTCGCCCATTTTTTTCCGATCGCTTGTGAACCTCACGAGCGGAACGACCGCGAAGGAAAGTTGCAGCGAGAGGATGACTTGACTCAAGATCAAGAGATCGCCGGTTCCTTTCTCGCCGTAGAGCGCCGTGACGATGACGGCGGGCACGATGGCGACGGTTCTCGTGAGCAAGCGGCGCAACCACGCTTTCATCCGGATGTTCAAAAAACCCTCCATCACGATCTGCCCGGCGAGCGTGCCGGTCAACGTGGAGTTCTGTCCGGCCGCCAACAGTGCCACTCCGAACAGAATGCTCGCCATCGTCGTGCCGAGCAGCGGCGAGAGCATGTGGTACGCGTCTTGAATCTCCGCGATGTCCGTGTTGCCGCTGGTGTGGAACGTCGCAGCTGCCAAGATCAGAATCGCCGCGTTGATGAACAGGGCGAACAACAGCGCAATCGTGGAGTCCCACGTCGTAAACTTGATCGCTTCTTTCTTGCCAAGAGTCGTCTCTTCAAAGCGGCGGGTCTGCACGATCGACGAATGTAAGTAGAGGTTGTGCGGCATCACCGTCGCGCCGAGAATGCCGATGGCGATGTAGAGCATCTGCGGGTTGCTGACCAGCTCGGCGGTGGGAAGGAAACCCTTCGCCACACCGCCTATGTCGGGTTTGGAGAGAAACAGCTCCACGCCAAAACAGATGCCGACGGTGGCGATCAGCGCGATCACCATCGCTTCAATGTAGCGGAACCCTTTGTTTTGCAACAGCAGGACAAGCAGTACGTCAACCGATGTCAACACGATGCCCCAGAGCAACGGCAAGCCGAACAGCAAGTTCAAAGCGATCGCCGAGCCGATCAATTCCGCCAAGTCGCAAGCGGCAATCGCCAGTTCGCAGAGCAGCCAGAGCGAGATCGCGACCGGCTTGCTGTAGGCATCGCGGCACGCTTGCGCCAAATCGCGGCCCGTGACGATGCCGAGCTTCCCGGACAACGCCTGCAGCAAGATCGCCATGAGGTTTGAGATCATCACGACGGACAGCAGGGAATAACCAAATTGAGAACCGCCTGCCAGGTCGGTCGCCCAGTTGCCGGGGTCCATATATCCGACCGCGACCAAGTAGCCGGGTCCAAGAAACGCGAGAAATTTACGAAACCACGACCCTTTGGTCGGGACGGGCATCGAACGGTGCACTTCCGGCAACGAGTTGCCGGCTCTCTCGGTTCTCCATCCGGATTTCGTCGAGAGAGGGAGGGGAGTTCCTCTGTCTTTCATTCGGCAAACACCTCGTATTCCTGTCATAAGATAGCCTGAGCTAATTTTTTTGCCCAAGGGAAACTTTGTGGCCAAAAAGAAAACCGTCGGCTCGCTATCAAAGGTATGCCGCCCAGTTGGTTTTGGTGAAGAAAATTGCAGCACGCTCATAATCTTAGCTTCACACAAGTTTTTTGCCCGAAGGAAACTTTCTGAAAACAGTATATCTTTCCTTGGCTAAAATCGTCAAGTGATGTGGCACACTAAGAGGAAAGACATGCCAAGAAACAGAAGTAGTCAAGTGTTTTAGAGGAGAGGAGATGAGCAGATGGCGAAAGAAAAACGCATGGTCGAGTATGGGTACGATCCAAACCTGACCGCCGATCCGGCGAAGGGGACGATCATCGTGCCGGACGCGTTTGGCGACTGGGACGACGACCGAATGCAGAAGCTCGTGGAGTTTGCGGAAGTTCGCAGTTTCGCTCAGATCGTGCTGTTCCCGCACCATGAGAAGACGTTGAAGAGCATGGGCTGGCCGGAGGTGCCTGCCTTTCATAAGCGTGTGAAGGAACTTCAAAGCCTGGTCGACGATCTGCCGCCAACCGCCGTCAAGATCACCCTCGACGTCTGGGAGGAGAAGCGCAAGAAATACACGCCGCTGGAGTTGATCGTGCGCTATCTGGAGGAGAAATACCGTCCGCCGTTTTTTCTGTACGTGTCGGACGCGTACGCGAACGCGATGGCGGGCTTTGCGTCGTTTGACGAGCTGATTCGAAACCTCCGCTTGGTGATCGAAACCCGCTACGGCGTCGGACAGCACCCCAAGCTCGCCAAAGTCGAACACCGCTGGGAACAAATCTAAGAGCAACCCATCTAAGAAAAAACGAGGTGACCCGCAACATGGCAAATTCCCCGAACCCCGTACTCAAAACCGCCCTCGTCACCGGTGCCGGAAACGGCATCGGCCGCGGCGTGGCGCACGCGTATGCAGCGGCGGGCTACCGCGTGGTCGTCGTCGATCTCGACGGCACACGCGCTGAGAACACCCTCGCAGAGATCCGGCAAGCGCATCCGGAAATCGGCGCCGCTTCGCTTGCGGTGCAAGTGGACGTGCGGCGTCCGGAGGAGATCACCGCGCTTTTTTCCAACGTGCGGGAGACGTGCGGACGGCTGGACGTGTTGATCAACAACGCCGGGATCTCGCGCTGGAAATCGCCTTATGAGTTGACGGTCGACGAGTGGGACGACGTGCTGCACACGAACTTGCGCAGCGCGTTTCTCTGTGCCCGCGAAGCTGCCAAATTGATGAAAGAACAGGAGGGGGGCGGCAAGATCGTCAACATGGCGTCGACGCGCGCGCTGCAATCGGAGCCGAACACCGAAGCGTACGCCGCGTCCAAGGGCGGGTTGCTGGCCCTCACGCACGCGCTCGCCGTCTCGCTCGGGCCGGATTCCATCCACGTCAATTGCATCTCGCCGGGCTGGATTCAGACGGCCGACTACGACCAATTGCGCCTGGAAGACCACACGCAGCACCCGTCCGGCCGCGTGGGAACGCCGGATGACATCGCGCGGGCCTGCCTGTTTCTCACCGATGAGCGCAACGATTTCATCACCGGCGTCAACTTGGTCGTCGACGGCGGCATGACGCGCAAGATGATCTATCTGGAAGACTGATCCGACACTACATAACATATATTATGGAACCTGAGACCCTCGCGCGGGTCTCTTTTTTACATTTTGTGTTCGTTCCCCTTGGATTCGCCCTGCCGGAAACAGCGGCATCTGATTACTATATAGGAAACCATACTGTTTCTTTGGAGAGTGGGAGAAAGATGAAAGGTGTGATTCTCTGCGCGGGTTCCGGCTCGCGTATGCGGCCTTTTTCGCTCGCGCTTCCCAAACCGTTGTTGCCGGTGCTCAACCGACCCTTGTTGGAGCATGCGATGTCCGCTTTGCAGGCGATTGGCATCGAGGAGATCGCCGTCGTGATCAACCCTCTGCAACAAGCTGAGTTTGAGCACGTGAACGCGAAAATTCTCTATCAAAAAAAGCCCCTCGGCATCGCCAACGCCGTTGCGCAAACCGCTTCGTTTATCGGCACCGACTCGTTTGTTCTGCTGCTGGGCGACAATTTGCTCCTCGAACCGTTGAGTTCGCTGGTTCAAGCAGCAGAGGGGAAGTCCGGCGCCGTGCTGTTACAGGAAGTCGAGACGCCGCAAGATTACGGCATCGCAAGACTTGAGAACGGACGACTCGTCAAACTGACGGAAAAACCTCGCGAACCGGAAAGCAATCTCGCCGTCGTCGGCGCGTACTTGTTCACTCCGGCGATTTTTCAAGCGGTACAGGCCATCTCGCCGTCTGCTCGCGGCGAATTCGAGATCACCGACGCGATCCAATGGCTGTTGGAACAAGGGCATGAAATCGGATGCGGCATCGCCGCCAAACCCTGCTTCGACGTCGGTACGGTAGAGCGCTGGCTGTCAGCAACCCGCTATCTCCTGCAAGAACATGCGGGACAAGTACACATCGGAACTCACGTCATGCTCGACCGTTGCCGCTTGATTCCGCCCGTGCTGATCGCCGACCACTGCGTCCTCCAAGACGCCGTGATCGGCCCGAACGTCTCGATTCAAAGCGGCGCAAACCTCAGATCCTGCACGATTCGCGACAGCATCTTGCTGGAGAACGTCACGTTGCAAGACGCGCATCTCGCCGAGAGCATCGTCGGGCGCCACTCCGAAATCAGCGGGCCGCAGGGTAAAAACGCCACAGCCCGCGGCTTTTTGGGCGACTACAGCAAACTGGTATTGAAGCAGGAAGGGAGCGAGCAGTCATGATGATCACCGTTGTCGGCACCGGGTATGTCGGCACCACCACGACGGTCGCACTCGCGATGTTGGGTCACACCGTCTGCGGGGTGGACGTTGATCCGGTCAAAGTGCGAGCGTTGCAAAGCGGCTCCCTCCCGATTTTTGAAGAGGGGCTGGAAGACGCGCTGCGCCGGGAAACGGCGGCCGGGCGTCTCCGTTTTACCTGCGACCTGGGGCAAGCGCTCCCCGGTTGCGACGTGATCATGCTGGCGGTCGGCACACCTCCCGACGAGGACGGATCTGCCAACCTGAGAGCTCTGGAGGAGGTGTCAAGACAGCTGGGACGACTGTTGCAGCCGAAAGCGCACGGCCGGCCGCCGGTGATCGCAATCAAAAGCACCGTGCCCGTCGGAACCGGCGAACGCGTGCGGGGCTGGCTTTTGCAAGAAATGATCTTGCGCGGCCTCCACATCCCGTTTGAAATGGCTTCGAATCCGGAGTTTTTGCGCGAAGGCCGTGCCTTGCACGACGCGATGCATCCGGACCGTGTCGTGGTCGGCGCGGACACTCCGGGAGCGGCGAACGTGATGAAGCAGATGTACCTCCCGCTGCAAGCTCCCCTGTTGCTGACGAGTATTCGGGACGCAGAGATGATCAAGTACGCGAGCAATGCGTTTCTTGCGACCAAGATTTCATTTATGAACGAGTTGGCGCGCTTGTGCGAGCGCGTGGGAGCGAACATTCAGCAAGTGGCGCAGGGGATGGGGTTTGACGCGCGAATCAACCCGCACTTCCTGCAGGCGGGCATCGGGTACGGCGGTTCGTGTTTTCCCAAGGACGTGCAGGCGTTGCAAGCGTTGGCGGCCCAATCCGGGCTAACGCTTCAAATCCTGCAAGCCGTGGAAGCGGTCAACGCTTCGCAACCCGGTTGGTTCCTGCAAAAAGTGAAGCATGTCCTCGGCTCGCTGAACGGTCAACACATCACCGTGCTCGGCCTAACGTTCAAGCCGGGCACGGACGACATCCGCGAATCGCCCGCCATCCCGATCCTCAAGCATCTGGAAGAGCAAGGCGCGCAGATCACCGCGTTTGATCCCCAAGGAATGGCGGCGATGAAGCAGCGCTTCCCGAACGTGACCTACGCTTCTACGCTCCAGGAATCGTTGCGCGACGCCGACGCGGTGCTGCTGCTGACAGAATGGAAGGAAGTCGTCGAGCACGATTGGGGCGCTTCTTGGTCGGAGTTGCGCCAGCCGATCGTGTTTGACGGACGCAATGTACTGGACAGCGCCCAGATGCGGGCGTGGGGCTATCAATACTACGGAGTCGCTCGACCTTCCTGATCAGAAAAAACATCAGGCTATGAAAAACCTCAGGCTCATCGGAGCGCCTGAGGTTTTTGGCTGTTAGAGATTGTAGAGCTTCTTCACGTCGTCAATCTGCAAGCGCAACCCTTTTTCCACATCGAATTGCGGGTTGTACGAGAGCAGATTCCGCGCTTTGCCGATATCGGCATAGGTGTGTTTGGGGTCGCCGGGTACTTCCGGCAACCAAACCACGTTGGCGTGCTTGCCGGTCGCCTTCTCGATCATCCGCACGACTTCCAAAACGCTCAGATGCGAAACGCCGCCGATGTTGAACACTTCTCCGTGATGGGGGGACTGCATCGCCGCCATGTTGGCGTCCACGCAATCGCTGATAAACGTAAAGTCCCGCGTCTGACCGCCGTCTCCGTAAATCAAGAGCGGTTGTCCCTCCAGGATGCGCTTGATGAAGAGATGAAACGCCATGTCCGGTCGCTGCCGAGGTCCGAACACCGTGAAGTAGCGCATCGACGCGATCGGGATGTGGTGGTGATGGCCGTAGAGCAAACACAGTTGTTCTCCGGAAAGTTTGGTCACGCCGTAGGGAGAGAGCGGCTTGAGCAGACGCTCTTCGTCGGCGGGGCCGGTCATGCCGCCGTAGACGGAAGACGAGGAAGCGTAGACGACTTTTTGGACTTGCGTGTCGAGCAGGGCTTCCAGCAGGTTTTGTGTCGCCAAGATGTTGTGGTCGACATACTCTTGAAAGTGCGTGCCCCAAGACGTGCGCACGCCGGGTAGCGCGGCGAGGTGAAACACGTAGTCTACCCCGCGCAGCAGCGGCGCCCAGTTGACGTGCAGGATGTTTTTTTCGTGAAACGTGAAGCGGGGGTGGTGCCGCAGATGCTGGAGGTTGCGCTCCTTGATCCAGCGGCTGTAGTTGCTCGTGAAGCAGTCGATCCCGATCACCTCACATCCCTCGCCGAGCAGCCGTTCCGAGAGCGTGGAACCGATGAACCCTGCACAGCCGGTCACCAATACGCGCTGCGTATTCATCCCGACCAAACCTCCAAAATCTCGCGGATGACCCGTTCCCAACCATAGTTTCGCTCGGCGAGGACGCGGCCGTGCTTGCCGAAGTCACGGCGTTTGGTCGCGTTGTGCAACAGGTCGGAGATCGCCGCGGCAAACGATGCCGGGTCTTCCGGGTTGTCGATGACGATGCCGTTTTGCCCGTCGATCACTTCCGGGTTGCCGCCCCGGCGCGTGGTGACGATCGGCAGTTCGGCCGCCATCGCTTCGTAATGCACGCGGGCGAGCGGCTCTTGCCATTGCGAGGGGCAGACGAACACGTCGCCGGCCCAGAACCATTTGTGCACTTCCGCCGCGTCGACGAATCCGGTGGTGACGACCGGAATCGGGGACCGGGCGGCGAGTGCGCGCACATACGCGACATAGTCGGAGATGTTGTCGTCGCTGTACCAGCGGCTGCCGACCATGACGAGCGCGGCGTCCGGGTGTTTGTCTGCCAGTTGAGGGAGGGAGCGCAAGAGGATGTCTGCTCCCTTTTTCGGAGAGAGGCGCCCGACGAAGAGGATGACTTTCTTTCCGTTGAGGCCGTGGAGGTCGCGCAACTCTTGGCGTACGCGTTGGGCTTCCGTCGACAGCAGGTAACGGTTCAGGTCGACGCCGGAGTAGATGGTTTTCAGCTTTGGAGCGGCTTCCGGGTAGAGATTGGAGATCGTGCGTCCGACATAGTCGCTGACGGTGACGATCCGCTCGGCGTCGGCAATCGCGAGCTTTGCTTCTTCCGCCGTGATTTTGTTCGGCAGGAACATGTCGTTGTGCATGCTGAGGATCAAGCGGGCGTTGGGAGCTGCTTGGCGGACGGCGGACACCATCAGCGGGCGGTTGAAGATGTGAATGAGATCGAACTGTTTGCCGTCGAGATAAGACACCACGCCTTGGCGGTAGAGCTCGAAGTGGCCGCCGGGCACGCGGTCGAACGTGATGCCGTCCGCCACTTCGTGGTCGGGCAGCAGCGGGTCGGTGCGCCCGAGGATCGTCAAGTCGTGATGGCGTGCCAGTTGCGGGGCAATCCCGGCGATATACGTCTGAATCGCGCCGCCGCGCACGGGCGGCACGGGGAGTTTTTCGGTGACGATGAGCAGAACCTTCATGCTATTTCTTCCCCTTTCCCTGAAGCGTCTGCATCAACAAGGAAAAACTGATCATCGTCGAAGCCAGCGAGTTTTGTTTGGAAATCGCGCGCTCGGCGACCTCCGGGGAGATGCCCATCTCGACGAGCAGTTGTTTGGTGTCTTCCTTGGAGAGGAGTTTCTCCGGAGACGCGATTCCTTGGATGAGTTGATTCGCGGTCAGGTCGGCCAGTTTCTGAGAGACAGGTTGGACAGGTTGGACAGGTTGGACAGGTGCGGCAGTCGCTTTGGTTGCCGCTTTTGAAACTGGTTTGGCGGGTGATTTGGCAACCGGCTTCGTCGCCGGTTTGAGGGGCTGTTTCGAGGTTTGTTTTTTGACTTTGGGTTGGATGGTTTGCATCTCTTGTAAGTTCTCTTGCAGAGCGACTTTTGGGGTTTCTTTTAGAGGTGCTGTATGGACTGCCTCAGCGGGAACCGGTTTGGGTTCGTATACGGTCGCGGGAGAGGAGGGGAGCGGCGCTGCTTGCGGCTCCGGCGGCAGGTACCAGTTCGCTTGGAGTTTTGCCGCGTCTTCCGCTTGCAGGGGTGTCGTCGGACGGCGCAACTCGACAAACAGCGGGTTCGGGCGGTAGTCGGCCGGCGGGTTTTGCAAGCGGATGCCAAACTCTTGCAGCGCCGCCCACTTCGAGTCTTCCGTCTGGTCGATCTTCTGCAGGAGGGCGTCGAACTGTTCGTCCATGAAGATGTGCGGCTCGAAAACCACTTCTTTTACGTTTTTGTAAAACTCGTTGGGCACCGCAAAGTCGAGCAGCATCATCTGAAACAGCTCCGGCTCAATCGGGTTCGCCGCCTGGTACGCGTCGATCATGCCCTTCATCCACGTGACATCCCAAAAGCCCATGTCGTCCATCGTGCCGGAGATCAACTTGCGCAAGTCGCGGATCGGCAAGTCGTACGCGACGCCGTCGAGGTCGATGATCCACAGCCCGCCGGGCCCTTCTTGGCCGTTCGACCAGCCGTAGTCTTGGTGCACCAAGCCCCACGTCTCTTCACCGCGCGCAATCAAGGACAGATACGGCGAGTGGTATTCCAAATTGTACAGCGCCGTCAACGCTTGCTGTTCATAGCGGTCGATCATCGCGAGCAGCCGCGCGCTGGCGGGCATGTCGTGATAGGCTTGAGCGATGTGACGGAACCAAGACATCTTGTTCCAGATCTTGTAGTACTGCTTCGGGTAGCCGTACAGCCGCGATGCGACGATCGCGCCTTGAGGCGGCACGTAGCCTTGCGTATGGCGGTGGAATTCGCCGAGACCGTAGCACAATGTCTGTGCACCGGTGAGATCCGCTTTCGACGCCGGCGTGAGCGAGATCCAGTCGGTGACGATCCAAAGCTTGCCGCCCGCCTCCGTGTACAGGAGCCCGTCCTGATTGGGAATGAGCGCGGGGACGCGCGCGCCTTTGCTGACGACATACTCTTGTGCCCCGACGCTGAACAAACTGCGCGGGGGAGTGCGATGCAGGCATTTCAGAGAACGCGGGCCTTTGTCGGTCGCGATGTACCAGATGGCGCCTCCCTTGTCCGGTTTGGTTGTGATCAGCTGAATTTCGTTGACCTGCATGTCGTATCGCTGCATGACATGGCGGGCAATCTCGTCCAGATAAGTCGGTACTTCCGGCACTGGACCCTCTACATCGCCCCAAGGCTGTATGAGAGGCATTTCCTCCATGAATGAACACTTCCTTTTTCGCGATCTTTCTTGCAATACGCGATCTTTCTTGCAATATATGAATTTTTCGGCGGGGCAGATACGGACATATCCCCCGAATGCCGACAAGAGCGCAGAAAAAAAAGAACCCTGCGCGGCAGAGTTCATTTTTTTCGACGGGTTTGAGTTAGGGAGCTCCTGTCGGAGCGTACACGGAAATGTGGTCGAGATAGGGGTTCGGCTGGGAAGCCGTGACTTTCGGGAAGACGAGTTGCAGTTCAAACTGATCGCCCGCTTTGTAGATGTAGATGTCCTGTTCCGGCGTGGTCGCGTCGCTGTAGGTGTTGATGTGATCCGGTTGTCCGAGGACCGCCGTGACCGCTTGGAGCTCGACTTTGCGAACGTTCGGCGCGTAGGTGCGGACATCAAAGATCTGGTTGTCGGCAAACCCGAAGGCAAAATTGCGTGCTTGATACGTCGCGTACTGCGCACGGCCGACGGTGTCTTGGCGATCCGGCCGGCCCCACGCGGCTCGTACCGTGCTCATCGTGTCTTGGTTTGCCGTGTACGGACAATCCGGCACACGGCCAAGGCTCGCGAGGCTCATCACGTCGCGCACGAGCTTTTGCTGGTCGGCGCCGGTCAGCGGCTGCATGTCGACGGGAGCACGGGTGTACGGTTGCATGGCGTTCGGTGCGGGCTCTGCAGGGGAGTGGAAGACAGGCAGGCGGTCGTAGGCGACGACCAAACCCGCGATGGCTGCTGCGACCGTGGCTGCGCTCCAGTAGAGGCGGACGCGCGAACGGCGGTTTCGTTGAGAAGATTCGTTCTGCATGCGGTGTTCGAGCCCCTGCCAGATTTCGCGGCGGTCTTCCGTCGTCAACTGGATGCTCTGCAAACGGGAAAGCTCTGGAATCGACAGGTTTTCTTCATGAGATTGGTTGTGGTCGGTCATGTGTTTCACCCTCTTTCCTCCATCAATTCGCGCAGACGCTTCAGCGCGCGGTGCAAGGTTGTGCGGACCTTGCCCTCCGTCCAGCCCAAGATGTCGGCCACTTCATTCACGGGCAAGTCTTCCAGATGGCGCAAGAGGATAACTTGACGGTACGAGTCTTTGAGCTGGGCGAGGCTCTCGCGCAAAACGATCATGTCCTCGGCGAAGTCGTTCGGGGTGCTGACCGACGGAGCCGGGACGTGGTCGAGGTATTTCTCGCGGGTTTTGCGGCGGCGCATGAGGTCGTACATATAATTGCGGGCGATGCTCAGCAACCAGGTTTTGTAACTGGATTCGCCACGAAAGTTCTCCCATTGCTTAAACGCCCGGAAGAACACTTCTTGCACCACGTCTTTCGCCTCTGCTTCGTCATGCAGGGTGAAGAGGGCGTAGCGATAGATATCGTTCGAAAACTCGTCGAAGAGAAGACGGATTCCCTCTTGAGACGTTGACTCTTGCATGATGGATCATCATCCTCCGGGCAGTAGGTAGGAATAAGACGCAGAGCGGCGGCTTTTTGTTACACTTTTTTGCGGCGGAATTGCAAAGCGGATTGGTTCGTCGAAGTTGCATGAATAGTAAGAATATAATGTTTTTTAGTTGATTTCGAAGACAAGATAGGTTATTGTTTATATGTGGAGTCACCGTTTGCGAACATTTAACACCCTGGTCCGATCCAGACGCAAACGCCGACTCTCTTGATTCTACCAAAACTTGAGGAGGTTGATGTTATGGAACAAATGTTCGATCTCGATGTTCAAGTTTCGCTCAGTCAGGCGGCAGGTGCCCGCGAAATGGTAGAACCCGTTTCGTGCAACCCGTGCCCCGTGTTGCCTTACTAGAGAAGTAGGAATTGAGATCTTTTTTGGCTTGACCGATTCTTCTCAAGAGGAGGTTGAAAGTCATGGAACAACTGTTTGATCTCGATGTTCAAGTTTCGCACATCCAGGATTCTGATGAATTGCTGGATTACATTTCATGCTATTGCGTTCCGGACCTACGGGTATAAGTGTGCGTGCAACGGCCATCACCAGTCTGAAGAGATTGGCGATGGTTTTTTATTTCCTTTAGCGTAATCAATATTAATTATAACAATATTGCTGTTGAATTTTACGAAGAAGCGGGTTATTATTTATCCATGAATCATAGTTTGCGCAGATTTAACACCTTGTACCCATGCACCTCGCAAACCACGACTCTTAGGAGTCTACTACAAATTGAAGAGGAGGATCCTCATGGAACAAATGTTCGATCTCGACGTTCAAGTTCAGAAAAACCAACCGACCACTTCGGTAATGCCGGACAGCAGCACTTCCTTCGGTTCCGGATCGTGCTTCTGCACCATCGCTGGTTGCGATTACCGCAACACTGCAATGTAATCCTATTCATGTAAACCATCTTTCGGGGAGGTCGATTTTATGGAACAACTGTTTGATCTCGACGTTCAAGTGAAAACCCAAGCTTCCACGTCCGTAATGCCCGACAGCAGCACTTCCTTCGGTTCCGGATCGTGCTTCTGCACCATCTCCGGCTGCGCTTGGGACGCGATGTAAGCTCATTCAAGTAAACCAACTTAAGGGGAGGTCAGTTTCAATGGAGCAATTGTTCGATCTCGACGTTCAAGTCACGCAAAACCAAGTTTCCACTTCCTTGATGCCGGCTCCCGGCGAAGGCAGCGGCGGCACGTGCTCTTGTCTCTGCACAATTTCCGGTTGCGATTGGAGAACGACATACTAAGTGCAGTGACTTGGCAGAAAACAAAAAGAGACCCCGCTACAACAGGGGTCTCTTTTTAAACCACACTAATTCATGTAAACATTTATGTTGAATTCCGAATTTTCGCATGATACAATCTACTTGTGAATGATAGTTGAGAAGTTCCTAACAATCGTCACTCACAATACTTCAAAGGTCCCACACCCTGAACAAGTACTTGTGAAAGGAGGTTGATTTTCAATGGAACAACTGTTTGATCTCGACGTTCAAGTCACTCGGCACTCTTCCGAGCGTGCTGTTGCGGCCAACACGATGGGTTGTCTTACCACTTCAAATTTATGCTCGTTGCTTATTACCGACTGCATCACCAATCAAACCGCGATGTAACCCGTCCTACAAATCTCTTGAAAGGAAGTGAATGAAATGGAACAAATGTTCGACCTCGACGTTCAAGTCAATCGCCAATCCTCCGAGCGTGCGGTGCTTGATCAATACTCGTCGGATTGTCTTGCCACTACGGGTCTTTGCTCGATTCTGATTTACGACTGCCTTCGATAAACCGAGATGTAACCCGTCAGCACAAGTCTCTTGAATGGGGGTGAACAAGATGGAACAACTGTTTGATCTCGACGTTCAAGTAAATCAAACAAGCTCCCGCCAGCCGACTCTCGGTTATGTCACCCAAACGTGTTTTTGCTCGTTGATCATCAACGACTGCATTGGCAAAAGCGACACCCAGACCGCTGTTTGCTAGTAAGTACTATTGAGAGGAGTTGAACAAGATGGAACAACTGTTTGATCTCGACGTTCAAGTCAAACCGGCTTGCAACCAAACCGAAAAGCTTCTCATGGACACCGGATCCTGTTTCTGCTCGTACATGTGCCCCTAAGCTTGACCAACCCGTACAAGCTTCGTAAAAGGAGGTAGAAAACAATGGAACGCTTTTTTGATCTCGACATTCAAGTTAAAGTCGTAGGCGAAGTCAACTACATGTCTGATTCGGATACGACGGATGCGACCATTTTCACCACCTCTTGTTTTTGCTCAATCGCCTCTTGCAAACCCTAAGCGGACAAGCCGACTGGTGGAGTACCGATCCCAGGGAAGGAGGTTGAACACGGTGGAACAATTGTTTGATCTCGATGTTCAAATCAAGGAAAATGCTTCTGTTGGCGTCGTAGAGATCACGTCGGAGCAATGCACAATCAATCGCACCCTGTAGCAGACGAGCTACCCCATACAGGAGGTTGAACACGGTGGAGCAACTATTTGATCTCGATGTTCAAATCAAGGAATGTTCCGTTATCGACAACGTGGAGTGCCCGGATACCATCATCTCCTGCGGTGAATGCGGCACGATCCATTGCGGATAACCGGCTGATCCAGAGAAGGAGCGGGAAACCAATGGAACAACTGTTCGATCTCGATGTTCAAGTCAAGGAATACCCCTGTCTCGCAAGCGACCCCATCATTCCAACAATCGCCACCTGCGGCAACTGCGGCACCATTAATTGCGAAGTTATTCCCGTGCCGAATTAATCGATAGAACGTGCCATCACCTGTTCTGTCCCGAACAGGTGATGGCTTTTATTTACAGATATTGGAGGGTGAGCCCCGTGTTGCCTGAACAAGAACTTTGGTTCAAAGCTCTCGACGTCTATATGATGAGAACCCCTGTGTTGCCCCTGCAGGTCTACCAAGATCTGCGCTGCGAGGACGGAGGAGCCCGACTGGCTGTTCTTGCACAAGATCCGATGGTCCGCGAAGCGATTGCCGTGGCCAGCACGTCGCTTCTTGACTCTCTTCGCCAACTGGAATCTTCCTCGTCCGCGCGCAAACGAGAAGGAGCAGCCAACGGCCTCCTCCGTTATTTGATCCGCATGACGACGCGGTCGACTCCGTTTGGTCTGTTCTCAGGTGTTACGCACGGACGTTTCGCTGACACATCGGCTCTGCAACTTTCAGACCTGACCAAGCACCGCAAACGCTCCCGTCCCGACATGCAATGGTTGCTCAAAATCCTCGAACGTCTCGAATCGGACCCGGCAGTGATCGAACAACTCCACGTTTCCGCTAACACGTTGGCCTACCGACTCGGATCGCGCTGGAAACTGCCGTACGTCACCCGCTACGGGCAACGAATCGGCGGCAATGATTCCGTTTCCATTAAAAACTCACCGGTTGTCGAATTCAGTTTGCAAGCCCGTCCTCAACCGATTCCGTTCCGGCAACTGCTTCAAGACATCCTCACGGCATTTCCGGGTGCCACAGAAGAAATGGCGCGCAAATTCCTCCTGCAACTGTTCGAGCAAGAGTTCCTCGTCTCCACTTTGCGCCCTCCGACGACGACAACAGACCCCTTTGGCTACGTCCTCCACGAATTGGCAAAGATTCGAGGCGTTGACGACACGTACACGCGCTTGCTGCATATCCGAGAGCGGATGACCGCCTACGACGCGTTGCCGATCGGAGAGGGAGAGTCGCTCTACCTCGAACTGATCGCTGAAATGAAGGAACTGGCCGAATCGTCCACTCCGCTGCAGGTTGACCTGGGGGTGCACAGCGAGGTGGTGCAGTTGCCCGAATCGGTGCGCCAAGAAGTCGAGCAGGTGGCCGATGCGCTGTGGCGTCTGTCCGGTTCGCAAAAAAGCTTGCCTCATATGGACAAATACCGCGAGGAATTCATTGAAAAATACGGTTTCCAACGCGAAGTTCCCTTACTGGAACTGCTGGACGAAGACATGGGAATGGGGGCACCGTCCGGCTACCAAAATCCCATGAGCAGACGACAACCGGGTCAAGCCCATGTCGAGAAACAGCAGGAACGGCAACAGTTGCTGACCGAGTGGTTGACGGAGACGTTGCATCTGGGCTTGGAGGAACTGGTGCTCACACCGAAGCACATGCAAGCGCTGCAGGGGACAGACCCCGTCCGTTGGCACCAAGCGCCCCCGTCGATGGAATTGTACTTTCATGTGTTCGCCGATTCGCAAGACGACTTGGACCGCGGAGCATTCGAATTGTATGTCGGCGGCAATCCCGGATCGAGTGGCGCGTACAAGACATTCGGCCGTTTCGTCGACATGTTTGAGGACGGGTTTGCGGGGCCGTTGCAAGAAGCCGTTTCCCGCGAAGAAGCGATGGAACCCGATGCCGTTTGGGCCGAGCTGACCTATCTGCCGAGCCACGGCCGTTCCACCAATGTGGTGTTGACCCGCCATGCGCGGTCTTACGAGATTCCCGTAGGCACGAATGCGACGACAGAGCCGGAGCAGACGATTGCATTTGAAGATCTGGTGGTCGGTGCCACAGAAAACTATCTGTATCTCAAATCCCGCCGCTTGAACCGGGAAGTCATCCCCACCGCGACGCACATGCTCAACTTTATGAGGACACCGAATGTGTACCGTTTCCTGCGGGAGTTGGGGAACGCTCGTCATACCCATTGGTCGCCCTTCCGATGGGAAGGACTTGAGACGGCGAACTATCTCCCGCGCGTCCGATTCGGCCGCACGGTGTTGCATCCGGCGCAGTGGAAGATGCGCACACGCGATGCGTGGTATGCGGACTCGATGTCGGAGGATGATTTTTTCCAAGCCGTGCAAAGCTGGCGCGAGTCGTGGAAAGTGCCGCCGTGCGTCTACATGGCGCAGTTTGACAACCGCATGCTCCTCGATTTGACCAAGCAGCACCATGTGGCGGAGCTTCGCAAAGAACTAAAGCATTCCGGCACCGTGACGTTGGTCGAGACGGGAGGGGCGCAGGAGCGCGGCATCGTCCAAGGACCGCGCGGCGTCTTTGCCAGCGAGTTTGTGTTCTCGTTGGTCAAACGAGAGCCGCAGGGAGCGCGTCCGCCCATGCTGACACGGAAGGCATCACGCACCGGGTACGAAGGACCGCGCCTCTATCTACCGGGCAGTGAGTGGATGTTCATGAAACTGTACGGAGAATCGAGACAAGAGGAACTGATCGCGACCAAATTGATCGAACTCCTGTCCGCCGTCGAGCCGCAAGGAGTCGACTTGTCGTACTTCATGCGCTACGCAGACCCGAATCCGCACCTGCGCCTGCGTTTGCACGGACAACCGGACGTGCTGTCCAGCCGAATCTTGCCGCTGGTGCATCAGTGGGGAAGCGAATTGTTGCAAGAAGGGATGATCAGCAAATTCGTCCTCGACGGCTATGAACCCGAAATCGAGCGGTACGGGGGACCCGAGCTGATGAAACTTGTGGAAAGGGTCTTCCATGCGGATTCCCGGGTGACGGCAAGTTGGGTAAAAGCCAACCGGTTCGGGGCGTTGCAACTTCCGTTCGATCTGGTCGGCGTACTGTCTGTGCTCGACTATCTGAATCTTTTCGGCTATTCCTTCCGCGAGCAGGTGGCGTTGATGGATCAAGGGTTCGAGACCAAGGAGCACCTCCCCCTGTTCCGCGAGTACCGCAAAACGTTTTTGGACATCGCCAATCCGCGTGACGGCGAGGCCGGACTGCTCGCGCACCCGGACGGAGCTCTGTTGCACGGTATGATGAACTTCCGCGCTCCGTTCGTTCGCCAATACGCGCAAGAAGCGCGGGCCGCCGAGCAACGCGGAGAACTGTACGGCACCTATCAGGATCTGGTGTTCAGCGTCATTCACCTGCATATGAATCGCTTGTACGGCATCGACCGCAACCAAGAGCGCAAGGTCATGATCTTGAGCCGTCATGCTCTGCAGGCCATGAAGCACTTCCGGAGGGATGAACTGTGATCGGGATGGGGGGAACCGAACAAGAGATTCGCATGAAAGATGTGCTCCGATCGTTTCGGAATTGGGGTCAATTGTTTCGCTTGATCTGGAATGCGAACCCCGGCTATCTGATTCAAATCACGGTGCTCTATCTCTTGTTGGGGACAGCTCCTTTTTTGACGCTGGCGGCGACGCAACACCTGATCAACGCCGTCGTGTCAGCCGTGTCCGATGGAACCCGGGACGTATACAGCGCCTTTGCGTGGTTTGTCGGGGTCACGGCGTTCCAGCAAGGTTTAACCCTCGCCAAAACGTACTACGAAGGACTCTTCCAGCAGTTGATTTCCAATACCGTGCAGGAAAAACTGATGGAAAAAGCTCTGACGCTCGGGCTCGCCGATATGGAGAACACCGCGGTGCAAGAACAACTGAAACGGGCGCAACAGGACATGCTGTTCCGCCCGTACCAGATGTTTACGCAAATGCTCGGGGTCTTGAACAACCTCGTCACCTTGATCAGCACGATGCTGTTCTTGATCGCGTGGAAATGGTGGGTCGTGTTGGTGCTGGGCGCGACGACGGGCGTTTCTTTTTTCACGATTCTGCGCGTCAACCGCGAGCAGTTTTTGATCGCCTTTCAGCGGGCACCCAAATACCGGGAAGCGTGGTACTACAGCTTCCTCCTCACGCTTGACAAGGCGTTCAAGGAGATCCGCCTGTACCAACTGGGCACTTTTTTCCTCGACAAATTCAAAACGATCTATCGAGATTTCTACGTCGTGGACCGCCGGATCGCCAAAAAGCGTCTGGTGTGGTCCAGCGGGAATCAAGCGTTGAACCTGTTGAGTCTCGCCGGCATGATCTTCCTCGCCGTTCGGGAAGCGTTCCAAAAAATGATCGGGGTCGGAAACCTGTACGGTTATGTGCAGGCGATCACGCTGACTCAAACCAGCGCGCAGACGGTGTTTGACAACGTCCTGTCGATCTGCCAGCACAACTTGTATATTGAACAACTGTTCGTGTTTCTGTCTTTGCCGTCCTCCGAGCCGACGCTGCAGCGAAAAACGACGGTCAACGGGGAGGCGAAGCGGCCCTTGGAGACCATCGAAAGCATGGAGTTCCGCCGGGTTTCGTTCACCTATCCGGGCACGAAACGGGAAGTCCTGCGCGATGTGAGTTTCACGCTCCGCCGGGGCGAGTGCATCGCGATCGTCGGGCGCAACGGTTCGGGCAAAACCACTCTCACCAAACTCATGACCCAGCTCTACGAGGGGTACGAGGGCGAAATCCTGGTCAACGGAGAACCGGCGGACACGTGGGACATGGAGCGGTTGCAGAAGCGCATCGGCGTGGTGTTCCAAGACTTCATGCAATATGAGATGTCGGTGCGTCTTAACATCGGGCTTGGCAATCTGGACGTGCTGGATGACGATGAAAAACTGTTGCACGCCAGCGACTCCACGGGGATCGGCGATTTCGTTCGCAACCTGCCGAAACAATTGAACACCGATCTCGGCCGCTGGGTGGTCAAAGGCGAGCAGTTGTCGGGAGGCCAATGGCAACGAATCGCCATCGCGCGTGCGTTCGCCCGCGACGCCGACCTGTACGTATTGGACGAGCCGAACTCCGCGCTGGACCCCATTGCGGAAAACGAAGTGTTTGAGAAGATCCGTAACTTGCTGCAGGATCGGTTGGGTGTTTTCATCGCCCACCGCTTGGCAAGTGCCCGGTTTGCCGACATGATCTTGGTTATGGACAACGGTCAAGTGATCGAGCAGGGAACACACGAGGAATTGATGGAACAAAACGGCACCTACGCCGAGATGTACCGTGTGCAAAACAATCTCTATGAGGTGAAAGCATGAGCGATGTACAAATGCCTAAACGCGCCTGGAAGCCGCTGGCTGACGAGCAGTTGCGACAAAAAATCGAAGAGACCGTCAAAAACTACGTGGAACTCTTGCGCGACCCTTCCAAACTTCCAAGCCCCACTTCGGGACGATTCTACCCGCTCTCGCTGGGAAGCGGATTCCCGGGGCTGTGTCTGCTGTTTGGCGAACTGGACCGTCTGGAGCCGGAAGCCGGATGGGACCTCGTCGGGCATCAGATGTTGCTCGGAGTGCAACAAGCCATCCATCAGTATGGGATTCCAACGCTCGATCTCTGGGGCGGGAACGCCGGCCTCCTGATGGGCATCCGGGCTCTGTCGCGCGGCGGCACACGCTATCAGAGCATGATGGAGTCCATGAACCGATTTGCAGCGGAACAGCTTCCGGCTTTCCTCGACGAACGGATGGCTCGCATGTCCAGCGATTTGCGGCCTACCGACTATGATACGATGGGCGGGATCACCGGGGTCGGACGGTACCTGCTGGCTTTCCGGGACGAACTCATGTTGCAACCGGTGTTGGAGAGCGTTTTGCGCTATCTGATTGCGTTAAGCGGCGACAAGGAGCTTGAGGGGGAACAAGTTCCGATGTGGCACATCTTGCCCCACAATCATTTCCTCGAAATCGAACGCGAGCAATACAAGCAAGGCTCGTTCAATTTGGGCGTCTCCCACGGGATGGCAGCTCCGATGGGACTCCTCGCCTTGGCGAAGTTGCACGGCGTGGAAACAGCGGGGCAGGACGCGGCGATCCGCCGCTATGCGGAATGGTTGATCGAGCAGAAGCGGGAAGATGAGTACGGCATCTACTGGCCGGGCCGCCTCGCGAAGGAAGTGCTTGCAAACGGACGGGGAGAGGGGAACGTGATGCCTCCGAATGAATCCTGGTGCTACGGGGGACCCAGCATCGCGCGTCAACTGTGGTTTGCGGGAACGGCGCTTGGGGAGACGGCGTGGCGGGAACTTGCCGTGGAAGCGGCTCTGGCGTCCTATCAACGACCGTTTGAAAAAACCGGCTTGCATGCCCCGAACTTCTGCCACGGCATCGCCGGTACTGCGTATATGGCGCAAGTCATGTACGCCGAGACAGGGCGCGAACTGTTTGCACAAGCGCGGGATCAACTCGTGAAGCGGGTGTTGGAGCGATTTGAAAACGAGATGGAGTACGGCGTCTATGAGCTCACGCGCGAACCGGACGGCACCCAGCGCAAATTGAGCAGACCGGGCTTGCTGGACGGCTTGGCGGGGACGTTGCTCGTATTGACCAGTATGCTGGCCGAAGAAGCGCCGGAATGGGATGCGGTGTTTTTGCTTTCGTAATTTATTCTTGAAAATCTTACCTTTCTCATTCGGACAAAAGGATTTTCTCAATAAAAAATTTCAATATATTGTGTTTTTATATTGAATATATTTGAGTAATGGTCTATAATCAAAATGTGAACTCCAGTTTGTGTGTGCATTTAACAAACCAAACTCACACAACAACTCAGAAACGCATTCGATACCATTCCACTAGAAAGGAGGATGCTAAATGGAAAACATGTTCGAACTCGACGTTCAAGTCTCGAAAAGCCAACCTTCTGCCTCTATGAACCAAGCTGGGGGCACGTTCCTCGGTTCGAGCATCTGCTCGTGGAATACGATCGGCGGATGCACCGAATACGATGCTATGTAAGCTTGACTCCCTAAATTGCCAGTGCAAGTAAGAACGTGCCATCACCAGTTCTGTTCCAGAACTGGTGATGGTTTTTAAATTCAGATGAAACAAAAAGGCATTCCTCTTCAACGAGGAATGCCTTTTGGAGCTACACGGATTGTTTCACTCTCTGGCGAATCGGCCGAGTGAACAGGGCGAGCACCAGCGCAACTGTTGCGGGGAGTATCCACCCGAGGCCTTGAGGTTGCAGCGGAAGTTCGGTGAACATGGAAGGGTACACCAGATTCAGCAGCGAGAACACGGCGACCGTCCACGCCGTCCACGGGTACACGCGGGTGTTTCCTTTCCAGAGTCGATCTGTCAACGCCAACAGGATGAGCACGATCGCGATCGGGTAGAGTACACCGAACAACGGGACGGAGAATTTCAAAATCGCGTTCAGCCCCAAATTCGCCACGCCGAGCGAAGCGAGGGCGAGCAAGTTGACGCAGGTCTTGTACGACAAGCGCGGGAACAAGCCGGCGAAGAATTGACCGCACGAAGTGGTCAGCCCGATGGATACGCAGAGGCAGGCGATGGTGAACACCGCGCCGAGCAGCACCATGCCGTACGCGCCAAACAGGTGGTTCATGAGGTACGTCAACACTTGCGCCCCGTTGTCCGCCTTGCCGTACGATGCGCTGGAAGCGCCCAAAAAACCCAAGATTAAGTAGATCACCATCAAGAGCGCTCCGGCCCCGAGACCGGAGATGATCATGTAGCGTGAAATCTTCTTGTCGTTGTCCACGCCTTTCGAACGCAGGGTATTGGCGATCACGATGCCAAACGCCAGCGCAGCAAGGGCGTCACCGGTTTGGTAGCCGTCGAGAATCCCTTGGAACACCGGATGTTCGATATAAGCACCTGTCGCAACCCCGGTCGGTCCCGACGGGGAGAACAGGCTTTTCAGCACCACGATGCCAATCAATGCCAGCAAAAGGGGAGTCAGCAGTTTGCCGAAGCGTTCCACCAGTTTGGACGGGTTGTGGCTCAACCAAAGCACGATGCCAAAAAAGAGAAGGGAGTAGAAAAACAACGCCGTTGTATTCTGCTGCCAGTCGGTCGGGAGAAACGGGTGCATCCCCATCTCAAACGCCAAACTGCCCGCACGCGGAATCGCGAGGCATGGTCCGATGCACAGGTAGATCAAAAACAAAAACACCCGCGCAAATGAAGGATGCACGCGGCGAGCAAGAATTTCAAAACCGCCCGCTTTGGAAATCGCGAGCACCCCGAGGATCGGCAAGCCGACGGCGGAGAAGATGAATCCGATCAAGGCAAACGGCACGTGAGAGCCCGCTTGATACCCCAACAGCGGAGGAAAGATCAAGTTCCCGGCTCCGAAAAACATGGAAAACAACAGGAAGCTAAGCAGTACGAGGTCTTTTTTTGACAAGCCGTTCATAACAATCTCCTTTTGGGTACGTCTTTGGGCATTTTTCAGAAACTTTAATCTCTATATCCATATTTAATAAATCCAATCGATATTTCTGATCATTATACACTTTGGTGCGAGCAGGGGCAATGATGTTTTTACTTCCTCCTCAACGTCCGATAATATATATTATGTGAACTAGAAACAAAAAAAGGACACGGAGACAAATCACGGTCTCGCAGCGTGACTTCATTCATTGTATTGACAGCCGTTTCCGGCAGGTGTACTATCTCCGTATATTCAAAGAATCAAATATTCAAAGAAGAAGGCGAGACCATGCGAACGTATTCCCTGCAGAACTTGAAGCGAGACCTCGTCTCGGGCCTGATTGTCGGCATCATCGCGATCCCTTTGGGGATGGGGTTTGCGATCGCTTCCGGCGTCAAACCTGAGTACGGCATCTACACCACGATCTTCGCAGGCGCACTGATTTCTATGTTCAGCGGGTCGAAATTTCAGATCGGCGGGCCGACGGGTGCTTTTATTCCGATTTTGTTTGGCATCGTCATGGCGTACGGCTATGAGAAGCTGTTGACCGCAGGCTTTCTGGCGGGCATTTTGCTCGTGCTGATGGGGGTCTTTCGGCTCGGGAATCTCATCAAGTTCATCCCGCGTCCGGTGACGATCGGGTTTACGGCGGGCATCGCCGTGACGATTTTCTCCGGGCAAATCGCGAACTTTCTGGGGCTTGCCAACTTGCCGAAACATGAGCAGTTTTTGGCGAACATGAAGGAAATTCTCATGCATCTCCCCGCCTTGCATATGCAGAGCGTGTGGACCGCCCTCATCTGCTTGACCGTGATCCTGTTCACGCCGAAGGTATTTCCGAAAGTTCCCGGCGCGCTGCTCGGGATCTTGATTTCAAGTTTGATCGCCGCTTGGCTGTACCCCGGCGAAGTGGCGACGATCGGCTCGACATTTGGCGACATCCCCGGCAAACTGCCGCAGTTTCAGATGATCCATCTGGATGGGACGACAATCATCTCCCTCCTCCCTCCTGCTTGTCTGATCGCATTTCTCGGCGGCATCGAGTCGCTGTTGACCGCAGTGGTGGCGGACGGTATGACCGGAACGAAACACAACAGCAACAAGGAACTGATCGGCCAAGGCATTGCCAATATGATCACGCCGCTGTTCGGGGGGATTCCTGCGACCGGCGCGATTGCGAGAACCGCTACAAACATTCGTTCCGGGGCCGTGTCACGCGTGTCCGGTGTCACGCACAGTTTGGTGGTTTTAAGCACCTTGCTGCTGTTTGCACCCTGCGCGTCGAGCATTCCGCTCGCCAGCATGGCGCCGGTATTGATGGTGGTGGCGTGGAACATGAGCGAACGTCGTGAGTTCGGGCACATCTTGCGCTCGAAGACCGCCGATTCCTTGGTGTTGGTGGTGACGTTCGGCTTGACCGTGCTGACGAGCCTCACCGTCGCGGTGGCTGTCGGGCTTGGGATGTCGATTCTTTTTTTCACAAAGCGGATGAGCGAACATCTGATCGTGACGCATCGCCATCACAGTCCGGAGATTCGCATCTTCCACATCGAGGGGCCGCTGTTCTTCGGAGCGGCGCAAAGTTTTGAAGCTTCCGTTTTGAAGTTGGCCCCGCAGGAACACGCCGTTTGCGTGTTTCAGTTGGATCGAGTGCCGTTTATCGACATGACAGGAGCCGCCAACCTGAAAAACATCGTGGTCGATCTGACGGAGCAGGGCCGCGTCGTTTTGCTTACCGAACTTTCCGACCAACCAAAAGACCTGTTACGAAAAACCGGATTGTATGACATAATTGGAGAAGATCACCTCTTTGATCACACCGAGGAAGCTGTCCAGTACGCCCTCACCCACATACAATCGCACCGCGAGACTGCCCACGCGATTCACCCCTAGTTGATGAGAGGAGAATCCTATGGATTTGGAAATGCAGCAATTCAAGGCCGATTTTTTCAAAGCGCTCGCGCACCCGTTGCGGATTCGCATCTTGGAACTGCTCGCCGAAGGCGACAAGAGCGTCAACGAACTGCAATCGTTGGTCGGCAGCGAAGGATCGGCGATGTCCCAACAACTGAGCGTCTTGCGCGCCAAAAACATCGTCGTCGGCACCAAGGACGGCAACCGCGTGATCTACGCTCTGCGCGATCCGATGATCACCGAACTATTGGCGGCGGCGAAGACGATTTTCAACAACCACTTGATTGACGTTCGCAATACGTTGCATCGCATGCATAAGGAATAGAAAAAAGCCGGACGGCGGACGTCTGGCTTTTTTCCATTCCCGGTGCGGTTGCATCTGCACGGCGCATAATTTTCTTGAAAAAGGAAATTTGAAAATCCTTGCAGAATCTTACCCATTCGAAACGAGAGACAAGGAGGCGCGTATGATCCGTTTGAAAAAAACGAAAGCCGTTCTTGCGGCCGCGATGCTTTTTTCCGCAACGACAGGGCTCGTTGGTTGCTCTTCCGAAGATGAAGTGCGGGGTCCGATTGCGGACTATCTGAAGAACAACTACGGGATTCAGGACTTTACGATCTTATCAGATGAATATAACTGGTTTGAAACCGGCGATCACCAGACGCATCTACTCATTCAGAAGCCCTACCCTGCCTACGTGTATCTGGTGCTGGGGCGCGATAAGGACCGGCGGATTCAAGGCGATGATGTATACGCAGAGCTTTTTACCAGCGCATTTGCCGAACAACACCCGAGAGTGTTCGCGAAGTCGGAGGAGCTGGTGAAAAAGTATAAGCTGTTTGAGAAATCTCCGTTTTCCAAGTCCACTCCCAATGTCATCCAAGGTGATCCGTACTATTTCGTAGATACCAAACTCAAAGAGGCACAGGAAACGCAGTTGGTCGAGCAATTCAAGAAGACGCACGAAATCAAGACGGACGCCCTTCTCCCGACCCTCGAACAGGGCGATCCGGTTCAAGGCGTCGTTGATTTCACGTATTACTTCAATACGTATCACTATACAGGCGAAGTGCCCAAGGCAGACAGCCTCGTTCAGGATTTCGCCGAAAGCCGAGTGCTGCCGGAAGGGACTTTCAGCGTGAATATCAAGAGTGCGGCCATCAACGAGAACGGCGGCTCCTCCATCGGGATTGATCAGAACTACAGCAGTGTGCTGTTTCGCGTAAACGGGCAGGGCGATGTGCAGGTGCTCAAGACGGTTCACGGCGAGGATGAATATCTAAAGGCATCCTCATCGAAGGTCAAATAGCCGTTCCGAAAAAACTGGCATTCTCCTACCGGGAGGGTGCCAGTTCGTTTTTTACAAAGGGACGCAACTTCTTTCGGAAGGCAGTATAAGAGCGTGTTGGTTTCCTGTAATAATGTTATGTAAAATAAAAGGCTGTTTAGAGAAAAACACATCCCTCAGACCGGATGTCTAAGGGATGTCCTGATGCTTCTATCCATTGGCGTTTTTTACTTCTTCGCGCTCTCGAACTGCTCCTCTTCGGTGGAGCCGCTCAGCGCTGTGGTCGACGAGGTGCCGCCGGAGATCACCATCGACACTTCGTCGAAGTACCCCGTCCCCACTTCCCGCTGGTGGCGGGTCGCGGTGTAGCCGTGCTCTTCGCTCCCAAACTCCGCTTGCTGCAACTCCGAGTACGCCGCCATGCCGTGGTCGCGGTACTGACGCGCCAGTTCAAACATGCTGTGGTTGAGCGCATGGAACCCCGCCAGCGTCACAAACTGGAACTTATACCCCATCTCTCCCAGCTTGTGCTGGAACTCCGCGATCGTCTGCTCATCTAACTTCCGCTTCCAGTTAAAAGACGGCGAGCAGTTGTACGCCAGCAGTTTCCCCGGAAACTGCTCGTGAATCGCATTGGCAAACTGCTCCGCTTCCTCCAGATCCGGCTCCGACGTCTCGCACCAGATCAAATCCGCATACGGCGCATACGCCAATCCGCGCGCAATCGCCGCCTGCAGCCCGCCGCGCATGCGGAAGAATCCTTCCGGCGTCCGCTCGCCCGTCAAAAACGCCCCATCCCTCGGGTCGATGTCGCTGGTGATCAAGTGCGCTCCGTTGGCGTCCGTTCGCGCCACCACCAACGTCGTCGTCCCCGACACATCCGCCGCCAACCTTGCAGCCACCAAATTGCGCACCGCCTGCTGCGTCGGAATCAACACTTTGCCGCCCATGTGCCCGCACTTTTTCTCCGACGCCAACTGGTCTTCAAAGTGCACGCCCGCAGCCCCCGCCTCGATCATCGACTTCATCAGCTCAAACACGTTCAACGGCCCGCCAAACCCCGCTTCCGCATCGGCGATGATCGGCGCAAACCAATACGTGTCTCCCTTGCCCTCCGCCGTCTGAATCTGATCCGCCCGCTGCAACGCTTGGTTGATGCGCTTCACCACTTGCGGCACCGAATTCACCGGGTACAACGATTGGTCCGGATACATCTGCCCCGCCAGATTCGCGTCCGCCGCCACTTGCCAGCCGCTCAGGTAGATCGCTTTCAGCCCCGCTTTGACTTGCTGCATCGCTTGGTTCCCCGTCAAAGCGCCCAGCGCGTGCACATGGTGCTCACTGTGCAACAGCTCCCACAGACGCTCCGCCCCCATCTGCGCCAACGTGTGCTCGATTTTGACAGACCCGCGCAGGCGCAACACGTCCTCCACGGAATACGGGCGCTCGATGCCCGCAAAGCGCGGGGATGCCCACAGGGTTTCCAGTTCGTTTTTTTGCTGTTCTTGCATCATGTCGATCCTCTCCCTTAGGTTGATGTCAACAAAACTACAGGCGCTCGTACCCCAGCCCTGTCAGAAAATCCTCAAACGTTTCCCCAAACACCAAATCGCGAAACAGTTTCGCCGCCTCGTCAAAGTCGCCGGTCAACGCCGCCAACTCTTCGTCGATCAACTCCGAAACCCATTGCGCGGTGATCGGACGCCCGTCTTCCAATACACCCTGCGGATGACGAATCCACTGCCACAACTGCGCCCGCGAAATTTCCGCCGTCGCCGCGTCTTCCATGAGATGGTACAGCGGCACCGCACCGCTGCCTTGAAGCCAAGCGGCGATGTATTGCACGCCCACTCGAATGTTCGTGCGCACGCCTTCCTCCGTGATCGTTCCGGTCGGTACTTCCAACAGGTCGGCCGCCGTCACGCGCACATCGTCGCGCAGGCGGTGCACTTGATTTGGCGTCGGCATGTGCTCGTTGAACACCTCCATCGCCACCGGCACCAAGCCCGGATGCGCCACCCACGTGCCGTCATGGCCGTCGCGGGCTTCCCGTTCCTTATCCGCCCGCACTTTGGAAAAAGCGACCTCGTTCGCCGCCGCGTCGTTTTTGACCGGAATCTGCGCCGCCATGCCGCCGATGGCGTGCGCCCCACGCTTGTGGCAGGTATGGATCGTCCAGAGCGAGTACGCCCGCAATAACGGCGTCGTCATCGTCACTTGCGCTCGGTCGGGGAAGATCACGTCCGGCTGGCAGCGGAATTTTTTCAAATAAGAGAAGATGTAATCCCAGCGCCCGCAGTTCAGCCCCGCTGCATGATCGCGCAGCTCATAGAGGATTTCCTCCGTCTCAAACGCCGCGAGGATCGTCTCGATCAGCACCGTCGCTTTGATCGTCCCCTGCAGCATCCCGAGCAGCTGTTGCGCCCGCACGAACACGTCGTTCCACAGACGCGCTTCCCGGTGGCTCTCCAATTTCGGCAAGTAGAAGTACGGCCCGGTGCCATGCTCCGCCAGCGCGGCTCTGTTGTGGAACAGATACAGCCCGAAATCGAACAGCGACGCTGAAATCGGCTGGCCGTCTTGGAGTACGTGTTTCTCTTCCATATGCCACCCGCGCGGACGCACCACCAACACGGCGGTGTTCTCCCGTAACGCGTAGACTTTGCCGCTCCCGTTCACGAACGAGATCGTGCGCCGTACCGCGTCTCGCAAGTTCACTTGACCTTGGACCGTGTTCGCCCACGTCGGCGAGTTCGCGTCTTCCAGATCCGCCATAAACACACTGGCGCCGGAATTCAGCGCGTTGATCACCATCTTGCGGTCGCTCGCCGGCCCCGTAATCTCCACACGGCGGTCTTGGAGGTCGTGCGGCACCGGCGCAATCTTCCACGCCGTCTCCCTTACCGCCGCCGTCTCCGGCAAAAAATCCGGTTTCACACCCTCGTCAAACGCCGCTTGCCGCTCCTGTCTCGCCACAAGCAACTCCAACCGCCGCCCGCCGAACTCACGCGCCAACACGCCGACAAACGCCAGCGCTTCTTCTGTCAGAATCTCCTCCATCCCTGCGGCCATCGGCCCGATCACCGTCAAGTTGCACACGCCAGTTTCGTGTCCCATGTCGTCCCTCCGTTCTTGCTATATAACAGATCAGGTTTCACGTCACTATTCTATAACAGCGTATCGAGAAAATGACACAAACTTTTTTCCCGCAAAAAAAGTCGCATCTCCGAGAAATCCCGCATATTGTTATACAACAGAAACACGAAGCTAAATTTGTTATACAACAAAACTTACGAGGTGATCAGAATGGATGAATTGCAAGTTCTTCTGAATCAAGAAAGCACCCACGAATGCATGACCTGCGGCGAGGATCTGCACTCGAATTACCCGGTGTACGAATGCGACCGCTGCTTGAGCCAATCGCCGGAGTAACAACTTGAATTCCTTAAAGGAGGGCTGCCGATGACGACAACCCAACCGACTTCCCCGCAACCGGATCGCCAACCTCAAGACACCGAGCGAGCCATCCGATACCCCGCACACCTCTGGCTGACGGAAAATACGAACCACCTGCACACGATGTGGAACCTCCACCGCATCTACGACCCCCGCGCCTAGCACAAAAAAGCCGGACACCGCTGCAAAGGGCGGGTTCCGGCTTTTTTTCTGATGTTCTTGTCGACTGTATGGGTTTTTGCCAGCTGTTTCGATTAGTTCCAGACGCGCTCCACCTGGACCGCATCGCCGTCGAACGTCAGCAGATACACGTCCGGGTTGCTCAACACTTTCCACGATTCAAAACCGAACGAGTCGTCGTACGCTTTCAGCAGGTGTGTGCAAAGTCCGCCGTGCGAGGCCAAGACCGTGATCTCCGCGTCCGTCGCGAGGATGTCTTGCACCGCCGCAAGGGCACGGTTCATCACCGTACGCCCGGATTCGCCGCCTTCGTAGCAAAGGTCGAGGTCTTCATACGCCGCTTTCAGCATCTCCATCCAATTCAGCTCGTCCCGGGCTGACAACACGCGCTCGCCGAGACGCTCATCTTGGCGAATCTCCAACCCCAAGCGCTTTGCCAACGGTTCCAACGATTGCACCGCGCGCAAAAACTGCGAAGCGACCAACTGCTGCGCTCCCACGCCTTCCAAGAAATCAGCCAGCGACTCCGCTTGCTCAAATCCTTCCGCCGTCAACGGTGCTTCGACCGTTTGTCCCGCCGCTTTGCAATGGCGCACCACGTAGAGCTTTTTCATAGTATTCTCCACCTTCTTCCACTTATGTACCAATTTAGTATACTTGAAATTGACAATCAAAGGAACAACTTTGCAAGGCTGTAGGGTTTTGTTATACTTGTAGAATTGAGTTCAGGAAAACAAAGGAAGTGGCGACCCTATGACAGCCAAAATCACCCGCACTGCTTCGTTTGGCCCGCAAGCAGTGGAAGTCAGCGCCCTCGCACTCGGTTGCATGGGCTTGGCGGGTACGTGGGACCCGCAGGAATTTTCCGAAGAACATCTGAAGCGCGGCATCGCGGCACTGGAAACCGCCGTGGAAGCCGGCATTACGTTCTACGACCACGCCGACATCTACGGCCGGACGATGAGCGAGTCTGTGTTCGGCGAGTTCCTCGACATGAATCCGGGGCTTCGCGAACGTTTGTTCCTCGCTTCAAAGTGCGGCATCATCCTCGGCGACGAACAGACGCCGTATCACTACAACCTCTCGAAATCCTACATCTTAGAGAGCGTGCAAGGCTCCTTGAAACGCTTGCAGACCGACTATCTCGATCTCTACCAAATCCACCGCCCGGACCCGCACACCCATCCGCGCGAGACGGCGGCGGCGCTCAACCAGCTTGTCAAGGACGGCCTCGTGCGCTGCATCGGCGTTTCCAACCACTTGCCGTCGCAGGTGGAAGCGCTCGAAGCGTACCTCGACGTGCCGATCGTCTCCACCCAACCGTCGATTTCGCTGTGGAACCTCGATACGCTGCACAACGGCGTCCTCGATCAGTGCTTGGCGAAAAACATCACGCCCCTCGCCTATTCTCCGCTCGGCGGCGGCATTCTGACCGGCAAAAACTGGGACAAAGTCCAAGGCGATCCGCGCGTGCCGAAACTGCTGGCGGCGTTTGCCGAGCTGGGCGAGACCTACAACGCCACTCCGGCACAGCTCAGCCTCGCGTGGCTGATGCACCATCCGGCGGGCATCATCCCGCTGTTTGGCAGCAACAACCCGGAGAACATCCGCGAAGCGGTCGCGGCGACGTCCCTTGAACTCAGCCACGAAGACTGGTACATCCTCTGGTCCGCCGGCCGCGAAGTCCCGCTTCCGTAAGCTGTCTCCATGACCGCTTTCAAAAGTTGGTACAATCGTCCTATGTTACGCTTCGATCGTATAGGTCGAAGCGTACTTTACATTTTGTATTGCGTATAAAACCCCTTAAATCACTGGGCATTAGGAACCAAGCAAATTTACCCATACTTTTTTCCGAATTTGAAAAGGTGTTTGAGAATTCACGGAGAATTTGTTCCTCTAGTAAGTCGTGGAAAGGGGATTCGAACCTTGTCATTTAAGCAACTTGCGACTGGTACGACTCTTCTCGGCTTGATTCTCGTCTGCATCGTCGCCATCTCGGCACCGCCGAATCTGCACACGCACGACGCTTTGATCTTGCTCACGCTGTTCGGGTTGTACGGCTTCACGGAATTTTTCCCATTGAAGCGCGATCAATTTTCCATTTCGTTGCTGTTGTGTGTGGATCTTGTGATTTTTGTGAAGTTCGGTCTGGTTGCGCTCGTGTTCACGAGTCAGATCGTACATCTCTTCTCCAGATGGTACCGACAACGAAAGTTTGAATTTTGGAAAACCCTGGCGAACAACGGGATGTTTTTGTTTATCAACGGAGGTTCCGCCGCCGTGTTCTACCTGCTTGGCGGCACCCACCATGATAAGATGTCGATCAACCTCGTCCCGCTGTTCGGCTATTGTGCCGCTCACTTTCTGTTCAATCACTTCATCCTCTACCTCTACTTCCGCAAATTGGACAGCACAACGACGTTTCAGGGTCACTTGAAGCGAACCAAATTCGATATCTTCTCCACGTTGTTCGCCGCTTCCCTCGGGTTTCTCGTGATCATGCTCTATGAAGGGGACGGGCTGTACGGCCTGATCGCCTTCGGGATGCCGATGGTGCTGTGCGTGTATGTGTTCAAACTGTTCAACGACGTGTGGAGGTCGAATACGCTGTTTCGCAACTTGGCAGCCCTGACCGGGGATTTCTCCGCGGAACTGGAAGTCGAAGCCCTGTTTGCCCGCGTGACGGAAGAATTGCCGAAATGGTTCGACCATGTGCATTGCGTGATCTTCTTGCGCCAAGGCGACAATTTGGTGGCCATCTCGCGTTCGGCTGGATTCCGGCCCTATGAACTCGACGCGCTGCACCGCTACCTCGTGCAACAAGAGGCGTCTTTGCGCGATGAACCGACGCTGACGAAGCGTCTTGCCGAAGACCCCCAATTTGCCGGGACGGTGTACAGAAACTTGGTTGTCGCTCCGTTTCATTCAAGCTATGCCGATTACGGGTTTTGCTGCCTGCTCGCACCGAAAAACAACGATTTTGACGCGACGACGCTCGACGCCGTCTCCATCCTCGCCAATCAACTGTCCGTTTCGTACCACAACGCCATGCGGTATGAAAGCGTGGAGAAGCAGAGCTTGTACGACGAACTCACCCAGCTGCCGAACCATCGCTACGGCGAGAAGCGGTTGGCCGAAGAGCTGGAGCGTCTGCAGGACGGAGAGTCCCTCTCCCTGCTCTTGATCGACTTGGATCACTTCAAGAAAATCAACGATACGTACGGCCACCTCGCAGGGAATGTGGTCCTGCGCACAGTCGCCCAAGCGTTCGAAAGCGCGCTTCAGGAACCGGAATTCGTCTCCCGCTACGGCGGCGAGGAATTCATCATCGTCCTGCCGGGTTCCGATGCCGCACGCGCGCTGTTTCTCGGCGAATTCATCCGCGAAACGGTGGAAAGATTGTGCGTGCCGGTGCCGACGATCGACGGACAGACGGTCACGATCCAACTGACCGTCTCCATCGGGATTGCCACTTGTCCCGACGAAGCCGAAGACGCCCTGTCGCTGGTGCGGTTTGCCGACCGCGCCATGTACGTGGGCGCCAAGCGCGCCGGACGCAACCGCGTCGCGCTCTATCGGGAGGAGAAAGAAAGCGCGATCCCCCGCCAAACGGTCTAACCTTGACGAAGACCTTCCCCGCCGGATGCGGAGAAGGTCTTTTTTTAGCGCTTGGACTTTTGGAAGACTTCAAACAGCGCCAACACGATGAAAAAAACCCCCACCACTTCCAGCCAGCTCACCGCGAGAAACACATCCGGATCGCTCATGTTCATCTGCAAACGCCCCCTTCTGATGGCTGCACTCGTTGCTAGATGATATGCAAGAGAGGCCGGGATCAAGTACAATGAGCATACCGATGATCGCTTCAAGGAGGAATTTCCCATGAGCACTCTCCCCCAAATCAACCCGGCGACCGGCGAGAAGCTGCCATCCGTTCCGGAATGGACTGCAGACGAAGTCCTCGCCGCGATGGAGCGAGCCCGCGCCGCCGCTCCCGGCTGGGCGTCGACTCCGCTCTCCCAACGCCTGCTGGCGATCAAGCGTCTGCGCGAGTACCTCGCCGACCATGTCGAGGAGATCACCCGCGAGCTCGCTTCGTATACGGGCAAGCTTGAGACGGAAGCGCTGTCTCTGGACATCTTCCCGGTGACCGACATCTTGGCGTATTACGAGAAGCACGCCGAGAAGATTCTCGCGCCGCGACGGGTGAAGACGCCGATTGTGTTTTTTGGGAACCGTTCGTATATCGAGTACAAGCCGATGGGTGTGATCGGCGTGATCGCACCGTGGAATTTCCCGTTCTACCTCTCCGTGACGCCGGTGATCTCCGCGCTGATCGCCGGGAACTGCGCAATCTTGAAGCCGTCGGAAGCCGCCCCGGGCGTCGGTGTGCTGATCGAGCGTTGCTTTCAAGCGATCGGCTTGCCGGACGGCGTGTTCCAAGTGGCGCACGGCGGACGCGAAACGGGCGCGGCGTTGACGGCTGCAAGGCCGGATAAGATCTTCTTCACCGGCAGCGTGGCGACCGGGCGCAAGATCATGGCGGCGGCGGCTGAGCACCTGATTCCCGTGGAGTTGGAACTCGGCGGCAAAGACCCGATGATCGTGTTCTCCGACGCAAACCTGGAGCGCGCCGCCAACGCCGCCGTCTGGGGCGCGTTCACCAACGCCGGCCAAGTCTGCATGTCGGTCGAGCGCGTCTACGTCCAAGAGGAACTCTACCACCCCTTCCTCGCCAAAGTCTTGGAAAAAACCGCCCAACTCCGCCGGGGCGAGGGCTACGGCTCGATGACCTATGCCCCGCAGGTGGAGATCGTGCAAAAGCATCTCGCGGACGCCGTCGCCAAGGGCGCGAAGATCGAGTGCGGCGGACGGGCGGCGAACGACGGGACGCTGTACTTTGAGCCGACCGTGGTTACCGGCGTCGACCACAGCATGCAACTGATGACCGACGAGACGTTCGGCCCGGTGCTGCCGATCATGACGTTTCGCACGGAGGACGAAGCGGTGCGCCTCGCCAACGATTCGGTCTACGGGCTGAACGCGTCGGTGTTCACACTGGACATGGCGAAGGCCGAGCGCGTCGCGAGGCGTCTGGTCTCCGGTGCCGTCTGCATCAACGAAGTGATCACCTCTGTCGCCAACCCGCACTTGCCGTTCGGCGGCGTCAAGCAAAGCGGCATGGGCCGCTACCACGGGCCGATCGGCCTGCACACGTTCTCGCACGAGACGTCGGTGATGGCAAGCCCCGGCAAGAAGCAGCGCGAGATCTCGTGGCATCCCTACTCCCCCGCCCGCGATGAAGCGCTGGTCGGCCTCACCCGCCTGCTCTACGGCGGCAACCGCGCGCAAGGGTTGAAATCGTGGAAAGTGATCCTCCGCGAACTGCTCGGCACGTATAAAAAGTCATGAGAAAAAGGGACTGACCGCAGAAACAGAAGCGGTACAGTCCCTTTTTGCTTGAACTTTATGATTTCAATTCGGCGTTTTCCGTTTTCTTCGGAAGCAATTTGAACAGCGGCAAGATCGCAAGCAAGCCGATCGTGAAGAACACAGCGCCGATCAAGTAGGTGATCGAAAGAGAGGTCAGACCTTTCAACCAGCCCGCCAAACTCATCGAGATCACCATCATCCCGATAAACAGCGGGTTGAGGATGCCGTTGACACGCCCGATGAACGCCTCCTCGGTGGCGTTGAGCATCATCGTGTTGATGCCGATCTGGATGAACGGCATGACGAGCCCGCTCAAGAACTGCGCGGCGAGCGTGATGTAGAGGTTCGTGGAGAAGCCGATTACCGCTACCGTCACCGCCGAGACGACCATGCCGATCGCCAGCATCATCTGCGGCGGAATCTTCTTGCCGATCGTCATCGCCATCCCTCCGCCGACGATCATCGCGACGCCGTTGATCATCAAGAGCCATTGGATGAATTCCTTGGGCTCGCCGAGCAACTCCATGACTACGAACACGCCGAGCGGTTGAATCAACCCGACGGCGAGACCCGCCCCCACGAAGCCGCCCGCCATGCTGCGCAGCACCGGGCGCTGCATGACGTAACGCACGCCCGCTTTCATCTCTTCGCCGAGCGAGGTGGTCGTCGCCTGTTCCTCCAAGCGGTCCGGCGGAAGGAACAGCAGTGTGCCTGCCGAGAGCAAGAACGCAACGCCCATGATCCCGACCGACCAGTGGATGCCGTACGTTTGGTAGACAAACGTGCCAAGCGACGGGCCGATGATCATGAACATCGCAAACATCGTTTGGTACATCGTCATGCCCATCTGAATCTGCTCCGCCGGGACGTGAAGCTTAAACAACTTCATCCCCGACGGCTGCGAAAACTGCGACAGAATCGCCGAGACCAGCGTCGCAAAGAAAATCACTTGCCACGTCCCCGTAAGCAACGTCAACAAGACGACAAACACCGAAATGGCGCTCAAGAAATCGCACCAGACCATCGTACGCTTCGGACGCCAGCGGTCCGCAAATGTCCCCCCGATGAAGGAGAACAGGAAAATCGGCGCAAACTCCGCCACCGAGATCAGCGAAACCGCCGTCGGGTCGTTGTTCGTTTTTTCCATGACGTACAACAACACCGCGAAGTTTCGAACCCAGATGCCGAGCTGCAAGAACAACCCGGACATCAAGATGGCCCGCACAAAGCGATTGCGGAAGAACTCTCCCATGCTTGCTTTGCCCGGTTGCCCCGCACTTCCCGTACCGGAGCTTTCCAGATCTGTACGTTCCACACTTGCACTTTCCATACTGCTGTTGGTACTCAACCTGATCCCCCTCCTCACCTGCATGTCGATCTCTCTCTGATCCTCACTCAGTTTACCAGATGGAGGGAACTTCGCAATCCAACTTGAGACGGAGGAGTTGACTCCGCCCTAAGCCCGCAAACGCTCCGCCAATCCGGCAAGGAACGTCAGCATGAATTGCACGGTCATCCGCGTGGTCAAGTTCCGCACGTCCACCGTCGGATCAAACTCCACGAAGTCGATCCCCTGCACCTGCGGCAACTGTCCCAAGCGATACAGCGCATCGAGTGCGTCCCAAGGGTTCATCCCGCCTGTGCCGACCGCCGGACAGCCCGGCGCGTACGCTTGGTCGATCACATCGACGTCAAACGAAACGAACAGCGCCTCCGTCCCGTCGCCCGCCAATTCCAGCGCTTGGTCGAGCACCGCGTCGATGCCCAGTCGCCGTACATCGCGGGACGTGAAGATGTGCACGCCGTGCCTTTTCACATAGTCGTGATACGCCTTGGAATTCATGAAGCCGCGGATGCCGATCTGCACGATGTGGCGGCCTTCGACCACGCCCGATTCCAGCAGCCCGCGAAACGGCGTGCCGTTGGTGGGGCCGCCGTCTTCGAGGTTGCGCACGTCATGGTGCGCGTCGAAATGGAGGATGCCGATTCTCTTCCCCGGATAGCGGGCGGCAAACGCTTGGATCGACGGACAGGAAGTCGAGTGATCGCCGCCGATGAGGATCGGTACGAGGTGCGGCTGTTGCTCGTACAGCGCCTGCAACCCCTCTTGGATGCGGCGGTGGCACTCGCGGATGTCGGTCGGGTGCATCTGGATGTCGCCCAAGTCGCGGACAGGCAACGTCTGCAGGTCGACGCCGTACTCCAAGCTGTACGTCGTGAACGATTTAAACGCGGCGCGCACGGCGGCCGGCGTCGTCGAAGCACCGGAGTGCGAAATCGACGGTTTGGAGAGCGGCAGGCCGATCAGCCCCGCCTGGATCGCTTCCACACCGTCCCACTGGGTGAGCCAGTGCGCGACTTTGGTTTCCATATGATCGCGAAACGCCGCTTGCTCCGGCGTTTTCAGGAACGGAATCTCGCTCATGCGTTCACCACCCCGCGCTCCCACACGACGACGCGTCCGCTCTTGATCACGCCAAACGTGTGGTTGATGCCGAAGTGATACGGCAGGTACGCCAGATTCGGCGCGTCAAAAATGGCGAGGTCCGCCGCCTTGCCCGCTTCAATCGTCCCGATCTCAAAGCCGCGTCCCAGCGCGTTGGCCGCGTTGATCGTGCAAGCGGTCAAGATCTCTTCCGGTGTCATCTTGAGGTTCAACGACGCAAGCGAGATGATCAACTGCATCGATTCCGTCGGGCTCGAACCGGGGTTGTAGTCGGTGGACAGCGCCACCGGCAGTTCGTACTTGTCGATCATGTCGCGGGCGCGGGCGTGTTGGATCAAGCCGAGGTTGAAAGAAGTCCCCGGCAACAAGACTGGGATCACCCCGGCGTTCGCCATCTCCGCCAACCCTTCATCGGACGCCGCCAACAAGTGCTCCGCCGAAATCGCTCCGACTTCCCCCGCCAATTGCGCCCCGCCGAGCGAGACGATCTCGTCGGCGTGGATTTTCGGGATCAAGCCGTTGCGCTTGCCTTCCATCAAGATACGGCGCGACTGTTCCACGGAAAAAACACCCTGTTCGCAGAACACGTCGCAGAATTCCGCCAAGCCTTCGTCGGTGACGCGCGGGAGCATCTCGTTCACGATCAGGTCGACGAACTCGTCTTCGCGGCCCTTGTACTCCGGAGGTACGGCGTGCGCGCCCATGAACGTCGAGACGAGATCGAGCGGATGCGCTTCGTGGAGGCGTCGAGCGACGCGCAACTGCTTGAGTTCGTCGTCCACCGTCAGGCCGTAGCCGCTTTTCGCTTCGATGGTGGTCACGCCTTGGAGCATCATCTCGTTGAGGCTTTTCAGCGCTTTGGTGTAGAGTTCATCCTCGGTGGCTTTGCGCGTGGCGGTGACGGTGCTGAGGATGCCGCCGCCCATCGCGAGGATTTCCAAGTACGGCACGCCGGAGCGCTTCAACGCCAATTCGTGCTCGCGGGAGCCGCCGTGCACGAGGTGCGTGTGCGGATCGACGAGACCCGGCGTGACGAGACGTCCGCCGGCGTCGACGGAGGTGACGATTTCCGAGCCCGCGCTTTGCAAAGCGTTGCGCACTTCCTCTTCCGTGCCGACGACCGCGATGCGCCCGCCGGCGATAGCGACCGCCGCTTGTTCCATGACCTGAATGTCTTTCATCGCGTTCCCGCCGCGCGGGTGGTTGCCGAGCGGCGTGACGAGCGTGCCGATGTTATGAAGCAGAACATCGACGCGGTGGGGGATTTTTTTCATGAGGGTCCCTGCCTTTCTGTTTCGTGGGCGTTCTACGCTTGGTCGCGCATCGGGATGCGGACGCCGTGCTTTTCTGCCGATTCAATCGCTTCGTCGTATCCGGCGTCGACGTGGCGGATGATGCCCATGCCCGGGTCGGACGTCAGCACCGCTTGCAGGCGCTCGGCCGCAGCGTCAGTGCCGTCCGCGACGACGACCATGCCCGCATGCAGCGAATAGCCCATGCCCACGCCGCCGCCGTGGTGGACGGAGACCCAAGAAGCGCCCGCCGACGTGTTGATCAGCGCGTTGAGGATCGCCCAGTCGCCGACCGCGTCGGAGCCGTCCTTCATCGCTTCCGTTTCACGGTTCGGGGACGCGACGGAACCGCAGTCGAGGTGGTCGCGGCCGATGACGATCGGGGCTTTCAGTTCACCGTTTTTCACCATCTCGTTGATCGCGAGGCCGAATTTGGCGCGTTCGCCGTAGCCGAGCCAGCAGATGCGCGCCGGGAGACCTTGGAACGCGACGCGCTCGCCCGCCATCGTGATCCAGCGGCGCAGGTGGTCGTTCTCCGGGAAGAGCTTCAGCACGAGTTCGTCCGTTTTGCGAATGTCTTCCGGGTCGCCGGAGAGCGCCGCCCAGCGGAACGGGCCTTTGCCTTCGCAGAACAGCGGGCGGATGTACGCCGGAACGAAGCCCGGGAAGTTGAACGCGTCCTCCACCCCTTCGTCAAACGCCACTTGGCGGATGTTGTTGCCGTAGTCGAACACGACGGAGCCCATCTTCTGCAGGTCGAGCATCGCTTGGACATGCTTCGCCATGCTGGCTTTGGACAGTTGGACGTAACGCTCCGGGTCGGACGTGCGCAGTTCAGCCGCTTGCTCAAGCGTATAGCCCGCCGGGATGTAGCCGACCAACGGATCGTGCGCGGAAGTTTGATCGGTGACGAAGTCCGGTTTGATCCCGCGGTCGACAAACTCCGGGAAGATCTCCGCCGCGTTGCCGAGCAGCCCGATGGAGAGCGCCTTGCCCGCTTGTTTTGCTTCGTCTGCCAGTTTCAGCGCTTCGTCCAGCGTTTCCGCCAGCACGTCGCAGTAGCGGTGCTGGATGCGGCGCTCAATGCGGGTGCGGTCGACTTCCACGGCGATGACCACGCCGTCGTTCATCGTGACCGCCAGCGGTTGCGCGCCGCCCATGCCGCCAAGTCCGGCGGTGAGCGTCAACGTGCCGCGAAGCGTGCCGCCGCTGTGTTGGCGCGCCGCTTCGGCGAACGTTTCATAGGTGCCTTGCAAGATGCCTTGCGTGCCGATGTAAATCCAAGAGCCCGCGGTCATCTGGCCGTACATCATCAGCCCTTTTTGCTCCAGTTCGCGGAAGTGCTCCCAGTTCGCCCACGCCGGGACGAGCACGGAGTTCGACAGCAGGACGCGCGGCGCTCTTTCGTGCGTTTTGAACACACCGACCGGCTTGCCCGATTGCACCAGCAGGGTTTCGTCGCTTTCCAGACGCTGCAGTTCGCGCACGATCGCGTCGTAGGACGGCCAGTTGCGCGCCGCTTTGCCGATGCCGCCGTAGACGACGAGGTCTTCCGGACGTTCCGCGACTTCCGGGTCGAGGTTGTTCATCAGCATGCGCATCGCAGCTTCTTGCACCCAGCCTTTGCAGTGCAGGTCGGTGCCGCGCGGAGCGCGGATGGTGCGTTTTTGTTCGGTGGTCATAAGAGATTCCTCCTTGGGAGTTGGATGATGCGGGTTGGGTTGTTTTTTTCTTAAAAAAGCGGGCCGCTGATGCGTTCGACTTCCGCCTGCCAGCGGCCGAGCAGGAGCTCTTGCGCCACTCGCTCGATGTCAGCGCTGGTGGAGCGGTCGGTGAGCACAGGCGGCACGACGGCGCGTACTTGGTCGTAGAGTTTGCGGGTGGCGGGCGCGAGGCCGTCCGCTCCGACGAACTCAGCCGCTTCGGCGGCGCAAATCAATTCGATGGCGAGCACTTTCGCGGTGTTCGCCACGACCAGATCGGCGTGGCGGGCGGCGGTGGTGCCCATCGAGACGTGATCTTCTTGGTTGGCGGACGACGGGATGGAGTCGACGCTGGCGGGATGAGCCAGCACTTTGTTCTCCGAGACCAGCGACGCCGCGACGTATTGCGGAATCATCATGCCCGAGGCGATGCCGGGGTTGTGGCTGAGAAACGCGGGCAATGCAGAGAGCGCCGGGTTGACGAGGCGCTCCGTGCGCCGCTCGGCGATGTTGGCGAGTTCCGCCACGCCGATTTTGAGAAAGTCCATCGCAAACGCGATCGGCTGCCCGTGGAAGTTGCCGCCGGAGATGACTTTGCCCTGCTCCGTGAAGAGCAGCGGGTTGTCGGTGGCGGCGTTGATTTCGATGTCGAGCTTCTCGCCCGTGTACTTCAGCACTTGGCGCGTCGCGCCGTGCACTTGCGGCAAGCAGCGCAGCGAGTACGCGTCCTGCACGCGGATTTCGCCCGGCTCGGTCGTCAAGCGGCTCCCCGCAAGCAGCGCGCGCAAGTTCGCCGCCACGCCGATCTGTTCCGGGTACGGGCGCACGAGGTGCACGTCCTCGTCAAACGCCGCCGGGATGCCGCGCAGCACTTCGGTGGTCAACGCCGCGATCATGTCGGCCGCCTTCGCCAAGCGAAGCGCTTTCACGTAGGCGAGCGTGCCGATGGAAGTCATCGCTTGCGTGCCGTTGATCAGCGCGAGCCCTTCCTTGGCTTGCAGCGTAATCGGCGTAAGTCCCGCTTTGGCGAGGGCTGCGTCCGCCGGGAGACGCTCTCCTTGGTAATACGCCTCCCCTTCGCCCATGAGAACCAGCGCGAGGTGCGAGAGCGGCGCGAGGTCGCCGCTTGCGCCAAGCGAGCCCTGCGACGGCACGACAGGGTGCACGCCGTGGTTCAAGCAGTCGATCAGCAGTTGCAGCGTCTCCGGTCGGATGCCGGAGTAGCCCTTCACCAGCGCATTGGCGCGGAGCATCATCAAAGCGCGCACGGTCGGTTCGGGGAGCGGTTCGCCTACCGCGCAGGCATGGCTGCGAATCAAGTTCGCTTGCAGCTCTTCAGCGTCCTGCGGCGAGATGTGCACATCGCTGAACTTGCCGAATCCGGTCGTCACGCCATAGACGACCTTGCCGGACGCCACCAAGTCCTCCACCATCCGGCGGCATTCCGCCACTCGTACCCAAGTCTCGTCGCCGACGGTGACCTTGGCTCCTTCCCAAGCGACGCGCGCGACCTCATCGGCCGTCACCGTCGCTCCGTTCAGCTCCACATCTTGAATGTTGATCATCATGTCTTTCCCCTTTCTTGCTTTAGCAAAAGAAAGGGACTGGGCGGAAGTCCTTGCTTCCACTCAGTCCCTTTGAAAAAAGAATCGCGTATGCGGTTGTCCGGTATTCAAATGCCGATGCCCGTGCAAATGGCTTCCGATGCAGTTCCTCATCGCGATCCCTCACTTTTGTAAGATTTGATAGTTCTTGAATATTCACATTCTCGCTGATCGGTTCCGTTCTTGTCAAGGTTGTATGGTAAAGTGGTAGTATGCAGAAATCCATTGCAGGGAGGTTTTTCGATGCGTTTGCAAGGCAAGAACGTGATTCAGTTGGTCGAGCATGAGTTTGAAGATTTGGAACTGTGGTACCCGGTGCTGCGTTTGCGCGAAGAGGGCGCAACGGTACATATCGTCGGGCCGAAAGCCAGGGAGACGTACACAGGCAAGTACGGCGTGCCGATTCAGTCCGACTTCGCGCATGAAGACGTGCAGGCGGCCGATTACGACGGCATCCTCGTGCCAGGCGGCTGGGCACCGGATAAGATTCGCCGCTATCCGGAAGCGCTGCAGCTCGTGCGCGAGATGCACGAAGCGAAGAAGCCGATCGGGCAGATTTGCCACGCGGGGTGGGTGTTGATCTCCGCGAAGATTCTGCAAGGGGTCAACGTCACGTCCACCCCCGGCATTCGCGACGACATGGAGAACGCCGGCGCGATCTGGTTCGACGAGCCGGTCGTCGTCGACGGGCACATCATCTCCTCCCGCCGCCCGCCGGATTTGCCGCCGTATGCGAAGGCGTTTGCCGACGCGCTGGCTGGAGAGTAAGACGACCCGCACGAAAAAGCCCTTCGCACATGCAAAGGGCTTTTGCTTTTTTCCGCGCAAAAAAACAACCGAGCTCCACGGGGAACTCGGGTTGGTTGTCGGTTCATTTTTATTCGAAATCGAGCAAGCCCTTCTTGAGCGCATAACGCACCAGTTCCGGGCGGGTCTTCATGTGCAGTTTCTCCATGATCTTCGCTTTGTGCGACTCGACCGTTTTGACGGAGACGATCAGCTTCTCGGCGATCTCCTTGTTCGCGTAGCCCTTGGCGATCAGCACGAGGATCTCTTGCTCGCGGTCGGTGAGCACTTGAAAGCGCTCCACGTCCTCGCCGCGGTGCACGCGCTGCAGAAATTCCGAAATCAGCGACTTGGTCGCGCTCGGATGCAGATACGCCGCACCGGAATGAATGGTGCGGATGGCGTTCAGCAGGTCGTTGTCCGGAGCGCTTTTCAACAGATACCCCGACGCGCCCGCTTGCAGGAGCCGGAACAAGTATTCCTCGTCGTCGTGCATGGTCAAAATGAGGATGTCGATCTCCGGCGCCGCTTCTTTGAGCCGCGTCGTCGCCGACAAACCGTTCTCTCCCGGCGGCATGCTGAGGTCCATCAGCACGATGTCCGGACGCAGTTCAAGCGCTTTGTCAAACGCTTCTCCTCCGTCCGCAGCCGTCCCGATCACGTCCATGTCCGGCTGGTTGTTCAACAGCATCGAAAGTCCGGAACGAACGATGGCGTGATCATCCGCGATCAGCAATCGGATGGACATAGCGCGGACCTCCTTTCTCGTCGAGCGGCACGACGACATGGATTTTCGTTCCCTGTCCCGGTGCCGCTTCTATCGTCAACGTGCCGCCTAAGAGCGTCACGCGTTCCCGCATTCCGTATAACCCCAATCCGGTGCCTTGCACCTTGAGGTGCTGGGGATCAAATCCGACCCCGTGGTCTTCAATACACACTTCCACCCCGTCGGGTTGGTCCGCCAACCGCAGGGTGATCGAATCGGTGTCGGCGTACTTCGCCGCGTTGGTCATCGCTTCTTGGGCGATGCGGTACAGCGCGGTCTCCACCGCAGAATCATACCGGCGGCGCTGACCGCCGATTTCAAATGTGGTGAGGATGCCGAACGTCTGCTCAAAGCGCTTCGAATACGAACGCAACGCCGCCGCCAGCCCGAGATCGTCGAGTGCGGACGGACGCAGTTCCACAGACAGGCTCTTGACCTCTTCCAGCGTCCGCGCCGTCAACTGCTGCACTTCGTCCAGGTGCTGTCTCATGTCGTGATTGAGATCCAGTTGGTTGATGACGCGAAGTCCGACCATGATCGAGTACAGCGCTTGTCCGATCCCGTCGTGCAAGTCGCGGGAGATGCGTTTGCGCTCTTCCTCTTGGGCTTGGATGACATAGTTGGTCAACTGGCGCTGGTGACGCTCCCGTTCGGCGCGCTGCATCTCCGAGTTGTCCCGCAAAATCACCGCGAGGGCACCCAGGCCCCCGTCTTCCGGCAAGCGCGTGGAAGATCCCGCCACCGCGATGTCTTCGCCCGATTTGGTGTGCAGATGAATCTGGAACGACGGCATCCGCAAGCGAGAGGCGAAGCAATCGATGCAAGACGATTCCTCTTGGCACGTTGCCATCCCGCGGCACAAATCGCAGAGTGACTTTTTCCCCAACACTTCCTCTGCCATCCAGCCGGACATCCGTTCAAACGCCGGATTGACGCCGATCACGTCTCCTTTGCCATCGACGACGAGGATCGCATCGGTCACATTCTTGAACAGCGTTTCCATAAATCGAGCCGTCTCGTTCAGCATTCGAAACCCCAAAGATCCGCACTCCCCTCCGTGAATCTACACTTCACTATACACCGAGCCCAAACGTTCCGCCAGCCCGATTGCAGCGTCCACGTCAGAGGAAGAAAAGGTGCGGGGTGTGCGAGACGCCATCAGCAAAACACCGCGCACGCGCGAGCCGCACAACACCGGCACCGCCACGGCGCAACAAAGCCCCTCCGCCAATAATATCGGGTATTCCCGAGGATCATCGCCCGCTCTGGGCGTGATGCCCTCCACCGAAACCGGACGTCCAAGCGAGAAGACGCGCCCTGCGATGCCTTTGCCCGGACGCAACACGATGCGCTTGAAGCGGTCGTTGCGGTTGCCGGAAGCGTACGCCCAACGAATCTGCCCGCCTCCTTCTGGAAGCGCCAGTGCCAAGAAATCGGCGACCACTTCCGCGCGAATTCCGTCCAGTGCCTCTTGGATCTGCTCCTCCAGCCGGATCACAACCATCCCTCCCTTAGTATGACAACTCTTATGTCTTGCATTATACAGAGTTGCGCGGGAGAAAAAACGTAGGGAATTCCCCGATTTTGTTAGAGGCGAATCAAGAAAAAAGAAGCCCCGGTCAGCCCGGAGCTTTATTTCGCATTGGATCTGGAAGTTAGCGAGCCATGAACGCTTCGATCTCTTCGACCGTTTTGAGGATTTGCGGAGAGAGGACTTCGCAGCCGTCTTCAGTGACGAGCACGTCGTCTTCGATGCGGATGCCGATCTTCTCTGCCGCGACGTACAGACCCGGTTCCACGGTCAGCACATGGCCGGGCTTCAGCACGAGGTCGCGGTAGTTGCCGACATCATGGGTGTCGAGGCCGAGGTGGTGCGACACGCCGTGGTAGTAGTAGTCCGGAAGTTCGGACGCGTCTTGGATCAGGCCGATGCGGATGCACTCTTCGGAGAGCACGCGCTTGGTGATCTCGTTGAGCTCGGAAAACTTCACGCCCGGCTTGATTGCGTCGATGACGGCGAGTTCCGCTTTGAGAACGGTGTTATACAGTTCCTTCTGGCGGTCGGTGAACTTACCGCTTTTCGGAATGACGCGGGAGATGTCCGCTTTGTAGAACTCAAATTCCGCCCCGAGGTCCACTTGCACGAGGTCTTCGCCGCCGATGCGGGAGTTGTTTTCCGCGTAGTGCAACACGGTGGCGTTGCCGCCCGCCGCGACGATGGAGTGGAACGCCGTTTCGCGCACGCCTTGCGAGTGCAGGGCGAAGTTGAAGTGCGCTTCCAGTTCGAATTCCGTTTCGCATTCGTGCGCGTGCTGCATCATGCGGCGGATGCCGGCGTCGGTCAACTCGATCGCTTTCTTGATCTTCTCCACTTCTTCCGGCGCTTTGATCGTGCGCAGTTCGCAGATTGCCGGGTAGATGTTGTGCAGTTGCAGGTGCGGGTAGCGGGTCTTCACGTCTTGCGCGAACAGGTTGGCGCGGGTCGGCACGGCGTTGAAGCCGCGGCGTTCCAGGTCCAGCGCGAGCACGTGGACATCGCCGCTATGTAAGAGACGGTTGAATGCGTTTTCGAATTCGTCGAGGTAGGAAACGGTCGCGATGCCGGTCAGTTCCTTCGCTTCCTCTGCGGTCAGCATCTTGCCTTCCCACTTCTCCAGCACCGGATCGACGCGCTGGATGAACAGGCGTTCGTCGACTTTTCCGTCGATTTTGATGAAAGCGAGGATCAGATGCTCTTTGGTCAGCCCCGTGAGGTAGTAGAAATTGCGATTCGGCGTGAACGCGTAGCGGTCATCCGCCGACTTCTGCGGCGCTTCGCCTGCAAAGAACAACGTGACCGAAGCGTCCGGCAAAACTTCATGAAGATTCTTACGGTTGCGTGCAAAAAATTCGGTGTGCATGTCTGTCTCCCCTTTTCCAGTGACTGAGTTCATTGTACCCCACCCCCAGAAAAAAGGAAACGGATGCCGTCCTCTCGAACCTAGATTCTCAGAAGAGGAGGTTGGACACGATGATCGAAACGATTCAAATTCGCGGCAAAGGCTTGTATGTGGAAGTCTCCGGGCCTGAAGACGCGCCGCCGCTTTTGTTCTTGCACGGAGGGCCGGGCGGCTCCGGCTGTTACGAATTTCTGGAAGCGCAGCGGGAGCGGCTGTCGAAGAGCGTCCGCTTGCTTGCGTTTGACCAGCGCGGGGTGTTGCGCTCGGAAGCGTTGACGGAAGCGGACTCTTGCACGTTGGAAGACTTGGTGGAGGATTGCGAAGGCTTGCGCAACCACTTCGGCTATGAGCGGTGGTCGGTGCTCGGCCATTCGTTCGGCGGTTTCGTGGCGACCGCCTACGCGCATCAACATCCGACGTCGGTGGAGAAACTGGTGCTGGACTGCCCGGCGCTTGATTTCAACCTCAGCGCGATTTATATGTTGGAAAAATCGGCGGTCGAGTTTGAAAAGCTGGGCGATGGAGAGCGTGCGGCCCAAGCGCGGGCGTTGGTAGCGGCGGACCTCTCCGCGCAGGAGCGCTTCAACCAAATGGTGACGCTCTCTCTGGAATTGAAAGAGCATCGCGACAATCTCTATTGGTACCGTCCGGTGCCGGGGTATTTCGGAAAGATGATTGACGAATCCGGCATTGCCGAGGAAAACTGGAAGCGCACGAGTGCGCACGTGGAAAAAATCACCGCAGACCCGCGGCTCTTCGAGTCGCTCCTGCCGCTGTTGCCCGACTTGCGCTGCCCCGTCTTGCTCGTGCGCGGTGAGAGCGATTCGATCACCTGCGACGTGCAAGCGGGTGCCGTGCTGCGCGATGTACAAGGTTCCGAGCAGATCATCATCGAACAAGCCGGGCATGTTCCCGCCGTCGAGCAAGCGGACCGCTTTGCGGAAGTCGTGACGAAATTTTTACTTAATCTCTACTAAAAAAAGTCGGGGTGCGTCCCCCGACTTTTTTTGTTGCGTTTTTTAGTTGTTGTTCGTCGATTTGGCAGCGGCCATCTGGGCTTGTGCTTCTCCGACGGAGACCTCCGGGAGTTTCTCCCACGCGAGGTTCTCGAATTTCTCTGTGAAGCGGGCAAACCACTTCGCGTTGACGATCCAGTCTGCCAGTTTGACGCACAGGAACGCAAACGCCATCCCCGCAAACACATCGATCACCCAGTGGATTTTCAAGTAGAGGGTGGCGACGATGATCGACGCACAGTACGTGACGATCACCGACTTGTACCAGCGGCTCTTCTCGCGCAACGCCAGCAGGATCGCGGCCGACGCAATCGACGTGTGCATGCTCGGGAAGCAGTTCCACGCGGTGGTGTACGCTTGCTCCGGCGACATCATGCGGTGCAGGAGGTCCGGCGTGCCCTGCACGAACCAGACTTCCTGCAACAGAATCGTGTTGTAAAACGGCAAGATCAACGGCACTTGCAAGAGATAGCCCGCCAGTGCATAGAGGGCGATCTTCTTCACGTCTTTGGTGAAGAAAGCGCGGATGACGCAAATCCAGTACGACAGCGTGAACCCGTACATGTACACCCAGCTGAAGTACTTCGTCAACCACTCCGGCTGCCAAAAGCGCATGAAGAACCCGTCGTTGAACGGAATCGAGTTAAACGCCGCATTCCAATCAAACGCTCGCTTGATGCTATGGAATTGCCACTGCACGACGCGGTCCCACATCGGACCGCCGTTTTGGTAAATCAGATAGAACACCGTCAACGCGACGAGACCGGCCGGCAAGAACTTCTCCCAGGACAAGTCCTTCATGTCCTTGCGCGTCCCGATCAGCGCCAGCACCAATACCCCCAAACAAGCCCAGCCCCAGCTGGAAACTTGAAAGATCAGGTACAGAAGAACAGCGGTCAGAGCGATCAGCAGCGGCATTTTGTAGGTTTTCAAAACAAACATCTTCTCTCTTTCCCCTCACCCTCAGCAAACAGTCGTAGCCATTATAACACCTCCTTTACACGAATCACACAAAGATTTTCCGATTCTTAAAAGTTACATGTTGCCAACTCCATCCGACGTCGTTCCGCCTGCGGTCAAGACGTGCGAGATGAAGCGCGACTCGTTGCGCTTGTCTTCGCCCGCGAGCGCGTCGTAGTGGTGGTACTGCGGGAAATAGCCGATGGCGATGGCGTACTTGACCATGTGGAAAAGCAAGAGCGGATCGGGCTTGGCACAGCGAATTTGGCTCCCTTGCAGCAAGAGCTGCGTCTCGATGCAGGAGAATTTCACGGTGGTTTCCCGCGTGCCGTCGCCTTCCATCTGCGCGATGATCAACTGCAGGGTTTCATTCTGCGTGGACGATTCGCGGAACAGGAAGTCTTGGTACGCCTGCGGGTGCAAGAGCTGAATGTGGTAGCCAAACGATTGTAAAAGCTGAATCATCGACGTGTGCGACGTCTGTTCCCAGTTGCACAAGTGAATCGCCCGCCCGACCGTCTCCCGGCGACCCGCCAAGTGCACCAACGCCGACGCTGCGTAGTCAACCGGCGTCAAGTCAATAAACGAGCGCACGTCGGGTGCCGCTTTGAGGGTCAACATCGCCCGAATCATCCGGTAGAACGCGTTGGAGTCGATGTTGCGCTGGAATTTCCCCGTCTTGCTGTGCCCGATCAAGTTGCCCGCGCGGTACACCGTGCACGGGATGCCCTCTTCGCAGGCTTCGCGCACCAATTCTTCGGCGCGCGTCTTCGACGCGACGTAGACGTTTTCCAGCAATGCTTGTCCGTACTCGTCGTCCGGCGAGGCTTCGAGCACCGTCATCGTGGAGACGTGGTGGAAGCGCACGCCAGGGCGGCGGCGGGCGATCTCCAGCAGTTGACGCGTGCCTTCGACGTTGATTTGGTCAAAGTGCTCCGCATCGCCGTAGTGGCGAACGTCGGCGGCGGAGTGGATGATCGCGTCGACATGTTCCTCGATATAGGCGGCGTTTTCCGGCGAGAGGCCGAGGCGTTCCGCGCCTAAGTCGCCTGCAAAGACGGTGACGCGCGGAGACATTCTCTCCGCCGTTTCGTCTCCAAAGTAGAAGCGCAAGATCTCTTCCAGACGCTCTTCCCCTGTCACATCGTCCGAAGGACGCACGAGGCAGACGATGTGGGCGTCTGTTTTTTCATAAAGTTCGTGCAAGATGTGCGCGCCGAGGTAGCCGGTTGCGCCGGTCAGCAGGACGGTGCCGATGAACTCCTTCACCGGAGCGTTCGCAGGGAAGTTCGCGAAGCTTTTCTCTTCGTTCAAGATGCGGGTTTTGGCGCGTTCGCTTCGTCCGAAGCGGCGCTTCCCTCCTTGCTCGCGAAGGGCACGGTCCATGTCGGCGACGGTGGGGTACTGGAAGAAATCCTGCACGCGCAGAGCCGGGAAGTGCGGTTTGAGCAAGACGAGCACTTTCAAGATCTTCAGCGAGTGACCGCCCATCTCGAAGAAATCGTCGTGGATGCCGACGCGCTCCACTTCCAACACTTCGCTCCAGGCGTCGGCGAGGAGTTGCTGTTCGGGATTCTCGGGCGCGGCGTAAGGACGTTGCTCCGCCTGCACGCAGGTCTTGATCGTCGCCAACGCTTTGCGGTCCATCTTGCCGCTCGGCGTCAACGGCATCTCCGTGAGATGCGTAAGGCCTTCCGGGATCATGAAATCGGGCAGTCGGTTTCGTAAAAAAGTACGGATGTCGTCCGGCTCCATCGCCTCTCCGTCGGTCGTCGTGTAAAAGGCGAACAAGCGCTTCGTTCCGTCGTCGTCCGCTTTGGCGATCACGGCGACTTCCTGCACGTTCGGCTGCTTGGCGAACGCGTCCTCAATCTCGCCGATCTCGATGCGGAAGCCGCGCACTTTGACTTGAGCGTCCTTGCGCCCCAAGTATTCAATCGTGCCGTCCGGCAGCAGTTTGCAGATGTCGCCGGAGCGGTAGAGGCGGGCTCCCGGCTCGTCGGAGAACGGATGCGGGATGAACACCTCGGCGGTTTTTTCCGGTTGGTTCAAGTATTCACGCGCCAGAGCCACGCCGCCGATGCACAGTTCGCCCGGCACGTTGACGGGGCAGAGTTGCATCGACTCGTTGACGATGTAGGTTTCGTAGTTCGACAGCGGAGAACCGATTTGAATGTTTGCGCGGTCTTCCGGGACCGGCTCGGTCACGGCGTGGAACGTCGAGAACACCGTCACTTCCGTCGGGCCGTAGCCGTTGCCGATCACGATGTCCAAGCCGAAGCGTCGTTGCCAGAGGCGCACGATCTCCCCTGTCAGCGCTTCCCCTGCCGAGTTGATCTGGCGCAGCGAGCGCAACTTGTGCATGTCTTCGTCGCGCAGGTAGGTCGCCAAGTTCTTGAAGAAGACCGTCGGCAAGATCATGAGCATCGTGCCTTGCACGCGCTCGACGGCATCGGAGAACTCTTCGATCGACAGGCGCTGCGACTTGGAGAGCATGTGCAGGCGCGCTCCAAAGAACAGCGGGCAGAACGTTTCCAACACCGAAGCGTCGAAGCTGTACGACGCGAATTCGAGGCAAACGTCTCGCTCTGTAACGCGGTGCGAGTCTCTCCCCCAGAAACAGAGGTTGACGACACCGCGATGCTCGATCAGCGCGCCCTTGGGGCGGCCCGTGGAGCCGGACGTGTAGATGACGTAGGCGAGGTCGTTCGGCGTGACGATGACATCAGGATTCTGAACAGGTTGTCCGTCCGGATCGGTTTGGACGTTGTACACGGCAGGAACGGTATCAGCTCCCGCGAAGATCTCCGTCACTTTTTCCAGAGATTCGGAGGTCGTCAAGACGAACCTTGCCGAACAATCCTCAAGAACGTAGCGGTTGCGGTCCACCGGGTAGTCGGGGTCGATCGGGACATAAGCGCCGCCCGCTTTGATGACGCCGAGCGCGGAAATGACCGTCGAAGGGCTGCGTTCCATAAACAGGGCGACGAACTCGCCTTTTTGCAAGCCGTTGGCGCGCAAGAGGTGCGCCACTTGGTTGGAGCGTTCATTCAGTTCTCTGTAGGTGTAGTGCTCGTCGTCGGAAGTAAGCGCGAGGTTGGCGGCGTACTGCTCGGCCGCTTCATAGAACATGATGTCGAGGGTCTTGTCGGCGGGGAACCAGCTCTTGACGTCGTTCAGGCGTTGGTAGACTTCACGGTCTTGCGCGGCGAGGATGTCGACTTTGCGCACGGGTGCCTGAGCGTCGTCTGTGATCGTGCGCAAGATCGTCTCAAACTGCCCGAGGAAACGGCGCACGGTTGCGGGTGTGAACAGCGTGGTGTTGTACTCGATGTCGAGATGCAGGTGGTCGTCTTTCAACAGGGCAATCCAGGTCAGGTCGGAGATCGAGGTGATCTTGCGGCTGTCCATCAGTTCGAGTTCGAGGCCGTCCAATTTGGCCGTCGGCGGAATGAGGAAGTTAAACAGCGTGGAGTAGAGAGCCGGACGGCTGGGGTCGCGGTCGAGGTTGAGTTTTTCGGTCAGCAAGTCGAACGGGTACGCTTGGTTCTCCATCGCTTCGAGCAAGCGGACGCGCACTTGGTTCAACAGGTCTTGGTACGTGGTGACGCCCGCCATCTTGACCCGAATCGGCAGGGTGTTGACGAAATAGCCGATCAAGTTTTGCAGTTCGGGCTCTGTGCGGCCGTTGAACGGCGTGCCGACGAGCAGGTCTTCCTCGTGCGTCACCCGGTGCAGCCAGACGAAGTACGCCGCGAGCAACACCATATACAGCGACGTATTGGTTTGCTCCGCGAGGTTCTTCAACGCTTGCGTCAATTCGGGAGTCAGCGGGTGGTTCACGACGGAGCCCTCTTCGCTTTGGCGCGGCGGTCTCGGGAAATCGGTCGGCAGTTCCAACACCGGGAGCGGCTTGGCAAGGGAGTTCAACCAATAGTCTTCCATGCGCCCAAAGTGCGGGGTGTCCGTCTGCTGCTGTTGCCATTCTGCAAAATCGGCGTACTGGACTTCGACCGGCGGCAAGAAATAGGGCTGGTCGACCGCCTTGGCGGAGTAGATCGTGGAGAGTTCGCGAAACAGGACATCGATGGAGAGCCCGTCGATCAAAATGTGGTGCGTGACGATGTAAAAACGGAACTCCGCCTCGCCGATCTGGAACAGCTTGAAGCGGAACAGCGGCTCTTGGGTCAAATCAAACGGCGTGCTGAGGTCTTCGTGCAACGCTTCTTCGACGACGTTCTGCACCTGTTGCTCCGTCATGTCGACCGCGTCGAACATCGGAAGCTCGAACGTCACTTCGTCGAGGATCAACTGCTTCGGTCGTCCTCCCCGCTCCACGAACACGGTGCGCAAAATGGCATGGCGTTCGATGATTTCTCGAAGGGCGAGACCCAAAGTCAGCACGTCGAGACGCCCGGTGAGCTTCAGGAGATAGTGTTCGTTGTACGCCACGGAGTTTGGCGTCATCTGCTGGATGAACCAGAGACCGCGTTGACCGTGCGAGAGTTCGTACTCAGCGGGCGAACCGTCTGCACGCAGGCGAAGCGTGAACTCGTGGATCGACTCGCGGGATTCGTTGCGTTCGCGGACCTCGCTGCCCACGTTGCCCTCGTGTGACGGGGGCGTTTTTACCGGAAGCGTTTCCAGATACGCGGCGAGGCTTTCGATGGTCGGGCATTCAAACAGCTTGGAGAGCTCCACGCCTTGCAGCCCGTGCGCCTCTTCCAGTTCGCGCAACAGCTGCATCGCTTTCAGCGAGTTGCCGCCCAACGCCATAAAGTGGTCGTTCACGGAGATGACCGACCCCGGCAGGTGGCCGAGAACGCGCGTCCAGAGCTTGTGCAGAGTCTTCTCCATCGCCGTGCGCGGCATGATCAAGTCGTTGCGCGTGCTGGATTTCTCCAACAGTTGCAGTCGGATGTCGTCGAGCAGGTCGTCAAACTCTCCGTTTTGCAAGCGGGCGCGCAAGTTGTAGCGCTCCAATTTCCCCGACGTGGTCTTGGGAATCGCCTGCACCGGGATTACGCCTGCGATCTCGAAGCCGAGTTCCACGTTGATCGTGGTCTTCAGATCCTGCGCCAACTTCAAGAATTGATCATTGATCCGCTTATGCTTGAGGAATAGATATACTTCTTCACGACCGCTCTCCTGATTCGTCAACCCGACGGCGACGACCGTCTGGTTCTGCAGGTCGAATTCGCGAATCACCAACTCCTCCACGTCATGGGCGTAGAAGTTTTGGCCGTTGATGAACAGGACGTCCTTGTTCCGCCCGGTCACGACCAAACGGCCGTTCATGAGAAACCCGAGGTCGCCGGTGCGCAACCAGCCGTCGCAGAACAGTTTGGCGTTCGCTTCCGGATTGCGGTAATACCCGCGAGTGACGTTCGGCCCTTTGATTTGAATATGGCCGACACGGGATTCGGGCAACACTTGGTCGCGGTCGTCGACGATGCGCAACTCCATGCCCGGCAACGGAATCCCTTCGTCCGCCATCTCCAGGTACGGCGTCTCCAGGTCGGTCACCGGAACGACGAGACCCTCGCGGTTGAAGCGTTTCTGGTCGATGCGATGGAACAGATCGTTTTTCATCTCGCCGATCGGTGCCACCGCCACCCCGACACAAGCCTCCGCCATTCCGTATGTGTAAAAAACGACCCCTTTCCGCAGCCCCGCCTCGGCAAACTTCTCTTCGAAGCGGCGCGTGACCGGCACCGAAATCGGTTCGGCGCCGTTGATCATCGCTTTGAGCGACGACAAGTCGATGCCGGTCAAGTCGTTGATTTTGGTGGTCATCCATTCCAAGCCAAAATTCGGCGAGCCGGTGATGGTGCCCTCGTGCTCGGTGATTTTTTTCAAAAGCAACTCCGGGCGGCGCAAGAACGTCTCGTGCGACATCTTGACCTGTTTGCTGCCGTTGAACAGCGAAAACAGATGGAGACCGATCAGGCCCATGTCGTGGTAGAGCGGCATCCAGTTCACGATGACGGAGTGCTCGTTGTACCCGTAGCTGACGGAGCCGCTGCCGCAGTTGTACATGAGGTTGCCGTGGGTCAACTCCACGCCCTTGGCGTCCCCTGTACTGCCGGAGGAGAATTGCAGAAACGCGAGGTCTTCCGGCCGGCTGGGATGATGTTCCCGGTCCGGCTCGTGCTCCACCAGCTCTTCGGCCGTCCCCACCCGCAGTCCGGCGTACAGCGGATGCTCTTGGAGCTGCACGTATTTCGGCTCGATGAATCCGTCACAAACCAACAACGGCTCGTCCAGCAGTTTCCACACATTCTTGGTCTTGCGCATCTGGTTGGACTCCGGATCAAACGAAGCCGGCGTATGCATCGGCGCAACGTGGAAACCGCCGAGGATACAGCCCCAAAACACCGACAAAAACAGTTGCGAGTCCTGCACTTCCAAAATCACTTTGTCACCCGGCTGCAAGCCTCTCGCGCGAAGGGCTCCCAACACCCGTTCTGCCGACTCCAAAAGATCGGCGTACGACTGGTAGTGTTCCGACCCGTCTGCTTTGACGTGCACGATGCCGCGTCCGCGCGCCACCGCCCGTTTCAGCGCTTCGGGCAATGTTTGCGGATGGGTCTCCCACCCCGCGTAGTCCCGGCCACGACTGACTGCGTACATTTGTTGCAAGTTGCTCATCTCGCGGATCACCTCATCTCATGACGAAAATGGTTTGCTCCTATCTTACAGCAGAAATTTAATTTAATCTATCGTAATATCAAGTGTGCCTTGATTTTATAATCTCTATAATTACAAAGAGAAGAGAACTACATTCTCTTTCGCCTAAAAAAAGTCTGATTTAGAATGATTTTATGCAGGAATTACCATTCGAATCATGAAACTAGTAAATATAAGAGATTGCCCATTCATAATAACCGAAATTCAAACAACAACAAGGGGTGATTTAGCTACATTTCAGATTCGCATGACAAACACTTATCTCCGTAGTACGATATGAAAAAGTAAAGCGAGGTGAACACTTCATGCAAACCAACAACCAGATCAACCAACAAACGAACAAATATTTGATGATCGGCATGTGGGCTGCCATCGTGCTGGCCACGGCCGCTGCACAAAACCCTTTCATAATGACCATGGACGCCGTTGGCGGAGGTTTATTGGGTGCGTTTCTCACATTCTTGATTTTGAAGAAGATCTGGATCCGACAAACCCCGTACATCTACATCGGAGCATTTATGGTGTTCGATCTGATGTCTTTCATCGGAGACCATACCGCCGCTTCCTACCTGAACGTCTGCCTGAGCGTAATGCTGTTGTCTTTCTACCACAGAGCCAGCATTATTTTGATCGCCGGGATCGGCGGTGTGCTGATGGAAGCGGTGCTGGTGGTCTTCTTCCGGGATTGGTATTCCGATGTGGATATCAAAAACATTTACAACAATATCGAGATCTCCTTGCTGGCGGTCATCATCCTCGCCATCCAGACCCGCATCGGGCATCGCCTGCGTGTCGATGTCGAGCTGCAGCGCCAAGAAGCGGTCGACGCCAAGGATCGTGTGGACGTGCTGCTTGACCAGATCAAACAGTCGGTCAACACGTTGCGAGACCTGGGCGAGATCGTGACCACCAACGTGGCAGCGACCGGTCACATTTCCAAGGAAGTCACGGCCTCGTTCGGCGAGATCGCTCACGGCGTCAGCGAACAAGCGGCGAGCGTCGCCGACATCAACGAATCGATGCAAGTGGTCAACCGTTCCGTACAAACCGTTTCGGAGCGCTCCACGACGATGCGCGACCTCTCGCAATCGACGGTCGCTGTGACCGTGGAGGGCAACCGCCAGATTTCCTACGCGGCGACGGAGATGGAGGAAGTCTCGACGATCATCTCGAAATCGGTCGCGCTGATGGCGGAACTGACCGACCAGACGCAGCAGATCGGCACGATCCTCACCACGATCACGGAAATTTCTTCGCAGACCAACTTGCTGGCTCTGAACGCCGCGATCGAAGCGGCGCGCGCCGGCGAGCACGGGCGCGGGTTTGCCGTCGTCTCGGACGAAGTGCGCAAGCTGGCGGAACGCTCGCAGCACTCCACACAGGAAATCGCCTCGATCTTGGGCGAAATTCAAGACAAGACCTTCCAAGTCACCGCCATCGTCAACGAAGGCCAGCAAAAAATGCTCTCCTCCAAAAAAGCCACTCAACAAGCCGAGCAGATTTTTGAGCACATCATGTCGAACACCGACCATGTCGTGCGCCAAGCGAGCGACGTGCAGACGATGGTGCAAAACCTGATTGCGTCGGCGAACGTGACCATCGACGAAGTGACGTCGATCTCCGCCGTCACCGAACAGACCAGTGCGGCTGTCCAAGAAGTCCTCACCTCCGTTGAAGAGCAGTACAGCCGAATTGAAGAGGTGGTGGATTCGTTCCAGAACCTCGAGAATTTGATCTCCCAGCTCTCCGCCCTCACCAAGGAAGACTAACTCCTCGCTTCCAAGAACCCAACACCCAGACCAAACGGCATGAAAAAAGCCCCTCCGCAAAACGGGGGCGCGGACGAATAACGAAAAGCCCCTCAGCCATTTGGCCGCGGGGCTTTTTTGATCAGGCTTACGCGACGACGTTGCGCCCGGTTTCGAACGCTTCGTACTCGCGGTTTTCGATGATCTCGCGCAGCGCTTGCGCGGTTCGCCACACTTCCTCGTACGACGTGTACAGGGCGATCGGTGCCAAGCGGATCACGTTCGGGGAGCGGTAGTCCGGGATGATGCGGCGAGCTTTCAGCGCTTTGCAGATGCGCACCGCCTCTTCGTGCTCCAGCGAAACGTGCCCGCCTCGGCGGTCGTCTTCGCGCGGGTTGCCGATCCGGTATCCAAGCGACTCCGGCATCGCGTCGATCAGGCCCATCAGGTACTCCGTCTGGTGCAGGGACTTGGCGCGCAGACGCTCCATCCCCGCCTCCGCAAAGATTTGCAGCGAGCCGAGCAACGGTGCCGAGCTCAACAAGTGCGTCGTGCCGATCTGCCAAGCACCCGCCGTGCCGGCCGGTTCAAACTCGTGCACCATGTCGAATTGGCGGTCCTTGTTGTAGCCGAACCATCCGCTGAGGCCAGGACGGGTGCCGAAGTGCCGCTCGTTGACGTAGAGCCCGCCGACGGAGCCCGGCCCTGCGTTCAGATACTTATAGTTGCACCAGAACGCAAAGTCGGTACCCCATTCGGAAAAACGATGCGGTACGGAGCCGATCGAGTGACAGCAATCAAAGCCGATCACGATCCCGCGCCGGTGCGCTTCCTTCGTCAGCCGCTCCATGTCGAGCAGTTGCCCGGAGCGGTACAGCACGGCCGGAAGCAAGATCAGCGCGATCTCGTCGGTCATCGTCGCAATGATGTCGTCCTCGTCAATCGTGCGCCCGTCGCGGCTTTTCACTTGCACCAAGTGCTCCTCCGGGTTCAAGCCCTTCAGCAACACTTGGCTTTGCAGCGCGTAGATGTCGGACGGAAAGTTCAACTCGTCCGCCAAGATCTTCGTGCGCTTGCCTTCGGGGCGGTAAAACGTCGCGACGAGTTGATGCAAGTTGACGGTGGTGGAGCCGGTGACGATCACTTCCTCCGGCTTCCCTCCGACCAAGTCGGCTTCGCGTTTGCCCAGTTCTTCCGCCAGATAGAACCACGGCGGCGACGCATCCGTCCACCCGTCGATGCCAAGGGTCTTCCACTCTTCCAACGCTTTCAACACCGCCTGCTCCGCGTCGCGCGAGCACAGGCCCAACGAGTTGCCGTCCATGTAGATCGTGTCCGGCAACAGATAAAACCGCTCGCGAAACGCGGCCAGCGCGTCTTCCCGGTCGAGCTGTCGGGCTTCCTCTAAAGTCCAGTTCCATTCTGCCATTCCTGTTCGGCCTCCTAACGATTTCCGCTCTCTTCGATCGCCTGTTCACACAGCGCGACCAACTCTCCCACCACATGCTCCGACGAGAACCGCTCGACGGGGTTCGCCTTGGCGCGGGCTTGCTGCTCGTCCAGACGGCCCAGATAGAGCTCCAGCGCGTCGGCGATGCCGTCCACGTCGTCCGGATGGTGCACATGCCAGCCGGACTCTTGCAGCAAGCGCCCCGCCGTGCCCTTGGTCGAGGTGATCCCGAGCACCGGACGCCGCGCGCCCAAGTAGTCGATCAGCTTCGAACTCAAAAACAAATTCACATCGCTCGGCGCATCGACCAACAGCAGAATGTCGGTCTCCGCCATCAATTCCAAGCTCTTGCGGTACGGCACTTGGCCGACGCGCTGCACCGTCATGCCGAGCGTCCGTTCCGCCTCTTCAAGCAGCGGGTGGAACGTGCGCTCGACGTTGCCGACCACTTGCAATTCCAAGCCTTGCAGCAGTTCGGGACGGCGTTCCTTCAGCACGCGCAAGCCTTTCACCAGCGGCTCCGGGCTGCGCAGTCCGTAGAAATCGCCGATGTAGGCGAGGCGGACTTTGTTCCGGGCGGGGGCGGGTGACAGTTGCGTTTTTGCCAGTTCAGCGGTTTCGTCGCTTCCTATGTACAGCTCCGGATCGTAGTGATGCGGCAAGACGATAGATTTGCCCGCCACGTCGACCCCTGGATGAGCCTGTGCGTACAACTCCAACATCTCTTGGGTGGGGAACACCAACTTGTCGGCGAGCTCCACCACTTCGCGCTCCCGCGCTTCAATCGCCTGCTTCTTGCGCCCGCTGTACGGGTGGTAGGGATTGTGCGCCCACGGGTCGCTGAACTGAGCGATCCACGGCAGGTTGAATTTCTTCTTGGCAAAAAGCGCTGCCAAGTGGCTGGAGCCCGGTTGCGAGCGGGAGTACAGCACGTCGAACTCGCCCGGCTTCACCATCATGTTCAGCATCGTCTCGGCGGCTCGCAGCCAGATCGGGTTGTCGATCGACGACACCCGGCCGACCGTCTCGCGGTAGAGCTTGCGCAAGACGCGCGACGTCGGTTTCGGGTTGGACAAGCGCGTGACTTGCACGCCCTCCCCCATCTCCTCCACGAGAAACGGGTCGACTTTGAACTCCGCTTCCTCGCCGACCGTAACCAGATGTACGTGATACTGCCGGGAAAGAAACTTCAACGTCTTGGCCACCAAAATCGACTCCGCGTTCAACTGCGGAGGCGCGTAGTAGGAAATCATCAGCATCTTCTTCATCAACGGGTCCACCATTCTCTTCTGTGTCTGTGTCGTTCTGGTTCCTCTTCCTCCCATCTTACCCTATCCGCCGCACATGAGGAAAGCCTCGTCCGCATATGAGTGTACAAGAGTGTCCCCAGAAGGGTTTTCAAGGAAGAGGAGGTGCGAGTCTCATGATGCGAACGATGATGGAGCAGCATCCGATCTCCACGCGAATCGTTCTCTATGTGGTGATCGTGTTGATCGCCTGCTTGTTCATCCCGTCGGGCGCGATGGCGCACAAACCGATTTTTACCGAGCGGGCGTCGGGCGGGTATGAGCAAGCGTTCCCGATCCCCGACGCGACCACTTCGTACGCGATGTACGGCGCTCTCACGTCGCCCCGTCAAGTCGATGTGTACAAAGTGACGGTGACGGAGGAAACCCCGTTTTACGCGCGGATTTCCGTTCCGAAAAAACCGGGCGCTGCCGCCTTCACGCCTGCGTTCGTCCTGTTTGGCCCGGGCTTGCCGAAATCGAACGAGCCGCCGAACTATCCGCTGACGACGCCGGAGGGGCTTGGCAAGGCGATTTTTCTGTACGAGGGTGAGCAAGATGAGTTTTTTGAACCGTTTACGCAGACGACGCTGTTGCAGCGGCAGTATGTGTCGCGGAAGTTGGAACCCGGCACCTACTATCTGGCGGTGTACGAGCCGAACCAAAGACTCGGCAAGTACGTGCTCGCCACCGGCACGGAGGAGAAATTCGGGTTCCGCGATTGGCTGAACTTCCCGGCGACGTGGTTGCACGTGCGGATGTGGTACGATGCCGGACAGACCTGGGGCGTGTTGGCGCTGCTGGCGGCGGCCGCGGCGGGCTTGGTGTATTACCTGCGTACGAGAAAAAAAAGCACCCGGACTTGATTCTGCGGCTACCTCTCCCAAGGACAGACGGAACAAGCCTCCCTCCTGTACATGCAGGAGGGGGGCTTGTTTTGGTACGAATGACGGACGAATGTTACGTGCGGTCGCAGATCGGACATTTTCCTCTGCGAAGCGTGGTCTCGCGCAATTCAATCGTGGCGAGAGCGCGCCCGTGGTCGAGACCGTCTTGGTAGCCCAGACGGCGGCCGACGGTGAAACCGATCAAGATGCACAGCAGGAGTAGGAGGATTCCGAGGAGACCCCACGTCAATTCTTCACCCTCCTCTCCCGCCACTTGACGCCGCCAAGCAGCGCGACCGCCAGATGGACGATCGGAATCGCCACGATAACCTCCGCTGTGCGCAGCGGAGCCAGCAAAATGGAAGCCAACGCGCTGATGAACAGCAAAAGCGTCGCTTCGACGACACCGATGCGAATGGCCCAATTCGTTTGCCCGGATCGGCTGTCGTGCTGAACATCCATCAGGTCGTCGAGCAGTTGGATCATGAACATGACGAACACGGCCCACGCGGTCATCTGCGGCCCGCTCAGCCAGAGTGCCAGCGCGAGTGCCACAATTGATTCAAGCCATCCCGGCAACTTGGTTGGCATTTTTTCCGTGAGATCATGCCCCATGCCGATGGCATACGAGGCAAGAAACAGCGCCAGCGCCACTTGCGGCACAAGCGACACCGCAACTCCGAACAAGACGAGACCATACGGCAAACAAGCGCGTCCGAGGCGGACGGACAGCGTGTGGCGTCCCACGCTTCGGTCAAACTCCACGTCGAGGTAATCGTCCATCAATTTGATGGTGAATCCCGTCAAGACCATGCCGCCGATCTCGATGAAGAGGTCCCCCCAGACGTTCCACATGTTCTTTCACCTCCCAAGACTCTTGCAGATGCCGGCAAGGGATGAAGAGGAAGTCGTTACTCCTTAGCCTATGCCCTCTTGTTCTGGATCGTGTCTTTTGTCCCGATGTAGAAAAAGGGCCGGAGCCCAGGTGTCAATCTTCCAGGGCTCCGGCCTTTTCCGTGCGGCTCAATTTTGGTCTTGCCGTTGCAGCGGCAAGGTGATGCAGCGGAACGAACCGCCTGATTTGATGATCTCCGACAGGTCGATCTCATGCACGATCAGACCTGCTTGGCGCATCGCCTGATTCGTGACCCGATTGTGCGGCAGGCTGATCACGTGCCCCGCACCAACAGAGAGCACATTGGTAGCCAACGTGAATTGCTCCTCTTCCGGCACCTCGATCAAGCGGTAGCGTTTTTCCAACAACCGCAGGCTTTCCGCGTCAAAAGCGTCCTTGAAGATCAAAGCTTCATCGGGTGAAAGCAAATTAAACACGCAGTCCAAGTGCAGATAGATTTCTTGAAACGGCAATGCGATGACTTCACGATGCGGGAAAAGTTTCCTGAACTCTTCTACAACTTCAAGACTTGTGCGGTTCCCAACGCCCACCCAGATCGTGTTCCGGTCGATCACGATGTCCCCGCCTTCGAAGAAGTTCAAGGTGCGCACAGACTGGATGCGGTTTCGGTGCAACCAATCCTGAAAGACCTGTTCTTCCGTTTGGCGGATGCTGCAACGCAGAGCAGCTCTCACCAATTGGTTGTCAATCACCACGCCGATGTCGCGCGTAAATACTTGTTCCGGAAGCAGCGGGTCTTCCGGTATCAGTTCAACTCGAATTCCGCGTTGCGTCAAAAATTCGACGACGGTATTGAATTGGCTGACAGAACGATCGATGTCGATGTTGACTTCGACGTAGTGTTTTTGGATTTCATTGATCACTTCTTCGATCTGCATGTAGGTAGGAGTGCACATCAACACACTTCGCAATGGCGCATACTCGTTGCGACACTGCAATGAAACCGCTGACACATCCAGATTCTTCAACACGCATCACCTCCTATGCCTGCTTAGGCCGTGGGTTGATAAACAGAAAGATCAACAAGGCAAGCAGTGTCAACAGACTGCCTGAGAACACAAACACCCCGCCGATCCCCCAATATCCTGCCAAGAAAGCACCGATGCCGGGGCCAAAGATCGTCGCAGCATTGAGGCTGGACGAGGATACGCTGGAAACTCGACCCATGAGATGTTGAGGAGTTTCGGTTTGCAAAATGTAGCTGTAAGGTATCGAAGCCGCTGCCCCGAAGGCACCGAATAACAGGAACACAACGGTCCACCCCACCCACGACAAGGAAAAAAGATGCCAGGTGCCAAATCCGGCAGCCGCTGACAACAACCCGGCCAGCAACGCGGTGAAGCTCATGATGCGCATGGGTGCTTTGAGCCACCCTTTCCAAATTCCGGCGAGAACCGCGCCCACGATACTGCCCAATCCCAACGCGGAAACGATTGTGCCGTATCTGGATTCTCCCAGACCCATCTCCTTGACCCAGAGCACCAACAGTCCGTCATAGAGCACGACGAGTAGCATGCCGACGGAAAGCAGGATGATCGAAGTAAACAGCATCGAATTGCTTCGAATGTGCGACAGTCCCTCACTCAGTTCTTTGAAATACTGTGCCGTTTTGTTTTGACCGGATGCCGATGAGTTCTTGGATTCGTTCGCACGAAGGATGTTCGGCAACATCGCAAGGAACACGGTCGACAACAACAACATGACAGATTCCAGCAGGAAGATATTTCGCACGCCGATGACCGGAATGAGCGCGCCGCCCAGTGCCGGTGCGACGATCTGCGAGGTGTAGAGGATGATCTGCCCAAGCGATACGGCTTCTTGCACTTGATCGGCTGGAACCAACTGGCGAATCACAGCTTGCCGCGCCGGAAAATGAATCGACGCCAAGGTGCATCGCAAGAAGACGAGCACAATCAGGATGTAAAAATTCGGGACAAAGAAGAACGCCACACTGATCAAGAGACGGAGAACCATGCAGGCGGTCATCAGGTTTCGCAACGGCAGACGGTCCACCCAGACACTGAGCAAAGGCCCGAGCACGATCATGGGCGCTCCCTGCGCAATCGCAAACGCGGCCAACATTCCGGCTCCCATTTTCCATTCATAGGCGATTAATACCATCAAAGCGGTAAAGTCGAACCAGTTGCCAAAGTTGGCAAAAACGTCGGCGAGGAACAGTTTCCGAAACGCTGGTGTTTTTAGCAGCACAACGATTGAGGACATGCATTGTCCTCCTTTCAAAAGTGGTTCCGAACTGTGCGAAGACATGCGCACAGTTCGGAGCAAGCTGTGAAGTCAAGCAGATTTTTTCTGAAACGGGTCGCGTTATTGTTCGCTGCCATTGGAAGTCAACGCACGTCGAATGCTTGCGGCCAACCGGTCGACGTTCGGCGGCTGGATGAGCGTGAAGTGGTCACCCGGCACGCTCTGCACTTCCAGGGTCGGAGCCAGTCCTCCCCAGTTCGAGTCATCTGCTTGTTGTAAATCTGCGGACCCTTCTGCCGCTTTCAACAGCGTTACGCGGCCGTTGTACGGAGCCGGAGTGTAACTTTCCATCGCCAGACGATTCGCTTTGTAGACAGCAAACAGTCGAAGAACATCTTCTTGTTGGAGCGAAGGAGGCAGTACCTTCAAATCTTGCGCCTTTTGAAGCGCACCGTAGAGGTCGTCCACCTCGACCAACTGTTCAAGTGCAGCGGCTGTTTCTTGACCAAACTGTCCCGCCAAGTCGCGGCCAAACTCCAGCAACAGCGCTTTTTCATCCAAGTTCTGGCCCGTTTGGGGGTTCGGGGCGAAACTGTCGATGAGCGTCAACATCGCGACCTCTTGTTGTTGTGCCGCCAGTTGTTGCGCCATCTCGTAGGCAACCAGCCCCCCGAACGACCATCCGCCGAGCCAGTACGGCCCTTCCGGCTGAACGGTGCGGATCTCCGCCACATAGCGGCTTGCCAATTCCACCACCGATTGCAGCGGCTCGCTTTGTCCTTCAATTCCCGGTGCTTGCAGCGCGTAGACCGGTTGATCTCCGAGGGCACGCGCCAATTCGAGGTAGCTGTGCACCGTCCCTCCGACCGCGTGCACCAGGAACAGCGGCTTGCGTTCTCCTCTGCTCAGCGGAATCAGCGTGGATGATCCCGAAGCAGCCCCCTCCTTGCGAAGGATCACGGCCATCTGTTCCACTGTGCTCTCTTGGAAGAGGGTGAGCATCGGCACGTTGACCCCGAATTCACGCTCGATCTCCGCACGCAGTCGCAACGCAAGCAGCGAGTGTCCGCCAAGTGTGAAGAAGTTGTCTTGAACGCCCAAGTTTTCAAGGCCGAGGACGTTCTCGTAGAGTCGCACCAGTTTCCCTTCCAACGCATCGCGGGCCGGGATGGAGGAGATCAAACCGCTGATGGAAGAGTCAGGCGCCGGCAGGGCACGGCGATCCACTTTGCCGTTGGGCGAAAGCGGCAGCTCGTCCAGCACCA
>NZ_JMIR01000012.1 GCF_000714935.1 Tumebacillus flagellatus
AATGGTTACTGTTGCCTTCACCATTCGGGACTTTCACCCTATAGACAACGCCCATGCTGGGCGCGCTATAAAAAAAAGAGCCCGCAGAGCGGGCTCTTTCTTGGTAGCTTCGACTATTAGTTAGCCGCAGCAACGTTGATGGTGATGGTTTGGGACTTGCTGCCGACGTAAACGGTAGCGGTGATGTCTTTACCGTAGGTGAAGTTGGTAGCGTTGGTCAGCTGGAGCTTGCCAGTTGCGTCGATGGTGAACGCGTTAGCAGCAGCCAGGTTGGTGCTGTTCACGTAGATGGTAGCGGTGTTGTAGTCGGACCATACACCGTACTGATCTTTGCGGATGACGTTCAGTTGAACACCAGCAAGTGCATCAGCGTTGCTCAGAGCGTAGTAGGACTTGTTCGCGAGGCCCAGGTCATCTACGGAATCTTGGATGTTAGCGGTGCCGCTGTTAGCGGTTGCGATCGACTTGTTCACGATGCGGAACTCGCTGGTAGACGGAGCAGCCGGAGATACGGTTACGTCCGTGGTGACTTCTTTCACACCGTCGAGGGTGTTCAGTTTCACCTTGATGGTAGCTTTCTTGTCAGCGGTGTTGTCGGAACCATCAGCGTTGGTGGTTACGTTAGCGCCGTAGACTTTCGAGGAGTCTGCAGATACTTTCGCAACGGTGGAATCGCTGGAGGTTACAGACAGGATGTCGGACGGAGCGATCACGTAGGTGTGACCTTGAGCATCTTTCGCAGAGACGGTGATGTCACGTGCGTAGATGTCGCCAGCGTTAGCGGTACCGGAGTGGTCGCCGTTGCCGTTCAGGGTCGGGATCGCAGCGATGCTGTAGGTGAGACCCGAAACGTTGTTCTTCACTACCGATACGGTGGAGGTAGCGGAAGAAGTTACGTTTTCTTTCGCGGTGCCGAGGTCGGTGCCGAATTCTACGGTTACTTTCGCAGAACCGGTTTTCACAGCGTCGCCGGAAACGACGATGTTCGCCAGGTCAGCTTCGTCGGTGCCGATGTAAGAAGCACCCGGGGTCACAACGTGGCCGTTGACAGATACGCCTACTGCCAGATCGGTCGAGGACTTCTCAACAGATACGCGGTACCCGATTTTGCCGTTGTCAACCAGATCAGCAGCGTCGATAACGGTGCCATATTGGTCAAGGAACTTCGGCTTCAGCTTGGAAGTAGCGCCATTGGTCAGGTACAGAGCGGAAGCAGCATTCACTTCGGTCAGTACGCGAGCATCCTTGATGTCGAGGATGGTTTGAACCGGGGTGGAGCCAACGGTGGAGATGATGGTAGCTTTGCCGGTAGCGCCAGCCGGGGTCAACTTCAGCTGACCGTAGTGGGAGCTGTTCTTGTCGGTAACCAGAGTCATTTGGCCGCTGAGAGCGCCGGTTGCAGTGGTTTTCAGCGCTGCGAAGCCAGCTTTCACCACTTGATCAGCAGTCATTGCGTTGCCGAATTGGTCGGTTACGTTGATTTTCAGGTACGCGGTGTCGCCGAGTGCGATGGTGTCGCTGGATACATCGCCAAACTCGAGCGCGTTCGGAGCAGACAGGTTTTCAACCTTAACGGTCTTGCTGTAGGAAACGCCGGTTTCTTTGTTTACTACAGTGACAACAACGTTCTCTGCGGTGGTTACTGCAGAGGTGTCGAGGGTGATGATCGCGTTACCGTCGCCGTCGTTGTCGAATGCTGCAACAACATTGGAGTCGGAGGTCAGAATGGTAAGAGCGCCATCGAGAGCCGTCTTGGAAGTGATTGCAGTGCCGTATTGATCCAGAGCGGAAACCGCGATGGAACCAGCAGCAGAATCGCCGAGGTAGAGCTTATCGGTGTTTTCCGGAAGCACTACATCACCGAAGGTGAACTTGTCGATCTTCGCTGCAGCTGCGACGTTGAGGGTCTTGGAGAACGGAAGACCGGAAGCAGAGTCAACCAAGGTTACAACAACTTTCGCCGGAGCGTTGTCCGCGTTGAAGTTGATGCCGGTAACGGAACCGATACCCTTGGACTTGGTCAGTGCAACGGAACCACCGTTAGACGCGTACGATTGTACGGAAGCGGTCTTGGTGATGTCGGTGTTGTACTGATCGTATACTTTATAAGCGAAGGAAGCGGACAGACCGTCTTTCGCTTTGATCACGTCATCGCCGATGATGTCGATCTTCGCGATCTTCTGTGCTTCGAATTTAACGGTGTTGGTGATTGCGGTGTCGGTCAGGCCGGAAACCGTTACGGTGTAGTCGCCTTCGGAGAAGGTACCGGAGGATTTCACCAGGGTAGCGGTGGTCTTGTCGTCGCTCCAGGTAGCGGAGTCAACTTGAACCGAGGTGGTAGCTTTCTTCACGGAGAAGGTAGCTTTCGTGGTGTCAACCGGCTGGTTGAACTTCACGGTGATGGTGTTAGCAGCCGTAGCGGAAACGGTAGCGGAAACTGCGCCGACCGGTACTTTTACGGTGTCAACAGCGGTTTGCCAACGAACGGTCAGGGAAGCAACTTGCTCACGGGTAGCAGTGCCTTTCGGATCGAACGCGCCGTTGGAGCCGGAGATGTAACCGAGTTTGAACGCGGTGCCGACTGCGTCTTTCGCGTAGTCCGCGATGTCAGCTGCGTCGGAGAAGGTCAGGTTTGCTGCGCCGCCGGTTACAACGTCTTTGCCTGCTGCCAGGTTCAGAGCGCGACCGAAGATTACAGCCATGTCTTCACGGGTCAGGTTGGAACCTGCGCCGAATTGGCCGTTGCCGGTACCTTTGATCAGACCAGCTTTAACTGCTGCTTCAACCGCTGCGAAAGCGTAGTGATCTTTCGGAACGTCGGTGAAGGTAGCGGTTGCCGGAGCGGAGGTGGTGTCGAGCTTCAGAGCTTTTGCGAGGATGATCGCGAAGTCTTGGCGCTCGATGGTGCCGGTCGGGTTGAAGTTCCCGTTGCCTACACCGTTCAGGATGCCAGCATCAGCCAGTTTGAGGATCGCGTCTTTCGCGAAAGAACCGTCGATGTCGGAGAAGGTGGTGCCAGCGAATGCTGCCGGTGCAACCAGTGCGGATGCAACTGCGGATGCAGCTACAGTTGCGGTGAGCTTCTTGCTTTTGTTCACAGAGTCTTCCTCCTTCGGATTGCGAGTCCAGATCACTGCCGATTCAAACCTCTGCAACAGTTCAGAAAGTTCGCCGTACAATGCCTGCACTCTCTTAAAAGAAAAATTGTATAGACCCTTGAGGATATATGCTCCTGTCGAATCGGCTCGAGACGACAGGCTGGCTAGCAGTTTGTGGTCCTGGTGGCGCCAAGACCACTCCCCGGCGGAGCTCTCATGACAGCTCCACGGCGGTTGAGTTTCTCAAGGGCTCGAGCCTATGTCTGTACTATAGCAAACTCCGAAAAGTTTGTCACTAGCTAGAGGACAAAAAGTAGCCCACTAGATTCTGTAAGTGTGTCCAATTTGAAACATACAGAAAATTCGACACACCCCTTCTCGGTTTTGCTACAGGCGTCCCGCCCGAACTAACAGGGGAATCAAGTATTGATTGTAGAGCAGGACTGTTGTTTTTGACAACTACTTTTTTCCATGGGTATTAAAAAACCCCTACTCACTCTATGTGAGCAGGGGTTGAACTATGCCGTTTGTCGAAATCTCACAGCAGATTTTTGTATAGATCTGTCGTCTCTTGAACCAGTCGGGAAAGCGCAAAGCGGCGGAAGACCATCTCTTGCCCGGCCTTCGCCAGCCGCTCCCTCAACTCGGTGTTCTTGACGAGGAGACACACCGCTTCCGCAAGTGCGTCCGGATTGGCCGACGGCACCAGCAATCCGTCCACGCCGTCGGTGATCACTTCCGGCGTTCCGCCCACCGCGGTGGCGATCATCGGCACTCCGACCGCCAACGCTTCCAAGATCGCGACCGAGAGACCCTCCGACAGCGACGGCAGGACAAACACGTCGAGCTGCGGCAAGAGGTCGGGGACGTCCTTGCGGAACCCCATGAACTTAATGTAGGAGTCCACGCCGAGCTCCTTGGCCTCCCGTTCCAGCTCTTGATGCAAATCCCCTTCGCCGATCCACGGAAACACGACGTCTTGGCGCTCTTGCACGATCTTCCGGATCGCTTTCAACAGATAGGTGTGCCCCTTGACCGGATGCAGGCGGGCGACGGTGCCGACGATCGTCACGTCCTCGTCCACACCGATCAACTCGCGCAAGTTCGTCACGGGCTGGTGAGCGACCGGCTCCTCCGGCAACTCCAGCGCGTTGTGGATGACGCTGAGTTTGTCCTTGGGCATGCCGACTTTGACCAAGTCCCGCTTCATCGCTTCCGAGACGAGGATGAAGTGGTCGACATATTGCCAGGTCTTCTGCTCCGCCGCTCCGAAGATCATGCGTTTCCACGCCACCGGATAGTCCAGCGACATGATGCTGTGCACGGTGGTCACCAACTTGGCGGGGAATCCCTCCGCCCGGTTGGCCAGCCGCCCGATCAAGTTGGCGCGCACGCCGTGCGTATGGATGACGTGCGGCCGCCAATCGCGGATCAAGTCGCGCAACGGATTCAGACCGCCGATCGACTTGGAGTCGCTCTTCAGCACTGTCGTCGGAATGCCGAGCGCCCGGACGCGGGCTGAAAACTCCTCTTCATAGAAGACGGCGACCTGCGGATGAAATTCATGTGCGTCCAAGTGGCTGACGAGCCCGAGCAGGTGCTGTTCCGCCCCGCCGAACTCGCCGCCCCCGATCAAGTACAGGACGCGTATCGGTGCTTCCACCATGATTGACCGCCTGCCTTTATGCGTTTGCTTTCTCGCGCATCAAGCGAATCCCGGCGAAGAGGATCGCGATCAGCACCCAGAAGTGCGTGGTAACGTTCAAGTCTTCAATAATCGCAGCCGTCACGTTCTCGACGATCATCCCGAACAGAGCGGCCGTAATGCCGGCATTGAGCGCGTACAGGTACGAGCCTTTTTGCTTCATGCCGAATACTGCTTTGGCGCCGTTGATGACCGGGGTCACGATCATCGCCACGTAGGCGAGGAGACCTGCCAACCCGGTTTCGGCGAGCAATTTCATATATTGGTTGTCGATCCACGTCGCGCCCGGCATGTTGTGACGGGTGGCAACCGAGTCGCCCGCCGTCCCAAGCCCGGTGCCGAACACCGGATAGCGTTTCCAGATGTCAAACGCACGGGTCCAGAACTCGACGCGGCCTTTGTTGGAAGACTTGTTGAGGTACTCCGGTGTGAACGCCAGCGTCAGGCGATGGACGACGTCCGGCGCGACAAACGGCGCTGCGATCAAACCGACGATGCCGATGCCCGCCAGCCACTTGTTGCGGGTGATCAGCGTGTACAGCGCCATGCCCGCCACGAAGCCGATCCACGCGCCGCGCGAATACGTCATCACCATCGTGTACATCAACATGAGCGAGACGATGCCGTACAGCGAGCGCTTCAGCCAATCCTTGGCATGCAGGCACAGCGAGATGGCGATCGGCGCGATCAAGACCATATACCCGCCCAGCGCGTTCGGGTTGCCGATCGTCGAGAACACGCGCAGCTTGATGCTGCTTTCCTGCTCGGAGTAGACCCAGCTCTTCGGAGATTCGACGCCGGAGAGCTTTTGGTAGATGCCGAAGCACGCCACGACGAACGCCGCGATGATCATCGCGTTGATCATGTCCTTGATCGTGTCTTCGTCGTCGAGCAACGCGTTGAGAACAAAGAAATACAGCGACCCTTCCAGCAGCGTCCGGATGCCGTCCACAAACGTCGACAGGTCCAGATTCACCGGCACCCAGGTGTAGGGTTTCGGGGAGATGCGCAGCGTCTCCGGGTGGAACACCCAGTTAAACACGGCGGAAAGCACCGCGACGATCGCCACGACGAGAATTAGTTTATGCAGTCGGCTCGCTTTCCAGTCGAAGCGGCCCTCCGCTTTGGATTTCTGGTAGAACGCGAGATACAAGAGAAGGATCATCAGTTCCTTCCAAGCCGGAACCAGCGAACCGAGTACCGGAATGTGACCCAGCGCGTCGCGCAGGATGTAGTTGACCATCGAGAACAGCGAGAGGATGAGCAACAGGTAATAGGTCCAACCGCGCGTGCGGGAATTCTGCAAAGTGACTCCCATTCCTACTTCCCTCCCTTCTTGGCATTCGTGTCCGTCTTGGTTTCCGGACGGGTTTCACGCAACGCCTTCGCAAACAGGGAAGCCACCGTCGCCCGGTTGGCGTTCTCGTCGGGACGGAAGGTGTTGTCTTCATACCCCTTGGCATACTTGTTGGCGATCATCGTGTCGATGGCCTGTTCGTACGGGTTGCCAGCGACGTCGTTGACCGGCGATACGCCATCGGTCGAAGTACTGTATTGCAGGTGCAGCGATTGAACAACGCCTTGCGCCAATTCACCGCGCGTCACCGGCTTGTCCGGTTGGAACTGCCCGCTCGCCAAATCCTTGAACGGGATCAAATTGCGCTTCTCGGCTTCAGCCAGCACCGGAACCGACCAGTGCGTGGGCGACACGTCCGTGTACTTGACGGTGGCGGTCTTGTCCAGCGTGTCGAGATTCACACCGTCCACGCGCAACATCAGCGCGACCAGTTCGGCGCGTGTCATCACGGCTTCCGGATAGAAGTTGTAGACGGTACTGTCACGGCCTTTCATGAAGCCCTGGTTGTACATGTACTCAATGTCATACGCCGCCCAGTGCGATTGCGGCACGTCTTGGAAAACAGTAAATCCCGTTGGGAACGGCAGCTGGTAAAACAGCCCGATCGTGATAAAATAGAGGACCACGACCACTGAAGTGAACCAGACGAACTTTTTATTCCGCATGTGATTCCGATTCCTCCATTTTTTTCTGCTCCTGTAGACAAATACTCATATATTGTAAGACTCGTTCACGGGCGCGTCAATTCACACACCGTAACAAAAACGTGACAAGTTGCAATTCCCGCCCACCAAAGGGTACGATATGAGGTGGGAAATAAGGGAGGTCATGCCCATGTTAAAATCCTACCGCACCTTGCTCGCTCCAGGCGTTGAAACGCTGATCATAAAAAAATCCCGCTTCATCGGATACGCCACCCCCGTGCAATCGGAGGAAGAAGCGCTGGAGTTCATCGCTTCCCTGCAAAAAAAGCACTGGGACGCCACCCACAACTGCTACGCGTACGTCTTCGGCCCGCACGACGAAGTGCAAAAAGCAAGCGATGACGGCGAACCGTCCGGCACCGCCGGCAAACCGATCCTTGAAGTGATCAAGAAGGAAGAACTGCACAACGTCGCCGTCGTGGTCACCCGCTACTTCGGCGGGATCATGCTCGGCGCGGGCGGGCTGATTCGCGCGTACTCGTCCGGTTGCGTCGCCGCTTTGCACGCCGCCGGCATCGTCACGCGGATTTTGTTCCAAGAGATCGCCATCGACATCGACTACACGTGGTACGGCAAGATCGAAAACGAACTGCACGCCGGCGGATGGCACATCGACCGCGTGGACTACCTCGACCGCGTCACCGTCTACGCGCTCTGCCCCGTAGACGAAACACAATCCCTGCACAAGCAGTTGATCAACGCCACCAACGGACAGGCTCTGCTCACCGACATCGAACAGCGCTACTATTTCTTGCAAGACGGCAAACTCGTCCGCTAGGTGTACGAGATTCCACCCCATCCCTTTCAAAAACGTCCCAGCCACGTCGGGGCGTTTTTGATGTACGACACGCCCGCCGGTGCGGTTGATTCTCCCCCCCGCTTACTCACCGGTGCGATTGAATCCACCCCCGCTTTTTCGCCAAGGGTGTTTGAGTCTACCGCAAGTTTACTAGCCGGGGCGTTTTTTATCTACCGCATGCGCTCTTGATAAAACGTCTGCACGATCTTGGCATGCCGCACTTGCTGCTCGGCAAAGTCGGCGCTTTGCAAGCACGTCCACGTCTTGCCGCCCGCCATTCTCACGCGGCAGGAAGTCGGCGACGGGCCGCCTTGAATCTGCGCGATGCTGTGCGCGGCAACGTAGCCCGTCGTGCCGTCCTTGGCGACGCGCGGCGTGCGCATCTTCAGCGGAATCAGCACGAGTCGCGGCGAGAACGGCAGCGGAACGTGCAACCTTTTTCCTAGTATATCCCCATAGCGCTCTCGCACAGCCGTCAAATCCACGCCGTAATAGCGGGCGATGCCCTTGAGCACGGCGGGTACGGGCCGCGGGTCCAACCACCCCTCTCCGTCCGTCAACTCCACGCGCGTCATGTCTCCGCCGCCCTCCACGTAGACGGGCGCCAAAACCGCCAACTCCCGAATGAAACTCTCCACCTCTTGCCTGCTCTCCCTCTCCAACCTGAAACTCCTCCTCTCAAACGAAGACCTGCTTTCACTTCCCGACGACTCACGGTAAGTCGAATTCGACCCAGCCTCGCTCGACGCAGAGCAAGCCTGATTCCGCTTTGGACGATACGCTTGTCCCGCCCTATCCTGAGAGTGCGTATACGACACCCACCAGGACCGGTCCCCAAACGAGGGGAACTACCATATGATCGACCGCTGGACACCGATCGTGCTGCAAGCCCAAGCCCAAGACCCGATCGCCACGCAACAGCTGATCGAGGAATTCACCAACTTGATTCACTCCGCCGTCGCGAGTTTCCGTCCGCAACGGGACTTGCGTGCCGATCTCGTGCAGGAATCCTACCTCGGCTTCCTGCGCGCCATCCATTCCTACGACCCAACGCTCGGCTTTTCGTTTGCCGCCCACGCCAAGTCCCAAACCCGCGCCGCCGTCTGGCACTTCCTGCGCGTCAAAAAAAGAACCCGCCTCCGTGAAGAAATCTGCTTCGACGACATCGCGCCGCCCGCCCTGTCCGCCGACTTCTCCCGGCTGGAATGGCGCGAGATGCTCGCCACCCTCTCCGACCGCGAAGCCCTCGCCGTTGAGCGCTTGTTCAAAGACGGCTGCTCGATGAGCGAACTGGCGCGTCTCGAAGGCGTACACCCCGACACAGCACGGACTTGGAAGAAACGCGCCTTGCAAAAACTCAAAGCACAACTCTGTCGGAGCTAATACAACCAGATTCCCGCCCCGCCCGTCAAGGGTGCAAGAGATTGCAAACTCTCGCACACATCCGCAAACTTCTGCATGGTTTTGCACCGTTTCGCGCACTTCGGCAAACCTTCTCAAACTCTTGCACTCTATTGTAAGAACTCGCAACAAAAAAGACCCGCGTCCATCACGGACCGGGTCTCTTTCTTGCCAAACTTATTTCTGATCGACGAACGCGAACATCAATTCCGCTTCGCACACCACGTTGCCGTCGACCGTCGCCACGCCCTTGCCTTTGCCGATCGCCCCCTTCATGCGGGTGATCTCCACTTCCATGCGCAGCACGTCGCCGGGGCGGACTTGTCCGCGGAACCGGCAAGCGTCGATGCCGGCAAACAGCGCGAGGCGGCCTTGGTTCTCCGGCTTGGAGAGCATCGCCACGCCGCCGACTTGCGCCATCGCCTCGACGATCAGCACGCCCGGCATCACCGGGAAGCCCGGGAAGTGGCCTTGGAAGAACGGCTCGTTGATCGTTACGTTCTTCACCCCGATCGCTTTCTCACCGATCACGACCTCTTCGATGCGGTCAACCAGCAAAAACGGATAGCGGTGCGGCAACACCGATTGAATTTCATCAATGTTCATCATGGGAAGTCACGTCCTCCTCTGTCCTTGGGCAGAACACAATTTCTATTAGCATACCAAATTTTACTGCCGCCCGCCATTCTGCATAGGGGTCCTGCCCCGCACACATACTACAGACACCTTCCGCAGGCCGGCCGGCACGGAAGTTTATATAAAAAGCACCTCGCCCCGCCGCTTGACGGGAAGAGGTGCTTTTTATTTGACGTTGAGCGCTCGGAAACGTTGCAAGTAGACAATCGAAGTACCGAAAGCCACGACAAGAACTCCCCACAACAACAACTCCGCATGCGGCCAGCGCAACAGCAACGCCACGAGCGCGAGGTACATCAGCACCGTCGTTGCTTTGCCCCAAAACATCGCCGGCACGGTTTTCTTGCCCCGCGAGACCCAGAACAGGCTCGTGAGGATCATGCCGGCTTCGCGCACGACCAACAGCGCCGTCGCCCACCAAGAGACCCGCTCGTCGATCACCAGCGAGAGAATCACCGCCAGCATCATCAGCTTGTCGGCGAGCGGGTCGAGCATCGAACCGAGTTCCGTCACCCAACCGAACTTGCGGGCGAGATACCCGTCGACGATGTCGGTCAATCCGGCGAGCGTCAGCACCAGCAGCGCATACAGCATGTTGTACGGAGAGTCCGAAAAAAAGACGATGCCATAGACCGGGATGCACCCAAATCTCAGCATCGTCAACAGGTTCGGAAGATTCAGCATCCAGAACCTACGCCCGCAGGTTGTTGGCGATGCCCATCATCTGATCGGTTGTCGTCAAAGCGCGTGCGTTCATCGAATACGCGCGCTGTGCCACGATCATTTCCGTCATCTGCTGGGACATATCGACGTTCGACATTTCCAACGCCCGCTGTTGCAAGGAGGAGTGACGAACCCCTCCAATCACAGTTCCGTTTGCTTGCACGTCTTGGGGGTTATACCCCGTAACCAAACGGTAGAGGTTGCCGCCCGCTTCCGCCAAGTTCGCTTCCGGGTGCGCAATGCGCGTCACTTCAAGTTGTCCGAGGTTCTCATACGTCGTGCCGACGTCCGGCGAACTCGGCAGGGCGGTCAGGTTTCCGTCTTGGTCGATCTTGAGCGAGGCCGCGTCATAGCCGGTCAGCTTGATCGGCTGGTTGTTCGTGTCGAGCACCGGGTTGCCGTCCGCCGTGACCAAGTACTGATCGGTCCCCACCGTGCCGACTTTGAACGAGCCGTCACGGGTGTACGATTCAAACGCTTGCCCCGACTTGTCATACGCGCGGATCTTGAAAAACCCGTCGCCCGAAATCGCGACATCGAGCGGGCTTTCGGTGGTTTGCACACTGCCTTGCGCAAACGACGTCGTCGAGCCGACGGCGAGCACACCGGCCCCGATGCGCAGACCCGCCGTCGTCAAGCGTCCGGGCAGGGCTTGCACGTCGTCCTTCTGGGTCAGCGCGCTGTAGAACATGTCTTTGAACTTCACGTCTTCCGTTTTGTAGCCGGTCGTGTTCAAGTTGGCCAAGTTCCGCCCGAGGATGTCAAGCTGCGACTGCATCGCCGACATTCCGTGCGCCGAGGTCCACAACGATCTCATCCCTTACACCTTCTTCCTAGGTGAGACGGCCGATGGAGACTGCCTTCTCCAACGAGCCGTCCAACGTCTTGATCATGCGGGAGTTGGCTTCGTAGCTGCGCATCACTTGGATCATCGACACCATCGACGACGCCATGTCCACGTTTGACTGCTCCAACTGCTTCGAAACCATCTGCGAAGAGAGCTGTCCGTACTGGGCGTTGTCGGTGATCACGGTGCCGCCTTGGTACAGCGTGTCGCCGTACTTCTCCAGTTTGTTGCTGTCTTGGAGGTAGACGATTCCTTCGGCGTTGGTGCTGCCCCGAAGCGCCTGCGGAATCTGATACGCACGGCCGGTTGCGTCCGTCACGGCGTACGCGCCGTCCGACCCCACTTGGATGCGGGCGTCGTTGACAGCGTTGTGCGTCTGCGAGTTGACCGGAAGCACATAGTTGCCGCCGGAATCTACGAGGAAGTTGGTGCCCGGCTCGACTTGGAAATCACCGTCGCGCGTATACATGACTTTGCCGGAGTTGCGCTCCAGCACCGGGAAGAACGCGCGGCGGAAGTCGTTCGAGTCGGTCGGCGGCGAGTCGATGATCGCGCGGGCATGAGGGTTGTCCGAAGCAACCAGCTGGCCTTGCACGAATCGCGGGACGACTTCTTCGACGAACGCGCCGTTGTTCAACGTGCCGATCTTGCGGTTGTTGCCGCCGGGACCGCCGGTCAACGTGTCGTTCATGCGGTAGAGCAACTCGTCGGGAAACGAGCGGACGACGCTCGTGTCGCCCTTATACCCAACGGTGTTGGCGTTGGAGATGTTGTTGGACAAAACCTCTTGCATGCGCTCGTTGGAGTGCATGCCCGACTGCGCGATATACAGGCCGCGAATCATAGCTCAGTTCCTCCCTCGTAGAGACTGCAAATCACACTCAAACCTGGACGACGTTGCTGGTGGTTTTCTTATTCAGAAGCGACCGGGAGACTTTGTTGAGGTTGTCCAGCGCGATGCCCGTGCCCTTGACCACGCAAAACAGCGGGTCGTGCGCGATGTGCACCGGCACCAGCAACTCTTGCTGCAACAAGCGGTCCAGCCCGTGCAACAGGGCGCCGCCTCCGGTCAACACGATTCCTTTGTCAAAAATATCGGCTGCCAACTCCGGCGGGGTCTGCTCCAACACGCTCTTCGTCGCGGCGACGATCAGATCGACCGTCTCCTGCAACGCCTCGCGCATCTCTTCCGATTCTACCGTCACCGTTTTCGGCAAACCGCTGATCATGTCGCGGCCGCGAATGTCCAACTTCTCATGGCGGGCATGCGGGAACACCGAGGCGACCCTGATCTTGATCTCTTCTGCCGTACGCTCACCGATCAACAGGGAATGCTCTTTGCGAATATGGCGAATGATCGCTTCGTCGAACTTGTCCCCCGCGACGCGAATCGAATTGGCGGTGACCACATCTCCGAGCGACAGAACTGCTACGTCGGTCGTGCCTCCGCCAATGTCGACCACCATGCTGCCGGACGGTTCAAAAATGTCGAGTCCGGCCCCGATCGCGGCTGCTTTCGGTTCTGAAATCAGATAGACCTGCTTCGCACCCGTTCGCTCCGCCGCTTCGATGACCGCTTTCTGCTCGACCGACGTAATGCCGGACGGCACGCAGATCATCACGCGCGGACGCTTGAACGGACTTTTGCCGATCGACTTGTTGATAAAATGGCGAAGCATGATCTCTGTAGTATCAAAGTCGGCGATGACGCCTTCACGCAGCGGCCGGGTTGCCACGATGTGCCCCGGCGTACGTCCAAGCATCCGACGCGCCTCTTCGCCGACTGCCACAACTTTTTTGGATAGCGAATCGATGGCCACCACGGACGGCTCATCGAGCACGATGCCTTTCCCCTTGACATGGACTAACACGTTCGCCGTGCCTAAGTCCACGCCGATGTCAATTCCGAACATGTTCGAAAGATCCTCCCTTAGCCCCGTTGCATTTGTACAAATTAAGAAGCGAAGTCTCAGCTCGGGTACGCCGCTGAAGGGCTAAGTAGATGAGATTCCGCTCTCTAGAAGTTCTACAGCGGCGCGGAAACTCCTCTTTCCACATGCAGGTTTTTCGCCATTTTTCGCTTGGTTTCGTCTTTGCGGTATTTCTTTTTCGTCGCCTCTCCTCCCCGCAGATGGCGGATCGATTTGTGGTATTCGAGGATCTCCTTCACTCGGTTTGCGAGATCCGGATTGATTTCCGGCAAACGCTCTGTCAGGTCTTTGTGAACCGTGCTTTTGGAGACCCCAAACTCTCGGGCGATCGTTCGGACCGTGTTTTTGGTCTCCACGATGTATTCGCCGATTTTTAGGGTGCGTTCTTTGATGTAATCGTGCATTCCCTTCGCCTCCCCATGTTCATCGGATTGTCTGATACATGTATATGAGGAGGGGTACACCATATTCCAAAATTGAGGTTTGACAAGCCCTGACAGGCGTTTTTCGCCAAATATCTCTCTCTATCTCTCCCTAGCATTTTTTTATTGAGGCAAAAAAACCGCCTCTCACGCGGGGGTGAGAAGCGGTTTCGGAAGTTTGCGGTTACTGCACCGAGTCGGTTGCGCCGTCCGTTTTTTCAGCCGGAGCTTGGGTTTGCCCGCCGGTGGAAGAGGAAGCGTCAGGCGCTTTCTTCTCGGCCGGAGCGGTTGCGTCGGCCGGAGTCGTGGAAGTGCTGGACGTTTTGCCCGCGTCTCCGGTGGTCGCTTTGCTTGCGTCGGTGCCGGACGTTGCGTTGCCGGACGTTGCAGCGGATTGCTCGCTGTCGGTGTGAGTGGTTTTCGCGTTGTCCATCTTCGGCTTCTTCGGAAGGACGGTGTTCGGGTCGACCGGTTTGCCGTCTTTGCGCAGTTCGAAGTGCAGGTGGTTTTTCTCGTCTTTCTCCAGACGGTTGTTGCCGGTCTTCGCGATCGGCTGTCCGGCGAGGACTTGCGCGCCTTTTTGCACATCCACATTCGAGAGCGACGCGTAGTAGGTGGTGTAGCCGCCGTCGTGTTGGATCTCGACGGTTTGACCCATCAGCGGGTCTTCGGTCACGGAGAGGACGGTGCCTTTCGCCGCGGCGATGACGGTGAACGGCTGGTCGTTTTTCAGACCGAGGTTGACGCCTTGGTTCGGGATGAAGCTGTTTTCGTAGGAGATGAGCGAAGCGGCTTTTTCATCGTCCGACGCGTCCTCGCGGTAGAAGTCCATCGAGACCATCGCGTCGTCGCCGCCTTCGCCGACCGGCCATTGGAAGGTCGGAGCGGTGTTCGCCGGAGTTGCGTCGGTGTTGTTCGGGATTGCCGGACCGGATACTTTGCTCGGAGTTTCCGTCGTTTTGTTCACATCGTACGGCGACGCATCTTGGGATTTGGCGTACATCAAACCAACGATGAGGACAGATGCTGCGAGGTAGATAACCGGGAACGTCCAGCGCTTGGCAAAAAACGAAGACTTGGCAGATTTGTTCGTTTCTTGCGCTTTGTCTTGCAGGTTTTTGTTTTCTTGGTTGTTGTTCATATCAATCACCTCAGTAGGACATTCTCACCCGATCATGAGATTGCTAAACATGTCCCTGCTGAGATTTTGATAAAAAAACAATCTGTTGCGCATACTACCCTTTTTTGACGAGGTCCTTGGCGTTGCCGAATTGGACGCCTTGGTAGTAATGAAGCAGGATCTGGTCGTACGTCTTGCCTTCCTTCGCCATGCCGTCCGCGCCGTACTGCGAGAGCCCGACGTCGTGTCCGTAGCCTTGCGTGTGGAAGGAGATCGTGTTCTTGGCTTTGTCGACGTCCCATGTAAACATCGTGGAGCGCAGGCCGAGCAGCTTGCGGAAGTCGGGGCCGTTGAAGACTTTGTCGCCGACTTTGATTTTTTTGATGTGGTCGGCGGCGGAGCGCTCGACGGGGATGATCAGTTGGGTCAGCGTCGAGGCGGGGAGTGCGGTGATGCCGAGTTTCTGGCTGAATTCGGAGAGCGGCAAGGTGAGTTCGCCGTTGTACTTTTCCGATTTCAAGTCCCAAGGGGAGTCGACGGAGCGCAGGTAGGGGATGACGTTGCCCCAGTAGTCTTCGGAGTTTTCCGTCTTGCCGCTGGAGGTGGAGAAGAACAGCGCTTCGATCGGTTTGCCTTCATAGAGCAGGACTTTGCCCTTGGTGGCGTTGACGGCGTTGTTGATTTTGGAGATGTTCTTGGGGTAGTTGAGCATACCCCAGGTTTGTTGAAGTTTCTCGTCGGTGGAGTAGGCTTGGCCGTCGTTGTGGTCGTCGCTGACGTCCGCCCCCTCGGGCGTTTTGGTCCCGGCGGCGAGTCGGCGGACGATGTAGGTGCGGGCGGCGACGGCTTGGGCTTTGAGGGCTTCGTCTTGGAACGCGATCGGCATCTCGGCGGCGACGACGCCGCGCACGTACTTTTCGAGCGACATCGGGACGATTTTGTCTTGGCTCTTGAGGTAGACTTTGATCTCGATGTCGTCTTGGTTGTCCAATTCCACGAGGGACGGCGAGGTGGAGGAGTCGTGTGCAGACCCCGAAGGCCAGATCGCAACCAAAGCCGACGGGATGAGGACGGTTGCCGTGATCAGAGCGACGATGAGCAGCGGGATGAGGAGCCAGGTCTTTTTGTTCATGGGAAAGATGATCCTCCATTCTCAGAGTGTCTAGTGAAGTGTATGAGAGAGTGGGAGGGGTTATGAGTGGTTGGGAGGGGATGACAAGGACTGTCCGAATTTTACGGACAGTCCTTCGAGACACTACAACTACCCGTAGTTTTATAAATTCTCCTTGCTGAACGGTTTTGTATTTTTTATACTTTTTTGATAAAACCCCAGAAACCACTTAAAGTGCGAAATGACGAGTATCTCGGCGGAATATGGTGAAATTTACCTCCCCTTGTTCTATTTTTCATGCCACTCGACTTGAAATAATCACCTAAAAAACATATATTTTACTTCTAGTCATAAAAATAATAAAGGTGTTTTGTAACATGGCGATGAGTAATGTAAAATGGGTAATCGGGGCTGCTATGGCCGTTGCACTTGTTGTCCCGCAATCAACTTTTGCTTCTGCAACAAAGAATGAACACACCATCAAGACGTCTACGTACTACAACGTAGACGAGCAAGGCACGAACATGGTCAAAGGCAATTCCCAAAATTCCAAAGTCACCTTTCAAGAAGTGACCGTAAGCCAGTCTTCTACCAACATCATCGGTTCTGTTGAAGGAAAGACTCGCCTTCCCTTCCAATTGACCGGTACGTTAACTCAGGCAGAGGACGGCAAGAACATGATTGTCGGTCACCTAAAGGACGAAGGCGGTAATTTCGAGGTTTTGCATTTCAGTTTGGATCGTTCGAACTCGAAAGACCTTATGTTCGACAAGAATGTTAGTAAAAAAGATGAGACTGTTTTGCGTCTGTACCTGCTGGAAAAAAACACTCGAAATGTCACGGTCGTTGAATTGGTAAACCCGGACTTCCTTTCCGTGGATGATGCTTTCAAAAATCTTTCCAATTTCCCATTGACCGATCACAGCGATGAATTTTGGTATGGCAAGTTGCTTAAGCCGGTAAAAACCGAGTCTGTTGATTTGTCCAATACGGGTCCGCAAATCTACAAGTCTGATAAGGTCATGAAAGACTACGTGAACTCATACAATGTAGCGGGAAGCTATATTTATGAGCACTTCATTGTCAATCACAACATTTCAGCTCCTGGGTCGATCGGTTCGGATGGCCAAACTTTTACTGCACAAATGTACGTTTATGACGAGTACACCTTGAACTCTTCCGGTTCCAAGATCAGCAGTGACACTTATACAAAGATCGGTGCCTATTCGAGTTCGAAGTTAGACACTTACTTAGACCTAGGCGATGCCTACCTCAACATGTTTTGGGATGGAGGCTACTCGACTTCCGGCTCTTTTGACGCGATTTTGCGCTGGGATATGGCTCTTCCCAAGACCCCTTTGGGCTTTACCGTGACCTACGCAGGCGGTCAAACGGTTCCAAACAAAAGCATGAAGACTTTTGACAACTCGGGTTCTTACAAATATCGTCAAGCCGGGGTCGAATGGGACAAAGGAAAGTACCTTCAATCCGTTGGACAAAACTTTTCCGCAAGTTTTACGGTAGGCTTATTTGATGCCAGTTCCTATAGCTCTGTGAAGACCTGGGCAACTCGTTGGACGTACGATCTCTCGAGTACCCAAAACTACACATACGGCGGCACACAAACCGTTCCGGTTTACATCACTTACGGAAACTAATCAATAACAAAGGATAGGAGGCGTGTGATTGAAAACGTCACGCTGGTTTGCTGGGACACTTGTTGGACTCGTATTGATTATCGGCACTTATTGGGCTACAAAGACTGCATTCGAGAATCGACATCACCAGGAATACTCCACACACATCTCCAATGCCCTGACCGATGTAAAAATGGCGGATCAAGGGATACGTGATCTCCAACCACGATGGGGAGAGCTTTCTCAACTTGAGATTTCAAACGCTCTGCTGCAAGTGGCAAGTTCCTTGAAAGCTGCTGAAGTCGAAGCCGACGGTCTGCAAGGTTATCTCATGTATCATGACGATACGAACTTTGGTCCCAGCCCTTCCTTCTTATCCGACCTGTTTATGAACTATCGGGAAGCAGTCGAGTCTCGTCTCCGCGAAACTTGGAACCTGAACAAAGAGGATGCGAAATGGAGTGTCCTTCAACAAGACATCTCAACCATGGAGAAGGACTTGCACCACCTCGCGGAAGCCGACCCATCAAAAATGCAGAATGCCAAGTTATCTGAACTCCGTCAATACTGGTCTTCGTATACGGCTGATCTTAAGTTCCAAGAAGTCAAAAAACGCTACGACGAGAAACACCCGTAGAATTCCAAAGTGGTAATGAATAAGCCTCCTTCCCGTTAGGGAAAGAGGCTTTCGTTTTCCTTGCCTTCAGACTCTATCCGCACCTTCTGCACATCTTTGCAGGCAAGTTACACCTGAGATCACGGCAATTCGTCCGTCGATGCGAACATTTGCACCCATGCACGACAGTTCAGCAATATGTTACAAGCGTAGCGAAGATACGCAGCGGGATAAGGAGCCAGGTCTTTTTGTTCATAGGAAAGATGCTCCTCCATTCTCAGAGTGTCTAGTGAAGTGTATGAGAGAGTGGGAGGGGTTATGAAAAAGGTTAGGCACAGAGAGTATATCCATTGACCCCAAAGTTGGTTTTTTTCTGCACATTTGACTTCACGAAACTTATTGTAATGGTAACAAAAAAATCATCCCTACAATTCATTCCACCGAACCGTATTTATTCTTCGAGATATATCAAAGAGGCACGATAAACAACTCGTGCTCCTTCATAAGATATTCAAATTCACATTTAGAATCACGAGGAGAGTTCCAGTGCCTTTCTTACCGCCTTTGCTAAATCCCCGCCTTGTAAGCTTTCTCCTAAAAGTAAGGTTTCATCTTTCTTGAGTATAAATCCATTTTTCCCTTGATTGGATGTCGGCAATACAGAATATCCTTTACGAATGCTCCAATCTAAAGCGACATATTTCGCTCCTTTTATGATTTGTAGATATCTCTTATTAAGCAACTTTTCAATCGGAGACTTGCTAAGATCTTCATTTGGTTTATTTAAACATTCCTCTAAAGCTTCTAGCAGATTCTCTTCTAAAACGTTATCAGGACAATCTTCTTCCAACACATGATATATTTCAATTTCAAGAGTTCCTCCCCATTTCTCCGACTTACCTTTAGGAATAATAATTAGCTTACCGCCAGATAGTAAGTATACACTCACACTCTTGTATTCCAACTTTCCCACTCCTTTATTTCACTATTTTCGTGATAATTGTTACTCCATTTTCGCGGCTTCTTCAATAATTCTTTCCAGTTGGTCAGACTGTGATTTTGATAGCTCAACCGGGGGTAATGCCAACTCCAAGATGCGTTGTGTATTCTCATCCAAATCAATACGTATACCTTTATAAGTCATCGGCTGAAATCCAGCGAGTAAATCTGCGTACCCCTTTATTGTGTTATACAAGTTATTACCACTTTGGTATGTCTTGGAACTTACATCCAAGGATTTGATACTTGTAATAGAACTAGCTAAATCTCCTTCGCTTTTTGTGAACTTATCAATAATGGGCATATTATTCATCATACCACCCAGCGTTTGTTCAATTTCCCAACCGCGTTGAAAAGGTGACTTTGCCCAAACTCCTATTGGAGACTTTACGAAATCATCAGCTTTACTTAGGAGTTTAGCTCCCTTGGCTACATACGAACCTGGAACAAATGGAATTATCGCTGCTCCGATGTCCCAAAGCAAATAACCTACATTAGTCCAAGTGGGATTACTATAGAGGTCGTATGCGCTCCACCCAATGCTTGCGATGTCAATGATGGTTTCAAGAAAATGTCCACTCGGGTCTCGATACTTTAAAGGATTATTCTGCACATAGGTGTATAGGTTCAGTGATAGTGGGCTTGTTAGATCTCCTTCAAAACTGTCCTGATTTATAAATCTACCTATACTTGGATCATACCATCGTGCTCTGAGATTCTGCAACTTACTGGTTTCATCCCAAAACTCACCGGAGTAACGGAACGGGTTGGAGACCGTTTCTTGAGTGGTTTGCGGGTTGCCCCAGATGTCGTAGGTGTAGGTGTTCAGGACGTTGCCGTTGCTGTCGCGAAGTTCCGTGACGTCGTCGTGACCGTTGAGGGAGTAAAAGGCTTTGGTGCCATTGGCGTCTTCGCGAGAGATCAGTTGGCCGCCTTGGCCGCCTTGGCCGCCTTGGCCGCCTTGGCCGCCTTGGCCGCCTTGGCCGCCTTGGCCGCGGTAGTAGCGGGCTTTCAGTGACGCGGTTCCGTTGGTGACGGTCGCTTCGGCGATAATGTTGCTGCCATCATAGTAGTAACGCGTCGTTACACCATTCTCCGTGCGCTCGGTCATCAGTCCGTCGCCGTTGTACTTGTAGGTGACTACCTTGCCATCCGGGGTGGTCACTTTTTTCAGTTGGTTGTAGCCGTCGTACTCGTAGACGTTGAGGCTCGGAAGTACCAGTTTGTCCGATTGCTGCGTTTGACGGTTGCCTCGGTTGTCGTAAGTGTACGTTTCGTTGAACTGCGAAGATGTGGAGATGCGGTTCAGGGAGTCGTATCCGAAGGTATACTGCGCCGCGTTTTCCGTTTTGGATGTTTGGTTGTTGTTCAGGTCGTAGGTGTACCCGAACGTGTTCGTGACGGTGTTGTCGTTTTTTTTCTGAACTTCAGAGTTGACCATGTTCGTCTCGTTGTAGCCGTAGGTGGTCGTCATGCCGTTTTGCAGTTGCAGAGAAGCGACCACTCCGCTTCTCTTGTACGTGTATTGCGCGTCCGGCGACGCGGCGTTCGTGTCGGTTTTTACGTTTTGCAGACGGTTCATGCTGTCCAAAGCGTAGGTGATCGTCTTGCCAAACGGTTCTTGCAGAGAGACGACGTTGCCGTTGGCATCATACGTGTACTTGAGCGTCTTGGCGTCCGGATAGGTGACGGTGTCCAGTTGGCCCAATGCGTTGTAAGTGTAACTCGTCGTGCCCGTTTCATCCGTCATCTTGGTGCGGTGACCGCTCAAGTCGTACTCATACGAGACTGGAGCCGTGTTGGAGGTCATCGTGGAGTCCGGCGTTTTTTGGGTCAGTTGGTTCCGGGAGTTGTAGGCGAGCGTGGTGGTCTTCCCGTTGCGGTCTACTTGACGGATCAGGTTTCCGTTCAAGTCATAGTAGAGCTTTTGCAATTGGCCGAGCTCGTCGGTTTGCTTGATCAAGCGGCCCAGTTCGTCATACGTTTTGGTGACGGTACTGGCGTCTGCATTCGTGATCTTGGTGACGTTGCCGCGCATGTCGTAGGTGTACGAAGTCTTCGTGAGTTGCGGGTCGGTCACGCTCGTAAGTTGGTTCAGCGCGTCATAGGTGTATTGGGTGGTTTGGTTTTTGCTGTCGATGACTTTGGTCAGGTTTCCGAACGCGTCATAGGTGTTGGTGACAAGGTCAGGGGTGTCGCTTGCAGAACGAATCAGTTCTTGCAGCGTCACTTTGCCGTACTTGTCATGGGTCTCGCAACTTGTGTAAGTTTCAGACGGTTTGCGTCTGCGCTGGCGGCGTAGGTCGGCTCGACAGTGCCGTATAAGGTGCCCATCACCGTCAGCACAGCAAGCATCCGGTGCCAGTTTTTTGTCTTCTTGGTGCTCATTTCACTTCCCCTTCTCTCCTGAACTTTTCATGCTGATCGTAACCTGTCTGTTTGATTCCTTCTTACGATGCGGCCCCCGGGTCACCTGGTGTAATGCCGCCACCTCCGGTGCTTGTCCCCGTGACTTGAATTGCGGAAGTGGTCACTTTCTGCCCCTCACCCGAATCAAAGACGGCCGACACAGAGTAGGTGTACGACCCCGTTGTCAAACTGCCAAACGTGTAGTTGGTGCTCGAGCTGCTGACTGTTGTTACGTACGCCCCGTTTTTGTACAGCTTGTACCCCGAGACGGTGCCTTTCGTCGGAGCCGTCCATCTCAGCGTTGCAGAACCAGTCGCGGCAGTGGCGGTCACGTTGGTGATCGGGCTCAGTTGCTCCACTTTCAGGAGATTGCCGTTTTTGTCGTACTTGTAGCCGTAGTACGTCGATGCCCGATTGATGTACAGATGGGTCAGCCTGTTGTTTTTGTCGCGGTTGCGGCAAACGCCGACTGTGGGAACATCGTCAGTGCGAAGGCACTGAGCAAGAGACATGCGATTTTCTTTTTCAAGTAAGTGTCACTCCTATCCATCCCTTTTCAGTAAATAAAAATTTAAATTCACTTCGAAAATATACCGCATTTGCCAAAATTGTCAATATATGCGGACTCTTCATTTTGATTACGGATTGAGTCACTTCTATTCACACCTTTGAAGATGGCACCTTCTCGTTTCCAACAAAAAAAGCCTCCTTCCCATTGGGGAAAGAAGCTTTCGTTTGACCTTGATCTCGATGTTGTCGTGGTTATCCATTTCCACTAGCAGTAGCGAGCTGAAGGCTGTCTTCGTGCCCCAGTTCTACTGAACAGGCAAGCGATAGTACGTATCGTCCAGTTCATGCTGGTAGTTTGGAGACACGACAAACATACTTCCATTCGGTAATCTGATCTTTGAAAAATACTCTCCTTCCTTGAAGCTGTACAATACGGTCTGTGTATAGGAGTCTTGTTGCATGACGTATCTGTCATTCAAATAGTGATCCACGTCCTTGGAAAAAGCGTACTTCCCCCAGGGGGTTCCATTGAAAAAGCAATACCCACCTGCCAGAATCAAGACCGCAAGGGAACCTGTCATCAACATCCATAGTCGTTTTTTCATAAAGACCTCGATTCGTAAGGTATTTGCGACGTATCGCTATTCCGTTATTTTTTTGATAGACAATCCCTTGTTTCGAAAATGGATGAGGACTGTCGCACCAGACCCCAGCGACATCTCGTGTGACAGGGTGTGTTCATCGACGTCTAAGATCTCTTCGACGACGATATCATCGAACCCGCGACCACGAATGTTTTCTTAATAGTCCACTTGAAACTTCGTAACGCCGCGATAGATCAATTCATAGCGGTCAACCCTCGTTACCACTTGAAGGACGACTTGGATCGGCTTGGAGATGAGCCCGCCTCCGTCTGTCATTCGGAGGGACGCCAATCTGTGGTCATGCAATCCATGTTTCGCGTAAAACGCAAGCGAGTTTTTCGTCATCCGATCGGCAAGGCTGTCGAAATGCGCTTTGTAGCGGATCAATGCCTCCACCCAACGGGCGTCTTCCGCTTCATATGCCTTCCTATACTCCTCCGTATCCTCAATCGGGAGCGGCAACTCGGACTCAAAAAAGTATTGCATCTGGCAATCACCTCCATTCTATACTTCTTTGCGTATGAAAAAAAACCTCCTTCCCATCAGGGAAAGAGGCTTTCGCTCGTCTTGCTCTCTACTTCATCTGCAACTCTCTTACATCTTCCGTACGGCACAGCTGTGCGCCAAGCGCCCGGAAGCGCTCCACGACATCGACATAGCCGCGCTCGATGTGGTGAATCGCGTGAATCCGCGTCTCACCCTCGGCAACGAGCCCGGCGAGGATCATCGCGGCTCCGGCGCGCAGGTCGGTCGCGGTCACGTCCGCTCCTTGCAAGCGCGTCACACCCGTGATCACGGCGGTTCGTCCGTCGATGCGAACGTTTGCACCCATGCGCGTCAGTTCGGCAAAGTGTTGAAGGCGGTTCTCAAACACCGTCTCCGTCACATAGGAAGTCCCCGGCGTAATCGCAAGCATCGCCGACATCTGCGCTTGCATGTCGGTCGGGAACCCCGGATGCACCGCCGTGGTCACGTCAAGCGGACGCAGGCGACCCGATCGGACGATGCGCAGGGCGTTTTTTTCCTCGGTGATGACGGCACCGGCTTCGCGCAGCTTCTCCAGCACGGGACGCAAGTGTTGCGATTGCGCCCCTTCGACGAGCACGTCACCGCCGGTGATCGCACCCGCCACGAGGAACGTCCCCGCTTCGATGCGGTCCGGGATGATCGCATGCGTCGCGCCGTGCAGCGCGTCCACACCGTGGATCGTCAGCGTCGCCGTCCCGGCTCCGCGCACGTCCGCGCCCATCGCGTTCAAGAAGTTCGCGAGGTCGACGATTTCCGGTTCCTTGGCGGCGTTCTCAATCACCGTCTTGCCCTCGGCAAGAACGGCGGCCATCATCAAATTCTGCGTCGCCCCGACAGAGGCAAAGCGCAGGGGAATCCGCGCGCCTTGGAGTCTTCCGTTCTTGGCGCGGGCTTCGATGTATAGTTCGTGGATTTCAACTTCCGCTCCGAGGGCTTCAAACCCCTCGATGTGCAAATCGATCGGACGCGAGCCGATCGAGCACCCGCCGGGCATCCCGACGCGAGCCTTTCCAAATCGTGCCAACAAAGGGCCCATAACGAGAAAAGAAGCCCGCAGTTTGGAGACCAACTCTGTCGGTGCTTCTGTAGATTCAACATGTTGTGCATCGAGGCGCAGTTTCCCGTCCCCGAGGTCCTCCGATTCAAGTCCCAGCGCGTGCAAGATCCCGCGCAGGTGGTGGACGTCAGAAAGCGGCGGCACCTCTTCCAAGAGACTGGCACCCGATTCGGGCAACAGCGTGGCTGCCAAGATCGGCAGAACAGCATTCTTGGCACCGTATGCGCGCACGGTGCCCTCCAGGCGTTGTCCGCCCTGAACGACGATAAGTGCCAATGGTGACCCTCCAGCCTAATATTCGATCGTCACAATCGGGGAGCCGACCAGCACGCGCGTCTTGTCTAGATGCGCGTCGTAGTGGACGGCGACTTGCAGGTTCATCTTGTTCCCATTGGTGACTATGTAATCCTTGCCAAGAGGAGAATAGCCGGACAAACTGGTCACAAGTTCCGAGCGCACTCCTTCGATCTCCTTCGCCTTCACGCTTTGAAACACGGTCTGGATGAGAGAATTCGAGGAATCGTCACTCATTTTATCAGCCCGCAACCCTTTGATACAAGTGCTAATTTGTGGGATGGCATTCGCATCCGACACGGTTTCGCGCACCGCTTGGATCGCTTCTTTGAACCCGCCGAGGTCATCGGCGTCGCGCTCCACGCGCAGCACCAACACCGTCTGCGGAGCCTTGTCCTGGAACTTCATCGAGGTCAGCACGATTTGCGCCGCGCCGCCCGCCGCTGTCGTTCCGCGCAACGTGTATGCATTCTGATCGCCTGCGGAATCTTGCGACTCCTTGGCGTTCTGCATTGCGAATGTCTTGTTGAGCTTCTGCCCGAGGGTCTTCAGTTGGTCCGGCGTATGAAATTGTTTGTCCACCAACGACCAATTGTGCACGGTGTAGCCTTCCACATCCGCTTTGGTCGCCGCAAACGCCCGGGTGAGAAACTCGCCCGTATCCGCCGTTCCTGTCACCGTCTGCTGACGGGTCTGAATCACACTGTAGGTTCCGATCAACAAGCAGAGAATGATGCCAACGATGCCGATTTTCTTCATAGAGTATCTCTCCCAACGCCGTTTGAATGATACTACCCATTCTGGACGCGGGGGAGAGCAAATATACTCTAGTTGCTAGATTTCTAGAAGATATGTTTCAGCATCGAAGACAGGGAGATGTAGTCGCTGACAAACTTCATCAGAAAATAGCCGAGCGCAATCGAGATCAACAACCGCAGCACCGCAGCCGGACGGCCCTTGGGTTTTTTGAGAAAAACGTCCCAGCGCACCGCCTGCAAACTGTACCACGCAATCAGCACTCCAACCAACAACAACACCATGTTCAACCCGGCCATCCAGCCCACTTCTGCGGCCACTTGTTCCAAAGGCATGAGAGATTTCCTCCCTGACGTACGGGTTCATAGATACAATCTCGATTTTACCATAGATAGCGGGGCGGGGACATCGTACTTTGGTACTGGGATCAAAAAAGACCCAGATCCGTGTTGGACCTGGGTCTTTTTTTCGATATTGCGCGGGAAATAAAGTTATTGACCGAACCAGTGGAGACCGTTCAGCAGTTTCATCATCGCGTCCGGATAGACCCCGAGCACGATGGTTCCGATCAGGCCGATGGCGATGGTGACGCCGATCGATGCCGGAACTTGAATCTTCTCATGGGTTTCCACGGAGGAATCCTTGAGGAAGATCGCTTTGAGCACGCCGAAGTAGTAGTAGAACGCGATGGCCGACGTTGCGAACAACAGGCCGCCGAGCCAGTACATTTCGGTGTTGATCGTGCCGAGGAAGATGTAGAACTTCCCGACGAAACCGGCGGTCAGCGGCATCCCGGCCATCGACAGCGTGAAGACCGCCATCGAGACAGCGAGGAACGGAGACCGTCTCCAGAGGCCGCGGAACGCTTCCAGCGTTTCGTTGCCCGCTTGACGGGTCACGACGGTCAGCACGGCGAACGCGCCCATCGTCATGAACAGGTAAGCAACCAAGTAGAACACCGTTTGGCCGAGCGACAACCAGATGTTGTCGATCGAGCTGCCCTTGCCGAGCGTCGCCAGCGGGATCAGCAGGTAGCCGGCTTGCGCGACCGACGAGTACGCGAGCAGCCGCTTGATGTTCTTCTGCGTAAGAGCGGCGACGTTCCCGATGACCATCGTCAGAGCGGCGAGGATCACGAGGTAGATATAGATGTCGCCGAACACGCGGGAGAAGCCCCAGAGGAACACGCGCAAGATCAACGCGAAACCTGCCGCTTTGGAGACGACGGCGAGGAACGAGGTGACCGGGTTGCCCGCACCCTCGTAGGTGTCAGGCGCCCACTGATGGAACGGCACGAGCGCGACTTTCACGCCGAAGCCGACCAGCATGAGCAGGAAGCCGAGCACCAGAACCGGTTTGAACTGGTCCCAGAGTTGCAGCATTGTCGACGCGCCCATCGCCAAATTGGTTTGGCCGGTCACGCCGTAGAGGAACGACATCCCGTACAGCGCCATCGCCGAAGCGACGGAACCGATGACGAGGTACTTCATCGCGCCCTCGGTCGACTTCGCGTGGTTGCGGCGCATCGCCACCAGCACGTACGACGAGATTGAGAGCAATTCGAGGCCGACGAACAGCGTGATCAGATCAAGGGCCGAAGCCATGACCATCGCGCCGACGGTCGCAAAGAGCATGAGGTAGGTGTACTCTGCCACTTTGACTTCCAGGTTGTGCTTGAAAAAGTCGATCGACATCAAGAGCACCACGGCGGTGCCGGCCGTGAACAAGAGCTTGAACACGTTGCCGAAGTCGTCCAGGACGTAGAGCATGTTCGAGAGGTTGATCATGTCGCCGCCGGCCGCCGCGTTGTCCGCGACGATGCCGAAGTTGCGAATGGTCAAGACGAACGCCGCGATAAGGAACAGGATGCCCAATTGCGGCGAGAGGCGTCGAGAGCTTTCCTTGCTCATGAACAGATCGAGCACGAGAATCAGGAAGCCGCCGATCACCAAGATCATCTCCGGCGCCATGACGTGCCAGAGATCAGAAAAATGCAGTTGTGTGAGACCGTTCATCGCATTCATCGAACTATCCTCCTATCCTCGTGACGTATGAGGAAATCGTGTGGTTCACCAGGTCACCGAGGATCGACGGATAGACACCAATCAAGATGATCAACGCGACGAACACGACCATCGGCACGTACTCGATGGCGCGTGCGTCAGACAGGCCCTCTAACTGCGCCGTCGTCGGACCGTAGGTGGTGCGCTGCATCGCCCACAGCAGGTAGACAGCGGCGAAGATGATGCCGAGCGTACCCACCGCCGAGAGACCCGGGAACGCTGCAAAACCGCCCATAAACGCCAAGATCTCCGAGATGAACCCGCTCATGCCAGGCAAACCGAGCGAGCCGAGCGCGGCTGCCAGCAAGAAGCCTGCCAGAACCGGCATCGGCTTGGAGAGGCCGCCCAGCGCGTTGATGATCGTCGTGCCGGTGCGCTCCCGCACCGCGCCGATCAAGAAGAAGAGCAGACCGGAGAGCAGACCGGACGAGATGGTCATGAAGATCCCGCCTTGCAGACCTTCTTGGTTCATCGCCGCCACGCCGAGCAGCACGACGCCCATGTGCGAAATCGCCGAGAACGCCAGCAGTCGGCGCCAGTCTTTCTGCACCATCGCCACCAGTGCCGCGTAGACGATGTTGATGACCCCGATCACCGCAATCACGGTCGCGTAGTATTTCACAGCGTCCGGCAAGATGCCGACCCCGATGCGGAACAGCACGTACGCGCCGATCTTCATCAGCACGCCGCCGACGACCATCGAGATCGTGGACGGAGATTGTTCATGCGTGTCCGGCAACCAGGTGTGGAACGGGAAGAACGCTTCCTCGATCAAAATTGCGAGAAACAGCACGAGGAAGATGCCGTGCTTGAAGCCTGCCGTGATCGCATCAGCCGGCGCTTTCGCAAACGCCTGTGCGATCGACGTCATATCCATCGTGATCGTGCCGGTGACGACCGCCGCTTTAAACGCCAGCGCCACGAACGAGACGAGGATGCCCACGGAAGCGAGACCGCGGTAGATCAAGAACTTCGTTGCCACTTGCCCCTTGCGGTCGCCGCCCCAGATGCCGATCAAGAAGTACATCGGCACGAGCGTCATTTCGAGGAACAGGAAGAACAGGAACAGGTCTTGCGCCAAGAAGCAGCCGTACAGACCGGTCACCAAGATCAGGTACCAGATGAAAAACTCCTTCGCGCGTTGCATCGACTTCGTCGCCAGCACGCCGAGGAACGTTACCAGTGCCGTCAAGAGCAAGAACGGCATCGCCAGCCCGTCTACGCCAAGCGAGTAGCCGATGACGAGTTCCTTGTCTTGGAACGCGTGCGCGATGTGAATCCATTCCTTCGATTCGGAGAATTGCATGCCGGATTGTGCGCTGTCGAAGTTCCCGTAGAGGATGAACGCGAACAGCAACGGCAGAAACGTTGCGATCAAAGCGATGGCTTTGGGCTGTCCGTTCGCCGAGCGCGGGACGAAGCCCAGAATCAGAGCGCCGAGCAACGGGAGGAATACGATGAGCGTCAACAGATTCCCCATCATCTTACTTAACCCCCCCTACTGCGTACATCGCAAAGCCGATCAACAGCACTGCCCCGACCAGCGTGACCAACCCGTAGGTTTGCACTTGACCGTTTTGGGAGTACTTGAGGCCCAGCGAGCCGATGAGCGTTCCTTCACCAAACAGGTGAACGATGCCATCGACGATCCATTTGTCGATAAAGTTGAGGATGTGACCGATCCAGACGACCGGTTTGACGATCACGTAGTGATACAGTTCATCCACATAAAACTTGTTGAGCGAGAGTTGGTAGAGCGGACGCAACGCGCCGTTTGCCAAGTTCTCGGGCTTGATCGATTGTTTTTTGTACATGAGATACGCAAGGCCGATGCCGAGCAGCGCCACCAGCGTGGCGAGACCTGCCATGCCCCAGTTTGCTTCGTAGACGTTGCCGATCTCTTCGCCGCCTTTGAACAGGAAGTGTTCAAACGCGTTGTTCATCAGCGGAGAGTTGAGGAAACCGACGACGATCGCCATGATCGAGAGCAGCACGAGCGGAATCGCCATCACCGGGCCGGACTCGTGCGCGTGGTCGTACACGTCCTTCTCGCCGCGGAATTCGCCGGTGAAGGTCATGAAGAACACGCGGAAGATGTAGAACGCCGTGCAGAACGCCGCGATCAACGCGAGGGTGAACAGCACGTAGTGGCCGGAGTTGTACGCGCCAAGCAAGATCTCGTCCTTGGACCAGAACCCTGCAAACGGCGGAATCCCCGACAGCGCCAGCGCGCCGACCAAGAACGTCCAACCGGTCAACGGCAGCTTCTTCCACAGACCGCCCATCTTGCGCAGGTCTTGGTTGTGGTGAATGGCATGAATGACCGAACCGGATGCCAAGAAGAGCAAAGCTTTGAAGAACGCGTGCGTCATCAGGTGGAACGTGGAGGCGGTGTACGCCGAAACGCCCAGCGCCATCACCATGTACCCCAGCTGCGACACGGTCGAGTACGCGACCACGCGCTTGATGTCGTTTTGCGTGAGGCCGATCAGCGCGGCGAAGATCGCCGTGATGCCCCCGATGATGCCGATGACGGTCAACGTGTCCGGGGACGCTTCAAAGATCGGGAACGCGCGCGCGACGAGGTAAACGCCTGCCGCAACCATGGTCGCGGCGTGGATCAGTGCCGATACCGGAGTCGGACCTTCCATCGCGTCCGGCAACCAGGTGTGCAGCGGGAACTGCGCCGATTTGCCGATCGCGCCGATGAAGACCAAGATCCCGATCAACGTGATCAGGTGATCCGGTGTGATCCAATCGATCGCGAATTTCTTCGCTTGGAACGCTTCAAACACACCGGAGTACTCAAACGTGCCGGTGGCCACGTAGATCAACACGATCCCGATAAACAGGCCGACGTCCCCGATGCGGGTGACGATGAACGCTTTCTTTGCAGCGGCTGCCGCTTCCGGCTTGAAGTACCAGAAACCGACGAGCAAGAACGAGCAAAGACCGACCAATTCCCAGAACATGTAGACTTGCAACAGGTTCGGGGAGATGACGAGACCGAGCATGGAGAAGATAAACAGGTTCAAGTACTGATAGAAAACAGAGTAGCGTTCATCGCCGTGCATGTAGCCCTTCGAGAAGAGCAACACCAGCGTGGAGATGAACGTAACGACGGTCAACATCATCGCATTGAGAGGGGTTACTTCATAACCCATGCTCAGTGAATGTTGGCCGACGGTCAGCCAGTGGAACACGTACGGTGCTTGTGCGCCGTTCGCATTCACATCCGACAAAATCAACAGGGACACGATGAAGCCGGCAAGCGCTGCCAGCACGCTGATCCCTGTTACAATACCCTCTTGCGCTCTACGCCCCAGCACGAACAGAAGCAGGTACGCCACCAGCGGAAAGAGGGGGATAAGCCAGGCATTTTGTACCATACGATCACCTTTCTCCGGAGTTCTGCAGGATCATTACCACTTCATGAGATCCTGATCCCGCACATCGCTGGTGTTGCGGTTGCGGTACAGCGCGATCAAAATTGCCAGACCGACCGCGACTTCAGCCGCCGCAATCGTCATGACGAACAACGTGAAGATCTGACCGTTAATCGACGGGGTCAGTCCGAAACGCGCAAACGTCAACAGGTTGATATTCACCGCAGTGAGCATCAATTCCACGGAGACGAGGACGATGATGATGTTGCGCTTGGTCAAGGCGCCGAACAGACCGATGCAGAAGAGAATCGCGCCAAGGGTTAAAAACTGCTCGACACTCAGCATTAGTTTTTCTCCTCCTTGTTAGCGAGCGTGATCGCGCCGACCAGTGCCACGATCAGCACCACAGACACGAGCTCAAACGGAATCACGTACTGGCTGAACAGCGATTCGCCGATCATCTTGACGTTGTCTTGGCCTTGGAACGGCGAGTCGGCCGTCGCTTGCGGCCACTTGATGCCGGAGAACTTGACGACCCAGAGGACGATCAAGCCAAGACCGGCAGTGCCGAGCACCGACCAGACCGGATGCGCGGTGATCACGGCCGGACGCTCCAGTTCGTCATGCTTGGTGAGCATGATCGCGAAGAGCAGCATGATCGTGATCGCCCCGGCGTAGACCAGCACTTGTGCAAACGCCAGGAAGTCGGCTTCCAGCAAGATGTAGACGGCAGCCGCCCCGATGAACACGCCGCCGATGGAGATCGCCATGTAGATGACTTTTTTCATCGACAACAGCATCACGCCGCACGCGATCAAGAAGAGCGCGATGAGGAAGAAAGCAACCGTTTGACCGGTGATGACAAGTCCGGAAAACATTACTTCTCACCCCCGGCGTGTGTTCGGCCTTCCGATTCGATGATGCCGTCATGTTTGCGTGCGTTTTCATCCAGCCAGTAGATGTTTTTGTACAGGTCGACACGGCTGTACGTCGCCAGCTCGAAGCGGTCGGTCATCTGAATCGCTTCGGTCGGGCAGACTTCGGTGCAGAGGTCGCAGAGGATGCAGATTTCAAAGTTGATATCGTACGTGTCGATGTGCAACTTTTTGTCTTCGCGTTTGCTGCCGGAAAGCGAAATGCAAGAGGTTGGGCAGATGCGCGCGCACTGGTTGCAGACGATGCACTTTTCTGCGTAGAACTTGTGGACACCCCGGTAGCGCTCGCCCCAGTTCGGCATGACATCCGGGTATTGCAGGGTGACTTTCTTGTGTGCCAGTTGAGCAAACGTGATTTTCAACCCTTTGAGAAACCCAAACATGAAATTTCACCCCGTTTCTTAGTGGAGAAGGTACTTCAGAACAGCGGTCAGGACCAAGTTGACGATGGAGAGCGGGATCAGCACTTTCCAAGCAAAAGTGAGCAGCTGGTCGGTACGAATCCGCGGCATCGTCGCTTGCAGCCAGAAGAAGAAGAAGATAAAGCACGTAACTTTGATCCCGAACCAGATCCAACCCGGCAAGAACGGACCGGACCAACCGCCGAAGTACAGCGTAGCTCCGAGACCGGACATCGCGAACAGGTAGACATACTCCGCGAGGTAGAAGAAGGCGAAACGGAACCCAGAGTATTCAGTATTGTAGCCGGAAACCAACTCCGACTCCGCTTCCGGCAAGTCGAACGGCGTGCGGCTCAGTTCGGCGGTTGCCGAGATGATGAACACGCAGAAGCCGAGGAATTGCGGAACGATGTACCAAACGTACGGGAACGAGATTTGCGCTTCGACGATGTTCACGAGGTTCATCGAACCCGCCATCAGGACGACGCCGAGGATCGACATCGCCAGCGGCACTTCGTAAGAAATCATCTGTGCGGCCGAACGCATGCCGCCGATCAGCGAGTACTTGTTGTTGGAAGCCCAACCGCCGAGCACGACCCCGATGATCGTCATCGCCGAGAGCGCGATGTAGTACAGGACGCCGACGTTGGAGTACGCGGTGAACACGTGGTTCGCCGAGAACGGAATGACGGCCAACACCATGAACGACGGGAAAAACGCCAGTATCGGCGCGATCAAGAAGATGTTGCGGTCCGCTTTTTCCGGAACGACGTCTTCCTTGATCAACAGCTTCAAGACGTCGGCGATGGTCTGCAGGAGCCCCAGCGGGCCGACGCGGTTCGGACCGATCCGCCATTGCATCCAGCCGATCAGTTTGCGCTGGAAGTAGATCGAGTACGTGACCACCCCGAGGATGAACGCGAGGATCACGACAGCCCCGATGATCATGTTCAGGACGGCATGAGTATCGAGCGGTTTATCCACCCAAGAGAAGAAATCCGCCATGTTATGCGTCAACCTCCCCAAGCACGATATCGACCGCTCCGAGGATTGCGATCAGGTTCGCCATCGACTGCCCCTTCAACTGCTGCGGCAGCAACTGGAGGTTGATGAAGGACGGACGGCGGAACTTCAAGCGATACGGTTTGTCCTTGCCTTCGGAGACGATGTAGACGCCGAGTTCGCCGCGGGTGCCTTCGATGGCGGAGTAGTACTCGCCCGCCGGCACGCGGAGAATCTTCGGCACTTTGCCCATGACCGGGCCTTCCGGAATCTGTTCCAACGCTTGCTCGACGATCTTCAAGGACTCCATGATCTCGTTCATGTGGCACATGTAACGGTCGAAGCAGTCCCCGTTCTCGCCGACGATGACGTTGAAGTCAAAACGGTCGTAGATCGAATACGGTTTGTTTTTGCGCAGGTCCCAGTTGAACCCGGTCGAACGCAAGTTGATCCCGGACATCGCGTAGTTCAACGCCGTTTCCGCGTCGAACTTGCCGATGCCCTTGACGCGCTCCAAGAAGATTTCGTTGCCGGTGACGAGTTCGTGGAACATCCCCATCTGCGAGCGCATGTACGGAACGAATTTCTTGACATCGTCAAGCCAACCGTCCGGTGTGTCCCATTTGACGCCGCCGACGCGCATGTAGTTGTACGTCAAGCGCGCTCCGCAGAGGCGGTTGAAGAAGTCCACCACTTGCTCGCGGTCGGCAAACGCGTAGAGGAACGGGGTCATCGCCCCCAAGTCCAGCAGGTACGTGCCGAGGAAGACCAAGTGAGACATCACGCGGTTCAATTCCACGACGATGATGCGCAGGTACTCGGCGCGCTCCGGAACTTCCAGGTCCATCGCCCGCTCGACCGCGTTGACGATCGCGTGGTTGTTGACCATCGAGGACAGATAGTCCATGCGGTCGGTGTACGGAATGATCTGCGTGTATTGCAGGTCTTCCGCGAGTTTTTCGGTGCCGCGGTGGAGATAGCCGACAACAGGGTCCGCTTCTTTGATGATCTCTCCGTCCACCTTGACAACGACGCGCAACACCCCGTGGGTACTAGGGTGTTGAGGGCCGATGTTCATTAACATTTCTTCAGTGCGAATTTCTCCCATCGCGTTCCTTTCCCCCTAGTTCTCGACGACGTAGTCTTTGCGCAGCGGGTGTCCCACCCAGTGGTCTTCCAGCATGATTCGGCGCATGTCCGGGTGACCCGGGAAGTTGACTCCGAGCAAGTCGAAGATCTCGCGCTCTTCCCAGTTGAAACCGGCGAACAAAGGCGTGATCGACGGAATGCTGGCATTCTCACGCGGCGTGCGGGTCTTCAAGGACACGTCATAGTCCAGCGTGAAGGAATGCAACAGCACGTACACTTCGATGTAGTCCTTGTAGTCGGTACCCGCCATGAGCTCCGGGTAGACAAAGCCAAGCGTTGCTTCGGTTTTGAAAAACTCCACGACTTCGACCCAATGCTGGTTCTTGATCGTGATCGTCGGTTGGAACTGTTTGAGTTCCGCCGCTTCCAAAACGTCTTCGCCGAACTTGGCAACCACTTTGCCGCGCAGGAATTCCAAACGTTCGGTCGCCTGCTCGATGCGCGGGTCAACCGGCTCGGGAGCAGCTTCTGCTTCCGGAGCTTTTGTTGCTTCAGGAGCTTTCGTTTCAGGCGCTTTGGTTTCTTCGCTCATCTATCGCACCTTCTTCCCTTTCGCTTCCAGACGGATCTTCTCTTGCAGTTTGTTCAAGCCGTAGATCAGCGCCGGCGGAGACGGCGGGCAACCCGGGATGTAGACATCGACCGGGATGACTTGGTCCGCGCCTTTGACGACGGAGTACGCACGAACGTACGGACCGCCTGCCGTTGCGCAAGAGCCCATCGCCACAACCCATTTCGGTTCCGGCATCTGGTCGTAGAGACGCTTCAAGATCGGCGCCATCTTCTTAGTAATTGTGCCGGCGATGATGATGCAGTCCGCATGGCGCGGCGAGGCACGGAAGATGATACCGAAACGGTCAAGGTCGTAATGTGCCGCACCCGTGCCCATCATCTCAATCCCGCAGCAAGCGGTCGCAAACGTCAACGGCCACAGCGAGTTGGAACGCGCCCAGCCTTTGATCTGTTCGAGCGTACCGATCAAGACACCGGCTTTGGACAGTTCTTGCGACTCCTCTTGCGTGAAGCCTTCAAACTCCATATACGCCGGCTGTTGGTTTGCATTGTTGTTTACTTCCATTCCAACACCTTCTTTTTCCAGGCATAGATGAGGCCGATTGCCAACAGTCCAAGGAAGATCAACATCTCCACCAGACCGAACAGACCGAGGGAGTCGAATGTGACAGCCCACGGATAGAGGAACATGACTTCCACGTCGAACGCCACAAACATCAGAGCAAACAGGTAGTAACGCACGTTGTACCGTACGTGTGCTTCCCCAAATGGCTCCACACCGGATTCATATGTAGTCAATTTCTCCGGAGTCGGGTTCTTCGGCCGCAGGAGCGGACCGATTACCATAATGGCACCAATCGGAAGCAACAAGCCTAAGACCAGGAACAGGAAGATGAACAAATAACTGTTCCAATACGAGACCATTAGCAGCCCCTCCATCTTTTTGAAAAGTTACAGTTTTGCCCCCAATATTATAACAGACCATAGATAGCGTGTAAAACAGGGGTAGGAACTCAAATCCAACGAAACAAGGCGGTCTCCCTATAGGACTTTCCAAAACTCCCCTGATCTACACAAAAAATCCCGCACCGTTACGATGCGGGAATTTCGTTTTGCAGTTCTTAGCGTCTGGTCGCCAAGGAAATGCGGTTGACGGCGCGCTGCAACGCAAGTTCAGCACGGCGTTCATCAAGAGATTCGCCCTTGGAGCTCAGGCGTTTCTCCGCACGTTCCTTCGCGCGGTTTGCGCGTGCAACGTCAATCTCTTCCGGCATTTCGGCCGCTTCAGCAAGCACCGACACACCTTCCGGTTTCACTTCAAGGAAGCCGCCGGAAACTGCGAAGGTGATCTCTTGCCCGTCGTTCTTGAGGCGAAGGTGCGAAACCTTCAGCGTCGTGACGACCGGTACGTGGCCGGCCATAATCCCGAGATCGCCGTCAGCGCCGCGCGCGACGATCAAGTCTACCGCGTTCTCGTAGACTTTTCGTTCTGGCGTGACGATTTCGATCGGCATTTTTCTCATGTGATTAGCCTCCTAAGCGCGTTCAAGCGTTAGGCTTGAGCTTTCGCGTTTTCGAGGACGTCTTCGATACCGCCGCACATGTAGAATGCAACTTCCGGGATATCGTCGTGCTTGCCTTCAAGGATTTCCTTGAAGCCGCGAACGGTGTCCGCGATTTTGACATAACGGCCCGGACGGCCGGTGAACACTTCACCTACGAAGAACGGCTGGGACAGGAAGCGCTGGATCTTACGAGCGCGCGCTACGACCAGTTTGTCTTCGTCGGACAGTTCGTCCATGCCGAGGATCGCGATGATGTCTTGGAGTTCCTTGTAGCGTTGCAGGACGCCCTGAACGCCGCGCGCTACACGGTAGTGCTCTTCGCCGACAACGTCCGGAGACAGTGCGCGGGAAGTGGACGCGAGCGGGTCAACCGCCGGGAACAACGCCATTTCGGCGATTTTACGGTCCAAGTTGGTGGTTGCGTCCAAGTGAGCGAACGCGGTTGCCGGAGCCGGGTCGGTGTAGTCGTCGGCCGGAACGTAGATCGCTTGGATCGAGGTGATCGAACCCTTCTTGGTCGAGGTGATGCGCTCTTGCAGCTGACCCATTTCCGTTGCGAGGGTCGGCTGGTAACCTACTGCGGACGGCATACGGCCGAGCAGTGCGGATACCTCGGAACCTGCTTGGGTGAAGCGGAAGATGTTGTCGACAAACAGCAGAACGTCGCGCTCTTCAACGTCGCGGAAGTATTCCGCAATCGTCAGACCGGTCAGAGCAACGCGTGCGCGTGCGCCCGGCGGCTCGTTCATTTGGCCGAAGACCATCGCGGTCTTCTCGATAACGCCGGAGTCTTTCATCTCGTGGTAGAGGTCGTTCCCTTCACGGGTACGCTCGCCAACGCCTGCGAATACGGAGTAACCGCCGTGTTGCTTCGCGATGTTGTGGATGAGCTCCTGGATGGTAACGGTCTTGCCTACGCCTGCACCGCCGAAGAGACCGATTTTGCCGCCCTTGATGTACGGAGCGAGCAAGTCGATAACTTTGATGCCGGTTTCGAAGATCTCGACTTTGGTGGCGAGGTCAGCGAATTCCGGAGCGCTTGCATGGATCGGCATGCGCTTGGTTTCGCCGGTGACTTCGCCGGCTTCGTCGATGGTTTCACCGAGTACGTTGAAGATACGGCCGAGGGTGCCCGGACCTACAACTGCGGAAATCGGTGCGCCGGTGTCGACAACTTCCATGCCGCGGACGAGGCCGTCGGTGGAAGACATCGCGATGGTACGAGCTTGGTTATCACCGAGGTGGAGCGCGACTTCAACGGTGAGGTTGATATCCGCTTCGCCTTCGGATTGAGCTTTATAGGTAATGGTCAGTGCGTTGTTCAATTGCGGAAGTTGGCCTTCCGGGAATTGAACGTCGACGACCGGACCGAGTACCTGGACTACATGTCCTTTGTTCATCACGTTTCCCTCCATTCTTGCGTACTACAAGCTGATCTACTCCAGAGCGGCAGCCCCGCCGACGATTTCGGTGATCTGCGTGGTGATCGCCGCTTGTCGAGCGCGGTTGAGTTCGAGGGTGTACTTGTTGATCATCTCGCCTGCGTTGTCGGTCGCAGCGCCCATTGCGGTCATCTTCGCACCGAATTCAGACGCTTTGCCTTCGAGCAGGGCAGAGAAGATCAAGGTCTCCGCGAACTTCGGGAGCAGGTTATCGAGGACCGCCTCTTCAGACGGTTCGTAGTCGTACTTGGCCGTGAACTGACCCGGAGCCGGCTTCTTCACGTTCGCACCGATGTCTTCGAGCGGGAGAAGTTTGCGGGATTTCGGGATCTGAGTCAACGGGGAAATGAATTCGTTGTAGAGGAGGAAGACTTCGTCATACACACCCTCTTGGAAAAACTTGACGACTTGGGACGACAAGTCTTTGACGTCCGCATAAGTCGGCGAGTCGGACAACCCAGTCACTTCACCCACAAGCGGGTAATTGCGGCGCTTAAAGAAGTCGCGCGCCTTGCGCCCGATCGCGAAGATGGCATACGAGTTCTTGTCCTTGCCGCGCACTTCGTTGACGAGCGCACGGATGATCTGCGAGTTGTAACCGCCCGCAAGACCACGGTCAGAGGAGATGATCACGTAGCCGGTCTTCTTGACCGGACGTTTGACGAGCATCGGGTGGTTCGAAGAACCGGCCGCCGATGCGATGGAACCGATGACTTCTTCCAATTTTGCGGCGTACGGACGCGCTTGTTCAACGCGTTCTTGTGCACGACGCAGTTTCGCCGCCGCTACCATTTTCATCGCTTTGGTGATTTGCTGGGTGTTCTTCACGGACTTGATGCGGCGACGGATGTCGCGAGCATTCACTGCCATGTGAAAACACCACCTTCGGATGAAATGGAGTTGCTAGACGACGTTACGCCACAAAGGTCGCTTTGAACTTGCCAACCGCTTCCTTCAGGGACGCGACGATGTCGTCGGTCAGCGCTTTGCCTTCGACGATGCCCTTGAAGATTTGCGGGTAGTTCGTATCGATAAACGCGAGCCACTCGGACTCGAAGCGCAGGACGGACTCAACCGGGATCGCGTCGAGGTGGCCCTCTTTAACCGCCCACAGGGAGACGATTTGGCGCTCAACGGACATCGGTTGGTATTGACCTTGCTTCATGATCTCGACAGTGCGCGCACCGCGGTCAAGGCGGGCTTGGGTCGCTTTGTCGAGGTCGGAGCCGAACTGAGCGAACGCTTGCAGCTCGCGGTATTGTGCGAGGTCGGTTTTGATCGTACCTGCGACAGACTTCATCGCTTTGATCTGTGCCGAACCACCGACGCGGGATACGGAGAGACCTACGTTAACCGCCGGACGAACGCCGGAGTTGAACAGGTCGGACTCGAGGAAGATCTGTCCGTCGGTGATCGAGATTACGTTCGTCGGGATGTACGCGGAGATGTCGCCCGCTTGGGTCTCGATGAACGGAAGCGCGGTCAGAGAACCGCCGCCGAGTTTGTCGGACAGTTTCGCAGCGCGCTCCAGCAGACGGGAGTGCAGGTAGAAGACGTCGCCCGGGTATGCTTCGCGGCCCGGAGGACGACGCATGAGCAGGGACATTTCGCGGTATGCAGCCGCTTGCTTGGAGAGGTCGTCGTAGATGCAAAGGACGTGGCCGCCCTTGTACATGAAGTATTCACCCATCGATACACCTGCGTACGGAGCCAAGAAGAGCAGCGGAGCCGGGTCAGATGCCGATGCGGAAACGACGATGGTGTATTCCATCGCGCCGTGTTTGCGGAGGGTTTCCACAACTTGCGAAACGGTGGATTGCTTTTGACCGATTGCAACGTAGATACAGATCATGCCGTTGCCTTTTTGGTTGATGATCGTGTCGAGCGCGATCGCGGTCTTACCGGTTTGGCGGTCGCCGATGATCAATTCGCGTTGGCCACGGCCGATCGGAATCATCGAGTCGATCGACTTGATGCCGGTTTGGAGCGGTTCGTGAACGGATTTACGGTCGATAACGCCCGGAGCCGGAGACTCGATCGGACGGAATTCTTTGGTTTCGATCGGGCCGCGGCCGTCGATCGGTTGGCCGAGCGGGTTGACAACACGGCCTACGAGAGCTTCACCAACCGGCACTTGCGCGATGCGGCCGGTACGTTTTACGGTGTCGCCTTCCTTGATGCCGACGACAGTACCGAGGATAACTGCACCGACGTTGTTGGTTTCAAGGTTGAACGCCATACCGATGGCGCCGTTGGAGAACTCGAGGAGTTCGCCCGCCATGACTTTTTCAAGACCATGGATACGTGCGATCCCGTCACCAACTTGGATTACGGTCCCAACATCATATACTTGAACTTCAGATTGATAGTTTTCAATCTGTTGCTTGATCAGCGCACTGATTTCTTCAGGACGAATGCTCATGATCTCACCCCTCTGTTAGTGACTTAGTATTTCAGCGTTTGGCGGAAACGTTCGAGCTGAGCAGCGACGGTGTAGTCAAACACGGTGTCGCCTACGCGCACTTTCGCGCCGCCGATCAGAGCAGGATTGACAGTCGCCGTGACTTCGATCTGCTTGCCGTTTGCGCCGAGCGTGTTTTTCAAGGTCGAAATTTCCTCATCGGAAAGCGGAACCGCAGATTCCACTTTCACTTTCACTCGACCAAGAGCCTGGTCGACCAGGCGGGTGAACTCCTCGTTGATGCCTTGGAGGTCCTCCTGGCGGTTCTTGTCGAGCAACAATTGAAGGAAGTTCATCACGATCGCAGAGACGCGGCCGCTGAACAGTTCGTTCATTTGCTTTTTCTTCACTTCAGTGCTGATAGCCGGGTGGAGCAGCATCTGTTCCAGTTCCGGATGCGCTTTGAGAGCGTCGGAGACGGCCGCGAGTTCCGCTTGCACGGTCTCTGCGTTGCCTTGTTGCTGTGCGACATCAAACAGCGCTTCAGCATAACGCTTGGCTACTGTTGCGTTCTTCATACGCGAACACCCATTTCCTTAACAGCCTCTTCGAAAAGAGCCTTGTGGGAATCTGCGTTGAGTTCTTTCGCAATGATCTTGCCAGCCAGCAGAACGGACAGGTTGCCGACTTGCTCGCGAAGTTCCGCGATGGCAGCTTCCTTCTCGCGGTTGATGGTCGCAACCGCTTCTTCGCGGATGCGGCGAGCTTCTTCCTCCGCAGCAGCGAGGATGTCAGCCGCTTGCTTTTCGCCGGAGCGACGTGCGTTTTCAAGCATCTCGGCAGCGTCCTTCTTCGCGCTTTGCAGAGCTGCGCGGTTTTCTTCTGCGAGACGTTCTACTTCTTCACGGTTCTTTTCAGCCGTGGTGATTTGATTCTCGATGTATTGCGCGCGTTCTTTCATCATGCGCATCAGCGGACCGATGGCAACTTTGCGGAGCAACAGGAAGAGGATCAAGAAGGCCACGAGCTGGAATAACGCCGTGCCAAGTTCAAAATCCATGAAGGTTCACTCCTTTCGGGCTGGACAAAAGAGTGGCGCAGGCGGTACTCGTTCCGCCTCGCCGCCCAACAGAACGTCCGAGTGGTGGGATGATTACAGACGGCCGAACAGGATCAGACCGAACGCAACTGCGATGATCGGGAGTGCCTCGACGAGACCCAGACCGATAAACATTTGAGTTTGGAGCATACCGCGCATTTCCGGTTGACGAGCCATACCTTCGATGGTGCGACCAACTACGAGACCGTTACCGATACCTGCGCCAACTGCTGCGAGACCGAGCAAGAGACCTACTGCCATTTCCATGAGAGAGTACCTCCTTGATTTCCGTTAAGGTTGTTTTATTGGTTGAAAGGGTAAAACGTTTTCTTGCTTGTGTTGCGGACGGCTGCTTGACGGCTTAGTGATGCTCGTCGTGCGGCAGTTTTTGACCGATGTAAACAAGGGTCAGGACGGTGAAGACGAACGATTGGATCGTACCTACGAACAGCGAGTACGCAATCCACACGAGCAGCGGAATGCCGCCTGTCGGGAACCATCCGCCAGCCAGCGGGATCCCGATGATGATGCCCACCAAGACTTCACCCGCGAAGATGTTCCCGAAGAGACGAAGACCGAGCGTGAAGAACTTGGAGACTTCGTCAATGATGTGCAGAATCGCGAACGGCGGATACGGTTGAATGTAGTGCTTGAAATAGCTACCCGGATTCCGCAGACCAATGATGTGGGTGAACAGAACGATCGAGATCGACATTGCGAGTGCGACCGACATGTTCGCCGTCGGCGATGCGAAGAACGCAACAACACTGTGACCGCCATGCTCTTTCAACTGATCAGCCGTGACACCAAGCATCGGAGAACTTACATCGAAGTTGAGGTTCAAGATCAGACCCATTTGGTTGGAAACAAACAGATAGGTGATCAAGGTCAACGCGAGCGGCACATAGGTCAACGCGCGCTCTCCCCCGATGGTATCCTTCGCGAGGCCGGTGATGAAGTCCGTCAGCCACTCGAAGAGGTTTTGCACGCCACGAGGGTTTCGGATGCTCATGTTGGCCACTGCCAGACGACCGAGGATCAGCACGATCAGGATCGCGATCACCGTCATCGCAGCCGAGGTCAAGTTGAGCTTCCACATCCCTTCCCCAATGGTGGGAAAAAGGTGTTCCATTACTTATTTCACCCCTTCCGTACTTGATGGATTATGAAGTTTTTTTGTATAGGAAGCCCCCCAAGAGTACGATCTGGTAGGTGAACAACCCTATGATCAAACTCGGAAGACTTACATACCCAATTCGTTTTTCCACGATCCGCATGATCAAGATCGCAGCGATCACCATAACGATCCGAAACACCATGATCATGCTCGGACGTTTCTTGGATTGAAACAGCGCCACTTCCGCCACTTGTTCCGTCTGCCGCGCAACGCTGACAGCGAAATACAAACTAACTGCCGACCCAATCGTCAGGCCGGCACATACAGAAGCAAAGCGTGGCAACAGCGCCCAGAGTGCCGCGAAAATCACGGTAACGATCGTGGTGTTCTTGATTGTCCGCCTTGCTAAAAGATGAAATTCATTCACAATTCGTGGCTCCCATCTGTCCCATCTGCAGGCACCATCTTCCAGCATAACCAAACAGTGGATTTGATATGTATGTGAGTCCACATATCTCTGGCGGGGTTTCACACCGCGAAACCTGAGTTCCCGCGTATGAAACCCTAACCCAGAGAACATACTACTATATCCTCGACAGCATTGTCAACGAAACAACTAGGTACGACAAGGGCTCTTGCGAGATTTTAGGGATTTTTTCATAGAACCGACAAAAGTATGTGAAATCATACCTCTGTTTGCTGCCTTTTGCTTGGTTTTGCTCGTTTTTACCGCTCCACGACCAAAGCGACGCCTTGGCCGCCGCCGATGCAGAGGGTGGCGAGCCCGCGCTTGCTGCCCTGCTTTTGCATTTCGTGCAACAGGGAGACCAGCACGCGCGCGCCGGATGCGCCGATCGGGTGGCCGAGGGCGATCGCGCCGCCGTTGACGTTCAGTTTTTCATTCGGGATGTTGAGGTCTTTGCCAACCGCGAGCGACTGCGCCGCAAACGCTTCGTTCGCTTCGACCAGATCGATGTCGGCGATGGAGAGGTTCGCTTTCTCCAGCGCTTTTTTGGTTGCGTAGATCGGTCCGAGGCCCATGACGTTCGGGTCGAGGCCTGCCGAAGCGTACGAAGTGATCTTGGCGAGGATCGGCAGTCCGAGCTCTTCCGCTTTTTCACGGGACATGACCAAGATCGCCGCTGCGCCGTCGTTGATACCCGACGCGTTGCCCGCGGTGACGGTGCCGTCCTTCTTGAATGCCGGGCGCAGTTTGCCAAGCGTTGCCGCCGTGGTGCCCGCGCGCGGGAATTCGTCGCGCTCAAACACAACCGGGTCGCCCTTGCGCTGCGGGATCACAACCGGTACGATCTCGTCCTTGAAGCGGTCGGAAGCGAGCGCTTGCTCGGCTTTTTGCTGCGACCAAGCCGCAAATTCGTCTTGCTCTTCACGGGTCAGGCCGTAGCGCTCTGCCACGTTCTCCGCCGTGATGCCCATGTGGGTGTCGTCAAACGCGCACCAGAGGCCGTCGCGGATCATGCTGTCGACCACTTTGCCGTCGCCCATACGGTATCCGTTTCGAGCTCCTTCCAATAAATAAGGAGCTTGAGACATGTTCTCCATGCCCCCGGCGAGAATCACGTCCGCGTCGCCCGCTTTGATCGCTTGCGCCGCCAGCATGACCGACTTGAGGCCGGAACCGCAGACTTTGTTGATCGTCATGGAAGCGATCGTGTTCGGAAGCCCCGCTTTGATCGCCGCTTGGCGAGCCGGGTTCTGGCCGAGACCCGCTTGCAAGACGTTGCCGAGGATGACTTCCTCAACAAGATCCGCGGAAACACCTGCACGAGAAAGCGCTTCCTTCAACACGATGCCGCCGAGCTCCGGAGCCGAAACCCCAGCCAGTGCCCCTTGGAAATTCCCAATCGCCGTACGAACGGCGCTGACGATGACAACTTCACGATTGCTCATAAACCATTCTCCTCTCAAATCAAACGTTCGGTTGAGTAATACCCAACATGTACTATTCGTGTCCGGGAACCAATTCCCTGCTCATGAAAGCGATTACATCGGAAACATTCTCTTTTCAAGAAGTCTTTTGGGATGGTAAGATACGATCATACAAATCAGAATGCTACCGAAATACACACTCAATGTCGCTTTGAAAAGAGGAGAGTCACGATGAACTACTTGACCCTTGGCCAAAAACTACGACTCAAACGCAAAGAACTCAACCTCACTCTCAAAGACGTCGCTGGAGACTATATTTCGACTGCTACCCTGAGTCTCGTCGAGCGTGACATGCAAGTCCCGTCGGAGGACTTGCTGCGCTACTTGGCGGATCGGTTGCAGACTCCCTATACGTACTTCCGGGAGACTCCAGAGGAAACTTTGAACCGCAGGGCCAAGACTCTTCTCGCAGAAGCCGAAGTACTCCTCACCCGCAAGCGCTACGGGATGGCCGCCCGTTTTGCGGAGGAGATCTTGGAAGATGCGAAAGAATTGAAGCTCATGCATCTGATCGGGCAGAGTTCCTTGTTGCTGAGCCAAGTCGCGTTGGAAAAAGGCGAAACCCACAAGGCGAATCAATATCTGTTCGAAGCGCAGTCGGCCACGATCATGGCAGGCAACGAAGAACTGCTTCCGAACATCTACTACCAGTTCGGCCTCGTGTCGTTCCGCCAGATGTTCTACTCGCAAGCGCTTGATTACTTCAAGCAAGCCGAGCAGACCGAGTGCAAAACGATCGAGGACGATCTCAGCCGCAAAATTCTCTCGATGATCTCGCAAACGTACCACAAGCTCGGGCAATACGACCAAGCGCTGCACTACGCGGAGAAGACCCGCGATCTGGTTGCCCGCTTAAACAACTTGGAAGCGTACGCGGAATCGCTGATCATGCTGGGCGCGTCCTACCGCGAGAAAGACCAGTACGACCAAGCGTTCTCACTGTTCCAAGAAGCGCAGCGCCTGCTTCACCAAGTGGACGCGCAACAAGAACTCTCGACGATCTCGTACAACCTCGCGTCCCTGTTCGTGAAGACCGGGAACTTGGAAGAAGCGAACCGCCACTATACGGACGCGATCGACCAGAAGTTGAACCACCAAGACCCGAGCGTCGTTTCCACGTCGCTGGAGCATGTGGAGACGCTGATTTTGGCCGGCGAAATCGACAACGCGATGGAGCGTCTGGAGAACGCGCTCCGCTTGCTCGACCAGTTCGGCGTCGAGGAAGAGCGCGCCCGCGCGCTTGCGTTGCGCTACCAGCTCTTGCACCTGACCGGCAAGTCCCAAGAAGGCCGCGCCGCACTGGAAGAGAGCTTGACGTTGACCCGCAAGTTGCCGTTCCCGAAGCGCGTCGCCGACACGCTCGTCCGCCTCGGGCGCATCTGCGCAAACTCCGGTGATGCGACCACTGCGACCTTGCTGTTTGCGGAAGCGCTCGCCGTGTACGAAAACTGCGGTCTCATCTTGGATCGGCTAACAGGCGTCTGAGAGGATCGCTATCGTAAACCCTAGCAAAAAGACCCCCTGCCATGCGGCGGCGGGTCTTTTTTTGCTTGGATTTGACATGCTTAGACGGTAAATTCGCTCGGCTTCTCTGCGCGGCCGAAGTGGTAGAGGATCGCTTGGACGATGCGCTCCGACGCCAGGCCGTCCCCGTACGGGTTCGCCGCCACCGCCATCTTGCGGTGCGCTTCTTCGTTGGTCAGCAGTTCATGCGCGAGGTTGTAGATCACGTCTTGGTCGGTGCCCGCCAGCTTCAGCGTGCCCGCTTCGATGCCTTCCGGACGCTCCGTGGTGTCGCGCAGCACGAGCACCGGAACGCCGAGCGACGGCGCTTCTTCTTGGATGCCGCCGGAGTCGGTCAGAATCAACGTCGCGCGCGACATGAAGTTGTGCGTGTCGAACACGTCGAGCGGGTCGATCAAGTGGATGCGGTCGTGTCCGCCGAGAATCGCGCGCGCCGGTTCTTGCACCGCCGGGTTCAGATGCACCGGGTAGACCAGCACGACATCGGGGTGCTCTTCGACCAGACGGCGGACGGCGGTGAAGATGTTGTGCATCTTCTCGCCCAAGTTCTCGCGGCGGTGCGCCGTCATGAACACGAGGCGTTGGCCGTCTTGAATCCCGTCCAGAATCGGGTGGGTGTATGTATCGCGTACGGTGGTCTTCATCGCGTCGATCGCCGTGTTACCCGTGACGAAAATCCGCGCTTCCGGCTTGTGTTCTTGCAAGAGGTTGGCTTTGGACATCTCGGTCGGCGCAAAGTGCAAATCCGCCATAACGCCGGTCAGCTGACGGTTCATCTCTTCCGGGAACGGCGAGTATTTGTCATACGTGCGAAGGCCGGCTTCGACGTGACCGATGGCGATCTGTTGGTAAAAAGCGGCCAAGCCCGCCACAAACGTCGTCGACGTGTCGCCGTGCACGAGCACGATGTCCGGTTTCTCTTCTTGCAGGACTTTTTCCAATCCGGCCAGCGCTTTGATCGTGACGCCGGTCAAGGTTTGGCGCGGCTCCATGATGTCGAGGTCATAGTCCGGCGTGATCTCAAACAGATGCAGCACTTGGTCGAGCATCTGGCGGTGCTGGGCGGTGACGCACACTTTGGAGTGAATTTGCTCCCCTGCGTTCTCCAGCGCTTTGACCAGCGGCGCCATCTTGACGGCTTCCGGTCGGGTGCCAAACACGGTCAATACACGAATCGGTTCCATAGTCTGTATCGCTCTCCTCTGTTACTTCGTGCCAAACAGGCGGTCGCCCGCGTCGCCGAGGCCCGGCGTGATGTACCCGTGGTCGTTCAAGCACTCGTCCACAGCCGCCACGTAGATGTCCACGTCGGGGTGCGCTTGCTGAACGGTCTCGATGCCTTCTGGAGCGGCGATCAAGCACATCAGCTTGATGTTCTTGGCTCCGCGTTGTTTCATAAACGTGATCGCAGCCGCTGCCGAGCCGCCCGTGGCGAGCATCGGATCGACGGTAATCAAGTCGCGCTCTTCAAGATCGGTCGGAAGTTTGCAGTAGTACTCCACCGGCTGGAGCGTCTCCGGGTCGCGGTAGAGGCCGATGTGACCGACCTTGGCGCTCGGAATCAAGTTCAAGATGCCGTCGACCATGCCAAGACCTGCGCGCAAAATCGGCACGATGCCGAGTTTTTTGCCGGCGAGGACTTTGGTGGTTGCGGTTGCGACCGGCGTTTGAATCGTGGTTTCCTCCAGGGGCAGGTCGCGTGTGGCTTCATACGCCATCAGCATCGCGACTTCCTCAACCAGTTCGCGGAATTGCTTCGTTCCGGTCTCGGTGCTGCGGATGTAAGTCAATTTATGTTGGATCAGTGGGTGATCAAAAACGTACACTTTGCCCATGAGCCGTCTCCCCTTTGCTGTTTCGTCTCGTCCATTATAGCAAAACCTTTCTCGAATCCCAAAAGAGACCCGCCACGCATCTTGGCGCGTTGGGTCTCCTCTGTCCCGCTGAGGGGTCTTAGAGATAGGTCAAGCCTTCGTACATCGGGAATTTGTCGCACAGCGCGTTCACGCGTTGGCGCGCTTCTTCCACTTTCGCCGCGTCGTCGCGGTGTTTGAGCGCGAGTTCGAAGATGTCGGCGATCTCCACCATCGCCTGTGCATCAAAACCGCGGGACGTTGCCGCCGGGGTGCCGATGCGCACGCCCGACGTGACAAACGGAGACGCCGGGTCGAACGGGATGGTGTTTTTGTTCGTGGTGACGCCGATTTCGTCAAGCAGATGTTCCGCTTCTTTGCCGGTCAGACCGAGGTTGCGCACGTCCAGCAAGATCAAGTGGTTGTCGGTGCCGCCGGAGACCAGCGTGAAGCCGCGCTCGGTCAGCGCGCCCGCGAGCGTTTGCGCGTTGTCGACGACCGCTTGGATGTAGTCTTTGAAGTCCGGTTGCAACGCTTCGCCGAAGGAGACGGCTTTGGACGCGATGACGTGCATCAGCGGTCCGCCTTGGATGCCCGGGAAGATCGCTTTGTCGATTTGCTTTGCGTATTGCTCTTTGCACAGAATCAAGCCGCCACGCGGGCCGCGCAGGGTTTTGTGCGTGGTGGAAGTGACGAAATCCGCGTACGGAACCGGAGACGGATGGTGACCGGTGGCGACGAGACCGGCGATGTGCGCCATGTCGACCATCAGGTACGCGCCGACTTCATCGGCGATTTCACGCAGTTTCGGGAAATCGATGACACGCGGAAACGCAGAAGCGCCGGCGACGATCATCTTCGGTTTGTGTTCCAGCGCGAGGGCGCGGACTTTGTCATAGTTGATTTGGTGCGTATCTTCTTCGACGCCGTACGGGACGAAGTTGTAGTATTGGCCGGAGATGTTCACGGGGCTGCCGTGAGTGAGGTGGCCGCCGTGCGAGAGGTTCATGCCAAGGACGGTGTCGCCCGGTTTCAAGAACGCGAAGTAAACAGCGGTGTTCGCGTTGGCGCCGGAGTGCGGCTGGACGTTGGCGTGCTCGGCGTTGAACAGTTTCTTCACGCGGTCGCGGGCGATGTCTTCCACGACGTCGACGTATTCACAGCCGCCGTAGTAGCGCTTGCCCGGATAGCCCTCGGCGTACTTGTTGGTGAGCACGGTACCCATCGCTTCCATGACAGCTTTGGAGACGAAGTTTTCAGACGCAATCAGTTCGATCTTCGAACGTTGGCGGCCCAGTTCGCGTTCAATGGCTTCTGCGACTTCGCGGTCGATTTCGTTCAACGTATGAGACAGGTGGTTTTTCATCCTCGGTTTTCTCTCCTTTTAAACGCTGTTTCCGAACATTATAACATATAGGACGGGAAATAGTTCGTACTTTCCAGTCAATCGAGAACGTAAATGGCCCGTGCCCCACCGATCAGTTTCGGGCGGGTTTTCGCCATCGTGACATGCGCTTCGCCGATCGTGCGCAGGGTCGGACGAACCGGCACGGCGACCGGGCGCAAGTGCATGCCGATCAACGTGTCCCCGATGTCGATCCCGGCGTGGGCTTGGATCGATTCGACGAGGACGGGCTGATGCAGAGCTTTGTAGGCGGTCGACGCCGTTTGACCGCCCGCCGTCGGGACGGGGATGACGGTCACTTCCTCCAAGTGAAACGCTTTCATCGTGGCTCGCTCGACGACGAGGGCGCGGTTTAAGTGTTCGCAGCATTGGAAGGCGACGTGGAAGTTGTATTTCTGACGAGCCTCCAGCACGGCGGCGACGATTTGCGCCGCCGCTTCGGCCGACCCGGCGGTGCCGATTTTGCGGCCGACGACTTCGCTGGACGAGCAGCCGATGACGACGATGGAGTCTTCCTCAAGCGTCGTGGAAGCGGCGAGGTCGTCGAGGACTTGGAGGGTTTGTTGCTTGAGGAGGGGAAAGTCTGCCTCTAGCATCCGGACACGCCTTCTTCCTGGCCGTAGCGTTTTTCGATGTCGGCGATTTTGTCGAGGCGTTTCTGGTGGCGGCCGCCGGAGTAGTCGGTGGTCAGCCACAGTTCCACGATGTCGTCCGCCAAGCCCGGGCCGATGACGCGCGCGCCCATCGCCATGACGTTGGTGTCGTTGTGCTCGCGGGTGGCTTTGGCGGAGAAAGTATCATGGAGCAGGGCGCAGCGGATGCCGGGGACTTTGTTGGCGACGATCGACATGCCAAGTCCGGTGCCGCAGACGAGAATGCCGCGGTCAAACTCGCCGTTCGCGACGGCTTCCGCGACTTTGATCCCGTAGTCCGGGTAGTCGACCGATTCCTCGGAGTAGGTGCCGAAGTCGTGAAACTCCAAGCCCATCGCGTCCAGTTTCTTTTTGACAGATTCCTTCAAAGAAAAGCCGCCGTGGTCGGCTGCGATTGCAATTTTCATGGGTGTCGGGCCTCCTTGGGGGTTAGAGAATGGCGATCTCGAACTTTTTGAGAATCCTGAGCAGTTCGCGCGGAGGATTGTCTTTGGCGATGAGGGCCAATTCGAGTGCGAATTCTTGCTTGGGTTTCTTTTTTCTTGAGTAGGCAGGCAGTCTTCCTACCATCCGCTCGTATAAGATTTCCCGAAGCAACACTTTTCCATTAATCCAGCGGTGAACACCGCTCATCGTGCGGCAGATGACTTGCAGTTCCTGTGCGTGGGCCTCCCACTTTTGCAAAAAGCCCTCTAAGTCGTCGCGGAAAGGGATTCCTTCAAAACGAGCGGCGATTTCGACCCGGATGTCTTGGGGTCTACGATGGGGACTTTGTCAAAATACACGGTTTTCAGAAAGTTCACGTGAGAAAAAGTTTTTGGTAGCCGCTCATGATGTCGACTCCCTCAGCAGGTCATCAAGTTCCACGACTTCACTTGGCAATACGCTGTCTGCGATGGCTGGGGATTGCGTGGTGAGAATGAACTGCGCGTTTTTGGATTGGCAGAGATTCGTGAGCGTGCTGACGAAGATTTTTTGCCAGACGGGGTGCAGATGTAACTCAGGTTCGTCGATGAGGATGAGACTTCCTTCACGAATGTTTCGCAGGATTTCGCCGATGAAGAGGACGATTTGTTTCTCGCCGGAACTGAGGGCGTCGAGGGTCATGGTTTTTTGGGTAGTCAAGTCGGTGACTTCCACACGGTAGTCGTCGCCGACGTCGGTGATCGCTTTGCCTTCAAGGAAGCGGTTGACGAGATCGGCGAATTCTTGGAATTTGGAAGGGGCGGTTGGGTTTTTACGTCTGTCTCGCAAGTTCTTGTGGAATTCCCAGACAAGGTAGCTTTCCAAGGAGCCTTTCCACTCGCTGTGCTCTTGGTTGTAGCGGTACGCCCAGCGGAATTGAGGTGCTTCGTTTGATATTTCGCCTTCGAGGTCAAATCTTGAATTCCGGTTAGTCGGGAAGTAGAGTAGATTGCCGATATTCAGGTCATCATCTAGCCCAGAAACTGCGTCCGTAATCAAAGATAACAAATCTCGCCCTGATAGGTTGTAAGAGAATCCTGGTGCCCCTAATTCATTATCAAAACTTACCCACGCAACTTCCTGTGACAAATCCGGAGATCGTCGCCCTCCCGTTGCAAGTTCGACCTGCTTCGTCTGAAGTTCTGATACAGAAATCTCTAATTGAAGGGTTGCTCTTGCAGGACTAAATATAGATTGATCCGCAGATTCGATCCCAGCGTGCTTTGTTTCTAGCAACGAAACAACCGTAAAAACACTCTCCAAAAACGTCGTCTTCCCCGACCCGTTTTTCCCGACGATGACATTTCTGTCCCGCACTTTGTTCTTCACAGGATCAACAAAGTCGATCTCCAACTCCCCGATCCCCTTCACGCCTTGCAGATACGCCCTTCTCAGTTTCATACCTTCACCTCCCGTACAGTTCTGCTCCCTCCAGTATATCCTACCAACCCCTCCAATAGAAAAGCCCCGCCATCACTTTTCAGCAAAAACGGGGCCGGCAACTACCGCTAAAAACAGCCTACAGCTCTTCCTTCAACCGCACCACCAGTTTATCGAGCGCGATTTCCAGTTCGCGTGCGGTTTGTTCGTAAACGGGGAGGTCGCTGCCGTACGGGTCGGCGATGTCGTAGTCGGGGAGTTTGGAGGCGAGTTCCATCATCTTCTCCGCTTCTGCTTGCACGGACTCCTCCAGCCGTTGCTGCAGCGCCGCCAACTCGGCGTCCACCGTCGGATCTTGCCCGCCGGAATCCGCATAGCGCTGCTGCAACGAATCCAACTCGTCCGCATGCTCCGCCATGAACAGCGCTTGCTTGGTCTGCGCTTCCGCTTGCAGTTCGTCCATCATATCCAAGATCTTCACGCTCTCCGGGTCGTCGTCGACGAACTCCTTCAATTGGAACGTTTTCTCCAGCGCATCAAAGTGGCGCTCCAAAATCGCCCGCTTGTGCGATTGCGACATCGTCAAAATCAAATCCGCCCAGCGCACCAACTCGTCGTCCAGCGGCGTCGCCATGTGCGCGTCCCCGTCCAAGCCCTGCGCGGTCAACACGTGCTTCGCGCCCTTGCTCGCCGGCTGCCCCGCAAACGCGGCAATCCCCGCCGAGCGCACTTCCACTTCATTCTCCAAACCTGCCGCCGCCAAGCGCTTTCTCATCAACGGCTCGGCCATCGCGCTGCGGCAGGTGTTTCCCGTGCAGACAAACAACAAATTCATGTGTCTCCTCCTCTGCGTTCCATGTCTTTCCTCTAGTATAATCAAAAAGAGACCTGACCGCACGCGCGGCCGGGTCTCCTTTTTTCAGGACTGTCTCTGGTTCTAGTCTTCGAGCAATGTGCCGACGCCGTTTTCCATCGCGTAGTCGTAGTAATAACGCGCAACCGCCACGTCAAACACCGCCATGCCCATCGGGTTGAAAATCACCGCTTCGTCGAGGTTGTAGCCCTTGAGCGCTTCTTTGCACACCACGTCGACGATCGACTTCGTGTCTTCTTCGCGCAGCCCGCGTTCCTTGTGCATCAGTTCGATGTCGGTGTTCTCACGGCAGACTTCTTCCCAATCGTCGACGACGATGTTGCGGGTGTAGTCGAGGATTTCCGGTTTGAAGTCGCGCAGGGAGACGTTCAGCAACAGCGCGCCCGTTTTCGGCTTGCGGTCGATGTAGCCGCCCGCCGAGACGGTGCAGGTGATGAACACGTCCGCGTCGTCATACGCCGCTTCGTACGAATCGACGATCTCCACGCGGTCTTGGATCGCTGCCGGGATGAACTCGGTCTTCACGCCGCCGATGTCGTAGAGGCGCACTTTGGCGATTTTGTCACCGAGCACCGCCGTGACCATTTCCAAATGCAACTGGCCGATCGGGCCGAAGCCGATGATGCCGACCGTGACGTTTGCAAGCGGTTTCACTTCTTCGTACTTTTTGATCACCAGCCCCGTCACGGAAGCGGTTCGGATGCCGGAGACGTACGCGGTGTTGAACACGGCCATCGGTTTGCCGTTGTCCGCTTGGTTCAAAATCGTCACCGAGTGCGCGCGCTGCACGCCTTGCTGGATGTTTTTCGGGAAGGAAGCGATCCACTTGATCCCCGCGACGTTGACGTCGCCGCCGCAGAACGCCGGCATCGCGATGATGCGGTTGGACATGTCACGGTAGCGCAGGTACGGCTTGACCGGTTGCGCGAAATCGTTGTTCCCGAGGCATTTCACCGCGTCCTCAATCACGGAGATCGTTTGGTTCCAGTTGATGCCGATGGATTGCAGATCCTTCGTGTTTAAATACAACATGGGGCGTTGTCTCCTCTCTTGTCTTACAGGGTTTGAACCGAGTTTTTCTCCCGCATCTCCTGCACCCATTGCGGGTTGTACACCGTGTCGGCATACGGCGTGCCGCCGTCCGGACAGAGAAACACGACGTTGGGGCGTTTTTCAAACACTTTGTCTTTGAAATACTGTTGAATCGCGTAGTACGACGTACCCGACGACCCGCCGCCGAAGATGCAGTGGTCTTCAAACAGCTGGTAGCAACCGGTGATCGTGTCGACTTCTTCGACGTGCACCACTTCGTCGATCACGGCCTCGCGCAGAATCTGCGGCACCATCGAAGAGCCGATGCCGGGGATGTAGCGTTTCTTCGGCGGGGTGCCGAAGATGACCGACCCGACGCTGTCGACCGCGACGATGCGCACGTTCGGGAACTTGTCCTTCAGACGGCGCGACACACCGGAGATCGTCCCGCCGGAAGACACGCCGATAAACGCGTAGTCCAATTCCTCAAAATGATCCGCCAACTCTGCGCCCAACCCGTTGTAGTGCGCGTTGAAGTTGTCGATGTTGGCGTATTGGTTGGTCCAAAACGAGTTCGGAATGCTCTCCAACAGATCGTTGACGCGCTGCACACGCGTGAGCAAAAAGCCGCCCGTCTGATCCCGCTCTTCGACTTTCTCCACGCGATAGGACAACGAACGCAACAAGTTCTCGTAACTCGGGTTGATGTTGGGATCGATAACCGGGATAAACTTGATCCCCAGTCGCTTGCAAAGCGTGGCGAGCGCAATCCCGAAGTTCCCCGACGACGACTCGATGACGGTGGTATCTTGGTTCACCCGCCCGGATTCAATCGCGGACTTCAAGATGTAATAAGCCGGGCGGACTTTCACGCTGCCCATCAAATTGTGAAACTCCAGCTTGGCATACAGATCGACGGTCGGATGTTCCAAGTGCACCAACGGCGTCCGACCGATATAGTTCCCGATCGATGTCAGCTTCTCCATCATGGCGCTTCTCTCCCCGATTGAAAAAGTGTGGTCCGGCAATGTAGCAATGTCATATAAGATCATAACCCCAATATTAAATGCGCGTCAAGAAAAATGCATTTATATTTGCAAGACTCTAATTATGTTTAAAATAACATCATTCAAAGAATGACTTTTACTTCACCACAGCCAAAACGACGGAGGATCCCCCCGTCGTTTTGGCGTGACACTCCTGATTTCATTAGAACAAGAATTTCAGACCGAACGCGATCAGCACCCCGCCGCCGATCACCTCGCCGTATTCGCCGAACAGATGCGAAACGCGGCCGCCGACGGCAAGACCCAAGGCGGCCAGAAGGGCGCCGCAGATGCCAAACAACGTGACGGCCAGCGCGATGTTGGCTCCGAACGTGCCCAGCGAAAAACCGACCGACAGCGAGTCCAGCGAGACGGACAACGCAAATAAAAACAGCCCGATCCCGCTCGTGCGCGCCGCCGCTTTGGAGTCGGCCGGCTCGTCCCTGTCCTGGCCGAACAGAGAGTTCCAAATCATCTGCCCGCCAAGCCCGATCAAGAGCAGCGCGCCCACCCAGCGCGTGACGTCTCCGATGATGCTGGACAGATACAGCCCGACGACCATGCCCAAAAGCGGCATGAAGACATGGAACACGCCGATCGTGCCGGAGATGCGGGCGATCTCATGCGTGCGCAGCCGGAGCATCCCCATCCCAAGTCCCAGGGAGAACGCGTCCATGCCCAGAGCCAGTGCCATGATCAAGAGTGTCATGAACTCGCCGTTATGTAGAAGTATGTTGCTCATTGGCCACCCTCCCCCGGTTGTCCTTGCTAGAACATGTCTATGCGCGTCCTTCAAAAAAAAAACCTCGGACTCCGCTGGGGGAATCCGAGGTTTCTTTTTTCATGCGCTTGTGTGGCCAGCCAGACTTACCAGAAGAGGCCGCGGCGGAAGCCCAACCCGCCGCCGAATCCAACGCCCGCTCCGACGCCGATGCCCGCGCCGTAGCCAAACCCGGCTCCGTAACCGAGACCGCCAAAGCCTCTGCCAAAACCAAACCCTGCGCCGTAGCCGATGCCTGCACCGTAGCCAATGCCTGCGCCGTAGCCAAACCCTGCTCCGTAACCGAGGCCGCCGCCGTAACCGAATCCCGGATAGAACACTTGCTCGGCTTGAACGTTGTGCGCTTGCTTTTGAACTTTCTTCGGGAGCGGCTTGCGGGTGATGCTTTTCACGTTCTTGCGTTTCATTCTTCGCTGCCACCTGCCTGTCTTGGATTTGCTATATCCTATGGAGGCTCTCCCTGTTTGGTGTGGACGAACGTCCAATTGCACAAAAAAGACCGCCCGGATCGGACGGCCCTGCTTGGTGCGAGGTTTGATTACGAATGTTTCTGCTTATGCGTGTTGCGCATAGAGCACGCGCAACGAGTCCCGGTTCCAACGGCGGACGCCGACAACACGATCCGCCCCGAGAGCGCGGTACGCGCGCATGAAACTTTGGTTCTGCGCGACGACGACGACTTTCTGGATGCCCGCTTGTTTGAGCGCTTGCACGATCAGCGCGCTCTCCAACCATGCGCCCTCAAACACGACGGCGGTGTCGCAGTTCTTAACCGCTTCGTTTTGAATGACGTCCGACTTGTGATGTCCGACCCGGATGACGGGGGCGTCCACCTCGAATTCGCGCAGAAACTGTGTCGTCTGCACGCAGTAGTCGAGGATGGAACACTCGACACCGAGTTGTTTCATGGTGGTGATAAACGGAATCGCAGCTTCATCCATCGTCACAACGAGACATTGTTTCATGCTGAATGCACCTCTTTATCCAATGAAGTATTGGACAACAAGAACAGAGGTCAGCGACCTCTCTCGCAGCAGCTTACGAAGTTAGCTGACGGGTTAGGGTGGCAAGAGAGAATCTTCACCCCTTCTGCCTGACGCACGGCAGAACTCACCCCAAATAGATTGGGTCCTCCGCTTCACGCCCATCTCAGGTGCGCGAACTCAGCTGTTGTGTGTTGTGTTGTCTGCTTCCATTATACACGTTCCACTGGGAGAAGATGAAGCGCTTTCATGCCCATTTTTCCGGCAATTCCGCCGCTCTAGCTGAAGATCACCCGATGTCCCGCCGCTTTTCGCAACCGGTTCATCACGGCAAGCCCCACGCCCTCCTCGGAATAGGTTTGTGCGTAGATCAACTCCACGCCGTGGTGGTCGAACGTGCGGATCGCATCATAGAGGCGCGACGCCACCGTGGAGAGGTCATGGCGCGAACCCGCTTCCAAAATCACCGCGCCCTCCTCTTCGGAAAAAACGGAACGAAACGCGTCCGCGTCTTCTGCCGCGGCGAGGATGCCGACTTTCTTTCCGTCGTGTCGGGCGGCACGTGCCAGTTCGACGATCTTGTCGACGTCGTGCTCCCCTTCGATGAGGAACATCGTGCCTTTGGGGGCATAGTGCGTGTATTTGACGCCTGGCGATTTCGGGGCGATGCCCGCATCGCTCAGCGCCGGGTCGATGCCGACGGGGCCGAGCAGCTCTTGGAGCATCTCGCGGGTGATGCCGCCGGGACGGAGGATCATCGGCTTGTCCCCGGTGACGTCGAGCACAGTGGACTCCACGCCCACGCCCGCCGCTCCGCCGTCAACGACGCCCGCGATGCGCCCGGAGAGGTCTTCCAGCACATGCGCGGCGGTCGTCGGGCTGGGGCGGCCGGACGAGTTGGCGCTCGGAGCCGCCAGCGGAATGCCCGCCAGCGCAATCAATTGCAGCGCGGTCTCATGGTCGGGCATGCGGATGCCGACCGTGTCCAGCCCCGCCGTCACAGCGCTCGGCACGCGGTCGGTGCACGGCAAAATCAACGTGAGCGGCCCCGGCCAAAAACGCTCCATGCAGAGCTTCGCTTTCTCCGGAATGTGCGTCACCAGCTGCGAGATGTCTTCCAAGCGGGCGATGTGGACAATCAGTGGATTGTCGGACGGCCGGCCCTTGGCTTCGTAAATTTTCTTCACAGCTTCGGGGTTGAGCGCGTTGGCGCCCAATCCGTACACCGTCTCGGTCGGAAACGCGACCGTCTGCCCCTCCCGCAACAACTGCGCGGCCCGTTCAAGGTCTTCTCGATTGGTATGAAACACGTGTGTCTCTCTGTTCATTGGAATCCCTGCCCATCTGCTTTGTCCTATCCAGTATAGGCAATGTGAAGAGAAATTCCAACGTAGGAACGTTTGTTCCTAGTTACCCACAATATCCACATGCCCATGTGGATAAGTTGTGGACTTATACGCATGCACCATCGCGGTGATCTCTTGTCCCTCATACGCCAAGAACGATGGCGACTGACTTATGCAAGCGGGAAGAGCGTCCGCCTCCACTGTGGAAAACCCCATGTGGATAAATAGGTCAATTCCTGTGGATTTTGTGAATAAGTACAACGCCATCAGTTCTTTCGTCTCCGCATACGCAAAAAACAGCCGCAGCAACTCCATGCCCATCTTGGCTTGCAGAGTGCTGTTTTCCAGAACAAGCGAACGCATGAGCCCGTACAAACGTTCGTGTTCAGTGTAAATCTCCAAGCCTACGGTGCCCACGATCTTTCCTTCGTTCGGGTTTTCAACAGCGAGGTAGTTTTGGATGTGATCGCCGAGACCGGCTGTGGACAACCCGGCGGTTGTGAGCAACTTGTGGATGGGGGCGAAGTCTTGCAGGGTGGCTTGACGGATGATCAGACTCATGAGGGCTCCTCCTCGTATCGGTTTTCTATCAATCTATGCCGATGGCACGATTGATAGAATCAAAAAAGCCCCCACTTTCGCCTGTGCCTAAGCTTGTGCCTAAGCTTGTGCCTAAGCTTGTGCCTAAGCTTGTGCCTAAGCTTGTGCCTAAGCTTGTGCCTAAGCTTGTGTCTGTGCTTGTGCCTGCGCTGGGACAGGCAGGGTGCGGCTACCCAGCGACTTTGAAAACATTCTTTTTTCCATTCGACGGTTTTACCTATTCAAAAAAAAGGAATTTTTCTCAGGAGCAGGGGAGCTGTACCCTGCCGGTCCCGACCACCAACCCAGCCGACCCCCCAAAATAAAAAAGCCCGCCCCCACCCGGAGACGGACTGTCAACCAAACCTATGCAAAAATCTCATGCCACCACTCACAAATCTTATCGAACAGAGCAGACCGAACCTGTACTTCCTTCTCGGAGCCGTCTGCGGAATCTTTCACATCGACGGTGGCAATCGGAGCGGGTTGTGCGGACTTATGTTCTTCCATATCCTTCGGCTTCACCTCTTCACTGCCGGAAGCCGAAGCCGAAGCCGAAGCCGAAGCCGAAGCCGAAGCCGAAGCCGCATCCCCATTCGCCATATCCACAAAGCACAGCGGCGGGAACAACACGCACCACCAATTCTGCCCGGCCGCCGCGCCGATCTGAATGCGGAGAGCCTCATAATCCCCAGCCGGGTACACCTGATCCCCGTACAACTTCGTCGGAAACGGCACATTGCCGTAATCGGTGCGCACCGGATACTGATACCCTTCCGCCGCGATCACCTTCTTTGCAATCGCGTTCATCTCCGGCACATGCTGCGAGATGGTCTTGCGGATCTCCTCATGATCCTTCAACCCACGAATCTCATTTGCGACGGCGACAATCACTTGATCGCGGACATCGCGTTTGAGCTGTTGGTCAGCCGGGTCGTCGCTGTTGGCGATGATGCGCAGGCGAATGGCGTCGCTCGGAATCACGTCGGAAGCGTCGTCTTCCGCCGAGACAACCGGAACCATCGCCACCTCTTGAGCGCGGACCGCTTGCTGTACATACCCGCCCCCCGTCAGCAACATCGAAACCGCCAGCGTAACCAGAACCAGACCTTTTCTCATGAGTAGTCATCCCTCTCTCGTAGTCTCTCAACCGCTTCTGATAGACAGTATGGACGAGACCTGAGAGGTCTAAACCTATCACTCCAAAAAAACTAGCAAAAAAATAAGAGACTCGCGACCTTCACGTAACTGCCGCTACCTCCGCACGCCCCAAATCACGCGCCCAATCCCTTGCCAATCGGGCAAGATCCCGGTCTCAAGCGTATCAGGAGCAACGGCAGCCGCCCCTTCTGCAATCATCTTCTCCACCCACACATCCTGATGAATCCCCACCTCATACGCCACATAAGCGGGCCCGTCCTCCGGCCACAACCGAGGAAGCGCGGCAGAGAGGACACGATACGGATACATCCCGTCCGGCCCGCCGTCCAATGCGAGGAGGGGTTCATGCTCGCGAACTTCCGCATCGAGCTCCTCGCAATCCGCCGTCGGGATATAGGGCGGATTCGAGACCAGTATGTCCGGACGAATCCCCCGCTCCAACAGCGGCGTCACCAAATCCCCGTGCAAAAACTCCACATTCGCGCCCAACCGAGCGGCGTTCTCCCGAGCAACCGCCAACGCCTCTTCCGAAATGTCGACGCTAAACACCTGCGCCCCTTCCCATTCCAGAGCCGCAGTCACCGCGATCGCACCGCTCCCGCTCCCAATATCCGCAATCACCACCGGCCCTTTTTTCCCGGCAAACAGAGGCTTCTGCTTCAACACTTGCTCAATCAACAGCTCCGTCTCCGGTCTGGGAATCAGCACAGCGGGATTCACCAAAAACTCGCGGCCGTAAAACTCCGTCGACCCGACCAGGTACTGCAACGGCTCCTGCTCCCCCCGCCGCTTCACCAACTCGTCAAAAACGGCCCGCTTCCCCTCCGGAAACGGATCATTCCACACCAACAGCATGCGCGTCTTATCAATCCCCAGCACATGCTGCACCAACACCTCTGCATTAAATTGGGGCGAGCGAATCCCCTGAGAATCAAAGAAACGGGAAGCCCCCATGAGGACTTCCCGTATAGACAGAGCAGGCATCAATTTGCCTTACGCCTCTTCGTTCTGCGCTTTCAACGCTTCGGTGCGCTCGTGCATATGCAGGGTGTTGATGATTTCGTCCAGGTCGCCCGCCAGAACGTAATCCAACTTGTGCAAAGTCAAGCCGATGCGGTGATCGGTGACGCGGGATTGCGGGTAGTTGTAGGTTCGGATGCGCTCCGAACGGTCGCCCGTCCCGACTTGCGACTTGCGGGCCGCGGCGCTCTCCGCCTGTTGACGTTGCAGTTCGAGCTCGAACAAACGCGCGCGCAGGACCTTCATCGCTTTGTCTTTGTTCTTGATCTGCGACTTCTCGTCTTGGCAAGACACGACCGTGCCGGTCGGAATGTGCGTGATGCGAACGGCGGATTGCGTCGTGTTGACCGACTGCCCGCCCGGACCGGAGGAGCAGAACGTGTCGATGCGCAGGTCTTTCTCATGAATTTCCACTTCCACGTCCTCCGCTTCCGGCAGAACGGCAACCGTCGCCGTGGAGGTGTGGATGCGGCCGCCGGATTCCGTCGCCGGAACGCGTTGCACGCGGTGAGCGCCGGATTCCCACTTCAGCTTGGAATACGCGCCCTTGCCGTTGATCGAGAACACCATCTCGCGGTAGCCGCCAAGTTCGGTGTACGACACGTCGATGACTTCAGTCTTCCACCCTTGACGCTCCGCGTACGCGGTGTACATCTTGAACAGGTCGGTCGCAAACAGCGCCGCTTCGTCGCCGCCGGCCGCGCCGCGAAGTTCGACGATCACGTTCTTGTCATCGAGAGGGTCTTTGGGCAGCAACAGGATCGTGAGTTTTTCCTTCAACACTTCTTCGCGCTCGGACAGTTCGGAGATCTCCATCTTGACGAGATCGCGCATTTCATCGTCGAGCTTCTCTTCCAGCATCGCTTTCGCATCGGCGAGTCCGTTGAACACGTCCTTGTACTCGCGGAATACCGCGACGATCTCTTCGAGATCGGACTGTTCCTTCCCGTACTGGCGCAATTTCGCCGGATCGCTGGCGACCGCCGGGTCGCACAGCCACTCGCTCAGTTGATTGTATCGGTCTTCAATTGATTGCAACTTGTCGATCATGGTCTTCCCTCACCTCTTCTATAAGTTACGCGGTTAACGTGGATTCTGCTTCCTGCTTCTCTACCAAGACCGCCTGCACAGAGGCGATCGCCACTTCCAGCATCGAGTCATCCGGCTCGCGGGTCGTCAAGCGCTGCATCAGCATGCCGGGCGACACCAGCCACGCCACACAGCGGTTCGTGGAGTTGCCCGACCAGCGGATCAACTCGTAGGAAAGCCCGGCGACCACCGGCATCAGCACGATTCGGTAGATCATCATCTCCCAATGGGACATGCCTTGCTTGGAGAAAAACGAGAACAAGATGATCGAAATCACCATGACGAATAACAAAAAGCTCGTCCCGCATCGCTTGTGAATCATCGTGTGGCGGCGCACGTTCTCCACCGTCAACTCTTCACCCGCTTCAAAACAGTTGATCGTCTTATGCTCTGCGCCGTGATACTGAAACACCCGCTGAATGTCTTTCATCCGCGAGATCAACCACATATACGCTACAAAGATCACAAGGCGCATCACGCCTTCGATCGCAGCAAACGCCGTGCCGGTCGCACCGCTGGTTATCCATTTCGCAATATAGAGCGGGGCGAGAATGAACAGCGCCACACCAAACCCCAGCGAAAAGATCATCGTCAAGACCATCTGCCAGTTGGAGAGTTCCTCCCCCTCTTCGTCGATGGACAGGTTGGCGGACTTGTTCAGCGCTTGGTAGCCGATAAACGTCGACTCAAACAGCACCGCGGTGCCCCGTACGAGCGGCAGGGCCAAGAACTTGAATCGCTGCGTCCAGGGAATGCGCACTTCAGACTCCACATGGATCGAGTTGTCAGGCTTGCGGACGGCGACAGCGACCTTGTCTCCACCGCGCATCATGACCCCTTCCATAACGGCCTGACCACCGATATACAATTGCGGTTCCATCTTGAAAAACCCTCCTCCCGATATCTCTCTATAACAGTCTAATTATAGTACAGCTCCCCCCCTCCGTCAAAATCTCATAAAATGGTTCGGATAAGCAGACAGTAACGGATAAGAAGAAGCCAATGGAGGGGGGTGCCGGATGAACAAGCTCTTGCAAACCATCATGAAAAAACTTCATCGACGCCCGAAAACTCCGCCCGTGAACCCGCCGACGCCCAACATCCCGAAGCGGCAGATCGGCTCCTATAAGGACGACGTCCAAGAGCTGCAAGCGAGCTTCCAAGGCTGCGACGACGTGAAGATCCGCGAACTGACGCCGGGCAAGATCACCGACTGCCCCGTCGCCGTCGCCTACATCGAATCCCTGATCAAAATCGACTGGATGGAATTTGCCTACTCGCAAATCCAAGCGTTAACCGACAAACCGGAACACCTGCGGCCTAACGAAACCTCGGGCTCCATGGAAATCGTGATGCTCAAAACGATCAAAGAAGCGGTCTCCTACGTCCTCGACGGCTGGACCGTTTTCATCGTGGAAAAAACCAACAAAGCCTACGCGGTCAACACCTACTTTCCGCCGATGCGCAACGTCGAGCGCTCCGAGACGGAAACGGTCATCCTCGGCCCGCAAGAAGCGTACACCGAGTCGATCCAAATCAACCTCTCGCTGTTGCGCAAACGGCTGAAGTCGACCGACCTGAAGATCACTTTCACCCGTGTCGGCCGCTATAACAAAAAATTCGTCGCCATCGCCTGGCTGGAGAGCATCGCGCCCAAGGAGTTCGTCGAATCGGTGCAAGCGCGCATCGAAGCGATCGACATCGACAACTTGACGGACGCCGGGGATTTCGCCCAGCTGATCGACGACAACCCCTATTCGCCGTTTCCGCAATATCACATGACGGAGCGCCCGGAGCGCATCGTCTCGCACCTGTGCGACGGCAAAGTGGCGATCTTCAACGACGGCAGCCCGTTTGTACTCTCCGGACCCGCGTCGTTCATCGAGTTCTTTCAGTCCTCCGAGGACTATGACAACCGCTGGTTGAGCGCTTCGGTCATCCGCACCCTGCGCTTGATCGGTGTCTTGATCTCGATTTCGCTCTCCGCGCTCTACGTCGCCGTCGTGACGTTTCACTACCAACTGATTCCGACCAACATGCTCGTGCCTTTGACCGAGTCTAGATCGCGCGTGCCGTTTCCGCCGCTGTATGAAACCCTGTTGATGGAAACCACCATCGAGCTGTTGCGCGAGGCGGGCGCCCGCTTGCCGACCAAAGTCGGGCAAACGATCGGCATCGTCGGCGGTATCGTCATCGGACAAGCGGCGGTCACCGCCGGTCTTACGTCCAACATCTTGATCATCTCCGTCGCGCTCTCCACCGTCGCTTCGTTTATCACGCCCAGCTACATCATGTCATCGGCGTTGCGCGCCATCCGCTTCCCGCTGATCTTGCTGGCGGGGATGTGGGGGTTGTACGGCATGTTTATCGGGTATCTGTTGATGGTGATTCACTTCCTGCGCCTCTCGTCGCTTGGCAGTCCGTATCTGGTGCCGTTTGCTCCGCTGCGCTTGATCGACTGGAAAGACACCTTCTTGCGGGCGCCGATTCCGTTTATGAAATACCGCCCGACCCACAACGCCCCCAAAAACAGCCAGCGCATGCCTTTTCAAAACGAGACGACCGCGCCTGCCGTCTCCCCGAGCGCGACGCCGGATGAAATCAACGAAAACGCGAGCGATGGGAGTGATTCCAAGTGACGCAACAACAGGAACAGCAACAACAAAAGCAACTGCAAAAACCCTCCGCCGTCCAAACGGACGAACACAAGCGGCGCTCCCTGGGCTTTCTCGAGATGATGTTCCTCGTGCAAACCGTCCAAGTCGGCATCGGCCTGTTCAACTTGCCGCGCGTCGTCGTGGAAGAAGCGGGACACCCCGGCTGGATCGCGGTGCTGATAGCCGGCGTCGCGGCTCACATAGCGATCTGGATTTGCATCCTGCTCACCCGGCGCTTTCCCGATCTGGACCTCTACGGAATGTTGACCCGCGTGTACGGCAAATGGATCGGTTGGTTTTTCGGCGCGGTGTTCATGCTCTATTGCGTGGCGATGTCCGCTCTGGTGGGGCGTACCTATGTGGAAGTCGTCCAACTCTGGATGTTTCCTACCACTTCAACGAACATGTTTTACCTGCTCCTGCTCCTCCCGTGCTTTTACGCCGCCACCGCCGGCCCGCGCGTGCTGGCGCGTTTGGCAACATTGGTGTTTTTCGCCACTTCGTGGATGCTGTTGCTCTTGATCGCGCCGGCAAGGCAAATCACGTGGGACTACTACTTCCCCATCTTCTTCAACACAACGCTCTGGGACCTCACGCGCGCCGCTTGGAAAGTCGGCGCTTCCATGGTGGGATTTGAACTGTTGCTGATCTTCCACACCTTCGCCAAGGACAAGAAAAAAACGTTGAAAGCCGCGTCGTTCGGCAACGGGATCACCGTCTTCATCTACCTGCTCGTCACGCTCGTCTCCATCGGCTTCTACTCGGCCGGTCAGATCATCAAAGTGCTCTCGCCGACCTTGCATATGTTTCAGATCGTGGAGCTGCCGTTGATTGAGCGGATCGAACACATCGGCATCTCCACATGGTCGTTTCTGATCGTCAACACCGTCTGCACCTATCTGTGGGCGGGCGGACGGTTTCTCTACACGTTTGGCAAGTGGAGCGAGCCGGTTTGCGTGCTGATGCTTTTCCCGCCGGTCTTCCTGATCGGGATTATGGGGCGGGACGTATTCTTCCTGACCAAATTCGAACTCTACCTCGGCACGATCGGCGGGCTGATGTCCACGGTGATGCCGCTGTTCTTGTTGCTGAGCGCCATGATCCTGCGCAAGCGAGGCGGGACCTCCGCTCCGCCCGCGCCTCCAGAAGATTCGCAGGAGGTGTCGGTGTCATGACGACTCTCTTTTGGAAAAAACGCCCCCGTCCGCTGCTCTTGGCGCTGGCGTTGTCGGTCGGCGTCACCGGGTGCGCCCGGCCCTACATCCTCGAAGACCTCGGCATGGAACTGACCGCCGGCTACGACCTCACCGACAACGGCAAGCTCTTGGTCACGTACTCCCTGCCGAACATCGGAGCCGGCGAACAGGAAAAAACGATCATCATCTCCTCCAAGGGAGACCTCTCCAAGGAAGCCCGCGAGAACGTCGGCCTTGCCACCGACCGTCAGATCGTCTCCGGGCAGTTGCGGGTGGCGGTGTTTTCCGAGCACTTGGCGCGCAAAGGAATCTGGCATGTGCTCGACACCTTGATGCGCGACGTGAACATCACCAAAACGATGGTGCTCTGCGTCTCGGACGGCAATGCGGGAGACCTGATGAAGAGCAAAGCCCCCACCCGCCCGTCCAGCGGCCGCTATCTCTACGAACTCTTGCAAAAATCGCAAAAAAACTACGCCGTCCCGAAAACGACGATCCAAGACTTCGAACGGATCTACTACGACCAAGGTGCCGACCCGATGATCCCGTACGTGCGTCTGGAAAACGGCACGATCATGGCGGCAGGCACGGCACTGTTTCGTAACGACCGCTTCGTCGGCTCCCTCTCTCCCGAAGAGACCAAGATGATGCTGCTCTTGCGCGGCGGAGGACAGGGCGGCGACATCAAACAAACCCTGCACACCAAGGGCCAAGACAACCTCCAAGACCAAGTGATGCTGACGTTTGTCACCGCCAAACGCAAAGCCAAACTGGAGATGCAGAACGGGCGTCCGCACATCACGTATGACGTGAAAGTCTCCGGGCAGATCATCGAATACTCAGGTGACGAAGACCTCACCGATGACAAAATCGCTCAGAAGATCGAAAAACAGATCGAAGACGGTCTCAGCACCCGCATCAAAGACCTGATCAAGCAGTTCCAAACGAAATACCACGTCGACCCGCTCGGCCTCGGCACGAAGATCCGCGCCGCCAACCTCTACCCGAACGATCCGTGGACGTATGACCTCTGGCGCAAATCGTATGAGAGCGCCAAAATCGACGTCAACTTCAAGCTGCGCATCATCCGCACCGGCATCACCCGCTAGCTTTCACATGCACAACAAAAAACGGAGCCGCTCCGAGACGACTCCGTTTTTCAAATCTTATTCACTTAGCGGGGGACCGCCGGCAGCATCGACGGACCGATCGCCGGAATGCGGCGGGTCAAATCCATGATGTCATCGTTGAACATGGAGAGCGAATGACCCGCGCGAATCTCGTCGGCGATGCGCTGCACGCGACGGTGCAACGCGCGGTCGGCCGTGATGTGCACGCGCTTAAATTCCGGCGCCTGCACCAAGATGCGCTGGCGGACGGTTTGGATCAGTCCCGTTTGCGCTTCCGGTCGTACGCCCTTGTCCAAGTTCAGCGCGACGATGGCCGTTTGCCCGATGACAAGCGCCCGCGCGTTCGCGACTCCGTTGACCGAATGCGCCAAGTCGGCAATTCGGTCGGCGGTGAACGTGTGCGGATAGACCCCTTGCGTCAGATCGGAGCCGCCGCCCGGATGAGCGAACGACCGCAAATCCACCGACGGGTTGGCGATGTTGTTGCGCCCGGAGAGATGTTCCCGATCGCCGTCTCCATCCACGTCGATGTTCTTGTTGTCCCAGTTCGGCACCCGTTGCAGATCTTGACCCGGCGCAATTTCGACCGTGTTGACGCCGTAGCGGTTGTCCGCTTTCTCCCGCGCGGTCTGGGTGCAACCGGACGCGCCGGTCACCGTGACGAGCGCGAGCAGGGCAACAAGACCTTGGACCCACTTGTTCTTAAGCATCAAGGTCACCTCCTTCGGGTACGGTTAGCTTGCCCGGCAGGAAGTGACGAGACACTGGAAATTGGAGTGGAGATTAGGCGCGGCTGACAGCCGGTTGCTGCGAACCACAATGCGATTGGCCCGGCGGCACATCGTGGCAGTGACGGCAACGCGCTTCATACGTCTCCGCCGCCCCGACGAGAATCACCGGATCGTCATAGCAAGCCGGTTCCCCGTTGATCAAGCGTTGGTTGCGGTTCGCCGGGTTGCCGCAGACGGTGCAAATCGCTTGCAGCTTCGTGACATATTCGGCGACGGAAAGCAAGTCCGGCGTCGGGCCGAACGGCTCGCCGCGGAAGTCTTGGTCAAGACCCGCCACGATCACGCGGATGCCGTTGTCCGCCCACTCTTGGCAACGCGCGACGATCTCGCGGTCAAAAAATTGCACTTCATCCACAGCGATCACTTCGGTGCCCGGTTCTACGAGCGCGACGATCTCCGCGACCGAACTCACGGCGCAGGCTTCCGCTTTCTCTCCACTGTGCGACACGACGGCGGTCTGGTGGTAGCGGTCATCGATCTTCGGTTTGAATACCTGCACCGATTGGCGGGCGATGCTGGCCCGCTTCACTCGGCGAATCAGCTCTTCACTTTTCCCGGAAAACATACTGCCACAGATGACCTCGATCCAACCAGGCTTGTTCATGAAATGCAACCGCGATCTCTCCCTAATTCTCATAATGTATATCAACTAGTATACCTCAGAAACATAAAAAGCAGGGCAGCGAACTGCCCTGCTTTCTTGTCACGTGTCTTAGATACCGTATTTCTTCTTGAAACGGTCGACACGGCCGCCTGCATCCAGAAACTTCTGTTTACCGGTGTAGAACGGGTGGCACTGCGAGCAGATCTCGACCTTGAGGCCTTCCTTAACGGAGCCGGTCTCGAACTTGTTGCCGCAAGCACAGGTGACGGTGGTCAGATGATACTTCGGATGGATATCAGTTTTCATAGTCTGTTCACCTCATTCCTAGCCATAGGTTTTGCCATGGCTCTTTGTTCACACGCATCAATTAATATACCACACGACCCGAATCGGAAGCAAGAAAATCTCCTACATAAAAATGCTTTACAAGTTTCAAAAATCGGTGTACTTTAAGTGGTAGAGTTTTACTCTATAATGGGTAACTTAAGTTGCTATAGGATGTATAGCGTGATTTATTTTAAACATCTAGGAGGGTGTACTTTGATTTCTTTGGGGCAAAAAATCCGTGAGTTGCGCATTCGTAAAGGATTGACACAGCAAGAGCTTGGCGCCGGGATCGTGACGATCTCTATGATCAGTCAGATCGAATCGGATAAAGCATACCCGTCGCATAAAGTGCTGGAACAAATCGCTGCCCGGCTGGAAACGCCGATCGAATATTTTGTAGCCGATATGCAGACGCAAATGGAGCAGAGTTCTACGTACAAATTAGCGCGTGCTTACCTGGCAGCCAAGAATTTCGACATGGCAATTCCCCTGTTTCGCGATTTGATTTCCAATCCCGCCCCCCACTTGATGGTGCATGAAGTTCAATATGATTTGGCCGAAGCTTGGCTTTCCAGCGGTGACATTGAGAAAGCGGTGGAATTGTTCGAGCAAGTTCTCGACACGGTCGTCCGCAAAAACGACGACAGCTTTGCTCTGCTTTGCTTAAACAAACTCGGCGAAGCGCGTTACGACCAAGAGAACTATCCTCTCGCTCTCTATCATTGGCATAAAGCCTACGAGACATTCTCCCGCGTCAAAGAGATCGACCCGTTCACCCGTGCGCGAATCATCACGAACTTGGGTCATGCCCACTATAAACTGGGCGAATACAACGATTCTGTCCGCTTCTATCGAGAAGCTTATAATTTGTTGCGCGGCAGCACCAACATGCGCCAATTGGCGGACGTCTACCTCGGACTCGGCAATTCGTATAAAAACCTCGGTGAATACGCGCGGGCGATCGACTACTGCCATGACGCGCTCACCATTTACGAAAGCTTGCAAAACATTCGCCAAGCGATCGAAGTCAAAGTCAACTTTGCGCTCGTCGAAGCGGAGAACGGTGACCTGGCGGAAGGCATTGAGCTTCTGCACGAGTGCCTTGCCGAATACCGCAAACACGAACTGCCGACCGATAACTTGCGGATCTACAGCGAGATCGCCAGACTGTACATCCGCGCCGGCCGCCTGCAAGAAGCGGAAGCGTTCTGCCAAGAGACGCTGTTCCTGCTGCCGGAGCATGCGGAAAACCTCGCGTCCGTCTACCAATCGCTCGCCCGCGTCAAGCGCGAGCAAGGCGACACCGACGCGTCGATCCAGTGGATCAAGCAAGCGATCGCCCTGCATGAGAAACTCGGCCATCGCTCGGAGTTGCGCACGGCCATCGAGGAACTCGCCGACCTCTACGAGCAGATCGGCGATTACGTCTTGGCGAACGAAACGCTTCGCCAATTGCACGTCGTCCTCGACTCTTCTCTGCGCAAGATCGGCATTCTCGTCTAAGGTATAAGAGCAAAGTTAGTACGTGTGGAAGCCTGTCGAGGGACAGGCTTCTTTTTTGTTGAAGATTGTCGTAAATTGTCTATTATAGTCAATGTAAATTTTCTAAGTTGACAACAAAGAAATCACAATTAGTATATTGTAATATCGCGTTTGCCATGTATAATATACGTAAGGAAACCGGTCACTCTATTACATGAATATTAATATCATAAACTAAACAAAATAGACCGGATTACCAGAGTTTGTCACTTCATGGGAGGGTGTATCATGAAAAAAAGAATGGGTCTGTTGGTGATTGCAACTTGCGCTTTGATCAGTTTCGCTCTGGCTTCTCATACGACTGGAGCTTGGTGGAGTGAACACGAACCGAACCACTTGCAACTCGCGGACGTACAAACGGTCATTACCCCCGATTGGTGGAGTGAACACGAACCGAACCACTAAGAACACGAAAACACAACAAACAAAGCCTCCCATACCCGAGGGTCTGGGAGGCTTTTTCTTTGGGTTACGCGCGGTTGCGGCGCATCTGTTCCGGCGGAACGTGCGTGAACGAACCGATCACCGTGTTCGGGCACTCTTGGCGGAAGATGTCGAGCATGGTCTTCATGCCGAGCAGTTCGCCGCGCTGTTTCGGGATGTGTTGCAAGTACCATTCCGGGTCGATGTTCAAGTTGCGCATCTGAATCAATTTGACGTTGTTTGCGTTGACGAAGTCGACCATCGCTTCGATCTCTTCTTCGCGGTCGGTGACGCCGGGGAAGATCAGATAGTTGATCGACGTGTAGACGCCCTTGTCCGCCGCGTACTTCAGCGAACGGCCGACGTTTTCCACGCCGTACAGACGCGGGCGGTAGTAAGCGTTGTAATGATCGTCGAGCGCCGAAATCGTCGAGACCCGCATCAGGTCGAGGCCGGCGTCGGTGATCAGCTTGATCATGTCGGTGAGACCGGCGTTGGTGTTGATGTTGATGAAACCGCGGTCCGTTTCAGCGCGCACGCGGCGGATCGCTTCGGCGATGTCGACGCCGCGCGTGGACGGTTCGCCCTCGCAGCCCTGGCCAAACGAGATGATCGCGTCCTGCCCGGCGGTGTTCAAGTGGTGAAGCATCAACTGCACCATCTCGTCGACCGTCGGCTTGAAGTCCAAGCGCGTTTGCGGAGACGGGAACGGCGAGTCGTCCGGCTGCTCGGAGATGCAGCCGACACAGCCGGCGTTGCAGGTCATCGAGACCGGCAGCGACCCTTCCCAACGTTCGAGGAACGTGTTGCGCGACGTCAAGCAGCCGTATTCGAGCGCACACTTGGTCAAGTGTTGCCAGATGCGGTTCTCCGGGTAGAGCGTCGTGATTTTTTGCACGGCGGATTCGACTTTGTCGTCCGGAGCGGAGAGCGGGTTCCACTTGTCCGGATCATCGCTCGCTTCGGCTGCGACGTAGAATCCGTCCTCCATCCAGACGACCGCCGTGTAGCCGAACAGCGGCCACGTTTCGCTTTCGTCCTTCTTGGCGTAGGCGGGCAGGAGCAAGCGCGTGAAGCCCTGCGGCAACAGCGCGCCGACCGCCGAGTACTCTTCGGGGAGCGCGATCGTCTTGCCGGTGTCCGGGTCGACGCCCAGAGCGCGCGCGCCCGGCAGCGAGACGAGCGTCGCGCCTTCCGGGAGCGGAATCAGTTCTTGCGGGTAGATATCGGTGAGGAACTCTCCGTTGCGGCCGAGGGCCAACAGATCGGAGTGATCGTAGATTTGTCCTTTGGAATCTGCATACACGAGATGCATGGAGTGTTTCCCTCATTTCTTTGTCGCCTGTGCACTATTCTAACACAAAGAACCGAATGCATGCGCATCCGGTTCCTTCTCATGCTTAGGCTTGTTCGTTCAATTGTTTCTGTTCCTTCTGCCCCTCGACGCCCGCCATAAACTCGTCGTTGGTCGGGGTTTTTTTGAGTTGGCGCAAGAGCACTTCGGTGAAGTCCGAGTTGTCGCTCATCGACTTGCGCATCGCCCAAATCTTATCGAGGTGCTCCGGTTCCATCAGCAGTTCTTCGCGGCGGGTGCCCGACTTGCGGATGTCGATCGCCGGGAAGATGCGCTTCTCCGCCAGCTTGCGGTCGAGTTGCAGTTCCATGTTGCCCGTGCCCTTGAACTCCTCGTAAATCACATCGTCCATCCGCGAACCGGTTTCCACCAGCGCCGTCGCGAGGATGGTCAGCGACCCGCCCTCTTCGATGTTGCGCGCCGCGCCGAAGAAACGCTTCGGGCGGTGGAACGCCGCCGGATCGATACCGCCGGACAAAGTGCGGCCGGACGGCGGGATGACGAGGTTGTACGCGCGGGTCAGACGGGTAATCGAATCGACGAGAATCACAACGTCCTTGCCGTGCTCCACGAGACGCATCGCTCGCTCCAAGACCATCTCCGCCACCTTGATATGATGCTCCGGCACTTCATCGAACGTGGACGCCACGACTTCTGCTTTGACGGAGCGCTGCATGTCGGTGACTTCCTCGGGGCGCTCGTCGATCAAGAGGACGAACAGCTCGGCTTGCGGGTGGTTGGTGGTGATCGAGTTGGCAATTTCCTTGAGCAGGAGGGTTTTCCCGGCCTTGGGCGGTGCGACGATCAAACCGCGCTGGCCGAAGCCGACCGGAGAGAGCAGGTCGATAATGCGGGTGGAGATTTTTTCCGGGGAGGTTTCCATCTGGATCTTGCGTGTCGGGAACAGCGGGGTCAGCGCCGGGAAGTGGATGCGCTCCGCCGCCTGCTCCGGTGTCATGCCGTTGACGGCTTCCACTTGGAGCAGGCCGAAGTAGCGCTCGTTCTCCTTGGGCTTGCGCACTTTGCCGGAGACGCGGTCGCCGGTGCGCAAGTCAAAGCGGCGAATCTGCGATGCCGCCACGTAAATGTCTTCGGAGGAAGGCAAATAACCGGTGGGACGCAGGAACCCGTAGCCGTCCTGCATGATCTCAAGCACGCCTTCCGCAAACAGCAGGCCCTCTTCTTCGGCTTGGGCGCGGAGGATGGCGAAGACCAGTTCCTTTTTCTTGAGCGTACCGTAGTACGGGATTTCAAATTGCTTGGCCAACTTGTATAAGTCGGGCAGTTTCATGTCTTCCAATTCGTTCATGTTCATGGGCAAGGAACCGTCACCTTCAATTCAAATTCAGTCCTAAATATCCTTTATTATACCACTTTTCCCGCCCATGAACTCGTGTATGCAAAAATTATTCTAATTAAACTTCGCTTACATCCCCCGCCAAACAGGCGTTAGACCATCACGAGATGCGGTTTTTGTTCGAGGTTGTGGCGAGCGTCGACGAAGCGCACGGTGCCCGTCTTGGCGCGCATGACGACCGAGTGCGTGGTGGAAATCGAGTTGCCGAGGAAGCGCACGCCCTTGAGCAGTTCGCCGTCGGTGACGCCGGTCGCGGCAAAAATCGCGTCGTCGCCTTTGACGAGGTCGTCGAGCAGCAGGATTTTGTGCGGGTCTTCGAGGCCCATCGAGATGCAGCGCTCCACTTCCGCTTCGTTCTCCGGCTTCAGACGGCCTTGGAACTCTCCGCCCAGGCATTTGATCGCCGCCGCTGCCAAGACGCCTTCCGGAGCGCCGCCGGAGCCGAACATGATGTCCACGCCGGTCTCTTCAAAGCAAGTGTTGATCGCCGCGGCGACGTCGCCGTCGGAGATCAGTTTGATCCGGGCGCCCGCCGAGCGGATCTCTTCGATCAGCGCGCCGTGGCGCTCGCGGTCGAGGAGAGTGGCGACGACGTCCGAGACTTTCTTATTCGACGCTTTGGCGACGGCCTCGAGGTTTTCCTTGACGGTGGCGTCGAGGTGCACGAGTCCCTTGGCGCGCGGGCCGACCGCCAGCTTTTCCATGTACATGTCGGGTGCGTGCAACAGGGTGCCTTTCGGAGCGACGGCAACGACGGTCAAGCCGTTCCACAGCCCCTTGGCGACGATGTTCGTGCCTTCCAGCGGATCGACGGCAACGTCGAGCTTCGGCCCCCAGCCGGCGCCCAAACGCTCCCCGATGTAGAGCATCGGAGCCTCGTCCATCTCGCCTTCGCCGATGACGACGGTCCCTTTCATGTTGACCGAATCAAACATCGCCCGCATCGCGGTGGTCGCGGCGTTGTCCGCTTCGTTTTTCTTGCCCGACCCGACCCAGCGTGCGGCGGCGAGGGCTGCTGCTTCGGTGACGCGTACGATCTCAAGCGCAAGTTCACGTTCCATCTATGAGGTCATCTCCGTTTCGTGTGCGTTCTTTCGCCAACATTATAGCACATTGGCGGTAATGTGTTATACCATTTTATGCAGGAGAGCTTGTCAATCTTGTCGAAGTGGGTTGGGCTTGGATTGGAACGGATGGAGGCGGCAAGATGCGACGGAAGCGTCTGGGGTTGTGGTTGTATTCGATGATGTTGACGCTGTTGTCGACGCTGGTGATCTTGGGCATCGTGCTGCGTCCGCCGGAGGGGTGGACGCCGGTGTTGAAAGAGACGTACCACCGCTGGTTTGGGGAGAAGCCGTTGCAGGTTCAGCCCTTGACGGCTCCGACGCCGCATGAGTCGTCGTACGCGATCAAAGCGTACTGGGACGAGGGCAAGCGGTTGATCACCGCCGAAGAGACGGTGACTTTGCCGCAGTTGCAGTTGGACGGAATCCCCTTCTATTTATATACCCCTGCTGGTGCCTTGCAAATTCGCGACGTGAAATTGAACGGACAAGCGGTGAAGTTCGACGTGAACGACTCGCAGTTGACCGTGCAAGCCGCCCCCGCGAGCGGGCCGCAGACGGTGACGCTGACGTTTGACGTGACGGTGCCGGAAAGCGCGAAACGGTTTGGGATCTATAAGGGCGTAGCGACGATGTGTTATTGGTATCCGGTGCTCGCCGTCGAGCGCGACGGGAAATGGATGCCGCGTCCCGATTCTCTTGGGTTTGGCGACCCGTTCCTCATGGATTTGGGGAACTACCGGATCGAGTGGAACGCGCCCGCCGGCTACAAGTGGTACGGCTCGGGGCAGAAACTTTCGGAAACTGCGGCGGACGGCGGGCGCGTCGTGTCGGTGTGGCAAGCGGAGAAAGTCCGCAATTTTGCGCTGGTCGGCGGGCGCGGATTTCAAGAGGCGGCGTTTGAGACGGGGTACGGGACGCACGTCGTCGTGGCGACGGTCGATCCGGCGAAGCTCGCACAGACGGTGGAGTTGGCGCGGTCGGCGGTGAGTACGTATTCCCAAGACGTGGGGATCGATCCGAATCCGGTGCTGACGGTGCTGGAGTTGCCAAGCGGAACGATCTATGCGCATGAGTTGCCGAACTTGGCGCTTTTTTCGGAGGACTTGTGGGGGTATGACGATCCACAGCATTGGATAGCGCATGAGATCGGGCATGTGTGGTTTTACAACACCGTGGGGAATTACGAAGCGGAGACGCCGTGGTTGGACGAGGGGTTGGCGGATTACCTGGCGCTGATCGAGATGGAGACGCGGCAAGGCGAGGGGGCTTATCAGAACTGGATCGCAGAGTATTGGCAGCGTTTCAAAGCGGGCGACACGTACTCGCCGTACAAGCCCGGCACTTCCGCCGGGGTGCTGAACGGGCAGACCGCCGTTCCGTACGGGTCGTATGCCACGTCGCAGGCGCATTATTACTACAGCTATCTGCGTCCGATCTTGATGTACCATGACTTGCGGAGTCAGATGGGGGACGAGAAGTTTTTCAAGTTCCTGAAGCAGTATTACATTAAGAACGCGCAGAAGACTGCCACGCGCGCCGATTTGGAGCAAGCGCTGGATGACATTGATCCGGCGATGGTCGCGAGGATGAAGCTCTGGCTGGATACGCCCAACGAGCAGTTGATCTCTCAGGTGAAAGCGGCGTTCGGCGGGTAGGAAAAAAGGAACTCTCCCGCACAGGATTCCCGCAAGAAGAGGTTCTCTGCCTGCACACAAGATTCACACGAAACGAGTCTCTGCCGTACACGGGTTTCACACGAATAGATAACAGCCTGCACAGAAGTTGCTTTGGATAAGTTGTCTCATGCGCGTGTACGCATACAAAAGGGTCTCTTCCGCACACAAATGCGCGGGAGAGACCCTTCTTATTACTTCGTTGCCGCTTTGGCGAGGTACTTCGTCATGACGTTGATCGCCACGCCGATCGCATTCTCGCTCGGTTCGATCTTGGCGTGATGCAAGCCGTACGGCGTGTCGGCTCCCAGCCAGAACATCAAGCCGGGGATTTCGGCGAGGAAATAGCCGAAGTCTTCGCCCGTCATCGCTTCCTTGGCTTCCACCAACGTCGCTTCTCCCGACTCGCGCAGCCAGTTCATGAAATCAAGCGTCACCGCTTCGTCGTTGTACACTTGGCAGTAGTTCGACCCGTAGTCGATCTCCGCCCGGCACTCAAACCCGATCTCAATCCCCTTGACCAACGCTTCGATGCGCGATTTGATCTTTGCCATCGATTCCATCGAGAACGTCCGAATCGTCCCTTCCAAACGCGCCCGCTCGGCGATGATGTTCTGGCGGGTGCCCGCCTCAATCTTGCCGACCGTGACGACACCGGAATCCAGCGGGTCGAGGTTGCGCGCCACGATGCTTTGCAACTGTGTCGCCAAGTGCGCCTGCGCCACCACCATGTCGTTTGCCGTATGCGGGAACGCCGCATGGCCGCCCTTGCCGATCAAGTCGATGAACAGCTCCGACGTGTTCGCAAACAAGATGCCCGGTTTGGTCGCGATGGTGCCGACCGGATACTCCGGCGCGATATGCAACGCAAAAATCCGATCGGGACGCCACGCTTGAAACTCGTCGCTCTGCATCATCGGCAGCGCCCCGCCGGGGCCTTCCTCCGCCGGTTGGAAGAGAAACAGCAAGTTGTCGTCCACCGCGTTCTCCGCCTGCGCGAAGTGGGTCAACACGCCAAGGCCGATCGTCATGTGCACATCGTGACCGCACGCGTGCATAAAGCCCGGATGCGTCGATTTGAACTCATACGATGTCTCTTCCGAAATCGCCAGCGCGTCCATGTCCGCGCGGTACGCCAGCGTGCGCGACGGGTTGGTGCCTTGGACCCGCACGAGGATGCCGGTGCGCCACGTCTTGACTTCCAAGCGCTCCTGCGGGAGTTTTGCGATGTAGTCAAGCAGGTACTGCTGGGTCTTGAACTCTTGGAAACCCGGTTCCGGGATCTGGTGCAGATCCCGGCGGATCTGAATGTAGCGTTCCAATTCCAAGGTCGGCATGCGGCTCTCCCCTTACAGTTGACGCAGAGCTTGCATGATCTCCGTCTTGGACTTGGTTTTCGCGTCGATGTCCTTGATGATGCGCGCCGGAGCCCCTGCCACGACGACGCCCGCCGGAACGTCTTGCGTGACGACCGCGCCCGCCGCGACGACAGAGCCCTTGCCCACGCGCACGCCTTCGAGGATGACCGCGTTCGCGCCGACGAGCACGTCGTCTTCGATGATGACCGGAGTTGCGGACGGCGGTTCCACCACGCCCGCAACAACCGCCCCTGCGCCGATGTGGCAGTTTTTGCCGATCGTACCGCGACCGCCGACGACCGCGTTCATGTCGATCATCGTGCCTTCGCCGATCACCGCGCCGATGTTGATCGAAGCGCCGAACATGATGATCGCGTTGTCGCCGATCTCCACTTGTTCGCGGATGATCGCGCCCGGCTCGATGCGGGCTTTGATGTTTTTCATGTCGAGCAGCGGGATCGCCGAGTTGCGGCGGTCGTTTTCCACGACGTAGTCCGCAATTTTCTCACCGGCGGCGATCAGTGCCGGGCCAACTTCTTTCCAGTCGCCGAAGATCACACCGACGTTGCCGGTGATAAAAGTTTTGGTGTTTGCTCCGAAGTCGATGCTTTCGAGGTCGGTGCCTTTGATATGTACTTTAACCGGGGTTTTCTTCTCGCTTTTTTGGATGAATTCGATAATTTGGTAAGCGTCCATCATGTTGCTCATAGGTGTTTGATCCCCTTTCAAAGTGACTCACTTCGTTATCATATCACGTTTCATGATTTTTTGAGCCGCGACCAGCCGAACACGCCGTAGAAGATCACGGCGATGCCGATCAATTCACCGAGCGGCAACCACTCCGGAACCCCGAGTACCGCCAACCGCCCCACCACGGAGAGAAGCACCGCTCCGGCGGCAATGAACAGGTTGCCGCTGAAACGGGACTTCCACCACGACCAGAGCGGGCCGAAGATCAAAATCAAACCTCCGACGCCGGAGAGAATCGGCGGGAACACCGAGCGGATCACCGAGCCCTTGGGCAGCGCGTTGCCGCCGATCGCCGCATCGTGATGCCCTATGACCGACGGGTCGGGCACCGCCGTCACAAGCAGGGCTGCGAGCGTCGCCATCAGCGCGATCATGATCACGAGATACACATGTCCAATCTTGCTCTTAAACAGCATGTACATCTCGCCGGCCGCCATGATCGCCACCAGCGAAACGGCGTTGAAATAGTAGAACTTGTACATCGACGGGCTCCAGCCGTACGCCAGCGCGTAGAATTCTCCAAACGACGCGCAGGCGTACGACAACATGGAGATCGCCCACCACAATTGGTACAGCCGCTTGCGGCCCGCATATTGCCGGAACAGCAGCACGGCGAACCACAGCGAAATCAGGGAGGCTCCCAACGGGACCCAAGAAGATGCGTTCATGAACGGGTCTAGCCCCTTTCTTCGCTCCATCAGACAGATTTACACAGAAAAACAAGCACCTCCTAAGAACGAAGAGGTGCTTGGAAGTTCACGCTTGTCTTATTTCTTCATGCCTTCCCAGTCTTTCAAGAAGCGCTCGATCCCGGCATCGGTGAGCGGATGCTTGACGAGAGAGGTCAGCACGTTGTAAGGCATCGTCCCGATGTGCGCACCTGCCATCGCGGCTTGGGTGACATGGATCGGATGACGGATCGACGCCGCGATGATCTCGGTGTCGATGCCGTGCACGGTGAAGATTTGCACGATATCGTTGATCAGGCCCATGCCGTCCGTCGAGATGTCGTCGAGACGACCGAGGAACGGCGAGACGAACGTTGCGCCTGCGCGCGCCGCCATCAGCGCTTGGTTCGCGGTGAAGATCAACGTGACGTTGGTTTTGATGCCGCGCTTCGCGAATTGATGGCACGCTTTCAGACCTTCCAGCGTCATCGGAAGCTTGATGGTGATGTTCGGATGGATTTCCGAGAGCTTCAGGCCCTCTTCGACCATGCCTTCCGCATCGAGAGAAATGACTTCCGCAGAGATCGGGCCGTCGACGATTTGCACGATTTCACGCAGCATCGCGTGGAAATCGCCGCCTTCCTTCGCGACGAGCGACGGGTTGGTCGTAACGCCGGCGATGACGCCGAGTTCGTTTGCTTTTCGAATGTCTGCTACATTGGCAGTATCAAGAAAAAATTTCACTGTTGAGTTCCCTCCTCACGTTCTAGAACTAGGATGTGAAAAATCCCGTTCTCTTACGCGCGACCGGAAGACCCGAACAGGCGCATTTTTTCCTTGACGACTTCCTTGATCGCAGCTTTGCCCGGGCCGAGGTACTTGCGCGGGTCATATACTTTCGCGTCTTTCGCAAAGATCTCGCGGATCGTGTTGGTCAGCGCGATTTGGTTTTCGGTGTTGACGTTGATTTTGGAGACGCCAAGCGAAATCGCTTTGCGGATGTCTTCGTCCGGGATGCCGGAACCGCCGTGGAGAACCATCGGGGTGTTCGGGAGCAGATCGCGGATTTCTTGGAGACGGCCGAAAGCCAGTTCCGGTTTGCCGACGTACACGCCGTGCGCGGAACCGATCGCCGGTGCCAGCGCGTCGATGCCGGACTCTTCGACCAGACGCTTCGCTTCTTCCGGCAGAGCCAGGGTCGCGTCGCGCTCGTCGACGGTCAGGTCGTCCTCGGTGCCGCCGATGCGGCCCAGTTCGCCCTCGACTTCAATGCCCAGCGGGTGGCACAGGTCGACAACGCGCTTGGTCAACTCGATGTTTTGTTCGAGCGCGTAGTGAGATGCGTCGATCATGATCGAGGAGAAACCTGCGCGCACGCACTTGACGACGTACTCGAAGCTCGGGCCGTGGTCGAGGTGCAGGATGACCGGAACTTTCGCGGTTTCTGCCGCCACGCGCGCCATTGCGACGGTGTAGTCGATGCCCATGTACTTGATTGCGCCTTCGGAGCAGCCGAGAATCACCGGAGATTTCTCTTCGTTCGCCGCTTCGACGATCGCTTGGGTGAATTCCAAGTTGTTCATGTTGAACTGACCGACTGCATAGCCGTTCTTGAGACCGTCCAGCAATACTTCCTTAAAGGATGCAAATGCCATTATGTAGCCTCCTCCGTCCTATCTGGAAAATGTTCTATCTGTAAGCTGTATCTTGGTTTCTACTCCCTATCATACCGCTTTTCAGCCGACATTGACAGGGGAGATGCCCAAGATTTTTCGTGCCTCTTGCGCGGTGGCGACTTCCCGGCCCAGCTCCTTGGCAAGACGGACGATGCGCTCGACGAACTGCGCGTTGGACGTTGCCAGAACGCCTTTTTCGTAGTAGATGTTGTCTTCAAACCCGACGCGCACGTGGCCGCCCAGCAAAATCGCCATCGTGTTCAGCGGCAATTGGGCTCTGCCGACGCCGGCCACCGACCAAGTCGAGCCCGCCGGAATCTGATTGACCATGTACTGGAGGTTCTCGATCGTTCCCGGAATCGCGCCCGGCACGCCGAGAACGAAATCAAAGTGCAGCGGCGCGGTGACGAGTCCCTTTTTGAGCAAGCGCAGGGCGTTGTTTATCATGCCCACGTCGAAGATCTCCAATTCCGGGCGCACGCCGTGCTCTTGCATCGCTTGGGCGTACGCTTCGATGTCCTTCGGCGTGTTCATGAACACATCGTCGCCGAAATTGACGGTACCGACGGTAAGCGTCGCCATCTCCGGCTTGAGCGTGACCGGTTGCAGGCGTTCTTCTGCGGTCATGCCAACAGCACCGCCCGTGGAAACTTGGACGATGATGTCGCACTTCGCGGAGATTTTTTCGATGATCTGACGGTAGATTTCCTTGTCTTGCGTCGGGTTGCCGGCCGCGTCGCGCGCGTGCACATGCGCAATCGACGCGCCCGCTTTCCACGCTTCGTACGCCGCGTCGGCGATTTCGTCCGGTGTGAGCGGCAAGTGCGGCTGCTGTTCGCGCGTGACTTCCGCGCCGTCGAGGGCGACCGTGATAATCAGCTTCTCCATCTACGCTTCCTCCCGCTTCAGACGTTGTTTGTCTTTCGGAGTGACGCAGGTGCCGCTGGCGTACGTGACGAGAATCGGCTCTTCCAACACTTCCGCCGCCGACGGGTTGTCGGGGTCGATGTTGCCGCGGATGACTTTGTACGCGTGGAATTCCATCTTGCGCGAGGTGTTGCCGATCTGCGTCACCGTGCCGTGCGCTTCAATATAGTCGCCGGCGTAGACCGGCGCTTTGAACTCCACTTTGTCGTACGCGACGAACAGACCTTCGTCGCCGTCCAGACGAATCAACAATTCCGTCGCCACGTCGCCGAACAGTCCGAGCATGCGCGCGCCGTCCACGAGATCCCCGCCGTAATGGGCGTCATGGGAGCTCATTCGCAAACGGATCATGGCTTTCTCAACTCTCTCCATCGGACAACCCTCCCCTTACGATACGAGCTGCGCGTTGACCGCTTGGCGCAGTTCGTCAATATCAAACGGCTTGGTGAAATGGGTGATCGCGCCGAGCACGGTCGCTTCCTTGATCAGGTCCAGTTCGCCGTACGCGGTCATCATGATGACTTTGGTGTCGGGCTCGATGGTGCGAATGTGGCGGAGGATCTCCAGCCCGTCCATGCCCGGAATTTTCATATCGAGAAGCACGAGGTCCGGTTGGTGCTCTTTGACGATTTCCAGTGCGGTCACGCCGTTCGGTGCTTGGAAAATGGTATAGCCTTCCTTATCCAAAACCTCCTGCAACAATACGCGAATGCCATATTGATCATCTACAATGAGAACCTTTTTATCTTTCCGATCCATTTCGGCAAGAGCCCCTTTCTTACAAGAACTTTCCATTGCTTAGACTGATTCGCCTCGCGTGAACTAAATTCCTTTTTCCTTTGTGGATGCGGCAAAAGAGGAGAAAACTTGATGTTTTTCGTGGTTTTTCGACTTTTTTCGGCAAACGGAAGAGGCGGGCTGAGCGACGTCATTTCATCTGTATGCAAGCAGTATGACCGCACTTACATTTGTAAAAAAGACAGCCGCCCGCAAGCGGATTGCGAGTGCTGTCCAGTTGAGTTCGGCAGGAGGGCCGGGAGGGTTCAGAGCCCGACTTTGGCGTCGGCTGCCGTTTCGATATCCGCGGGCTCGGAGAGCGGGTAGAGCCAGGCGTCGTTTTCAAACAGCGTCTCTCCTTGCTCGTTGACCAGCCGTCCCGTGACGTGAACGCGCGTGAGACCGGCGGGGATCGGGAGGTCGTGTCCCGCCAGTTGAGTCGCGCTGTCGGGGGCGATGAAGTCGGCGTTCGCTTCGCCTTGGTTCAGGAGTTCGCCGCTTTCCGTGGAGACCGTGAACAGCACGCGCAGGCGCTCGCAGCTGTGCGGGTAGTCGTTGACCACCCACGGTTCAAGGGACGCCCAGCCCGGTTTGACGGTGCCCTTGAAGCTCAAATGCAACGGGGCGAACGCTTTGGCGATCGCGGCGTACGCGAGTTTGGGCCGGCGGTAGTAGTCGAGGATCGACCAGTCGATCGCCGGCCAGCAGTTGACGAAATGGAAAGTGAGGATGCCTTTTACATTGTTGTATTTTTTTCGGCGAAGGGTTTCGGTGTGTTCTTTGTAAAAACGGGCTTGGTACGCTTGGCTTCTCTCGATCAGCTCTTCCAAGGTTTCGGGGACGGGGCCGAGGTTTTTCTCATAGGTGGCCAATTGGAAGCCGTGTTTTTTCCAAACGTCCCAATTTGGCGGCCAAAGGGCGTCGGAAGGAATGAATTTCTCCAGCGATTCGCGGTTTGGGACGGATTGGGTGCCGTATTCGCTGATGAACATCGGGTTGTAGTGCTCCTTGTCCCGCAGTTCGCCCCAGTACCAGCCGACCCAGTGAACGGTCAGATGCGGCGGGATGTAATCGCCGTACGTCTCGATGTCGCGAAAGGCGTGCGGGAGGTCTCCGTAGTCGGCGAGCACGGAATTGCGGTGCACCGGGCGCGTCGGATCGAGGGCGCGGACGTGGTGGAGCAGCACTTGGTCGAGTTTGTTGTAATCGTAGAGCCTCGATTCGCTGTGGATCGACCAGAGGGCGACGGACGGGTGGTGTTGGAGTTGCTGGACGTAGCGGGTGACGACTTCCTTGGCGCGGAGGATGAAGTCCGGCGTGCTTTGGTAGCCCCATTGGAAGGGCAGGTCCTGAAAGAGCAGGAGGCCCTTTTCGTTGCAGAGGTCGTAGAAATCTTCGCGCTCTTGGTGGGCGAAGACGCGGATCATGTTGAAGTTGGCGTCGAGCATGAGCTGGACGTCGCGTTCGTAGTCGGAGCGGGTGACTTGGGAGAGGAACTGGTCGGAGAGGTAATTCGTTCCTTTGAGGAACAGCCGCTTTCCGTTGAGGGTGAAGGTCCAGTCCTCGTGCAGGCGGACGTCGCGCAGACCGAAAGTTTTGGATGCGGTGTCGATTTTGGTGCCGTCGACGACCAGTTCGACGGTGCAGCGGTAGAGATTTTGGTCGCCGAGGTCGCGGGTCCACCAGAGTTTGGGGTTGTCGATTTCCAAGGAAATAGTCGTGCGGGCGAGGCCCGGACGGATCTTGGCGGAGACGGCGGAGTGGTAGCGCGCCGGTTCGAAGTTGCAGGGCTCAATGTCGACTTTGAGCACGGGACGCAGGGAGGCGGTGCCGTGGTTGCAGGTTTCGATGTCGACGTGGACGAGCGCTCGTCCGTCCGCTTGGAGTTCGGGGTGGACGAGGATGTTTTTGATGTAGGCGGAGTCGCGTTCCAGCAGGGTGACGTCGCGCCAGATGCCACCGGGGTTGCGGACCGGGTTCGGGTATTGCGGGTTGGAGGAGGACGGGACCTCCGGGAAGTCGGGGATCACTCCTTGGCGGATCGGGAGGCAATCCCAGTGGTAGAGGCCGCCCTTCACAATCGACTTCTGTTCCGGGTTGGCGTCGAGGTCGGCGGTGACTTTGACGATCAGGCGGTTGGGCTGATGGGGCGTGAGGTATTGGGTGACTTCGTATTCGAAGAGGTCGAAGTCGCCTTCGTGCGCGCCGAGGTAGATGCCGTTGAGCCAGACTTCGCTCCAGTAGTCGACGCCGCTGAAGTGGAGGTGGTAGTGTTTGGACGGGTCGAGGGCGGGGGTGGTGAATTCGCACTTGTACCAGACGGTGCCTTGGTAGTCGGCGAACGGCGTCGGTTGGGTTTGCCAGTGGGACGGGACTTGGATCGGGTGCCAGGTGAGGTTTGGCGCGTCCTCCCAGTGGAGGTGGAGGGAGTCGTAGGTTTTCGCCGGGTCGGGGGTAGCGTGCCAGGTGCCGTTGAGTGTGAGCATGGTTTGTGCACTCCTTTTTTTGAAAAAAACGCCCTGGTCCGCATGGGGTGAGCGGTAGGGCGTTTGTTTTTCTGTGTGGGTGGGGCGGTTTGTTTGCTTGCTTGCGGAGGCTGGGTGGTCGCCTACGGGTGGGGACCTGTTTGCCCGGCGTTCGGGAAAAGATTCTATGTTTTACTTTAAGCGATACACGCGCGCTTCATACGGGCGGGTGGTGAAGGTGCGGATGTCTTGGGTCGGGTCGACGTCGTAGTTGGAAATCAGGAGCTCGAAGCCGTTGTAGGTGACGTCTGACGGGAGCTCGAAGGTTTGGTCGGTTTTGGTGAAGTTCAGCACGATCAGGGCTCGCTCGTCACCGAGCGTTCGGGTGTAGACGTAGAACGTCTCACTGTCTTTCAGGAGTTCGTCGAACTCCCCGTAGATCAGGACGAGGTTGTTTTTGCGCGTTTGGATCAGGCGCTTGTAATAGTTGTAGATGGAGTTCGGGTCGGACACCGCTTGCTTGGCGTTGATCTCCGTGTAGTTCGGGTTGACTTGGAGCCACGGCGTGCCCGTGGTGAAACCCGCGTTCGGGCTGTCGTCCCATTGCATGGGCGTGCGCGCGTTGTCGCGCCCCTTGATGTAGATCGATTCCATGACCTTGGCAGGGTCGGCACCTTGCTGGTTCACTTTTTCGTGGTACATGTTCAGGGTTTCGATGTCTTGGTATTGGTCGATGGACTCGAACTTAACGTTCGTCATGCCGATCTCTTCGCCTTGGTAGACGTACGGCGTCCCCTGTTGCGTATGCAACAGCGTGCCCAGCATCTTCGCCGATTCCAGTCGGAACGTCCGGTCGTCTCCAAAGCGCGACACCATGCGCGGTTGGTCGTGGTTGTTCATGTACAGCGAGTTCCAGCCCTTGCCGTGCCCGAGACCGTATTGCCACTTCGACAGGATCCGCTTCAGGTCGGTCAGTTTGTACGGTCGCACGTCCCATTTGCCGTTGCCCGAGTCGATGTCCATCAACTCGAATTGGAACAGCATGTTCAGTTCATGACGGTCTTCGTGAACGTAGTTCGCCGCTTCTTCCGGCGTGACGCCCGGCGTTTCGCCGACGGTCATGATGTCGTAGCGGGAGAGGACTTTTTCGTTCATTTCACGCAGGTAGTCGTGGATGCGCGGGCCGTTCATGAAGTATTCGCCGCCCCAGACGTACTTGCGGCCTTCTTGGGGCGGTGCGGACGGCATGCCTTCGACTTTGGAGATCATGTTGATGACGTCCATGCGGAAACCGTCGATGCCTTTGTCCAGCCACCACGTCATCATGTCGTATACTTCTTGGCGGACTTTCGGGTTCTCCCAGTTGAGGTCCGGTTGTTTTTTGGAGAAGAGGTGCAGGAAGTATTCATTCGTCTGCTCGTCATGCTGCCACGCCGAACCGGAGAAGCACGATTCCCAATTGTTCGGCTCGCAGTTGCCCTCGCCGCCCGGACGCCAGATGTAGTAGTCGCGGTACGGGTTGTCTTTGGACTTGCGGGACTCCACGAACCAACGGTGCTCGTCGGAGGAATGGTTGACGACGAGGTCCATGATCAGCTTCATGCCCCGCGCATGCATTTCGGCGAGCAACGTGTCCCAATCCTGCATGGTGCCGAATTCGTCCATGATGTCTTGGTAGTCGGAGATGTCATAGCCGTTGTCGTCGTTCGGCGATTTATAGACCGGGCTCAACCAGATGATGTCGATGCCGAGGTTTTTGAGGTACTCTAGCTTCGAGATGATGCCCGGGATGTCGCCGATGCCGTCGCCGTTCGAATCGGCAAAACTGCGCGGGTAGATTTGATACACGGTGCCTTCTTTCCACCATTTGCGTTCCATGTGAAAGCCTCCAGATGTTTGGTTTGTTTCCTTCAGTATACCCTGCAGAGCAAACGATTGCACAAAAAAAGCGGCACCTGTTCGCACGCCGCTTTTTCCCAACTATTTGAGCCCGGAGGTCGCAATGCCCTTGATGAACCACTTCTGGAAGATCAAGAACACGATCAGCATCGGGATCGTCATGAACATCGTGCCCGCCAAGTCTTGGTTCCAATAGGCAACGTACTGCCAGTGAAACGAGTTCAGACCCACCGGAAGCGTGAACATGTCGTCCGACGACGCCAGCAGCGACGGCCACATAAACGAGTTCCAGTTGCCGAGGAACATGAAGATCGTCTGCGCCGCCAGCGCCGGTTTCGCCAGCGGCAAGGCAATTCGGAAAAAAATCCCCCAACGCGACAGCCCGTCGATCAACGCCGCTTCTTCCAAGTCGACCGGCAGCGCCAGGAAGAACTGACGCATCATGAAGATGCCAAACGACGAGGTGAGAAACGGAAGGATGAATCCTTGGTACGTGTTGATCCATCCCCAGTTCGCAAGCATGATGTACACCGGAATCATCACAACTTGTCCGGGCACCATCATCACCGCCAACACGATGTAGAAAAGCAACCCGCGCCCCGGAAACTTGATGCGCGCCAACGCATAGCCCGCCAAGGTGTTGAACAGCAAGTTGCCGATCGTCACCGACCCCGCCACGATCACCGAGTTCAACAACCAGCGGAAGAACGGAAACTTCGTCACGATGTAGGTATAGTTGTCGAGCGTCAGGCTTGAGAGCGGTACCCAGAATTTGTCCATGTCCGGCGTCGATTTCATCGACGTGAGGATCGACCACGCAAACGGGATCAGGGTCAACACCGCATATCCGATGACCACACAGTAGAACAGCGTGCGCCAAAGCTTCTTCATCTGTTGATCCCCCTCCCCTAGTGAGTTTCTTCTTGGAAGAACTTGCGCTGAATCACCGTCAAGATCAAGATGATCAGGAACAGCACGAACGCCATCGCCGACGCGTACCCCATGTCGAAGTCCTTGAACGCCGACCGGTACAGGTAGAACACCACGGAGAGCGTGCGGTCTTGCGGGCCGCCCTCGCCCTTGGAGACGACGTACATCTGGTCAAACACTTGAAAGCACCCGATGATCGACATGATCAAGATAAAAAACGTCGTCGGTTTCAGCATCGGCCACGTGATAAAGCGCAGCCGCTGCCACGGCGTCGCTCCGTCCACTTCCGCCGCTTCGTAGAGCTCTTGCGGAATGTCTTGGAGACCCGCCAAGTAGATCACCATGAACTGTCCCACCGTCGTCCAGATCGCCATCCCCATCACGGACGGCAACGCAAACGTCAGCGAGTTGAACCAGTCGAACGTCGGGATGCCGAGTTTGCCGAGCAGCAGGTTGACGAGGCCGTCGTTTTTGAACAGGTACATGAACATGACGGAGACCGCAACGGTGGACGTGACGGTAGGCAGAAAGTACACGACACGGAAGAACGTCTTGCCTTTGATTTTGGAATCAACGATGAGGGCCAGCATCAGCGCGATCGCAATCTGGATCGGCACGACGCCAAGGGAATACAGCGAGGTGTTGCCAAGCGCCCGCAGGAAACGAGGGTCGTGGAAAAGTTTCGTGTAATTGCCAAGCCCCGCCCAAGTCGCATGGTCCGGCGCCAAAAACGAGAAGTGATGAAAGCTGATGTACAGCGCATAGAAGATCGGTCCGATCAGAAAGACCGCCAACGAGACGACAACGGGCAAGACGAACAGATACCCGGTTGCAAGATCACCGCGATTGCGCATCTTACTCCCTCCTCTGCCTGGTGTGGAAAAAAAGGACCCGCCGCGCGACGGGCCATTTTTTCCAAAAATGCGTGTGGTGCCGCGGTGTTCTTACAGTTTGCTTTGCGCTTCGTCCAGCGCCGATTTGCCGTCCGGCTTCGCGCCGAGAACGATCGCTTCGGCCGCTTTGTTCGCGGCGTCGGTCAACTTGGTGCCGACGACGCCGTATTGGAACGGCAGCGCGTACGACGCGCCCTTGACGAACGCTTCACGCTCCGGGTACTTCGTCGCGTATTCCTTGCCCATCGCTTTGAGGGTCGGGAGCGCCAAGCCGCCTTCGACGGTGACTTTTTGCCCTTCGGTGCCGGTCAGGTACGCCATCAAGTCCATCGCGTCGTCCTTGTGCTTGGAGTTTTTGGAGAGCGCGTAGGCGACGGTGAAGATCATGTTCGACGGTTTACCGCCGTCCTTGACCGGAAGTTCCGCGATGCCGTACTTCACGTTCGGCGCTTTTTGCGCCATGTGCGGGATCAGCCAAGAGCCTTCGACGACCATCGCGGCTTTTTGGTTCGCAAACGCGTCGCCCGACCAGTCGACGCCAAGCGTTTTCGGGTACGCCGCGATCTTGTCTTTGACCATCATGTCGCGGTAGATGAAGTCGAGCGCCGTTGCGTTCGCCGGATTGTTCAGAGTCGCTTTGCCGTCCGCGTACACCGAGCCGCCCGCTTGTACGAGGAACGGTTGGTAGCGCGGCAGTTCCGCGGAGATCGAGAAGCCGGTCACGCCGTCCTTGGTGAGCTTTTGTGCGTCGGCGCGCAGTTCGTCCCAGTTCTTCGGCGGTGCCGTGATGCCCGCTTTGTCGAACATCTCTTTGTTGTAGAACAGCGCGAGGGTGTTGTAGTCTTTCGGGAGGCCGTAGGTCTTGCCGTTCCATTGGAACGCTTTGAGCGCCGCGTCTTCGTAGTCGCCAAAGTTGACGTTGTGTTTTTGGGCGAGGTCGTCGATCGGTTCGATGACGCCCTTATCCATGAAATCCGGCGCGACGTTCGCGTCGAGGTAGAAGATGTCCGGCTCGGTTTTCGAGGCGATCATCGGTTGGAGTTTTTGCAGGTAGTCGCCGACGACCGGCTCAAATTTGACGTCGATGTTCGGGTGGGTCGCTTTGAAGCCTGCGATTTGGGTGTCGAGCATCTTCTGCTCTTCCGGCGAGGAAGACCAGCCGCCGACGCGCAGGGTGAATTTCTCGTTGCTGGACGGGCTGCCTTGGGAGTCGGTGCTGCTGGAGGAGCTGGAACAACCGACGAGCGCGGTCATGGCCAAAGTGGTTGCCAGAATGCCGGTGATGACGTTTTTCTTTTTCATCTCAGTGATTCCCCCTTGTTTTTAGCCGGAGATGACTTGCAGTCCGGTGGTGTTGCGAAGCACTTTCCAAGTGGTGTGTTGGTCGTTGTATTTTTGTATCAACAGGTCGAGGGACCCGTTGCCCACCCGCAGGTTTTTAACTTCCATCTGGTTGATGCCTCGGGGAAGCGACGGCGAGAGGCGCAGGACACCGTCCGCGACGTTCGGCATCAAGCCGAGCATGACGCGCACAAACGTCAGCGGCGTGCCGGCCGCCCACGCTTGCGGAGAGCACGCGACCGGATACGGCACCGGGTCTTCCTCCGCACGGCTGTAGCCGCAGAACAGTTCCGGCAAGCGGTCGTACGCAAAGTGCGCCGCTGCCTCGATCAATCCGGACATAACGCGGTCGGCGTGCTCGTGGAAGCCGTATCGCTTCAACCCCATGACGATCAGCGAGTTGTCATGCGGCCAGATCGAGCCGTTGTGGTAGCTCATCGGATTGAACGCTTTCTCGCTCGCCGACAGCGTGCGGATGCCGAAGCCGGAGAACAGGTCGTCCGACAGCAGGCGGTCGGCGACGTGCCGGGCTTGGGACTCCTCCAGAATGCCGGAGAGCAGGCAATGGCCGGGGTTGGACGCGACAGAGCCGACGTGGGCTTTGTTCTCGTCCAGCGCCATCGCGACGTATGATTGATCTTCCATCCAAAACGTTTTCGTAAATTGCGCTTTGAGCTGCTCGGCGGATTCGCGCAGCAGGATTGCGCGTTCGCCGCTGCCCAGTTGTTCAAACAGACGGGCGAGGCGGATCTTGGCGTCGTACACGTAGCCTTGCACTTCCGCCGGCGCGAGCGGCGCACGGGCGAGCGTCCCGTCGCGGTGCACCATCGAGTCGCCGGAGTCCTTCCAGTTTTGGTTGGCACAGCCCTTGCTCGACTCTTGGTAGTACTCCACGAAACCGTCGCCGTCCCGGTCGCCGTATTGATCGATCCACGTGAGCGCCGCTTCCAAATTCGGCAGGAGTTCGCGCAGAAATTGTTCGTCGCCCGTCCAGTCGAAGTACTCGGCGGCGAGCACGAGGAACAGCGGCGTGGAGTCGATGGAGCCGTAGTACGGTGCGTGCGGGATGATGTTCAAGTTGGCGAGCTCGCCGTACCGGATCTCATGCAGGATCTTGCCCGGCTGCTCCTCGCGCCACGGGTCGATCTTGGTGCCCTGATGGCGCGCCATCGTCTTGAGTGTGCCGCGCATGATCTCCGGATGCACCGCCGCCGTCTGCCACGCGGCGATCAACGAGTCCCTGCCGAACGGCACCGCGAAGATCGGCACGCCCGCCGTCGGGAAGCGTCCGTCGCCGAGGTCGGTCAAGAGCGCGAACATGTCGTGCGTCGACCGATCGTACAGTCGGTTGAACGCGTCGTTGTCGGTGCAAACTTTCGTGATTTCGCTCTGCCACTGCGCGTACGAGGACTTCAGTTGCGTCAGCGCTCTCTCCGGGTCTTGCACCGTGCCCTGTCGACCATCGATCTCCGGGACGACGGTGAGCAGGATTTCGTGCGCGCCTTGCGGAGGAAGTTCAAACTGGAAGCGCAGCACGCCGTCTGCCGTCACTTCGGTCGGAGCCGGATTCGCTTGCAAGTGCGTGCGGCGCTTCACGCCGTCTTGGCCGTCATAGGCGAAGCGGACTCCGGTTGCCGAGGTTTGCAGCGGCAAGCGGTTGCCGCGCGCGGCCTCTTCGTAACCGCGCACGGTGAACATGTGCGCGAAATCGGAGCCGGCTTCCACGCGCACAGAGAGCGGAACCGGGTAGATGTTGTAGTTGCGAAACAGCAAGCGTTCGTAGAGCACGCCCTGTGAGATGAAGCGCTTTCTCTCCAAGTTGATCGATTCGCGCCACACTTTCACTTCGTGGTTCTCCACGAGTTCTTTGTTCGTCAATTTGACGCGGCCGATGAAGTCGTGCGACACGCGCGAGGAGAGCAAGATCATCTCCAAGTTCTCCACGTGCACTTCCAAGCGGTTCAAAAAGCGCGTGTCGTCGGTGAACAGTCCGACGATCAACTCGCTGTCCGCCAAGACGTCGCCCCGGTTGTTGGTCAGCAAAAACAAGTCGTTCTCTTTGATGACTTGATCGTCCATCTCGTACCTCCTGGCTAAGACCGAAAGCGTTTTTCCGAAAACGTTTTCGATAAGTTTTAAAGAGAAAACGGTTCCAACCTCGGCAGGAAACGTTTTCGGTCTCTCTATCTCTGCTATATGTCTGAAGTTGTCTCCTCATGCACGCCGGTCGTCTCGCGAACGACCAGTTCCGGCGGCAAGACGATGCCGCGGCCCTTCTCGTTTTGCTCCAGCATCCGGATCAGGGTCTCCGCAGCCGATTGGCCCATCTCGTAGCGCTTCTGGCGCACGGTGGTCAACGCCGGCTGCATCAGGGACGCCAGTTCGATGTCGTCGTAGCCGACGATCGACAGCGAATTCGGCACGGGCAGGGAATGTGTTTGCAAGTATTTCAAAGCGCCGAGCGCCATCAGGTCGGACGCGAAAAAAATCGCCGACAAGTCCGGGAATTTGCGCAGGAGCTCGGCGGTGCCGTTCGCCCCGTCCTCTTGCTCGAAGTTGCCGTAGTAGACCAGTTCCGGGTCGAACGCCATCCCCGCTGCTTCCAGCGCGATCCGATAGCCTTGGAGTCGCTCCTTGGAAACGGCGGCTTGGGCGTGGCCGTTGACGAATCCGATACGGCGGTGCCCCAGTTCCAACAGGTGTTCCACCGCCAGCTTTGCGCCGACGACGCTGTCTGTGGTCACATACGAACACGTCTCGGAAATCAACGGCACATCGATCAACACGCTCGGGACGCTGGCTTCCACCACCTCGTGGGTGTACGGGTCGTCCAAGCGAATCCCCATCATCAACACGCCGTCCACGCGGCGCTGGCGCACGAAGTCGAGGTAGGGCGTTTTCTTCTGCGCGGTCGTCGACGTCGAGAACAGCACAAGGTCATACCCCAGTTCTTGCACGCGGTCGTTGATCCCGCAGAGTACGTCAAACATAAAGTGATGCCCGTTGCGCGAACGCGAGAGATCGGAGACGACCAAACCAACGGTGTTCGTGCGGTTCATCACCAGAGACCGGGCCACCGAGTTCGGCCTGTATCCGAGCTGCTCGACCACTTTCAGCACTTTGGTGCGGGTCTTGGGATTGACGTCCGAGTATTGGTTCAGCACGCGGGAGACGGTCGTGATCGAAACGCCGGCTGCCTTCGCTACATCTTTGATTGTCGGGCCCACTGCATTCACCTCCGAAAACGCTTTCTTAAGCGTTGTATCGAAAACGTTTTCGATATCTATCGCTAGAGTACCACACGACAAAAAATTCTGGCAACCTTATTTTTTGGCGTGCGGCGCTCTCTTCAATTCAGACGGTTGCTCTTGGGAGCGACAGGGGCCAGTTCGTCGAGACGCTCTTGCAGTTCCTCGACTTGCGCGGTCACCGTTTCCATCTGTTTGACCATACGATCTTGCAAATCGAGCATCCGCTCCATCAACGCCACCACTTTGCTGACGGTGTCCTCCAGGTGTTTGTCCGACATGAACTCACGCTCCCTTATTTGGCAGAGAAAAAGCCCTTGCTTCCGGCAGGGGCTTTTTCACTAGTTTATAGCAGGTTTGTGTTTTTTACCAGATCAAACTCTGGAAAATTCAAACTTGCACTTATTGTTCGTCTTCCGGAATTTGTTCACTCTCGTCGACCGGGAACGTGTCGATCGCTTTGTCGGTGTAGAGAATGCCGTCGAGATGGTCGATCTCATGCTGGAAGACGCGGGCAAAGTAGCCCTCCGGCTTCATCTCGTAGGTGTGTCCGTCCCGCTGTTGGAACTGGATGGTCAGCTTGTCGAATCGCTCGACATGACCGCGCAGGCCCGGAATGGAGAGGCAGCCTTCGACGTCGACGACGGAGCCGCTTTTTTCGGTGATCACGGGGTTGATCATCTCGATCAGGCCGCCGTATTCGTCACCGTAATCGACGACGATCACGCGCTTGGAGATGCCGACTTGCGGGGCTGCCAATCCGATGCCGTGGTAGTCGTACATGGTGTCGGCCATGTCGTCGAGCAGTTTGAAGAGCTCCGCGTTAAACTCGTTCTTCGCGACCGGATCTGCCACTGCGCGCAGCACCGGTTCGCCTTCCAACACTACAGGTCTTACCGCCATTGTTATACACCTCTCTCTTGGTTCATGTCCCAGATGATGCGCAAACCGTCCAGCGTGAGGTTGTCGTCCTTGATCTCAATCTCATAGGACTCGGCGGCGATGAGGCCGGAAAGTCCGCCGGTGGCGACCACTTTGAACGGAAGGTTGAATTCCTTTTTGATGCGGCCGACGATGCCGTCGACTTGCCCGGTGAAGCCGTAGAGCACGCCGGACTGCATCGAGGTGACGGTGTTGCGGCCCACGACGCTCGGCGGGCGCGCGATCTCGATGCGCGGCAACTTCGCGGCTTTGTTGTACAGCGCATCGGTGGAGATGCCGATGCCCGGCGCTACGACGCCGCCCATGTAATCGCCCTTCTCGTTGATCACGCAGAAGGTCGTGGCGGTGCCGAAGTCGACGATGATCAGCGGCGCGCCGTACTTTTCCAGCGCCGCGACGGCGTTGACGATGCGGTCGGCGCCGACTTCGCGCGGGTTTTCATACTTGATGTTGAGGCCGGTCTTCACGCCCGGTCCGACGGTGATCGGCTTGTGGCCGAAGTATTTGATCGCCATGCGCTCCAGCGCAAACATCAGCGGCGGCACGACCGACGAGATCGCCACGCCCTCCACGTCCTTGGGGTCCAAGCCGCGGTCGTGGAACAGACTTTTGATCAAGATGCCCATCTCGTCTTCGGTGCGCTCACGGATCGTCGCAATGCGCCAGTGCACCAGCAACTCTTGGTCTTTGTACACCCCGAGGGTGATGTTGGTGTTGCCTACATCCAATACGAGAATCATTCCGGTTGACTCCTTTTACTTCGCTTCGATGTCCAGGGAGATGTCGAGCGACTTGATCGAGTGGGTCAGTGCGCCGATGGAGATGTAGTCGACGCCGGTTTTGGCGATCTCAACGATCGTCTCTTCGGTGACGCCGCCCGACGCCTCAACCAAAGCGCGGCCTGCGATCTTCTCCACCGCTGCGTCCATCTGTTCCGGCGTCATGTTGTCGAGCATGATGATGTCCGCTTTGACTTCCAGCGCTTCGTCGATCATCTCCATGTTCTCCACTTCCACTTCCACGCGCATCGTGTGCGGGATCTGATGGCGCGCCGCGATGATCGCTTGCTTGACGCCGCCAGCGATCTCGATGTGGTTGTCCTTGATCAACACCGCGTCAAACAGCCCGAAGCGGTGGTTGCGTCCGCCGCCGACGACGACAGCGTACTTCTCCAACACGCGCAGGCCCGGCGTGGTCTTGCGGGTGTCGACGATCTTGGCGTTGTAATAGCGCACCATCTCGACGAACTTCGCCGTGCGGGTGGCAATGCCGGACAGACGTTGCAAGAAGTTCAGCGCCACGCGCTCGCCGGTCAAAATCGAACGGGCGGAACCGTTGACTTCCATCACCAGGTGACCTTTGGGCACTTGCTCGCCGTCTTCCACATGGCGGGTGACGGTCAGGTTCGGGTCGACGAGGCGGAACACCAATTCCGCTACATCAAGGCCTGCGATCACGCCCGGCTCCTTGGTGACCAAGAGACCGCGGCCAAGCTTGTCGGTCGGGACGATCGAGTTGGTGGTGATGTCGCCAAACCCGACGTCTTCGGCCAACGCGTTTTGTACGATGGTTTCAATGGCACGAATATCCAGCTTCATTCGTTAGCACCCCTCTTCAATGACACCGATCCCGTGCTGGAATACGATGTGCTTCAACCACTGTTCGTCTTGCTTCGGAAAGTCGTTGCGGTAATGCCCGCCGCGCGATTCTTCGCGCAAGAGCGCCGCCTGCGCCGTCAGCATTGCGGTCGTCAGCAAGTTGATAAACTCCCACTCCGACGGTTCGCTGTACGCGTGCGACAACATCGGAGCCAATCGACCCATCTCCGCGAGCGCCCGCTCCAACGATTCCTTGGTGCGCTTGACGCCGACATAGCGCACCATGACTTTTTGCAGATGCAGTTTGCGGTCTTCGATCATCTCCACCGGCGACGGGTAGCGCGTCGGAACTCGCGGCAAGTCGATGTGCTCGCACGGTTCGTCCAAAAACGCCCGCACGCGGTCGGCGATGCGCTTGCCGAACACGATCGCTTCCGACAGCGAGTTCGAGGCCAAGCGGTTTGCACCGTGCACGCCGCTGCAGGAGACCTCGCCGCATGCAAACAAGCGGCGAACGTTGGTCTCGCCGTAGAGGTCGGTCTTCACCCCGCCCATCGCGTAGTGCTGCGCCGGGGCGACCGGAATCCAGTCGGTCGTCATATCCAGCCCGTAGTTCAAGCAAAACGCATAGATCGTCGGGAAGCGCGACTTGATCAACTCCGGCGGCTGGTGGGTGATGTCGAGGTAGACGTAGGTCGATTTGGTTTTTTCAATTTCCGAGACGATGGCGCGCGCCACGATGTCGCGCGGCGCCAGCTCTTCCAGCGCGTGATACGCCGGCATAAAGCGCTCGCCCGCCGCGTTGCGAAGCACGGCGCCCTCGCCGCGCACCGCTTCCGAGATCAAAAAGCGCGGCGCCCCCGGATAAACGAGCACGGTCGGGTGGAACTGAATAAACTCCAAGTCCTCCAATTGCGCGCCCGCCCGGTACGCCATCGCAAATCCGTCGGCGGTGGTCACGTCCGGGTTCGTGGTGTAGCGGTACATCCGCCCCGCCCCGCCGGTGGCGAGGACGGTCGCTTTGGACCGTATGTAGTGCAGGGAGTTCCGGTGCTCGTAGAGCAGCCCTTTGCAAGAGCCGTTCTCCGCCGTGATCAAGTCGATGGCGAAAGCGTTCTCGATCACTTGGATCCGCTTGTTTTTGCGAACTTGAGCGGCCAGCGCGCGCACGATCTCGGCACCTGTGGCATCGCCGTTGGCATGCAAGATGCGGCGGCGGCTGTGCGCCCCCTCCTTGGTCAACGCCAAGTGGTGGTCTTCCCCTTCTAAATCAAATTGCGTGCCCAGTCGAATCAGGTCTTCCACCAATTCCGGGCCTTCGTGGACCAACACATCGACAGCGGCGATCGAGTTCAAGCCCGCTCCCGCCATCAGCGTGTCTTCCCGATGCAAGTGAGGGGAATCGCCCTCGGCGATGGCCGCGGCGATTCCCCCTTGTGCCCGGTTGGTATTGCTCTCGGTGAGACCTTTCTTGCACAGGATCACGACGTCGGCGTACTCCGCGATCTTCAGCGCGGTGTACAACCCTGCAATCCCGGTGCCGACGATGACCACGTCTGTGTCGTGAACATCCGCCTGCTCCGGGGTAAAGTTGGCAATAAATCTCGCAAACATCGTCAGGATCTCCTTCACCGATCAAGCAAGTATGAGGTTAGGCTTTCTCCGGCACCACCGCGAGCATGTTGTCCAGAGAACGCTTGGCTTTGGCCGCGATTTCCGGGTCCACTTCGATCTGCGGCTGCATGGTTTCCAGCGCGCGGACCATCTTCTTGACGTTGTGAACCTTCATGTTCGGGCAGACCATAAAGCGGGAGGCGAAGTGGAAGTTCTTGGTCGGCCCTTCCTTCTCCAACATGTAGCGCACGCCCTCTTCGGTCGCCACGATGTAGTCCTCGAAGTTCGTCTCGCGGCAATACTTGAGGATACCTGTGGTCGAACCGACATAGTCGCCCAGCGCCACGACTTCCGGACGGCATTCCGGATGCACGACGATCGGCGCGTTCGGGTACTGGCGCTTCAACTCCAGCACTTCTTCCGGCGTCAACAGGTCGTGCGTGTTGCAGTAGCCCTGCCAGATGATCATCTTCTTGTCGGTGAACTGGGAGACGTAGTGGCCCAGGTTCTTGTCCGGAACCCAGATGATCTCGTCGGATTCCACCGATTCGATGACTTTCAGAGCGTTCGAAGAGGTGCAGCAGATGTCGGTTTCCGCTTTGACGTCCGCCGAGGTGTTCACGTACGCCACGACGGTCGCGTTCGGATGTTCCGCTTTCAGCTTGCGCAAGCCCTCGCCGGTGACCATGTCGGCCATCGGGCAGCCGGAACGCTCATCCGGCATGAGGACGATTTTATCAGGATTGAGAATCTTGGCGCTTTCCGCCATGAAATGAACGCCGCAAAAAAGAATGACGTCCGCATCGGTGTCTCGGGCTTTCTGCGACAAACCAAACGAATCCCCGATGTAATCGGCGACCGCTTGCACTTCCGGGCGCATGTAGTAATGAGCCAAGATGATCGCGTTGCGCTCCTTCTTCAACTGTTGCAGACGTTCCACGTAATATTCGTTCTGTTCACGATTCGGTACCGTAAGCAGTTGGGCCATCGCGAGCAGTGCCCCCTTTGGAGTTAAAATGGGCTGGTTGCAAAATGCCATATGTCTGCATTCTAACTCTTGGTCGGGAACCTGTCAATTTGTCGAACTTCTGTCGAAATCCTAAAAAAAGACCCCGACGAAAGCAGTCTGCCCGTCGAGGTCTGTTTTCATTAGAACAAACCGGTAATTTTGCCGTCTTCCAGCAGGTCGATCGAGAGAGCCGCCGGTTGTTTCGGCAGGCCCGGCATCGTCATGATCTCGCCGGTGACGGCGACGACGAAGCCCGCGCCCGCCGAGATGCGCAGCTCGCGGATCGTGATCGTGAAGCCCTCCGGTCGCCCGCGCAAGTTCGGGTTGTCGGAGAAGGAATACTGGGTTTTCGCCATGCACACCGGAAGATGCGTCAGCCCCATCTCTTGCAGTTTCTTAAGCGTGGTCAGCGCTTTGGGCGCGTACTGCACGCCTGCTCCGCCGTAGATTTCCCGGACGATGGTGTCGATCTTGGTTTCGATGCTGTCTTCGAGGTTGTAGAGGAACATCAGACCGCCCGGGCGGTTTTCCACCACGTCGAGCACTTTCTCCGCCAGTTCCAAGCCGCCTGCGCCGCCGTCGGTGAACACTTCCGAGAGCGCGACCGGAATTCCGTACTGCGCGCACCAATTCGAGATGACGGCCATCTCTTCCGGCGTGTCGGTCGGGAACTTGTTGACGGCGACGACCACCGGCATGTTGAACATCTGCACGTTCTCCACATGCTTGGAGAGGTTGTCCAACCCGCGGGTGACCGCTTCGAAGTTCGGGGTTGCCAGATCGGTTTTTTCCACGCCGCCGTGCATTTTCAGCGCGCGGACGGTGGCGACGACCACGACGGCCGACGGGTTCAGCCCCGCTTGGCGGCACTTGATGTGGAAAAACTTCTCCGCCCCGAGGTCGGCGCCGAATCCGGCTTCCGTCACGACATAATCGGCGAGCTTCAGCGCCATCTTGGTCGCGATGACCGAGTTGCAACCGTGCGCGATGTTGGCGAACGGGCCGCCGTGGACGAGCGCCGGCGTGTGTTCCAGCGTCTGCACGAGGTTCGGCTTGATCGCGTCTTTGAGCAGAACGGTCATCGAACCTTCCGCGCCGAGGTCGGCGACGGTGATCGGCGCTTTGTCCACGTTGTAGCCGACGATGATTTTGCGCAAGCGGTTTTTGAGGTCGGCTTCGTCCGCGGCGAGGCAGAGCACCGCCATGACTTCCGATGCCACGGTGATGTCAAACCCGGACTCGCGCGGGATGCCGTTGGCGACGCCGCCAAGCCCCACCACCACTTGGCGCAGGGCGCGGTCGTTGACGTCGAGCACGCGGTTCCACGCGATGCGGCGCACGTCGAAGCGCTGCGGGTTGCCTTGGTGAATGTGGTTGTCGATCAACGCTGCCAGCAAGTTGTGCGCGGCGGTGATGGCGTGAAAGTCCCCGGTGAAGTGCAAGTTGATGTCTTCCATCGGGACCACTTGGGAGTAGCCGCCGCCGGCAGCGCCGCCCTTCATGCCAAACGACGGACCGAGCGACGGTTCGCGCAGAGCGATCATCGAGGTCTTGCCGGTGCCCTGGAGTTTGCGGCCCAACGCTTGTCCCAAGCCCACGGTCGTCGTCGATTTGCCTTCGCCCGCCGGCGTCGGCGAGATCGCCGTGACGAGGATCAACTTGCCGTCCGGTTTGTTTTGCGCTTGCATGCGGCGGTAGACATCAAGCGAGATCTTCGCTTTGTACTTGCCGTAGGGCTCGATGTCGTCCTCCGTCAGCCCAATTCCTTCGGCGATCTGTTTGATCGGCAACAGCTTCGCTTCCTGCGCGATTTCGATGTCGCTTTTCATCGGCTTGCTCGGTACCTGGGTCGTGTTCTCGACGGTCATCGCTGTCTTGGCCCCCTGTTAGGTCTGGTTTGAAATTCGAACTTACATTTCGCAAGCGACGATCATCGTCGTCAACTCGTCCATCAGGTTGATTTCGTACGGCTGCTCCACATCCTCGCCGCGCTCGTTTCGCAGCACGCGAATCGTCGGGCGCTGCGGATGTCGCGGCGCCACCTCCACGACCACACCTTCCTCGCCGGTGTTCAAGGTGACGGTCATCCCAAGCGGGTAGATCGACACCGTTTTGAGGAACTTTTGCACGATATCGGTTTGAAAGTGCGTGCCGCACGAGCCGAGCAGCAACTCCAAGGCGAGGTGCGGCAACTGCCCCTTGCGGTAGACGCGGTTGGCGGTCAGCGCTTCATACACGTCGGCGACAGCGGTGATGCGGGCGTAGAGATGAATCTCATCGCCCTTGAGTCCGCGCGGGTATCCGGTGCCGTCGAGTTTCTCATGATGCTGCAACGCCACGTGCGCCGAGAGGATCGAGATGTCGTCCTGTTGACGCAAAATCTCATACCCGACCATCGGGTGCTGCTTGATCACTTCGAACTCTTCTACCGTCAACCGGCCCGGTTTGTTCAAGATCTCCTGCGGCAGCGACAGTTTGCCGACGTCGTGCAACAACGTGCCGACTCCCAAGTCGAGCAGTTGCTTTTGCGTCAGCCCCATCTCCATGCCGATCGCCATCGCGAGGATGGAAACGTTCACCGAGTGGTGGTAGAGAAAATTGTCGGTCGAGTAGATGTTGGAGAGATGAAACGTGGCGTTCGGTTTGGACTTCATCTCCGAAAGTATCACATCGAACAAATCGCGAATGCTCCGTCCGATCTGCTTCTGTTGAAAGTGTCGCGGCAGACGCTCCGGAGCGGTCAAGTCCGCAATCGAAGTATGTACAAGTCCAAGCGCTTCTTGGCGCGTCTGTTGCGAGATCACGTCTTCAATGACGATGTCGGCGGTGCGGTCATCTTCAATATAAACAGAAGTAATTCCCATTGCAAGGAGCCGCTTGGTCAAAAATTCGGTCAGTTCAACCCCGGACCCCAGCAAGATAGTCCCTTTCTCATCCAAGATCGAGCGGGCCAAGCGAGTTCCGGGATGCAGTTTCTCTAAAGCAGCTAATCGCAAAAATCCCACTCCCTCATCTGTAATCTGCTTCGATTACATATTTACCTTATTGTACTCATCCTAAGCACAAGAAAAAAGGGGGCACTCTTATCGAGATACCCCCTTTCTTCTCCTTATTCGCGAGTTTCGTCAGACTGTGCCGAAGAATCGTCGGACTTATCAACGGTCGTAGCATCGGAGGCTTTGATGTTGACGCTGAAGTCAACACGGGAGCCATCCGGCAGCACGCCGTTCTCCATGAGGGAGTCGATCGTCGCTTTGTCGATCGTTTCCTTCTGGAGCAACACTTGCGCCAGCAAGTCGAGCTGGTCACGATGCTTGGTGAGCAAGTCCTTGGTCACGGTGTACGCTTGGTCGATGATGCGGCGCATCTCTTTGTCGATTTCCAGCGCAATCGTGTCGGAGTAGTTCTGTTCGGCGTTGATATCGCGGCCGAGGAACACTTGACCGCCTTGGCGGTGTCCGTACTGCAAGTTGCCCAGTTTGTCGGACATGCCGTACTCGGTGACCATGCTGCGGGCGATGGCGGTGACGCGCTCCAAGTCATTGGAAGCCCCGGTGGAAATCTCGCCGAGCACGATCTCTTCGGCGACACGGCCGCCGAGCAGACCGGAGATTTTGTCGTACATCTCCGAGCGGGTCATGAAGTAGCGGTCTTCCTTCGGCAGCATGACGGTGTACCCGCCTGCCATGCCGCGCGGAACGATCGTGACTTTGTGCACTTCGTCCGCGTGTTCGAGGTGGTAGCCGACGACGGCGTGACCCGCCTCGTGGTAGGCGACCAGTTTGCGCTCGTGCTCGCTCATGACGCGGCTGCGCTTCTCAGGGCCGGCCATGACGCGGTCGATCGCTTCGTCGATATCGGTGGTCTCGATCAGGCGCTTGTTCTGACGGGCTGCGAGCAGCGCCGCTTCGTTCAAGACGTTCTCCAGATCGGCGCCGGTGAAGCCCGGCGTGCGCTTGGCAATCGCTTCGAGCGGGATGTCCGGAGAGATCGGTTTGTTGCGGGCGTGGACTTTCAGAATCGCTTCCCGGCCTTTGACGTCCGGACGGTTGACGGTGATCTGACGGTCGAATCGTCCCGGACGCAAGAGCGCCGGGTCGAGGATGTCCGGTCGGTTGGTCGCCGCGATGATGATGATGCCTTCGTTCGCGCCGAAGCCGTCCATCTCGACGAGCAACTGGTTGAGCGTCTGTTCGCGCTCGTCATGCCCGCCGCCAAGACCGGCTCCGCGGTGACGGCCGACAGCGTCGATTTCGTCGATGAAGATGATGCAAGGCGCGTTCTTCTTGGCGGTTTCGAACAGATCGCGAACGCGGGATGCACCGACCCCGACGAACATCTCGACAAAGTCGGAACCGGAAATCGAGAAGAACGGAACGCCTGCTTCGCCTGCAACCGCGCGGGCGAGCAACGTTTTACCGGTGCCGGGCGGCCCGTTGAGCAAAACGCCCTTCGGAATGCGCGCACCCAGTGCGGCGAACTTGCGCGGGTCTTTGAGGAACTCGACGACTTCGACGAGTTCGTTTTTCTCCTCGTCGGCACCCGCAACGTCCTCAAACGTAACTTTCTTCTTCTCTTCCGTGTACAGCTTGGCGCGGCTCTTGCCGAAGTTCATCACTTTGGAGCCGCCGCCTTGAGCTTGGTTGAAGAGGAAGAAGAACAGAATGAACATCACGATAAACGGAACGATCGACGTCAAAAACGTCAGCCAAACCGATTCTTTCTGCGGTTCGTTGATCTTGACGTTGGCTTTGGCCAGATCGTTGCCAAGCTTCTGCGAGAAATCCTCGCTGAACAGGGCGCGGGACACGTAGTCCTTATCGTCGGACAACTTCCCTTGGAGCTTGAGCGTCAAGCCTTCGGAGGTGACGGTGACGTCCTTGACTTGCCCCGCCTGTGCCTTTTGCAGGAATTGGGAGTAGGTGATCTCCGTTTTGTCCTGCTTCTCACCGGTAATGAAGTTGACGATGCCCACGGTGATCAGGAAGATCAATAAGTAAAAGCCGGCATTGCGGAAAAATCTGTTCATTTCATACCTCCTCTCGGCACCGTGCTAGGATTGGTAGACTTCCGGTTTCAGCACCCCGATGTAGGGCAGATTGCGGTATCGTTCCGCGTAATCAAGGCCGTAGCCTACAATAAAGTGGTCAGGGACGGTAAAGCCAAGATAATCCGCCTGAATCTCCACTTTGTGGCGATCGGGTTTATCCAAGAGCGAAACCAGTTTGACCGATGCGGCCTTGCGCTGTTCCAAGAGGTTTTTCAGATAGATCAGCGTCAGACCCGTGTCGATGATGTCCTCTACGATGATCACGTCACGGCCTTCGATCGATTGGTCGAGGTCTTTCAAAATCCGGACCACGCCGCTCGATTCGGAGGATTGCCCGTACGAGGAGACCGCCATGAAGTCCATCTGGACGGGAAGATCAATCCGCTTGACCAGTTCGGCCATGAACAGGGTTGCCCCTTTCAAAATGCCGATGACCAGCGGGTTCTTGCCTTCATAATCGCGGGTGATGTCCGCTCCGAGTTGACGGACGCGCTCTGTCACCGCTTCTTCGGAAAACAAAATCTCAAGTACGTCTGTATGCATGGTCTACGATAACCTCCTGAAAACGGGTCGCTGCATTCGCGTCTTGCTGTAGCCTACGCGAGACGTTCGGCCCGGATGACGAGCGTGCGCCGTGTCTCCGGTGTCACCAGTCCCGCTTGCCCGCGCGTAAGTCCGACGACCCACGCGATGGAGTCATTGATGCAAAGCAACGGCCAAGTCTCGCGGCGGGCTTTGGGAACTTTGCGGTCCACAAACACGTCGCTGAGAAGCTTGCTCCCCTGCAGACCGAGCGGTCGAAGCGTGTCTCCGGTCGCCCTTGACCGTATGTATATGCGAGAACCGGCAAGTTCATCAGCATCGAAATGGGCGACCCACGCATCCTTGGGACGCGAAGGCGCACCTTCGACTTCCTCCACATGAAACGCCATCCCGAATTCCGGGAGTTCATGACGTCCGTGTCTCGTCAGTTCGTAAGGCGCATCGGGGACTGCCGACCCATGCGGACTTTCGCACCGATCGTCCTCATGGGTAAAAAGAAGCCGGTCGTACTCCCGTCGAGCGACGACCCCGTGCGGAAGATGCACTTCCGCGCTCGGATAGCGATTTGAAAGCAGAGAGCGGATGCTCTCGATATGTACCTGCTCCCACACTCTGGTATGTCCGCGCAGATAATATAATATTAGTGTAATTACCCGGCGTTGTAAAGGAAGCGGGCTCACACCGAGAAGCCGCACATCTGCTGAAATTCTCCCCGGCGACTCCATCCGGCAAACCTGCCGGAATTCCCGCTGTGCCAACCCGTTCAGATAACGGTCATCTTCGCGAGCCTGCTCTGCCAACTGGACGAGGTGGGACTTTACCCCCCCGTTGTACTCGCGGGCGAGTTCGGGAAGAAGGTGTATACGTATCTTATTGCGCAGGTAATGGGTTGATGCATTCGATGAGTCCTCTCGATACAGGATTCCAAAGTCCTGCGCGTATGATGCGATGTCCCGCCTCCAGACGTCAAACAACGGCCGAATCACTTCCCGCGCGCCGCCTTCGTCCAAGCGCCGCACCGGAATGCCCCCAAGCCCCCGGACAGACGTTCCGCGCAACAGATTCATCAGTACGGTCTCCGCTTGGTCGTCCGCATGATGCGCCGTCGCGATGCGCTTGGCTCCCGTCTCTTCCGCCACCCGCTCCAAAAATCCGTATCGCACCTCTCGCGCCGCCGCCTGCGTGGACAGCCCGCGCTCCTGCGCGTACGCTTTCACATCAAAGCTCTCGGAAAAAACCTCAACTCCCCGCAAGCCCGCTTCCCGCTCCACAAACGCCCGATCGCCCCGCGACTCCTCACCGCGCAGCCCGTGGTCGACATGAGCGGCGAGCACGGTGATCGCGAGTTCGTCCTGCAATTTGCAGAGCACGTCCAAAAGCACCATCGAGTCCACACCGCCGGAGACGGCGACGAGAACTTTGTCCCCAGACGTCAGCAGATGATGATCAGCGACCGTCCGGCGTACCGAATCGATCACCGGATGGCTTTTCATAGCGTTTCCTCCTGTCCAAGCGCATGATCGTGCCGGCGATGACGAGGCCGGCGGAGATGGCGCTGGCGATCAAGAACGTGTTCGTCCCTTGCGCCAAGCCCTGCAGTTGGTGTCCGGTCACAAATTCGCGCATCGTGCGAAACGCCGAAGACCCCGGCACCAGCGGCACGATGCCGCCGACGACAAACACGATGACCGGCATGCGCAGTTTGCGGGCAAACAGTTCGCTGAGCACCGAAACGACCAACCCGCCGAGAAACGCAGCCCCCACCGCCGACACGCCCCAGCGCATCGAGATGTCTTGAGTGATCCACGCCCCCATGCCGATCAGCCCGACCCACAGCGAAGCGCGTTTGGGCACATGATAGAGAATCGCGTACCCGAACGTCGCAATCCAACTCATCAACAACAACAAGAGCAGATGCGGAATTTGTTCCCACGTGTACGGAATGGTCATGGTGCCACCTCGACGCCGACGGCGACAAACGACAGCACCAACGCGACCGCCACAGCGATCGCAAACGCCGTCAACGTCGCTTCACTCGCCCGCGCCACGCCGGAGAGCAGCTCGCCCGCCATCAAGTCGCGGATCGAGTTGGTCAAGCTCAACCCCGGCACCAGCGGAATCACCGCGCCGATGACAGCCGCCTCCAAGTTCCCGGAGAAGCCGCTCTTCACGGAAAAAGCAGCGACGAGCACGCCGACCAGCGCCGCGATGAACACGCGCAGAAAGCGGGGGACGCTCTCGTGCATCGCTTCCATCGTCGTGTTGCTGAGCCAGCCGCAGACCGAACCGATCAGAAATTCCGTCCAGCCGCCGCCAAACAGAATCGTGAACGCGCCGCTCGACATCGCCGCCGCCAAGTGCTGGTAGCGGATGCGATAGTGCGGCGGCGCTTGATCGATCGCGTCCAAGCGGTCAAACATTTCGTCGATCGTCAATTGCCCGCGTTCGAATCTACGGGAGAGGTCGTTGACCTCGTGGACTTTGTACAGGTTGATCGCGGAAGTGCTTCTGATACGGATCAGGCCGGTTTTTTCCGCCCCGAACGTGCCCACGGAGATGAAGATCCCCGTCGGCGTCACAAAACTATGTACCAACTTCGCTCCGGACGCTCGCCCCACGCGCACGATCGTCTCTTCCACACGCGACGTTTCCGCCCCGTGCTTCAACATGAGATCTCCTGCGCGCAAACAGAGGTCGAGCACCCGGTCTTGGCCTTGCCCGCTGCTCATGAGCATCCATCCTGTCTCTACCAAAGTGGTTCCACTTGCTTATTCCCGTACAACTTCGTGTCAAGGACGGACATTCCTTCTTCCTTAGAAGAGGAGAAATTGACAAAAAACCAACACCAACACCGCCGCCGAACCGAGCAACAGCCAATCGGTCCAATCGCGGCGGCGTTTTTGTTTGCTTTTGATCTTTTTTTCGATCTCAACGCTGCGCTTGACCAGCGGCGAGAGCGCTTCCCGCAGCGACGCCACGGTGCGGATGCGGCCGTCCCACACCCCTTTGAACAGCCCCCGCCAGTTTTCAAAGCGCGGGTCGCTGACGATCGCTTTTTTCAGAAGCGAGTAGTTCGGGCCGATCTGCTGCACGCTCTTGCGCGCTTCCGGCGCGATCAGTTGGACGGCGAGCATCGAGAGCGCAAACACGTCATAGCTCTCTTCCGACAAACGGCTGCCTTGGCCCCACCACGCGCGGTCGTACCACTCGGTGTATTCCTTCACCCCGCGCCCGAACTCGGTCACGCCGCCGAAATCGACGAGGCGGACGACGCCCCGGTCTTCGTTTACGAGGCAGTTTTCCGCTTTGAGGTCGCCGAAGCAATAGCCTTGCTTGTGCAGGCGTTCGAGGTACGTGCACAGTTGGAGCAGCAAAACCGGCGTCCAGTGCGGCCCTCTCTTTTGAAGAAAGTCGGGCAGGTCGGTGCCTTGCACCCATTCCATGACGTAAAAAAACGCCTTGCCCCGCTGGGTCTGCACATCGTCCAAATCAAAGATGAGCGGCCCGAGGTCCGAGCCTCGAGCCACCCCCTGGAGTTGTTTGAGAATTTTATGTTCGAGCGAAATCTCGGGAGCTTGCGCGGACACTTTCAGCGCGTACGATTGCCCTTCAGAAGAAACGCGGTACACTTCGCCGTTGGCGCCGCTGCCGAGCATCCCGTCGATGCGGTAGCGCTTTTTGTTCCAAAGACCGGTGATGACCTGCCCCTTCTGAAAAAAAGGATCAGACCACGTAGGCTGCCATGTCGCCATCTCCATCATCCTCCCGATTGGCGGGTCGTTCGATCAGTTGCTGGGAAAGCATGCGCGTCGCTTTTTCAATCGCGGGGCCGGTCGGCGTGCCGCCGTTCGCGCGCAGGGCGTTCATCAAGTCGACGAGGTTGGCTTGTTGCGTGAAGTCGGCGACGACCGAAACGTCTTCGCCCTGTTGGCCCGGGAACGTGAGGATGGCGGCTTGGTGTTGGCCTTTGCGGACGTCGAGGCCGATTTTCAGGTCGCGGATCGCTTCGCGGACAGTCGGGAGTTTGTCGTGCATGGAAGCGCTGGTGTCGATGACGACCACCAGTTGCAGCGCGGCTTCGTCTCCGAGTTTGTCGACCATCTCCGCCACGTCGCTGCGCTTCTCCGGCGGAAGGCCGTCCGCGTCGGTGCCCATCAGTTGGCGCAGCTCTTTGTTGACGACTTGCTGGATCGTCATCTGCACGGTGTGCTTGGTGACCATCTGCATCGTCATCGCGAGTTGACGCGCTTCCACGATGCGCGAGACGCCGCCGCCCGCTTCGGCGATCGCTTGGACTTCCTGACGACCCGCCGAGTTCAAATCACCGCCGTCGACGATCCCGACCACGTTGACGGCGATGCCGAGCTTTCTGGCAAATGTCGCCGCTTCCACCGGATTGCTTCCCCGGTTCGAGCACCCGTCCGTAATCAGCAAGATCTGTTTCATCGTCACATTCTTCCACATAGTTCCACCCCTCCAAGGCATAGTTACTAGTAGTATTCCCGGAAGTGCTAGAATTCAAACATGAAAAAGACCCTCCGCGCGGGAGAGCCTTTTTTCCATGCAGATCGCATTCCTGCGGATCGCTTTACGTCATCGGCACCAGCTTGTCCGGATCGGGCAGCACTTGCCCGCCCTTGCGCTTGAGTTTTTGCACGCCGGGGAGACGGATCGTCGCCCATTCCGGTTTGTACTTGGCGACGCGGGCGACGAGGACGGTCATGTCGTCGATGATCTTGCCGTGGTTGATGCGCACCGCGAGCTCCACCAGCATGTCGGCGATCTCTTGCGGGTCGTTGCTCTCAAAGTCCTCGATCTTCTTCTTGAGCCACCCTTCCTTATCATCGGTGTGCTTCGGCGCGTCGAAGATGCCGTCCGACATCAAAATCAACAAGTCGCCTTCCTGCAACTCCTCCTCCACCGTCTGGATGTCGATCTCCTGCAAGATGCCGATCGGGATGTTCTCGCCGGAGATCGTGTTGACTTTGCCGTGCCGCTTGATGAACGAGGGTGCCGAGCCGATCTTGAGGAACTCCGTTTTCGCCGTGAACATGTCGATCAACGCCAAGTCCATCGTCGTGAAGATTTCGTCCTGCGAGCGCAAGAGCAGCACGGAGTTCACCGTCTTGATCGCCAACTGCTCGTCAAAGCCCGCCTTCAACAACTGTTGGAGCAGGCGAATCGCCGCACTCGATTCCTGCATCGCCCGCTCGCCGTTGCCCATGCCGTCGCTGACCGCCACGGCGAACTTTCCGTTGCCGACGTCCAGCGCCGTGAACGAATCGCCGCAGTGCATCCGCCCGTCCTTGGCGGCGGAGGCGATTCCCGTTTCGATGTGGTATAGCTTCGCGGAAGAGAGCGTCATGGTCACGCCGTTTTCATCCTCCCAATAGCGTTTGTTCGTCACGACGATGTTCTCGCCGAGCACTTCCGAGAGCAGCGGCGCGATCAGTTTTTCCCCTTCGTCCGCCGAAGTCGCTCCGGTCGAAGTCACTTCAATCTCCACTTTGCCCACTTCAAGCGATACGATGTCCACGGAGCGAATCGACAGCCCGAGATGCTCAAGCGCTGCGACGATGTGCTCTTCGTGATCGGCGGAGACGTGGTTTTCCTTGCGAATCTCCTGCGCCAAGTCCGCCATGATCGAGGAGATGCCGACCAACTGCTCCGCCACCATGTTGCGCGAGTCCGCCAGTTGGTTTTGCCACTGCATGTCGCGCTTGGAAATTTCCACGGCGCCGGTCAGCGCCGGGATCATCGCGTCCGTTTTGACGCAGAACTTCGTGAGTTCCTTCGGAATGTCGCCCTTGGCAATCCCGCCCTCGATGTCGATCAGCGTCACCGTGTCGAAGAGGGCTCGGTACGTTTGGTAGAAGTTTTTCTCCCAGCATTGCTCTTGTTTGAAACAGCCTTTGCAGACTTGCGTGGCTGCGGATTGAAACGTTTTGTTCATCACTTCGTCTTGCACCGCCGCTTTTTGCTGGGCGCTGGAGATCTGTGCAAACGTGCGGGAGAGCTCTTGGAAGACGCTCGACACTTCGCGGATGCGCATCGCCATCAGCTCGCGGATGCGGCGGGCGTAGTCCTGTTGGGACAGCGAGTGCTGGTGCGTGCCCGGCACGTAGCGGGAGACTTGGTCGATGAAGTTCTTCGGGGTGAGCAGCAGCATCGCAAACGCCGCCGCCGATTCTTCGAGCGCCACCACAATCGAGCTCGAATCGTTCACATAGACTGTCAAGATCGCCGCGCCGAGTCCAAAGCCGATGCCGACGCCGATTTTCCTGACATCGCGCAGGAGCCCGGCAAGCAGGCCGGAGAACGCGAGCAACCCGATTTGCGTGGCGGCCATCAAGCTCGCCATCGTGAGGATGATCCCCGTCACCACGCCGACGCCCGCCGCCACCCCCGCGCCGCCGATCAGCGCGAAGAGCATGATCAGGTAGCGGGAGAACACATTTTCAAACGAGAGTAGCCCGAGGTGCAGGCCGTGCAAGCCGGTCAGCATCGACGCGAGCAAGATGACGAGGCAGACGATCTCTTCGTTGCGCAACTCCTTCACGCCGCGCTGGAAGGTGAAGATCGGCAGGGACTGGATGAAAATCAACGTCAGCACCATCGAGAGGAATCCGTCGACGAGGCTCATCATCAGCCCGTACGAGTTCATGTCGCCGGTCGCCGTGTGTCCCGCCAACCGTACCGCGCTGTCGACGAGGAAGACGACAAACGGCACGGTGCCAAGCGTCAGGGCTTTTTTCTTGCTCAACAGGCCGTAGACGAATCGGTAGCCGAGCAGCGCCAGCACCAAGATCGGCCAGATGGAGAACAGTCCGTTTGTCGTGAACGATCCGAGGATCAACGCCCCGAGTACCGGGCGGGCGGCCGAGCGTTTCAACCGCAGCACCACGGCGTAAAACGCGATCGCAAACGGCGAGAGTTCCCCCAAAATCATCGCCCGCCCGAGGAAGAACGCCATGACCGTCAAGATCGTCGAGGTTCGTCCGAGGTACGCTTGCACCCCCGCCAGCTTCACGCCGAGGCGGTTTGGCAACTTCTCGATCCCTGCGGAAGTTGCCGTTGCTGCTTGTCCACTGTCACCACGTTGGAAAAATCTCTTCCACATTCTGTTCCCACCATCCCGTTTCCGAAATTTGTACGTTCAGGATAGCATGTCTCCTCTGAATTGTTTGTCGGTTCGCGCACCCGCCCTCGGGAAATTTCCGACACGGAATTCTCTTCTTGTACACGAACATCCGCTCCCCTAGCCGCATCGAACCCGCGCTCGTTCAAGAAGCCTTCAAAAAACGCCCCTGTCCCGTTTCGGCTCGAATTGTCGCGGAAGTGCGGCGATTTGTCGGAAAGAAATCTGGTGTTCGACACCTATTTTCACGAGAGGTAGAATAGACATGTAGATTCCCCATGAGGAGGTACTGGTGAGATGCGCAAACCTTGGAACGAATACTTTATGGATCAGGCACGCATGGTGGCCACCCGCGCGACGTGCGACCGGCTGCATGTCGGAGCGGTCATCGTGCGCGACAAACGGATCATCTCCACCGGATACAACGGCAGCGTCTCCGGCGACGTGCACTGCCAGGACAAAGGCTGCTACGTCGTGGACGGACACTGCATCCGCACGATTCACGCGGAATCGAACGCGATCTTGCAATGCGCCAAGTTCGGCGTCTCGACGGAAGGCGCGGCGATTTACGTGACGCACTTCCCCTGCCTGCTGTGCAGCAAGCAGATCATCCAAGCCGGCATCTCGCAGATTTATTACGAAGCCGACTACCGCACCGATCCCTACGCCGTGCAGCTGTTGAAGCAGGCGGGCGTGGAGTTGACGCAAATCCTCGTGCAAATCGCCGAGTGACGCACGCTTTCCCCCGCGTTTGCATAGCCTATAGGCAAACGACGACGAGGGGGAAGGATGATGCCGAGCTGGCTGGTAACCCAACTCTCACGGGCGTATCGTGAGAGGGACAAACGATCGATCCTCATGCTGAACCGTGCGTTTTTTAAATACAGAAACAGCCGTTGACCGCATATAGATGGCAGGGAGAGGGGGACGTGCCATGTACGAAACCAATCCCGAAGCGCGCACGTTTGCGATGCTGTGCCATCTGTCGGCGCTTGCCGGGTACATCATCCCGTTTGGCAACATCATCGGTCCGCTGGTGTTCTGGCTGCTGAAGCGGGATCAACACGCGTTTGTGAACGACCAAGGCAAGGAAGCGTTGAACTTTCAGATCTCGATGTTGCTGTACGTGATCGTGGCGGGGATTCTCTGCTTGGTGTTCATCGGGCTGATTCTCCTGCCGATCATCGGCATCGCCACGCTGGTGCTGCTGATCATCGCCGGCGTGAAAGCGTACGGCGGCGAAGCGTACCGCTACCCGTTCACGATCCGGTTTTTGAAGTAAAAAAAGCCCTGCGACCTCGTCGGCAACGACGTATCGCAGGGTTTTTCATGTTTCAGTTCCGTCATCCGGTTTCTCGATTAACCTCCGTACCGACGTCGGTTGTGCTCGGCAAGTTCGCGGGTTTTCACGCCTCTCTCCGGGGAATGGACGAAGGCGATCGCTTCTTCTGCGACGGCGCGCTCAATCCCGAACGTCTCCTGCAACATGCGCAAAAACGTCTCCACATCCGGCATCGGCGTCTCATGCCGCCCCTTGGTGTCCATCCGCAAGTGGCGGTTCGTGTCGATCCACACCTTCTCATACGCCGACTTGATCCCGTCCGCCGACGCTCTGCGCATGAACGAGTTGTCGTCGACGTCGCGGTGCGAAAGCGCCACGTCTTCGTCAAAGTCGGCGATCGTCAACGGTTGCCACTCGATGATCTTCTTCGAGAAGAGGTCTTCGTAGTAGAAGCGTTCAATCTCATAACGTCCCTCGTCCAGCTTGGTGATCTTCACCCGCTCTCCGTAGAGCGACGTGAAATCCGGTTCTTCGTCGAGCAGCAGCGGGCGGTACGTCGGCGCGCCGTAGCCGACGTCGGTGTACCAGACTTTTCCGTCGAGGTGCACGCGTATCGCCATGTGCCCCGGCGCGACCCGGCAGTAGTCCAGCTCATAGCCGAGCGCTTCGAGCAGCCGCCCGAAGTTGAAGTTCAAGATGAAGCAGTTCCCGCCCCACCCCTTGCTCACCAAGTTCTCCACAAAAACCTCCGCCGGCGGCACCAGCCAGCCGTTCTCTTCGCGGTGGTTGTAATAGTGGATCTTGCTCAGCAATTCGTACGGGATCTTCAAGAGATGCGCTTGGGTCAGCTTGGCGAGCGTCTCCCAATCGGGCCGCTCCGCCACAACGCCCAAGTGCTCCAGATATTGTTGCACCCAATTCATGCGCAAAACCTCCGTTCTTTGCATCAAAAAACCCTCCGTCACGCGCGGCGACAGAGGGTCTTTGCACGCGAACACCTGTTGGGGAAATTCGCGATGCGACGGGTTGGTTCCTTTTTTACCGCTTTAAAATGTTTTGCATCATTTCGTCGGCGAGTTGATACGGATCGAGCGCGCCCGCTTCGACTTGGGCGAGTTTCTGCGCCCACTCGGTGTCGGCGGAGATCTGCTCTTTCAAACGGCGCGCAATCGTGCCTTCGACAATGCCGACGATCTCCTCTTGACGGCGCTGTTGGCGGCGCTCCGTCCAGAGGCCGGAGTCGTGGAGATATTGACGATGCTTCTGCACCGCCGCCCACAGTTCCGGGCAGCCTTGGTTGTCGCGGGAGATCGTCCGCACGACGGGCGGCCGCCACGGGATGTGGCCGAGCATGTCCAGCATGTATTGCAGTTCGCGCTCCGTCTTGTCGGTGCCCGGCAAGTCGGCTTTGTTGATCGCAAACAGGTCGGCGATCTCCATAATCCCCGCCTTCATCGTCTGGATGTGGTCACCCGCCGACGGATTCAAGACGACGACCGTGGAGTCGGCGACGTTCATGATGTCGAGTTCCGATTGCCCGACGCCGACCGTCTCGATCAAGATCACGTCGCACCCGTACGCGTCGAGCACGCGGATCGCTTCTTGGGTCGCGCGCGACAAGCCGCCCAGCGACCCGCGGGTGCCCATCGAACGGATGAACACCTTGGGGTCGAGGGCGTGCGTGCCCATGCGCACGCGGTCGCCGAGGATCGCCCCGCCGGTGAACGGCGAGGTCGGGTCGACGGCGACGACACCGATCGAGTAGTCAAACTCCCGGCGCAAGTAGCCGATCAGCCGATCGGTCAGCGAACTTTTGCCCGCGCCCGGCGGCCCGGTGAGACCGACCAGAAATGCTTGGCCCGTGTGCGGGTGCAGATCGCGCAGGATTGCGTTTTTTTCCGAAGCGTCATTCTCGATGTGGGTGATGGCGCGGGCGACGGCCCGTTTGTCCCCGGCGAGAATGCGGGCGACCAGCTCATGCATAGGATCAGTCCTTCAGAAGGAAGCGCGAGATGACCATGCGTTGAACCTCGCTGGTACCTTCGTAGATTTGGGTGATTTTCGCATCGCGGTAGAGGCGTTCCACCGGGTATTCGCGGGTGAAGCCGTAGCCGCCGTAGATTTGCACCGCTTCCGAAGCGGCTTTGACCGCGACTTCCGACGCGAAGACTTTCGCCATCGCGGATTGCTTGGAGTACGGCAAGCCGTTGCTTTCCAGCCACGCCGCTTGGTAGGTCAAGAGGCGCGCCGCTTCGATCTCGGTCGCCATGTCGGCCAGTTTGAATTGAATCGCTTGGTTGTTCGCGATCGGTTTGCCGAATTGCTCGCGCTGCTTCGCGTACTCGGTCGCGAGGTCGAGCGCGCCTTGGGCGATGCCGAGCGCTTGCGCCGCGATGCCGTTGCGGCCGCCGTCGAGGGTCATCATCGCGACTTTGAAGCCGTCGCCGACTTTGCCGAGCACGTTTTCTTTCGGGACTTTCACGTCTTCGAAGATGATCTCGGTGGTCGTGGACGCGCGGATGCCGAGTTTCTTCTCATGCTTGCCGACGGAGAAGCCCGGGTAGGACGCTTCGACGATGAACGCGGTGATGCCGCCGCGGGTGCGTTTTTCCGCATCGGTGACGGCGAAGACCACGTAGATGTCCGCCACGCCGCCGTTGGTGATGAAGATCTTGGAGCCGTTGAGCAGCCAGTGGTCGTCTTTCTCCACCGCCGTGGTGCGCATCGCGCCCGCGTCGGTGCCGGAGCCCGGTTCGGTCAAGCCGTACGCGCCGATCGACGTGCCTTCCGCGAGACGGCGCAGGTATTTTTGCTTCTGCTCTTCGGTGCCGAACGCGTTGATCGGCCAGCCTGCCAGCGACGTTTGCACGGAGAGCGTAACGCCGGTCGATGCGCAGACGCGGGAGAGTTCTTCGACCGCGATCACGTACGACACGTAGTCCATGCCCGCACCGCCGTACTCTTCTCCCCACGGAATGCCCGTCAGGCCGATCTTCGCCATCTTATTGAAAATCTCGTGGGAGAATTCTTCTTTCTCATCGCGTTCTGCTGCGGTCGGCGCGACTTCGTTGAGCGCAAAGTCGCGGACCAGGTTGCGGATGTCCTGTTGGTCTTGGGTCAGTTGGAAATTCATCTGGTTGTCGCTTCCCTTCTGGTATCTTCTCGTGTCGTGTGTAAGCCGGGATCGTTGCGCTTACTTGAGGAGGTGCTTCGAGACGACGACGCGCTGGATTTGGTTCGTGCCTTCGTAAATCTGCGTGACTTTCGCGTCGCGCATCAGGCGCTCCACCGGAAACTCCTTGGAGTAGCCGTAGCCGCCGAAGATTTGCACCGCGTCGGTGGTGATGCTCATCGCCGCGTCGGACGCGTAGTACTTCGCCATCGAAGCCTGCTTGCCGCACGGCAATCCCTGCTGACGGAGAGTCGCCGCTTGGTAGGTCAAGAGGCGCGCCGCCTCGATCTTGGTCGCCATGTCGGCGATCATAAACTGAATCGCTTGGAAGTCGACGATCGACTTGTTGAACTGGCGGCGCTGTTTCGCGTATTCCACCGCGTAGTCAAAAGCGGCGCGGGCAATCCCCAGCGCTTGCGCCGCGATGCCGATGCGCCCGCCGTCGAGGTTGGACATGGCGATTGTAAAGCCTTCGCCCTCTTCGCCAAGTCGCTGCGACGCCGGCACGACCGCGTTGTCAAAAATCAACTCGACCGTACCCGAGCCGTTCATGCCCATTTTGTGTTCTTTTTTGCCAATTGTAAAGCCCGGGGTTCCGCGTTCGACGATGAACGCCGTGACGCCCTTGGCCCCTTTTTCCGGATCGGTGACGGCAAACACGTTGAAGATGTCCGCCACTTCGCCGTTGGTGATAAAAATCTTGGAGCCGTTGAGAATGTAGTTGTCACCGTCGCGAACCGCGCGCGTGCGCAGGCCCGACGCGTCGGAACCCGCTCCCGGTTCGGTCAAGCCGAACGCGCCGATCAGCTCGGCGGACGCGAGCTTCGGCACGTACTTCTGCTTCTGCTCCTCCGTGCCGAAATTCAAAATCGGGTAGGTGCCGACCGACGTGTGCACGGCGAGGATGACGCCGACAGACGCGCTGCCGTAGGAAATCTCTTCGATGGCGGAGATATAGGAGACGAAGTCGGCGCCGACCCCGTCGTACTCTTCGGGAACCGGGATGCCCATCAGGCCGAGTTCTCCCATTTTCGTGATCAGATCGCGCGGGAAGTTGTCGGTGGCGTCAATCTCTGCAGCGCGCGGGATGATTTCGTTTTGGACGAAATCGCGCACCATCTGTTGCATGTCGCGCTGGTCTTTGGTGAATTGAAAATCCATCATAGGACCTCCTTACTTGCCCTGGAAGTTCGCAGGGCGCTTTTCAAGGAACGCTTGCATGCCTTCTTTTTGATCTTCGGTGGAGAAGGAGAGAGCGAACAGTTCGGTCTCGTATTGCAGGCCGCGCTCCACGTCCATGTTCATCCCTTCGTTGACGCCTTGCTTCGTCATGCGGACGGAGAGTTGGCCTTTGCTTGCCATCTTGGCGGCGATCTCAATCGCTTTGTCCATCAGTTGCGCCGGTTCGACGACGTGGTTGACGAGGCCGATTTCGTACGCGCGGTCGGCGCCGATGGTGTCGCCGGTCAAGAGCAGTTCCTTGGCGATGCCCGCTCCGACGAGGCGCGGCAGGCGTTGGGTCGCCCCGAAGCCCGGCGTCACGCCGAGGTTGACTTCCGGCTGGCCGAATTTCGCGTTGGTCGACGCGATGCGCAGGTCGCACGCCAGCGCGACTTCACAGCCGCCGCCCAGCGCAAAGCCGTTCACAGCCGCGATCGTCGGCTGCGGCAGGGTTTCCAACTTCGTGATCGAGTCCATGCCGTCTGCTGAGAACTTGCGGCCTTGGATCGCGGTCATCGGTTGCATTTCGGAAATGTCCGCGCCGGCTGCGAACGCTTTTTCCCCGGAACCGGTCAAGATGACGGCACGGATGTCGTCGTTGGTTTTGATTTCGTCGAGCAGATGGCCCAGTTCGCGCAGAAGCGCGGAGTTCAGGGCGTTCAGCGATTTCGGACGGTTGAGGGTGATGAAGCCGATGTGGTCGCGGACTTCAAACAGCAGGTTTTCGTAGGTCATCTCGTTGCGCCTCCCTTAGTACTGGTAGAAACCGCGGCCGGTTTTCTTGCCGAGCCAGCCTGCTTTGACGTACTTGCGCAGCAGCGGGCACGGACGGTATTTGGAATCGCCGAAGCCTTCATGGAGCACTTCCATGATCGCGAGGCAGGTGTCGAGGCCGATGAAGTCTGCGAGGGTCAGCGGGCCCATCGGGTGGTTCATGCCGAGCTTCATGACTTGGTCGACGTCTTCAACCGACGCCACGCCTTCGTAGACGCAGTAGATCGCTTCGTTGATCATCGGCATCAGGACGCGGTTGGAAACGAAGCCCGGGAAGTCTTGGACTTCGACCGGCACTTTGTCCATCTTCTTGGTCAGGTCTTCAATCGCTTCGTAGACTTCGTTGGTGGTGGCGAGACCGCGGATGATCTCGACGAGCTTCATGACCGGAACCGGGTTCATAAAGTGCATGCCGATGACGAGTTCCGGGCGGGAGGTGACAGCCGCGATTTCCGTGATCGGCAGCGAAGAGGTGTTGGTCGCGAGAACCGCGCCGGTCGGGAGCACTTCATCCATTTGGCGGAAGATGTTTTTCTTGATTTCCATGTTCTCGGTTGCCGCTTCGACCGCCAGTTGCGCGTCGTGCGCGTCGCCCATGTTCGTGGTCGGGTGGATGCGGGCGAGGACCGCTGCTTTTTCCTCTTCGGTCTTGCGGCCTTTTTCCACGTCGCGGGAGAGGTTTTTGGTGATGACGGCGATGCCGCGTTCGAGGAATTCAGGCTTGATGTCGTTCAGGACGACTTCCAGACCTGCTTGTGCGAAAACTTGCGCGATGCCGGAGCCCATTTGGCCTGCGCCGACGACGAGTGCTTTGCGGATTTCCATGATTGTCTGCCTCCTATGTAGGAGGGGCGTTTGGCACGCCCCTTTAGTGGATGGGTGGTTTCGGAAAAAAATTACTCGGGATGCACTTGCAGCAGAATCGCGTCACCCTGCGCCGCGCCGGAGCAGATCGCCGCAATCCCGAGGCCGCCGCCGCGACGACGGAGTTCGTAGATCAGCGCGCCGATGATGCGCGCGCCCGATGCGCCGATCGGATGACCGAGCGCGACCGCGCCGCCGTTGACGTTGACTTTCTCCTCGTCCCAGCCGAGCAGTTTGCCGGAGGTGAGGGTGACCGCCGCAAACGCTTCGTTGACTTCAAACAAGTCGATGTCTTCCAAGGTATATCCTGTCTTTTTCAACAGTTTTTGAATCGCAAGGCCCGGCGTTGTCGCGATGTACGGCGCGTCTTGGCCGACTTGCGCGTGGCCGAGAATGGTTGCCAGCGGCTTCACGCCTTGCTCATTTGCTTTGTCCTCCGACATCAAGACCAGCGCGCCCGCGCCGTCGTTGACGCCCGGCGCGTTGCCTGCGGTGATCGAGCCGTCTTTTTTGAAGACCGGTTTGAGCGCCGCCAAGCCTTCGAGCGTGGATTCCGGGCGAATCGCTTCGTCGTGCTCGACGAGGGTGGTGCCTTTTTTGCCGGTGATTTCGACCGGGACGATCTCAGGTGCGAACCTGCCGGCTTCACGGGCTTGTGCGGCGCGCTGTTGCGAGCGCAACGCCCATTGGTCTTGCGCTTCACGGGAGATGTCGTATTCGTCGGCGACGACCGAGCCGTGCACCGCCATCGGCACGTCGTGGAACGCGCAGCGCAAGCCGTCGTACTGCATGAGGTCTACGAGTTGACCGTCGCCCATGCGCAAGCCAAACCGACCCTTCGGTAGGATGTACGGCGCGTTCGACATCGACTCCATGCCGCCCGCCACGATGACGTCCGCGTCGCCCGTGCGGATGATCTGATCCGCCAGCGTCACGGCGCGCATGCCGGATGCGCACACTTTGTTGATCGTCTGGGTCGGGACTTCCCAGGAGAGGCCCGCTTTGATCGCTGCTTGGCGGGACGGAATCTGACCGGCGCCGCCTTGGAGCACCATCCCCATGATCACTTCGTCGACGAGATCAGCCGATACGCCGGCGCGAGAAAGCGCTTCCTTGATAACGATGCCGCCGAGGTCGGTCGCGGTAAGCGAGGACAGGGAACCGCCGAACTTCCCAAACGGGGTGCGTGCGGAAGAAACAATGACCGTCTTGCGCATGTTGGACACTCCTTTTTATGGATGAATGAAGAATCATTCAGTTTCAAACAAACAGTCGGTTTCAGCTTGGTGCTTCTGCTTCTATTATACACGAAATTTGAAAGCGGGTGAGGAGAATGAAAAGTCAGATATTTTACATCTTCAAGCGTACAAGAAAAAAGACCGGGAGCTGCTCCCGATCTTTTTCGTCTCGTGCTTTCGTTCTATTTAATTCCCGAACACCGACATCGAAAGCAGTTCCACGACGTCGTACACCGGGAGATTCTCCTCGACGTTCTTCGCCTTGGTGCCGTCGGTGATCATGGTCATGCAGTACGGGCATGCGGTGCCGATCGCCGTCGCGCCGGTTTCGATCGCTTGCTCGGTGCGCATGACGTTGATGCGCTGTTCACCGGTGTCTTCCTTGAACAGACCGCCGCCGCCTGCGCCGCAGCACATCGACTTGGTGCGGTTGCGCTCCATCTCGACGAGCTTGACGCCCGGCAGTTTGGTGAGGATGTAGCGGGGTGCGGTGTAGATGTCGTTGTAACGGCCGAGGTAGCAGGAATCGTGGAAGGTCAGCAGGTGATCGACTTCGTGAGTCGGGTTCAGCTTGCCTTCGTCGATCAGTTGCGCCAACAGCTCGGTGTGGTGAAGCACCACTTCCAGTTCAAACCCGAAGTCCGGGTATTCGTTCTTGAAGGTGTTGTACGCGTGCGGGCAGGTCGTGACGATCTTCTTCACGCCGTACTCTTTGAAGATTTCGATGTTCGCTTCGACGAGCGATTGGTACAGCATCTCGTTGCCGAGGCGGCGCGCGGTGTCGCCGTCCGATTCTTCCTCAGCGCCGAGGATCGCGAAGTCAATGCCCGCTTCTTGGAGCAGCTTGGCAAAGGCTTGTGCAATTTTCTGGTTGCGTGCGTCAAACGAAGCGGAGGAACCGACGTAGTACAGCCATTCGACTTCGCCGTCGACTTCTGCCATCGTCTTCACGCCCATCTCTTTGGCCCAGTCGCCGCGGGTTTTGCGGTTTTGGCCCCATTCGTTGGATTGACGCTCAAGGTTTTGGAACGCGCGGTTGACTTCCGGCTCTGCTTTGCCTTCCGTCAGCACCAAGTAACGGCGCATGTCGATGATCTTGTCGACGTGTTCGTTGAAGACCGGGCACGCTTCTTCGCACGCACGGCAGGTGGTGCAAGCCCAGATTTCGTTTTCGGTGTAGACGTCGCCGATCAGCATCGGCAGTTCGGCGGTCGCCGCCACTTCCACGTTGGTGCCGTCTGCGCCGTGCACGCTGGAAGCTTTCTGCGCGACGAGAGAGTCGCCGACGGTGAGCAGGTGGTCTTTCATCTTGAGAATCAGGTATTTCGGAGACAGCTCCGTTCCGGACAGCGTTGCCGGGCAGTTGACGTGGCAACGGCCGCACTCGGTGCACGCATAGCCGTCGAGCAGTTGACGCCAAGAGAATTGATCGATGCGGCCGACGCCGAACTCTTCGATCGACTCGTCTTCGAGGTCGAGTTTCTTCAAACGACCTTTCGGGCGGGTGGAGTCGGTTTTGCGGAAGTAGGTGTTGAACATCGCGCCGACCATGTGCAAGTGCTTGGAGCGCGGGATGAACACCGCAAAGTAGAACAGGACGCCGGAGTGCAGCCAGAAGAAGATCTCCTTGACGACTTTCAGCGTGGTTTCCGACAGGCCGGCGTACACGGAGGTCGCGAGCCAGCCGACGACCGGAGCGACGAAGCCCGGTTGGCTGCCTTCCAGCGCGTCGTTTGCGCCCCAGAACGCGTAGTCGGTGAGGATCAAGAACGCGATCATGCCGACGATCAAGCCGGCTTCCATCGTCACATCCAAACGCATCGGTTTGAGGATGTAGCGGCGCAGCGCCGCGATGCCAAGCGAGATCAGCACGAGGATGTTCGCCATCTCATGCAAGAAGACAAATGCGTCCGAACCCAGACCCGGAATGTGATGCCCGCCGGTCAGATGGTAAACGAAGAAGTCCAACGCCCCGATCGAGATGATGATGAAGCCGTAGAAGATGACGGCGTGCGCGATGCCCGCCGGTTCCGCCAAGACTTTCCCTTGGCCGAGAACGTATTTGAAGAAGCCGCTGATGCGGGCGTCTCGATCGTTAAAACGATCCTCTTGGGCACCGAGCATCAAGTATTGATAGCGCTTGTAAAAAGCCGACAAGCTGTAGTACCCCGCTGCTCCGGCCAGCGCCAGGAACAGAAGAACGCGAATCCACTCCATGTAGTCTTCACTCCTTGTATGCCTAAAATATGAATGAATCATCATTCAAAACCGACCGATCGGTCGGTCCTTGCGGCGAGAAATGTCCTACCTATACTTATACACGATTTGCCCGAAAAATTCGAGAGTGAAATTTAGGTTGTGACGGCGGCTCTGGACAGTTTCGCGGGAATAGATGAAGATGGAGGAGGAAGAGACCGAATTGCTTGAATTTAGACGGATCGGTCAGTTTTGAGACCCGATTCCTTGGAGGTGCACGATGAAAATGATGTACGACATCACCATGTCCGTCTCTGCGCAAACCGCCCCGTTCCCCGGCGATACGCCGTTTTCGTTGGAATGGGTCTGGACGATGGAGATGGGCGGGAGTTGCAATGTGTCGCGGATCGTGATGAGCCCGCATGTGGGGACGCACGGCGATTCGCCGTATCATTATGGAAGCGAAGGCGGCAAGACGGAGGAAGTCCCCCTCGACGTCTATGTCGGCGAGGCGCTGGTCCTCGACGTGCCGCGTGACATCGGGCCGCTCATCACCCGGGAGTTTGTCGAAGCGCAGCTAAAAAACACCGCAGGCACACCCGCACGCGTCCTCTTCAAAACCGACTCCTACCCCGACCCTGCCGTCTTCAACACCGACTTCACCGCCATCGCACCCGAAGCGGTGCACTTCCTCGCCGGCCTCGGCGTCCGCTTGATCGGCATCGACACGCCGTCCGTCGACCCCGCCGACAGCAAGACTCTGGACGCACACGGTGTTTTCTTAACCCGCGGCGTGTACATCTTGGAGAACTTGCGCCTGCAAGACGTTCCCGCAGGCCGTTATGAACTGATCGCCCTGCCGATGAAAATCGAAGGCTCTTGCGCCGCTCCGGTGCGCGCCATCCTGCGCAGCCTCTAAATGGAACTCAAAAAACGCACTTGCGGTCACTGATACCGCAAGTGCGTTTTTCGTAAGAATTTATCGACATCATGCGAAAACTCAAACACCCGCGCTTGGTTGTCTTCCGAAAACAACAGCATCGCCGGCTTCTCTCCCGGACGCAGTATCAAATCAATCTCCGTGATCTCATCGTTCATCCACTGGTTTTCCACGCGGGTCGGCGGGTCCATCGGAATCTTCACGACCAGCCCTTTGTCCATGCCCAGATGTACGCGCGGCGAGAGTCCGGTGATCGTGCCGAGCCAGTTTTTGGCTTCGGCTTGCAGTGCGGGCGTGTTGTCGATTTTTTTGACGACTTCTTGTTTCTTGACGTCAAACACGAGAATCCGCTCCGGCTCCAAGGCGGCGTGCGCGCTCCCGCTCCCAAGCATCAGGGCACAAACCAAGCTCACAGCGGTCAGAAAAAATTTCCACATCCCCCTAACACCCCCGTTTGCCCATACGGTGCCCTTTCTCCTCCACAGTCATACGTCTTGACCTTCTCCCATACGTTGAATTTATGAATATCTTCAGGAAAGGGTGTCCCGCCATGTTTGTCTCTCGCACCGAACTGCTTCATCAATTCGAAACCCTGCGCCGTCAAGCGGCCGATCCCGATCTCTTCCTTGAAACCGAGACGGGAGGCGATCTGTGGGTGGACGGCCTCAACGTGCTGCTCTCGGTCGAGCCGGAAGATTTCAAGTCCGCGCTGGATACGTTTCACGCCTCCTACGACTATGAAGCCGCGTCCAAAGTCTCCTGCCTGCAAGCTCTCCATCGCTACACAGTCGACTCCGCCCGCATCGGAGAATTTGAGCTGTATCAAGCGCTGGCGCTCGGCATGACCTGGCTGTCGCTGCAAGAAGAGACGCAGGCGCAGTTTTTTAACATTCCCGTGCGCATTCTCAACCATTCGACCGCGCTCTTGCTCTCCCCCACTTATCAAGCGATCTGGGCGCACAGTTACAACGCCGGCATCACGCTGTTTCTCGATCTCGACACGCACCGCCTCAGCACGTTTCGCCCGGAACACGGACGCATCTATCAAAACGGCCATACGTATGTGCCGGGGCAGACGGTCAAATACCCGTTTCAGAGTTTCCACCACGAGATGGCGCACATCTTGCTGTTTCACGACCTCTATCCCCGCACGATGGGAGAGGGGGAGGCGGAAGACTCCACCGCGTTTGTGCACATGGAAACGTCGATCTCCTGCTTGGACGAACTGATCCTGTCCGAAATCATGGCGGTGCGCGACGACCTGAACTTGATCGACGACGGGTACATGGCGCATTCCACCTTCCCGGAGTACGGGCGGTTTCGCTATGAAGTGATGCAAGGACTGCACGCGCCTCTCACCCGGCGTTCGTTGGCGCTCTATCGCAAACGCTTTGTCTTGCTTGCCGAAGACGACGAGTGCCGCATCGCGGACAACCGCTTGAAACGCCATCTGCTCGCCTTGCATGAACTGCCCGACGAAGAGGTGCAACGCATCCGTGAGCCGTTTGCCCGCTACTTGCACGACCAAGAAATGCACGCGTCTTGGGCAAAGCAAGCTGCAAGCCGCAACCGGATTCCCTCCTACCGCGCCGTCATTGAACTGCTGCCGCCCGAGCCGTTTTGTCTGCAGAAATTTCAAGAGTGCCTTCACCCTGACGCTTGGACAGACCGTATCTCGCTGTTTTCCTCCGACTCGCTGCCGGAACTCGATTCCGAGTTGCGCCGCGTGAACCAACAACGGTGGAAATGGCGCGAATGGCTCAATCGCATCGCCGAACTGCGCGGATTCTTGGAAACGGAGCTGGACGACCTGAACTCGCTCGTGCAAAGCCGGCTGCTCGCGTTCGCCGACGACGCCGCCACCGTGCTCCGCAACGGCAACGACATTTCCCCGGCCTCCCACCAAGCGTTCACCCGCGACGTGGCGGACTGCCTCGCTGACATCGCGGTGCCGAAGGTTCGTGAGCGCGCCCTGCAGATGATCGAACATCCGTTTACGTACCTGTTGGAACCCCGATGATAAAAAAAGGATGCGGAAATGGTTAATAATGGTTCTGGAGTAAATAAAGGGTAATATCATAGTACAGAGGATATCCTTTACTCCTCAATCCCACTTGGAGGTGCTCCTTATGAAAAAAGTCGTGAAAGTCAATGTTTCGAAAAACGCTGTGGTCCAACAAGTCAAGGAAAAGTGTATCCCGGATATCTGCCGCGCTAGCTGCCTCTAATCCACCCAACACATAAGAAACACAGAAAAACCGCTCTCTTCAGCCTGTGCGCCGGAGAGCGGTTTTTTTATTCGCGACTCTGTTTGTTTCCGTCCCACCACGTCTCGGCGGCGACCGCTTTTTCAATCATGGCGAGGGTTTTGGCGCAGGCGGCGGTCAGGTTGAAGTTTTTCCCGGGGCGCGTCCCGTACAACTCCTTCGCCGCGTCGGCGCTCCGGCACCAGTCGTGCCCGCCCGGCGGCTCCGGGTTTTCGACGTCCGGCCAGGCGTCGCCAAGCGGGGGCGAGTGCAGAGGCAACGCCCCTTTTTTCAAAAAAAGCCCGTTCAAGCGCGGGCTGTACCGTTGCTCCGACTGCTCTTGCTCCTGCCGCTTGGGTGTGTACAGATGCGGCCAGTAGTCTGCCCGCGACGCGGTGTGCGGCGTGCGCTCCGCCCATTTCAGCACGCCGTCGTACACCTCCGGCTTCCCGAACAAGATCGCGTACAACCGCCGCCCCGTGTCGATACGCTCCGTCAGCGACAGAAACGTCGCCACCGTGACGCCCGCCAATTGCACCTTGGGCTTGTCGTAGGGGCTTTGATAAGGAAACACCACTTGCGTCAGATTGAGAATCGTCTGCGCCTTGAACTCAAACGAATTCATTACGGGGAGGTACTTCGGATTGCGGACGACGCGGTGCTCGATGTAGTTTTGCTCGTTGACGACGAGCGCCATCGTCAGCAACTCCGAGTCGTTCGTCTCCCAAAACCGCTCCCAGACGATGCTCATAAACTGCGACACGCCAAAGTACGGCAACAGATGAAACAGCGGCTTGCCCGCGTCCCGGCTGGCTTCGTACAGCAACAACTGCGGATAGGCATCGCCGAAGATCAAGAAATTCGCCCGCTCCAGAAACTGAAAAAACTGCTCCGCCTCCCTCCCCTCCATCATCCGCGGCAGCAAGTCGCCGCGCAGGTCGGTCATGTTGTACCCGCCGTTGCGCGAGACCATGTGGGCGAGCAACGCCCAATGCAGTTCCGGGGCGCGTTGGAAGATCTCCCAGTACGCGGTCGTGCGGGTGACGTTGTTGCGGTTTTGGCGACGCGTTTCAGAGAGGATGCGGTCGTAGAGGGCGCGGTCTGCTCCCTTCAGCAAGGACGGGTCGGCGGGAAGGGGGGTTTTTTTCAAACGCTCGTGCAGGCAGCGGGAAATCTCCCGAATTTCAGACGCATTCGAGAAGCCCGACACCCGCGCCCGCACTCGTTTGCAAAGCGCGAGCCAACCTTCGTACACGGAGTTCCACATGTTGACTTGCCCCCCATTCTTCTGCGGACGTTCCACATATCGTATGTTATGCCCCGCAAGAGGTGAAAAAAGGCATCTCCGTTGAAAGGAGCGCCTCTTGTCACGACCAAATTAAGGTAACCTACTTTAATCCCCGCTTCATCATCTCTTGCACCACATAGCTCGCCACATCCGGTGCCAGCGTCCCCGGCCCGAAACCTGCGTCATAGCCGAGCTCCAGCGCCAGTTCGTGCCCGATGCGCGGGCCGCCGCAGATGAGGATCAGCTTCTCGCGCAATCCTTCCGCCTCTAACAACTCGACGAGTTGCGCGAGGTTCGGAATGTGCACGTCCTTTTGCGTGACGACTTGCGAGACGAGGATCGCGTCGGCGTTCAGTTCGATCGCTTTGGCGACCATCTCTTCATTCTCTACTTGCGCCCCCAAGTTGTACGCGTCGATCATCGGGTAGCGCTCCAAGCCGTACTCGCCGTTGTAGCCCTTCATGTTCATGATCGCGTCGATCCCGACCGTGTGCGCGTCCGTGCCCGTGCACGCGCCGATGATCGTAATCTTGCGCCCGAAGTTCTCTTCGATAAACTCGTTGATCTCGTAAAACGACATGCGCGGCGAATCGACTTTCGCCACTTTGATCTTGGTGAAGTCCACCGCCGCTTTGGTCTTGGCGTACAACACCACAAACGTGAAGTCTTCTCCGAGGTCATGCTGGTGCGTCACCGACGGCTCCACGAAGCCCATCTGCGTCACCAACTGCCGCGCCGCTTCCGCCGCTTCCTCGCCGGGCGGGACGGGCAGCGAGAACGACAATTGCACCACGCCGTCGTCGAACGTGTCGCCGTAGGGGCGCACGTGCGTCATGTCGCGGTTTTTCCAAGGTTCGTAGCGTGCCGCTTCGCTCATCGTGCCATCGCCTCCAATCCCAACTCCGCCCGCAGCAACGTCTCAAACGGGTTCCAATAGTCCTCGGCGCGCATGAACACGCCGTGCAGACCCTTGCCGCCGGTCATCGTGCGCTTCACGTCGGCAAACATCCCGCGCGAAATCGCTTCGAGCATGCCGATGTCGCGGATCTCTTCAAGTTTCGCCGCCGCGTCGTTCAGCACTTCCTGCGCCCGCGCCACGATCTTGCCGTCGCGCTTGTATTCGATCTCTTCGCCGAAGTTGCGCATGTTTTTGAACACGTACTTCGCCGCTTCAATCGCGATGTGCCGATCGTGAATGAGCGGCGTGTGAATCGCTTCCGTCATCATGCCGAGCAATTGAATGCCTTGGTTGGTCATCACGCCGACCATGTTGAACAGCGTGTCTTGCACATGTCCTTTGAAAATGTTCCCGGTCATGTGCTTGGTCGGCGGCATGTACTTCAGCGGCGCGCGCGGGAAAATCTCGCGCGCCATCTGCGCCTGCGACAGCTCCAAGAGGAAGCCGTCTTCCAAGTCCGGGCTCATCTCAAACGCGTGCCCAAGCCCCATCTGCTCTTCCGGCAGGCCGGAGCGCAGCGCCAACTGCTCGTTGATAAACTGCGACGCCAGCACGGACGGCGCCTGCTCCACCGCGTCGGCGGTCGTCAGGTAGTTGTCTTCGCCGGTGTTGATGATGACGCCCGCAAACGAGTTGATCATCCGCGAGAAGTTCTGGTCGACGAGCGTGCGCTGCATGTTGATGTCGCGGAAGAGGATGCCGTAGAGCGCGTCGTTGAGCATCACGTCGAGGCGCTCAATCGCGCCCATCGCCGCGATTTCCGGCATGCAAAGCCCGGAACAGTAGTTGCACAGTCGGATGTAGCGCCCGATCTCTTCGCCTACTTCATCGAGCGCCGCCCGCATGATCTTGAAGTTCTCCTGCGTCGCATACGTTCCGCCGAAGCCCTCCGTGGTCGCTCCGTACGGCACATAGTCGATGAGGGATTGCCCCGTCGAACGGATGACGGCGATGATGTCCGCGCCTTGGCGGGCCGCCGCTTTCGCCTGCACGACGTCTTCGTAGATGTTGCCCGTCGCGACGATGACGTAGATGTACGGCTGCGGACCTTCGCCGAGGCGCGTGAGGTACTCGTCGCGCTTGGCGCGGTTGGCGCGGATGCGCTCCAAGCTGGCGGTTGCGAGCTCGATGCCCTTTTTCCGAATCTCGTCAAGGGACGCGAGCGGAAGTTCGCAGAGGTTCAGAGTGCCGTCCGCCACCGCTTCGCCGATCTCTTGGATCGTTCGGCCGGTTTGCAGGACGGCGTTCAAGACAAACGTCGCCGCGCCGCGCTCCAGCACGCCGCCTTCCTTCAAGTGGTCGACGACGACGTTCGGGAGCGGCACATAGTCCGCGTCCACGCCGTCCATGCCGTACAGTCGCAACACGGTGCGCTCCACCGCGACGGTGGTGCGCTCTAAGATAAAGGACTGCAACGAGTCGGCGATGTCGGACGCCGCCGTGCGGGCCCGGGCGATCAGGTTCGGGTCCAAGTACAGTTTGCTCATGGGCTCAGGGGCCCTCCTTTCGAATGATCTCCTCCGGCAAGCCGAACAGCCGCGCAATCCGCAACGCGTCCTGCGGCACGTCTTGGCTCTCAGCCGGGAGAAGCCGGTAATCCATCGCCTGTTGCAACTCCGCCAGCAGGCGTTCGGGGTCGGGCGTCGAGCTCTGCGACGACTCCCACTTCGCCCACACGTCGGGGCGCAGGCCCGCCACGCGGAATCCCTGCAAGCCGGGAACTCCCGTCACGCCGGGGAAGTGCGAGGCAAAAAGCGCACTGTGCGCGGTCGTCATCAGATACTGCGCGAGACCGACCGCCAACCGCTCGCCTTCTTGCGGGTTGGTGGTGCGCGCCACTTCGTCGAGCAAGAGCAGGGCGCGGGTCGGTTCGCGCAGCAGTGCGGCGAGGCGCTGCATCTCCGCGCCAAACGAACTCAAGCCGCTGACCAAGCTCTGTTCGTCGCCGCCCGACCAGCCGATGCGATCGACGGGCTCGAAGCGGAATTCGTCGGCGGGAACGGGCAGCGCGTGTTGCGCGAGGGCTTGGAGCAAGCCGAGCGTTTTCAGCGCGACGGTCTTGCCGCCCATGTTCGGGCCGGTGATCAGGCCCACGCCGGGCTGCAAGCGCATGTCCAGCGGCGTGTACACGCCCCCGCGGGATTCTACCCCCGTGCGGGCGGTCGGATGCCAGCCGGTGCGAAGGAGCCAGCCTGAGCGAAGGACGTCCGACGTGTCACGCGATTCATTGTGCTCGACGCGAGGTACGCCGCACTCGTTCCATTCAGCCGCACACGCGCCCCACTTCTGGGCAACCGCCGCTTTTGCCAGCGCCCAGTCGAGACGTCCGCAGGCGTCGTATGCATTTTCCAAGTCGTCGGCGTACGGTGTAAGGGAAGTGACGATGCTCTCCAGCACGAGGGCTTCGCGATCCTCGATCTCCACCAAGAGCCGCTCCCGCTCGGCCCGCATCTCCCGCACCGCTTCCGGTTCTATCACTTCAAATACGGCCTCAAACACATTCACACCTTGCAACCGCAAGTCTTCATGGGTGAGATCGGCATGTTTTTTTTCCAAGATCACCAGCCCGTCGCGGGTCGGCGCTTTGCCGAACGCGGCGCGCAGGCGGTCTGTCTGTTCCTTCTTCGCGGCAAAAATCGCGGCTTCAAGCCTCCGCGCTTCCTCTTGCAACGAATCCAACACCGCATCGCCGAGGTCTTGCAAGGAGAACGCGGGCACCAACTCCCCGCGCGGGTTGAGGAGGCGCAAGAGAGCATCCCAGTCGAGACGAGGCCACCAAGCAAAGCCGGGCTCCCGAACTCCCTCAAGCCGACTCTGCAAGTCACGGGCTTGCCAGAGGAACGTCTTGACGTCGAACAAGTCGACCACGCGCACACCCGCCCGCTGGCGGATCAAGTTCAGCACGGGCGCCAGGTCCGGCACGCGTACCAACGCGTCCCGGCAAGCTTTCGCGTCCTCGAACGCAAACGTTCGAGCGACCTGCCAGTCCTGCATGGACTCCTGCCACGCCGCCCGCTCGTCAGGCAAAAACGGCCGCACGCCGCGCCGCAGCCGCTGCCCCGGCTTGGAGACCGTCTGAAACTGCGCCCAGACGTCGCTCCAACCCAGCGCTTGCTTTGTCGTCTCGTCCCAGAACATGCTACGCCTCCTCTCCTTGCACATCCACGACGGTCAGTTCCCCGCCGACCGCTTCTTGCACCGCCGCCAGCAACTCCGCGCGCGGCAAGTCATATCCGGAAACGGAATGCGGGTTCACCGTCAGCCCCAGCACCTGCACCGCACGGCGCACCATCACCCGATGCCCTCGGCGCAGGAACTTCCTCCATGCCTGCGCCGATGCAAAAAAGTGCGTCGCGTCCGGCAGCACCACCGTAAATCCGCGGGGCAGCCCTTCCAGCATCCCAAGCAGCCGGTCGGTGACGGCGCCGGAAACAGCCAGCACACGGGCTTGCTCTGCCCCCGGCCACTTCGCGTCGGTCAGCGGGTTGGCGACGAAGCTTGAGACCTGCTCCAGCACAACCGGCTCCCATGCCTCGTCAGACCCTGCACCGGAACCTGCCGCTGACCCCGGATCGACATCTGCATCCAAAACTGAGCCTTCTCCTGCTCTTGTCCGTGGACACCCGACCACCAACCCGCCGTGCTCCACCGCAACGTCCAGCAGCCTGCCGATCGGCTCTTCCGCCACCGGCAAAGCAAACCGTTGAACAAAAAACGCACTCTTGCGCGCCGTCTCTTCCACCGTCGACGCCACCACAGCTCCCGTCGCGAGCACGACGCCCTCTGTCAATTCCGGCGACGCCGCCATCATCCGATCAAACGCGCCGTCCACAAAACACAAGTCCGCTCCGAGCTTCTCAAACTCCCCCAGCACCGCCTGCACTTGCGCGGCGTAGCGAATGCCCGCGAGCAACACCGTGCCCGGCCGTTCCACCCGCGCCAGATACACGTCTCCGAGAGTGGACGAGAATCCCGTCCGCCCCACGACGGACAGCACCGCGCTTCCGCCGTTCAACACATCCCCCGCAGACGCCACGAGGGCGCCGGCCGGGACGTACACGTCCGGCTTCGGCACCCCCATGATGGCATCGCGGCGCTCGCCGTCCACACCGATGGACACGACGCCCAAGCGTCGACCCGCTGCGGCGGCCTCTGTCAGCAAAGTGTTCATCGCCGTCGTCTTGCCGGCATGCTTGGCGATGCCGACGATGGCGACGCGACGGACACCCCGCTCTGCGATCGCCCGGTACAGCATCTTACTCCTCGTCGCTTTGTTCCAGCAGATGGTCGTTGATCGTCTCCAGCGCCGCTGCCGTCTCTTGCACCGCGGATTGCTCCTTCGGACGGCGGCGCTTCAAGCCCTTCGGCTCCAGCGACAGTTGCTTGTCGTTGAGCAGGCGCGCGATGCCGATTTCGTTGTCGGTGCTGTGATCGTGCGTGCAGGTCGGCGGGCACCCTTGGTCTTCGTAGGTCGGCTCATGATACACGGAGATGACGCCTTCGAAGTTGCGGAGCACCACTTTGCTGTGGCCTTGCGAAAGCACGTAATTCGGCATGACCGGGATCTTCCCGCCGCCGCCCGGCGCATCGACGACGAACGTCGGCACCGCATAGCCGGACGTGTGACCGCGCAGCTGCTCCATGATCTCCAGACCTTTCGACACCGTGGTGCGGAAGTGCTGGATGCCTTCGGAGAGGTCGCATTGGTAGATGTAGTACGGACGCACGCGGTTGAACACGAGGTCGTGCATCAGTTGTTTCATGATGTGCGCGCAGTCGTTGACGCCGCGCATGAGCACCGTTTGGTTGCCCAGCGGAATGCCCGCGTCGGCGATCTTGTGACACGCCGCTTTCGCTTCCGGAGTCAGCTCATCCGGGTGGTTGAAGTGCGTGTTGATCCAGACCGGGTGATACTTCTTGAGCATGTTGACCAAGTTGTCGGTGATGCGCTGCGGGAACACGACCGGCGCGCGGGTGCCGATGCGGATGATCTCCACATGCGGGATGGCACGCAGGTTCGAGATGATGTATTCCAACGTCTTGTCGTTGACAAGCAGACCGTCGCCGCCGGAGAGCAGAACGTCGCGGATCTGCGGCGTGCGGCGGATGTAGTCGATCGCCGCGTCGAGCTGCGGCTTCGGCACGGAGTGGCCGACTTGGCCGGAGAAGCGGCGGCGCGTGCAGTGACGGCAGTACATCGAACACTGGTTGGTGATCAAGAACAACACGCGGTCCGGATAGCGGTGCGTCAACCCCGGCGCCGGCGCGTCTTCGTCTTCGTGCAGCGGGTCTTCCATATCCCACGGCGCGCGGGTCATCTCGTCAGACTTCGGAGCCGCTTGCAAGCGAACCGGGCAGTTCGGGTCGTCCGGGTCCATCATCATCGCGTAGTACGGCGTGATGCGCAGCGGAATCGACATCTTGATGTTCTCGATGCCCACGCGCTCCGATTCGGTCAAGTTGATGACTTGCCCGAGCGCTTCCGCATCGTTGATCGTGTGCGTCAACTGCCACATCCAGTCGTTCCATTGGTCGTTGGTGACGTCCTTCCACAGCGAAATGTCGCGGAAGTGACGTTTTTGCTTCCCGTAAAAATGTTGCGGCAAACGCTCTTGGGTCGGTTCCAAAATGCTCATGGATAAGTCCCCCTTATTGGTATTTGGATTCAAACACTTCTCTCAGTTGCGCCGATTCGCGCAGCAAATTCAACGACATCTCGGCATGGCCTTTGGTATAGCCGTTGCCGATGATCATCTTCACGTCCTTGCCCACGCCTTCCGCTCCCAGGGCGGCCGCCGTAAACGACGTCGCCATCGAGAAGAAATACACCGTACCTTCGTCGCGCGTCGAGAGGATCGACGCCATTTCGGTGTTCGGGATGTTCACGCAGTTGATCGTGACATCCGCCATCCGGCCTCCGGTCGCTTGCTCCACCGCTTGGAGCACGTCGACCGGCTTCGTGCAATCGAGGTTCAGCACGACGTCCGCCCAGCCCAAGCCCCGCAGGCGGTCGCATCCGGCCTCGCCGTACTCGACGGCGATGATCGTGCCGTTCGGCCCTGCCGACTTGCGCGCTTGGCAGAGCACCATCGTGCCGCTCTTGCCGCCCGCTCCGAGCACGACGACCGTGTCGCCTTGCTGCACCAGTTTTTCCGTCTGCGCCGGTGCCCCGCAAACATCGAGCACCGCCAGCGCGACGCGGTCCGGAATCTCACCGGGCAGTTTCGCGTACAGCCCCGATTCAAAGAGAATCGCTTGCCCCTTGATGTCCACTTGGCCGGTCTTCACGTCCATGTGCGTAATCTCGTCGATTGTCAGCGGCGTGAGCGAGAGCGAAACCAGCGTGGCGATGCGGTCGCCCGGCTTCAAATCGATTCGCCCTGCGAGTTCTTCCCCAACAGCGCGGACGGTGCCGATCAACATCCCGCCCGATCCTGTTACCGGATTGTGATGTTTGCCGCGCTCGGCGACGATGCGCTTCATGTGCTCGCCGATGCGCTCGGGGTTTCCGCCCTCTGCTTCTTTGATTTGTACGAACGAGGCGGAGTCGATGTTCAACGTCTCCACGTCGAGCAGAATTTCATTGGAATAAATCTCCATCGTGTTGTCGATCCGCCAAGCCGGCTGCGGCATCGTGCCCACAGGCTCCAAGACGCGGTGCAAGCCGTAGCGATTCCCTTGCTTCATAACAGGCGATCCCCCTTGCGTCGTTTGTGTCTGCTCCCTAACCATTGCAAACTCCGTGCCAACTCTCTTCAATCTTCAGAAAAAAAGAAAAAAAGACCGCCCGGCAAAGGTTTTCCCTGCCAAACGGTCGTCTCTTCCTTTTTTCACTTCCCAAAGCCCTCTACACAAGCGCCGAAAATTCGGCACTTCTCACTCGTCTTGCTTCTGCTGACGGCTCAATCGGTACTGCAACGTCTGCCTCGGCACCTGCAACAGCTTTGACGCTTGCTGGATGTTGCCTCCGGTCTGCTCCAACGCCCGCCGGATCAACTCTTGTTCCAGCCGCTCCATCGACTCGCGCAACGGCCGCACCCCGTCAGCCAACCCGATTGCGGACATGACGTCTCCGCCCTCCGCCCGGTCGCCCCCTCGCGCAGACTTCGCGCTCGGCAACGTCGTCTCCCAGCCCAAAGCCGCCTGTTGGATCGCCGGCGGCAAGTGCTCCCGCTCAATGCGGTCGCCCGCCACCAAGTTCATCGCCCCTTCGACGGCGTGCTCCAGTTCGCGCACATTGCCCGGCCACTCATAAGCGAGGAAACGGTCTTGCACGTCCGGCGCCAACTCTGTCACCGCCTTGCCGAACGCCGCGTTGAACTTCGTCAGAAACGCCCTCGTCAGCAGCGGAATGTCTTCCCGCCGCTCCGCCAAGCGCGGCAGATGCAGCGACACGACGTTCAAGCGGTAATACAAGTCGGAGCGCAACAGCCCCGCTTCAATTGCCTGCAGGGGGTTTTGATTCGTGGCGGCGAGAATCCGCACATCCACTTCGATCACCTTCGTATCGCCCACCCGGCGCACGAGACCCTCTTGCAACACGCGCAGGAGCTTGGCTTGCAACTCCATCGGCATCGAGTTGATCTCGTCGAGAAACAGCGTCCCGCCGTCCGCCAACTCAAACAGCCCCGGCCGGGTCTCCGCCCCTGTGAACGACCCCTTGACCGTGCCGAACAGCAAGCCTTCCAGCAAGGGGGCCGGGAGCGCCGCACAGTTCTGCGCGATAAACGGCTTGTGGCGGCGCGGCGACGCGTTGTGAATCGACTGCACGAACAGCTCCTTGCCCGTCCCCGTCTCGCCGGAAAGCAAGACCGGCGACGACGTTCCCGCCGCCCGTGCCGCCAACTCCTTCAATAAAAGCATTTCGCGGCTCTGCGTCAGAATCTGATCGAACGTCCAACGCGCCTCCAGCGGACTTCGTTTTTTGGAAGAGGCTTTCGGAACGCCGACCACCTGCGCTTGCAGGTCGAGCAGTTTTTCGCTCAGTTCTTTGAGGCGGGTGAGGTCTTTGGCGACTTCCAGCGCTCCGATCAACTTGCCTCCGGAGAGGATCGGCAACGTGGTGTTGACCGTGTGCACTTTGGTTCCCCGCGACGTGGTGTACGTCTGCGGCGTGTCCGGGATGCTCCGCCCCGTCTCGATAACGGTCAAAAGCGTCGACGTGCCGTGCTCAAGCGACGGAAACACCTCCAATAAGTGCCGCCCGATCACCTCTTGCGGCTCCAAACCGTCCAGTCTCGCCGCCGCTTCGTTGTAATAGATGGTGATGCCCTTGCGATCCACCGCGTGAATGCCTTCGTCGATGGAGGCGAGGATTGCGTTGAGCATCTCCACCGTCTCGCGCGTTTCGCGCTTCTCTCGATCCATCCCGCATCCCCTCCTTGCTTCTGCCGAAATCCCGGCACTTATATCGCAGAAATTCCGGCACCTATTCCCGAAAAAAAGGACCCTTGCCCTAAAGGGTGCGGGCCAACATCAACCGATCCCGACAGCGGATGCCGTCTTCAACGATCGGATGCTCATATTCGCGGACGAAATAATCGTGTTCGATCTCCATGATCCGAAATCCGAGTTTCTGATAAAAAGCCAAATTTCCGATGCTGGAGTTGCCGGTGCGGACGATCACTTTCTCCACACTCTCCCGCTCCCGCAGCAATTTCAAAATCGATTCCAACAGCGAGCGGCCGTGACCTTGGCCTTGGTACTGCTCGCGGACGGCGATGTTTTTGATTTCCACCACACCGTCATCCGGCGCGGTCAGATGGAGCACGCCAACCGTCTCTCCCTCCGAGGTGAGCCAAGAATACAGCTCCCCTTCCGGCAAGTAGCGGCGAACCATCTCCTCCGACGGGTCGGCCAACAACAGCAGCGGCAGATAGGCCTCGCGGTTTTTTTGCACAGTGTGTAGCACGGCGCATTCCCTCCTGTCTTCTGGCACTCTTCTCTACTTACGAAACACAGATTGAAAACTCCTCTTTTTACCCCGTAAATTCCAGCAACGTTACCTGTTCTTACAAGATTCAACCGCGTTCACCAGACTGCTCACGACTTCCGCCGAACTCTCCGTTTCTCGCTCTGGCTCCGTTTTTGATGCTCAATCACCAGCGGGAGGCGTTTTTTCAGCTGGGATCCGATCGTGCCGAGATCCTTGGAAGGCACGCTTCCCCAATACCCGTCCGGCGGTAGCGTTATGCCGTACTCGACGGCGATTTCAGACTTTAACCGCTCAATCATATCCCGAATTTCAGGGTCTTCAAGATTCCATTTATCACTTCGACTCATACTCGACATATACACTCCTTACAATACGTGGTAATGAGATCAATCAGCCGGACGATACCTCCCTGTTTGACACGGCACAGATCAGTTCCAGTATCGCCCCTAAGGCCGCTCAATCAAACTTCAAGTCAAAAATCATTCCGTCCTGCAAAACATTCCGGTTTTTGTCGAGTCAAATGAGGAAGAAAGCTGTCTAATTTTCCCAATCCGTCACAAATTGTGGCGGATTTTATCTTTATTTTAGTTTTTTCGCATAACTCACTAGAAATGGTGTGCTGTATTTTTTCAAGAATTTTTTAATTTTCTGTTGACAGCGTACATTTACAGGGTGTACGATGATTTTGCAGACGACAGAATCGTCTGACAAAAACAGACTTATGGGAGGTTTTCTCGAATGAACAAGAAGCTCATCACGACTTTGGTTATGTCTTCCCTCGTCGCTTCCGCTTTCGCAGTTTCCGCAGGCGCTGCTCCGGCAGACAAAGCAACCCTGAAAGACGAAAACGGAAAAGTTCACAACGTTGTCGGCTCCCTCGGCAAAGTATCCGGCGCAACCGCTGAAGCGCGCGCAATGGCTGCTCTTGACCTGGTTGGCAAAGACTTCGGCTTTGCTAAAGCTCAAGGCAACTTCAAAGTTAAAGAATCCCACAATGACGAAAACGGTGTGGCTCACACCAAGATGAACCAAGTTATCAACGGGATCAACGTTCTCGACCATCAAATGATCGTTCACGAAGCGAACGGCGACGTGCAAGGCGTAACCGGCGACTTTGCAGCGCTCACCCCGAACGCTACGAAAGCTTCCATCACCAGCGTTCAAGCGTCTGACAAAGCAGTAGCTTCCACCGGTTTCACCGGCCAACTGTCCCGTCCGGCTGTCGCTGAACTGACCTACGTTGCTCAAGGCAACAAAGCGGTTCTCGCATACAAAGTCGAAGTTGCATTCCTCGATGCAGCTGAACCGGGCCGCTACCAAGTGCTCGTAAACGCAGTTGACGGCTCCATCATCTCCTCCGTCAACCTCATCGAAAACGCCAGCAACGCGGTTGGCTCCGGCACTGGCGTTCTGGGTGACACCAAAACCATCAACACCACGCTGAACGGTTCCACCTACTACCTGGAAGACCACACCAAAGCGATGACCGGCGACATCGAAACCTACGACATGAAAAACGGCACCTCCACCGGTTACTACTACACCAGCACCACCAACAAGTGGACCGCTACCAACCAACGCGCTGGCGTTGACGCTCACTACTACGCAGGTCAAGTGTACGACTACTACAAAGGTCTGGGCCGCAACTCCTACGACAACAATGGTTCCTCGATCTACTCCTACACCCACTACTCTTCCAAATACAACAACGCATTCTGGGACGGCGCTGAAATGGTCTACGGTGACGGCGACGGCGTAACCTTCATCGCTCTGTCCGGCGCGTTCGACGTCGTTGGTCACGAATTGACCCACGCTGTCACCGAGACCACCTGCAACCTGACCTACTCCGGTCAATCCGGCGCTCTCAACGAGTCCTGGTCCGATGCTCAAGCATCCGTCATGGATTCCGGCGACTGGATGATCGGTGAAGACGTCTACACCCCGGGTACCTCCGGCGACGCTCTGCGCTACATGGACAACCCGGCAAAAGGCGGCCAACCGGCTAACATGTCCGGCTACGTGAACACCACCTCCGACAACGGCGGCGTCCACACCAACTCCGGCATCCCGAACAAAGCGTTCTACAACTTCGCAACCGCGATCGGCTCCCGCACCATCGCTGGTAAGGTCTGGTACACCGCTTCCCGCGACTACATGACCTCTTCCACCAACTTCTCGGGCGCACGCGCTGCTACCCTGTCGGCTGTAGCTGCACTGTACGGCTCCACCTCTTCCTACTACACCGCGTTGAAAACCGCTTGGTCCAACGTCGGCGTCAACTAATTCGCAACTGCCCCAAACCCCGTGACTTCGGTCGCGGGGTTTTTTACCTTTCCTTTTAGGAAAACCAAAATTATTAATTAAATTCCATCCGATTGAAATTTTCTTGAAAAAACCGTTCCAAATGTATTGACGGACGATTCTGATATGTCGTAGTATTTAGCTCAAGGGCCGGACACTAAATCGGCTCAATATAAAATAAACGGAGGTCAATACAAGATGAACAAAAAGCTCGTTACCACTTTGGTCATGTCTTCCCTCGTCGCTTCTGCTTTCGCAATCAACGCTGGCGCAGCAGTAACCGACAAGTCCACCCTCAAGGACGAAAACGGCAAAGTCCACAACGTTATGGGCGCGCTGGGCAAAGTATCCGGCGCAACCGCTGAAGCGCGCGCAATGGCTGCTCTCGACCTGGTTGGCAAAGACTTCGGCTTTGCTAAAGCTCAAGGCAACTTCAAAGTGAAAGACTCCCACGCTGACGAAAACGGCGTTGCTCACACCAAGCTCGACCAAGTGATCAACGGCATTAAAGTATTCGATCATCAAATGATCGTTCACGAAGCAAACGGCGACGTTCAAGGCGTAACCGGCGACTTCGCAGCTCTGACCCCGAACGCTACCAAGGCTTCCCTGACCTCGGTTGCTGCAATCGACAAAGCGGTTGCGTCCACCGGCTTCAAAGGCCAACTGGACCGTCCGGCTACCGCTGAACTGACCTACGTTGCTCAAGGCAACAAAGCAGTTCTCGCGTACAACGTAAACGTTGCGTACAACGACACAGCTGAACCGGCAAACTGGTCGATCATGGTCAACGCGGTTGACGGCTCCATCATCTCTTCCCTCAACCAAATCGACTTCGACCAAGCGGGCACCGCTTCCGCGAAGGGCGTTCTCGGCGATACCAAAACCGTTAACACCTACTACTACACCTCCTATGGCAACTGGTACCTGGAAGACCACACCAAATCCGGTCTGACCAGCACTGGCCATGACATCGAAACCTACGACTGGAAGAACGGCACCTCCACTTACTACGACATCGCGTCGACTTCCAACACCTTCAGCAACCCGGCTGCAATCGACGCTCACTTCTACGCAGGCAAAGTATACGACTACTACAACAGCCTCGGCCGCAACTCCTGGGACGGCAAAGGCGCTTCCATCTACTCCACCGTCCACTACTCCAAAAACTACAACAACGCGTACTGGGACGGCTCCAAGATGGTATACGGCGACGGCGACGGCGTAACCTTCATTTCCCTGTCCGGCGGCTTCGACGTAGACGCTCACGAAATGACTCACGCTGTAACCCAAACCACGTCCAACCTGACCTACTCCAACCAATCCGGCGCTCTGAACGAGTCCTGGTCTGATGCTCAAGCATCCGTTATGGACTCCAAAGACTGGTCGATCGGTGAAGACGTCTACACCCCGGGCACCGCAGGCGACGCTCTGCGTTACATGGACAACCCGGCCAAAGGCGGCCAACCGGACAACATGTCCAAATACGTGAACACCTCTTCCGACAACGGCGGCGTTCACACCAACTCCGGCATCCCGAACTTCGCGTTCTACAAATTCGCAACCGCAATCGGCTCCCGCACCATCGCTGGTAAGGTTTGGTACGTTGCTTCCCGCGACTACATGACCTCTTCCACCAACTTCTCCGGCGCACGCGCTGCTACCCTGAACGCTGTTGCAGCTCTCTACGGTTCCTCCTCTTCCTACTACTCCGCTCTGCAATCCGCTTGGAGCGCAGTAGGCGTCAACTAATTCACAACTGTACAAAAACCGCGGCTTCGGTCGCGGTTTTTTGTCGTGCCATCATGTCCTGGATCGAGTTTCCGATCCCAACAAAAGCACTGTCGAAAGTGGTCTCAACCATCCGGTTCTGCGTACGTTTATGCAACTACCTTGCAAACAGCTTTGCCCCGGATCGGGGTACGCCCGTTCTAAATTCCTCCACAAACCACGCAGGTATTGGATTTTTTGTCGTTATTTAAAAAATTCCCTAAAAAATTATTGACAGATTATTCGTTCCACTCGTATAATCAAAACACGGACAGGTACCTTTAGAGAAAATAAAATTTCAGGGAGGTCATTTATGATGAATAAAAAGTTGGTCACCACGCTGGTCATGTCTTCGCTGGTCGCTTCCGCATTTGCAATCCATGCAGGTGCTGCTCCGGCAGACAAGCAAGTCTTGAAAAGCGAAAACGGCAAGGTTCACAACGTTGTCGGCAATCTCGGCAAAGTAAGCGGCTCCACCGCTGAGGAGCGCGCTCTGAACGCCCTGGACCGTGTAAAAGCTGACTTCGGTTTCGCAAAAGCTGCCGGCTCCTTCAAAGCGAAGGAAAGCCATGTAGACGAACTCGGAACCGCTCACACCAAACTGAACAACGTCATCAACGGCATCGACGTATTCGGCCAACAGATGATCGTTCATGAGAAGAACGGAGACGTTGCAGGTGTCACCGGCACCTACCAAGCACTCGTTCCGAACGCTGCCAAAGCATCCATCGAATCCATCGTCGCCATCGACAAAGCGCTGGCTGAAACCGGTGTTTCCGAAACTACCCATACGCTGACCGGCGCTCTCGACGCGCAACTGACCTATCTCCCGGTAGGCGACAAAGCGGTCCTCACCTATAAAGTTTCCGTCAACGCACTCGGCGACACCCCGGTTCGTTCCGACGTCTTCGTCAACGCTGTTGACGGCTCCATCGTGAAAACCATCGACAAAGTGGAACATGTCGTCGGTACCGGTATCGGTGTGAAGGGCGACATCAAGTCGATCAACACCACCCTCCGTTCCGGCGCGTACTACCTCGAAGACACCACCAAGCCGATGACCGGGATGATCCGTACCCGCGACATGAAAAACAAAACGATGCTCATCTACGCGATGACCGACGCGGACAACAAGTGGGACACCACCTACCAACGCGCTGCTGTTGACGCTCACTACTACGCTGGTCAAGTTTATGACTGGTACAAAAACAACGTAAACCGCAACTCCATCGACGACAAAGGCATGTCGATCGAATCGCTCGTTCACTACAGCAAAAACTACAACAACGCGTTCTGGGACGGCGCCGAAATGGTCTACGGCGACGGCGACCAAGTCAACTTCACCTACTTCTCCGGCGCAGTTGACGTTATCGGCCACGAGTTGACCCACGGCGTCACCGAAAAAACCTCCAATCTCGTCTACCAAGGCCAATCCGGCGCTTTGAACGAATCCTGGTCTGACGCAATGGGTGCCGTCATCGAAGGCAACAACTGGCTGATGGGCGAAGACATCGTCCTCCCGGCATACGGCTACTCCGCGTTCCGTTCGATGCAAGACCCGACGATCTTCGGCGACCCGGACCACATGAGCAAGTACGTGAACACCACCTCCGACAACGGCGGCGTGCACACCAACTCCGGCATCCCGAACAAAGCGTTCTACAACTTCGCAACCGCAATCGGTTCCCGCGCGATTGCAGGAAAAGTTTGGTACACGGCAGATCGTGACTACATGACCTCCACCACCAACTTCTCCGGCGCTCGCGCAGCGACCTTGCAAGCGGTCGCAGCTCTCTACGGCTCCACCTCTTCCTACTACTCCGCGTTGCAAACCGCTTGGTCCGACGTCGGCGTCAACTAATCCCTCGCACAGCAAAGCCCGTGACTTCGGTCGCGGGCTTTTTTATTGACGATTTAACAAATATGTCATACTATTTAGATAACATCTCACAATTCCCAAGGAGGGGCTGTTTCAATGAAAGCAAAACACTTGGCTCCACTCCTGTTCAGTACAGCCCTGCTGCTTCCGTCTACTGCTGCATGGAGTTCCCCTGAGGGGGAGGCGTTTCGGCAAATCGGCGAGACGTTGCACCTGCAGAACCCCGAGGAGTTTTTCTCCTATGAAAGCAGTCGGTTGGACGAATACGGAATTCAACATCTGCGTCTGCAACAGACGCTTCATCAGATCCCGGTGTATGGGCGCGTGCTGCTGCTCCATGAGAAAGCCGGCCACCTGCTCGGCACGAGCGGTTCCTTCCAAACGCTTACCCCCAACACCGACACCCCGGTCATCTCGTCCGCAGACGCGGTGACGAAGGCGGCCGAAGCGGTCAAGTTCGCCGGATCGACCGACGGCGTGTCAGTGGATCTCACGTACTACCCGACTTCGGACGGCAACGCGTACCTCGCGTATGCGGTGCAGTTGAATTGGATGGGAGACGATCCGGGACGCTGGACCGTGTTGATCGACGCGGTGGATGGATCTGTGATTTCTTCCATAAACAAAATCGAGCGCGTCGCTTCGAAGTTGCAAAACGGAGTGTATTACTTAATAGATGAAACGCGTCCGCTGTTTGAGCAATTCGGGTCGACGATCCGCACCTATACGTTTAACGGCGGCACGCAGGCGGAGTCGATGGTGACCGACCTCGACAACAGCTGGGACAGCGACGGGCAGCGCGCGGCGGTGGCGGCGCAAGAGAATGCCGGGATCGTCTATGACTACTTCCTCAAGCATTTTCACCGCAACTCCTACGACGGCAAAGGCAGTTCGATGATCAGCTCTGTGCTGTTTGGCGGCAAGGGCTCCGATGCGTTTTGGGACGGGACGCGCGTGGTGTACGGAAGTCAGGCTCCGCTCGACGTTTCAGCGCATGAATGGACACATGCCGTGATCGATTCCACGGCGGGTCTGCTGTACAGCGGACAATCGGGAGCGCTCAGCGAGTCGTGGGCCGACGCCCTGGCTTGCGCAATTGAGGGAAAAAACTGGACGATCGGCGAGGATTTGAAACCCGGCGGGCTGCGCACGCTCTCCGACGAGGCGGACCTGCACAAGCTCCAATCCGGAGAGGCGTCGTTGTCCGCGTCCCTCGATACCGCTCATGATTTCCAAGCGCACCAAGGTGTTCCCACCAGTCCCGGCGGCAACGTCCCCCTCACCCTGCACTCTCTCGCTCCAAGCCTCGTGCACCAAGACCCGACGCAACCGCCAGACCCTCCTCAGCAACCAGATCCGACTCAACAACCAGACCCTACTCAACCGCAAGACCCCACCGAACAGCCTGACCCGTCGGATTCCGGTGACACGCAGTCCAACCCGGTGCCGCTTCCGCATCCCCAACTCCACGAACCTGTGATCGACATCCATGCGTATGCCGCGGTACCCAACCGGGCGTTTTACAACTTTGCCACCGCCATCGGCGACCGCGAACGTGCGGGTCTCGTCTGGTACATCGCCCTGCGCGATTACATGACGCCGGACGCCGATTTCTCCGCCGCCCGCCTCGCTACCCTGCAAGCCTGTTCCGTCCTCTACGGAGCCGACTCGGACGCCGCCCGCGAACTGGCCAGCGCTTGGAGCGCAGTCGGTGTCGAATAGAAGCGGGCTCTGCGTTCACCGTGCCCGCAGGTACAGCCGCTCCTGACAAACAAGTCCTGAAGAGCGAAAAAGGTCCCGTGCACAACGTCATCGGCAAACTTGGCGAAGTTTCCGGCTTCACTCCGGAAGAACGCGCTCTGAACGAACTCGATAAAGTTACCCTAGACTTCGGTTTTGATACCGACACGGCAACTTCAAGTCGAAGCAAGTCGTTACCATCATAGACGAAAACCGGCTCGTCAGCGACGACATCTACACCCCGAACACCCCGGCGGCGGCCAGGACGAACGTAGGGCGTCAACTAAGACGAAGACCCCTGACACAGAAAAAGGCCCCTGTTAGGAGGCCTTTTTCTTATTCGCATAGAACCAAGCGCCGACGACGGCCAGATACCCGAGGTAGACCACCGCTTGTAAAATGGACGGCTCCGGCGTGTAGCCGACGAACGCATGCAGCAAATCGCCCGCGGCGTTCTCCACATCGAGGATGGACGAGGTATCCCACAGCACGTAGTTGCCAAATGCCAGGTACCCGAGTTCCTGCAGCGCGCCGATGCCGTCGGAGAGCAGGCCCGCCGCGAAGAACACCAGCACAACTTGCAGCACGCGGAACAGCTTGTCGACGCTCACCCGCTTGCCGAGCGCATAAATGCCGTACCCGGCATACCCGCCGACGAGGATGCCGATCAAACCGCCGATCAAGTTCGCCCACGGATTTTCCACCATCAGCATCGGAATCATGAACACCGTCGCTTCAAGCGCTTCCCGTGCAATCGTAACGAAGACGAACAGCCAGACGGCCCACATCGAGCGCGTTTCCAAGACTCCGGAAATCCGTGCTTCCAGTTCGGTCTTGGGTTTGTTGCCTTTCTTGCGCAACCAAAGCGTCATGTACGTCAGGACTGCGCAGGCGATGAAGTAGGTGATGCCTTCGATCAGCACCTGCAACGGCGTTTCCGCATACTCGCGCACGGTCAAGTACACCACGCCACCGCCGATCAGCGCCACCAGAATCCCCGCGATTACCCCGGCCCACATCGCTTTGATCCGATACTGCTCGTTGCGAGCGGTCAGAAAGGCGAAGAGAATCGAGCAAATCATCGACGCCTCCAACGACTCCCGCAAAAAAATCAAAAACGCCGCCATATTCCCTCACCTTTTTCCCAATGTACTTGTCTTAGGTTATGAAACAGGGAGAGAATTGGCGTTCCACGTTTGTCCTGATATTAGAACATCCCTTTGATCCACTCGACAACTTGCGCGCCGAGCCAGATGCCGACGATGCCGAGAATCCCGGAGAGGACGGGCGGTGCCGGGAGCGGCAAGCGCATCAGTTGAAACAGTGCGCCGACGATCGCGCCGGTCACCAGCGAGAGAAGCAAGATCTTCGTATCCATGTCGTTCCACCTCGTTTCGCCTTACAGCGGTTTGACTTCGACTTGTAACTCGATACGACTCTTATCCCCCGCCAGCCGGAGATTATACAACGCATCGAGCGTTCCGCCCTGCGCTCCCATGTTGACGACGAGGTGCGACGTGCGCGTGACCAATTCAAACGTCCCGTGCGGGGTTTTGTACGTGCCGGTCTGCTCCGCGCCTTTGACGAGCGACTGCTTCATCACTGTCTCGCCTTGGCGGATCAAGGTGACGCGGCGTCCTTCGATGCGCAGCGTCGTCAACGTTTGCCCCAACCCTTGCTCTTCTCCTTCGCGATAGGAGATGTAGAGCACATCGCCTTTTTGATACAGCATGCCTTCGGATTCGGTGCGAAACGTCATCCGCTCCCCGTTTTTGGCGCGTTGCTGCGACCGAACGCGGACTGCCACCTTCAATTTGCCTTCCATGTTCACCACTCCCGTTTTTCACAAATCCGATGTTTGAAAAAAGCAACCCCGGCATCCGGAGTTGCTTTTTTCTGCGAACTTATTTCTTCTGCGTTCTTATTTCTTCTGCGGGGCCAGACCGAGCAGCACTTCGCGCACGATCTTGGACGCCAGAATTTGCGTTTGTTCCGCCGGATCGTACACCGGTGCGACTTCGACGAGGTCGAAGCCGACGATGTTCAAGCCTGCGTCGCGCATCAAGTAGAGCGCTTTGAACAGTTCACGCGCGGTGATCCCGCCCGCATCGAGCGTGCCGGTGCCCGGCGCTTCCGCCGGATCGACGACGTCGATGTCGATGGTCAGGTAGATCGGACGGCCTTTGAGCTCGTCGATGCAACCCTTGAGCGGCTCCAACACATCGAACGGGTAGAAGTTCGTGTTCTCGCGCGCCCAGTGGAATTCTTCGCGGGTGCCGGAACGGATGCCGAACTGGTAGACGTTCTTCGGGCCGACGATGTCGCACGCTTTGCGCAGAACGGAAGCATGCGAGTACGGCTCGCCTTCGTAGTCTTCGCGCAGGTCGGCGTGCGCGTCGAATTGGATGACGACGAGGTCCGGATACTTCTCGTGGAAAGCGCGAACCGGACCCCAGGTGACGAGATGCTCGCCGCCCAGACCGATCGGGAACTTGCCGTCGTCAAGCAATCCTTTGACATAGTCGTAGATCTGATCGACCGACTTCGCCGGGTTGCCGAACGTCAGCGGAATGTCGCCCGCGTCGAAGTAGGAGACTTCTTCGAGGTGCTTGTCCAAGTACGGGGAGTACTCTTCCAAGAGGATCGAAACTTCACGGACGCGTTGCGGGCCGAGACGGGTGCCGGCACGGAACGAGACCGTCCAGTCCATCGGCATGCCGTAGATGACGACATCCGCTTCTTCGTAGTTCGAGGTAGCGCCGATGAATTCGCGTCCGCTGTAGGCCGGGTCGTGTTTCATGCGGTGGATGGTCATGTTATTTCAACAGCTCCCCTACGAATTTCGGCAGCGTGAAGACCGTTTTGTGCATGCCTTTGTGGTAGTACTTGGTGTTTTCCGGCTCGATCAGTTTCGCTTCGTCCACTTCAAGCGGATCGTACTTCTTGGAGCCCATCGTCCAAGACCAGAGGCCGGACGGGTAGGTCGGGATCGACGCGGTGTAGTAGCGGGTGACCGGGTAGATCGACGCGATGTCTTTGAACACGCGGGTGATCAGTTCGGAGTTGAACCACGGCGACTCGGATTGCGCGACCATGATGCCGTCTTCCTTGAGCGCTTCGTAGATGCCTTGGTAGAAGTCGCGCGCGAACAGACCGACAGCCGGGCCGACCGGTTCGGTGGAGTCGACGAGGATGACGTCGAACGAGTTTTTGTTGTCGTGGATATACTTGATGCCGTCCACGACTTGCACGTCGACGCGCGGATCTTCGAGCTTGCCCGCGATCTCCGGCAGGTATTCCTTGGAGACTTCGATGACGCGGCCGTCGATTTCCGCAAGAACTGCGGTTTCGATAGACGGGTATTTCAAGATCTCGCGGATCGCGCCGCCGTCGCCGCCGCCGACAACGAGGACGCGCTTCGGGTTCGGGTGGGTGTTCATCGCGAGGTGCGTGATCATCTCATGGTAGACGAATTCGTCCTTGTCGGTGGTCATGACCATGCCGTCGAGGACGAGCATCTTGCCCCATTGGTTGGTTTCGATCAGGTCGATGCGTTGGAATTCCGATTGCTCGGTGTGCAGGGTCTTTTCAATCTTCGCGGTGATGCCGTAGTTCTCAGTTTGTTTCTCGGTGTACCAAAGTTCCATCGGGTGAGAACCTCCTTGGGTGGGTATGTATGTGAACTTGCAGGTCGATGCTGACTTTTAAGGCAGACGGTAGGTATTATACCAAATCTAGTGAGAAAATAAACAGGTTTTCGCGACTTTTTGATAAGAAATCTCGTATGTTTCGACGATCGTTGGATCATACTGGGTGATTAGGAATCCAAACAGGGAGGAGCCGCTATGAAAACTCCTTACAACGAAGACTGGGAAGAGAACCTCGAAACCGACCTGCAACTGCATCCCAGACCGCGCAGACGGGGTCCGGCGATGTGGTTTTGGAAAGCGATGGTCATCTTCTTGATGTCCACACTGGCATTCGGGACTTTCTTCTACTTATATTTGCGCTATTCGGACCTGCCCCCCAACGAGATTGCCAACCCGTCCGCGCTCGTCGCCGGCGACGGCAGCACGCTGACCTCGCTCGTCCAAGGCTCAACCCAACACCGGATCAAGATCCCGCTTGCCGACATCCCGAAAAACTTGATCGACGGGACCCTTTCGGTGGAAGACCAGCAGTTCTACCACCACAGCGGCATCAACCCGTTCGGCATCGCCCGCGCGCTGTGGGTCGATCTCAAAAGCGGACACGTCGTCGAAGGCGGCTCCACGATCACGCAGCAACTCGCCAAGAACTTGTTTCTCACCCAAGACCAGACCGTCTCGCGCAAACTGCGGGAAGCGATGCTGACGATCCAGTTGGAGATGAACTACTCCAAGGACGAAATCTTGGAGCAATACCTGAACGTCATCTACTACGGCCACGGCGCATACGGCGTGGAAACCGCCGCCAAGACCTATTTTAACAAGGACGCCCAAGACCTCGACCTCGCCGAATGCGCGCTGCTCGCCGGCCTCCCCAAAGGCCCGAGCCTCTACGATCCGTTCCTCGACTTCGACCAAGCCAAGGACCGCCAGCGCACGGTGCTCGATCTGATGGCGGGCCAAGGCTACATCACGAAAGCGGAAGCCGACGCCGCCTATCAGGAAAAAATCGAACTGGCCCCCCAACAGACTCCGTCCGGCACGGCTCCGTACTTCACGGACTACGTGTCGTACCAATTGAAAAACAACTACGGCATCTCCGACGACGAACTCTATCGCGGGGGACTTCAAATTCAGACCACGCTCGACCCCAAGATGCAAGCCGCCGCCGAGCAAGCCGTGCAGGACCAGTTGAAAAAACTCCCCGCCTCCTCCCGCAACATGCAGGTTTCCCTGATTGCGATGGACCCGAAAACCGGCGAAATCAAAGCGATGGTCGGCGGCAAAGACTACAAGCAAAGCTCGTTCAACCGCGCCCTCGCCAAGCGCCAACCGGGCTCCGCGTTCAAGCCGGTCGTCTATCTGACAGCCTTGATGAACAACTTCACGCCCGCCACCCGCATCAAAAGCGAGCAGACGACGTTCAAATACCGCGACGACCAAGGCGAGGAAAAAACGTACGACGTGCACAACTACGGCGATTCCTATCTGCACGACTACATTTCGTTTCGCGATGCGATCGCCCGCTCCGACAATGTGTTTGCCGTGACGACCGTGATGGACATCGGGCCGCAAAAAGTGATCAACACCGCCAAAGCGCTGGGGCTGACCGGCGACATGAAGCCGTACCCGTCGCTTGCGCTCGGCGTGTTTCCGGAATCGCCGCTTGAGATGGTCAAAGCGTACGCGCCGCTCGCCAACGGAGGCTACAAAGTCGAGCCGCACGTCGTCGCGCAGATCGAAGACGCCGACAACCGCACGATCCGCGCCTTTCAAGAGCAGCGGGAAGCGATCCTCGACCCCGGCGTGACGTACATCCTCACCGACATGATGAAATCGGTGTACACCTCGCCAGCGGGCACCGGCTACCGCGTACACCAGATGTTCGACCGCCCGGCGGCGGGCAAGAGCGGCACGACCGACACCGACGCGTGGATGATCGGCTACACCCCCGACCTCGTGACGGCCGTTTGGGTCGGCTATGACAAAGACCAACTGCTATCGCCGACCGAGTCGTACGTCGCCGCGCCGATCTGGGCGCAGTTTATGAACGCGGCGCATGAAGGGATCGCGGTGCACGATTTCCCGAAGCCGGACAATGTCACCGAGTTGTACATCGACCCGCACACCGGCCAATTGGCGACGGAAAACTGCCCGGAGCGGCAACGCGAGTATTTCTTGGCAGGGTCGGAGCCGACCGAGTGGTGCGAAACGCATCCGTCTGTGACCGGCACGGCGAAGAACATCACGCAGAAGACGGAGAGCGGGTTCCGGTCCTTTTGGAACTGGGTCACCGGAAACTGAATACAGTAGGAAAAAACAGGCGGGTCGGGCACGAAAAACCGACCCGCCGTTTGCTTGACTGCCAAATAGTGCACGAGTATTGTAAGAAGTAGTAGAAATAGGATTACTGGAGGGAAACCGACATGGCATTTGGACTGTCCGACCGGGTGAAAAACATCGCCCCGTCCCCAACGCTTTCCATCGACACCAAGACGAAAGCGATGATCGCCGAGGGCATCGACGTCATCAACTTGAGCGTCGGCGAACCGGATTTCGGTACGCCGGAAGTCGCGTGCGCGGCGGGCAAAGCAGCGATTGACCAGCAATTCACCAAGTACACCGCCGTTCCGGGCATCGTGGAACTGCGCAAGAAGATCGCCGAACAGCTCGCAACCAAACGGTTGTCCTATACCGCTGACGACATCCTCGTCTCCTCTGGCGCGAAACACTCGCTGTACAACGCCTTCATGGCGCTTTGCAACCCGGGCGACGAAGTGATCTTGCCGGCTCCGTACTGGGTTTCCTATCCGGAGATGATCCGCCTCGCCGAAGGGGTTCCGGTCATCCTCCCGACCGACGAAAGCACCGGGTTTAAAATCACCCCGGCGCAATTGGAAGCGGCGGTCACCGCGAAGACCAAAGTCCTGCTCCTCAACTCGCCGAGCAACCCGACCGGCGCGGTCTACACGCCGGAGGAACTGCAAGCGCTGGCCGAAGTCGTTCGCAAGCATGACTTCTATGTGATTTCCGACGAAATCTACGACCAGCTCGTCTACGGCGTGGAGCAGATCTCCATCGCCTCGCTGGGCGAAGACATCCAAAAACGCACCATCGTCATCAACGGCTTCTCCAAATCCTATTCCATGACCGGCTGGCGCGTCGGCTATCTGGCGGCCGACCGCGCGATCGTCAAAGCGATGACGTCGTTCCAAAGCCACACCACAGCCAACCCGGCTTCGATTTCGCAAAAAGCGGCCGCAGCCGCGCTTGACCACAAAGACGATACGATGGTTCCGGAATTCCGCTGGCGCCGCGACTACGTGCTGGAACGCCTGCGCGCGATGCCGCACGTATCCTGTGAAACCCCGACGGGTGCTTTCTACGTGTTCCCGAACTGCTCCGGGACGTTCGGCAAATCGTACCAAGGGCATGCCATCAACAACTGCGACGACTTTGCGGCGCTGCTGTTGGAGAAAGCGAACATCTCGCTCGTGCCGGGCTCCGGCTTCGGCTCGCCGAACAACTTCCGCATCTCCTACGCCACCTCCCGCGAGAACCTCGCCAAAGCGATGGACCGCTTGGAAGCGTTCCTCCGAGAAGTCCAGTAAACCAAAAACCGCAAAGACCACCCCTCCTTGAGGAGAGGTGGTCTTTTTGTTTAACTCAACGACAAAAATCAAATTGATCAAGGAGAAAGAAAAACCGGAAACCTGGTATTGATCCCCAAATCCTACCATGTTATTATTCGAATTGTATATTATATCCAAGTTATACTCAATACAACTAAACTTCCTCATAAACAGATATTGCAGAGGGAGGGAAGGGAACATAAGTTTCCAGATTGTTTTCACAGACGGAAAATTCGTTTATTTCAGAAAACGAACTGGACTGTTCCTTCCATAGTTCTGGTTTTCCATTCGATAGGAGGATGTACATGAGCAATACAGACGCAGCAACTTCAAGCCCGCCAAAGGCTCCCGGTATGCGAGACTTGTTGGCGAATCGTAATTATTGTTATTTGGTTTTCGCACAGTTTGTATCCGACCTTGGAGATGGCGTATACGCATTGGCACTGCTTTGGGCGATGAAGATCTTGACCGGTTCCGGTGTGCAGATGTCGATGGTTCTGACAGCCGAATTGATTCCAACCATTTTGATCGGGATCTTCGCGGGTGTATTTGTGGACTTGGGCAAGAAAAAAGCCTTTCTCCTGACGGCAGACATTTGTCGAGGCGTCGTCGTCGCGGCGCTTGGCTTCCTGTGGTACACGAGTCAACTTCAACCTTGGATGCTTGTTGCCGCTGCCGTGCTCCTCTCTTCCTTCAGCGCCTTCTTCACTCCTGCACGAATGGTATCGCTCAGAACCTTGGTACCCGCTGAAAACATGATGAAAGCACAAAGTGTGTCGCAAACGATTCAAACCGTCGTCGGTCTGTGCGCACCTGCGCTGTCGGCCATTTTGCTTGCCTTTAATGTCTCGTTTTCCTTCTGGTTTAATGCTGCCTCCTTCCTGCTCTCCTTCCTCTTGATCCTGTTCATTCGACATGCAGACCTGAACAAGAAAAAGGAAGGCAAAGCGGATTTTACCGCCATCAAAGCTTCCCTGAAAGTTGGATTCAAAACGGTGTTTCAAACGGCGTTGTTACGGAACCTGATCTTATATGTTGTGCTTCTGAACTTCATGTTCGCCCCTGTAAGTGTTTTGTTCCCCCTCTACGCAGATACCGCAAATGCACTCGCTTCGTATGACATTGCGTTTTTTGTCGGGATCCTGCTTGGTTCGATTGCACTTGGATTCTTCTCCAAAGCACGCAAGATCGTCCCGATGACTGTCGGGCTGCTCCTGATCTTGGGCGGGTTCTTTGGTCTCGTGTATTGCAACGCTTTCGCTCTGGTGCTCGCCTGCATGGTTCTGATTGGCCTTGGGATGCCGATTACAAACGGCACCTTGATGACCGTCTTCATGACAGCCGTTCCACAAGAGGTTCTCGGTCGGGCGGGCAGTACCATGAATGTTCTCTCCCAATGCGCGAAGCCCATTTCGTTATCGATGATCGGCTCGCTGATCCTTTTGTTCAGCGTCCGCGATTTGTTCCTCTACATCTCCATCTTGGGACTTGCGGTGGTCGTGCTCATGGTGCTCAATCCGACCGTTCGAAAAGCCGAATAAACAAAAACCGCTTCAAGGCGCAGCGCCTGAAGCGGTTTTTTGTTAGTTCGGGTCGGTCATCTGGTCGATTTTCCAAGTGCCGTCTTTTTGCTTCACGACGTGGAACTGTTTCTTATAGGAAACGGTCATCTCGTGCACGTCGCCGTGGTCGCGAACACCGTCAACCGTCCAATCGGCGTAGACGGTGAACTCATCGCTTCCGTCCTTGACCATACTCAATTGATTAAAGGCAATCGACTTCACGATGTGCTTTTCGTTCAGCATCAACCGCTGCTGCATCACGGCGTTTTGCTGCGTCATCTGCTGCGACAACAGCGGGTCGACCAGCCCCTTGGCGAGCAAATCGTGCAACTGAGTAGTGGTCGTCGCTTGCCACGCGTCGTAAATCGCTTGATGCGCCTGCTTAAACGCCGTGAGTTTCTGCTCCTGCGTCTCTTTCGATCCCCCGCAGCCGACCAGCCCGAACAGCAAGACAACCACCAATACCAGCGCCCAACCTCCACGCATCACTTTCATCAGAACCGCCTCCTGTCCTCTCCAGTATAAACGAAATTTTCATACATCCACAGAGACTAAGCGATTCGGATTCATATTTTAATAAGGTTAAATTAAAATGACCCAATGTGTCAAACTTTTTGTTGACTTTCCGGTATTCGTGGATTATATTTTAGACACATTCGACAATTCTGTGATTGTCGAGCAGATAAGGGGGAGGTATTCAAATGAAACAAAAGCAAAAACTGGTTGCTTTTGCAGTGGTTTCGTCTCTCACCGCCGCTACGATGCTGGCGACTCCGGGCGTCTCTGCAAAACCGTTGGCTTCCACGACGGCGGCTCCGGCTGTAGCCGCGGACAACACTCTCGGTTCGGTGCAATTCTCTGCTGAAACGATGGCTCCGGAAGCTGCGAAAGTTCTGCAAGACAAAGGCATTCGACCGAAACAACCGAGCCCGAAACTCAACAAAAAGAAAAACCCGAACTCCCGTCCGGACCACAAAAGCCCGGAAGATCGTCTGACCCTCAGCCCGACGCAAAACAACCTGGCGATCCTCGTCAAATTCCCGGAAGAGAACGGCCATTCCGCTGTTCCGGGAGCACCGGATGAGCGCATCCCGGCTAAATACTTCAACGACCTGCTCTACGGCACTTCCTACAACCCGTACGAACTGCCGGAATTCTCGAAATACGCAACGGCTCCGGACGGCACCAAAGCTCCGACCGATCGCACCCTGCACAACTACTACAACCAAATTTCCTACGGCAAGTTGAACGTCACCACCCAAGACTCTCCGGAGAACGTGAACTGGGTCACCGCTCCGCATCCGTACTCCTACTACTTCGGCAACACCGGTTCGCTCCCGACGTCCCCGAACGATTACAACGCGAACGGTTTCGGCGACTACCCGCACAACGTGCAAGGTCTCGTCGAGGACGTGCTGAAAGCGGCCGACGCGCAAATCGACTTCTCCAAGTACGCTGTTAACGGTGAAGTTCCGGGCGTCTTCATCATCCACGAAGGCACCGGCGGCGAGTGGTCTGCAGACCCGCAACAATTCTGGTCTCACAAATGGGACCTCGACGAAGTCACCTCTGACGGCGGCCAAACTTACGTGCAAAAGAACGGCATCATCCTCGACGGCGTGAAAGTTTCCAAATACTCGATGGAACCGGAACTCGGCGGCAACTTGTCCGGCTTCGACGGCGAATCATCCTACGATCCTTCTCTCGTAAGCGGTCCGTTCGCTCCGGCTGTCGGCGTGTACGCGCATGAATTCGGTCACATCCTCGGCCTCCCGGACCTCTACGACTACGGCTACGACTCCGAAGGCGTCGGAGCATGGTCTGTCATGGCGGGCGGCTCCTGGGCACGCTACCCGAACTACCTGCAATACAACGGCAACACCCCGGTTCAACTCGACGCATGGAACCGCTACTTCGCGGGTCTGGCAGACGCGGTTGAAATCAACAACCAAAACAGCCTGACCATCCCGTCGGCTTCCAACACCAACAAAGTCTACAAGTACACCGTGAACGGCACCCACGGCACCGAGTACTTCCTGCTGGAAAACCGTCAGCTCCAAGGCTACGACCTCGGCCTGTCCCGTTACGGCGGCGTGAAAACCGGCCAACTCAACAAAAACATGCACGGTCTCGTCGTGTACCATGTCGACGACAACGTCCTGCAACGCAACTTCTGGCGTCCGGATGAAGGCCAAGACGCGAACCCGAACCGTATGGCGTACAACCCGGTTGACGCGTACACCGGCACCAACGAATGGCACTACGGCGTCGGCATCATCCAAGCGGACGGCAAGTTCGACCTCGAAAACAACGTGAACGCCGGCGACGCTGGCGACGTGTTCCCGGGCACTTCCGGCAACACCAGCCTCCAGTTCAACAAAAACTTCTACAGCGGTTCCTACTACATGCCGACTGCTTCCGTGAAGTTCGGTCTCTCGAACATCAAGGAAACCAACGGCGTGATCACCGCGAAAGTGACCAAGTAAGTCACCGAGTAAGCTCGCCTCACAAAAAGAGCCTCCGCACGCAACCCGCGCGCGGAGGCTTTTTTACTTGTTTCTTTGCTCTCTGGATTCTTCGTAGCAGCCTTCGGTCCCGCCGAGATGACCGGAGCCGTCGGTGAATTGACCGTCGTTTTTGATGGTGATCATCCCCGCCGATTCCAATTCGCCCAGCACTTCGAAGAGGCTGTCCCGCTGGTCGCCCGGCAGTTCGCGGACGAAGTTGTTCATCTGCTCAGCCGGAACGTTTTGCGTGAAGTGAACGCCTCCGTGGTTGGCATAAAAGTCCTGGTGCACGTCTTTTTTGCGCGACATGTGCGTCCCTCCCCTTGATTTTGTCTCAGGAAGTAGTGTATCCGCCCACACGCCCGTTCATGCTCTTCCATATCTTATAGGGAGATGACCCGAGCGGAGGTGCACCCGATGCCCGAGAGCAAGAAAAAGGGCCGCAAAAGTTTGGAAAAACGCGTCCGCACGCTCAAAGCGTGCCTCGCCACCCTCGAACCGTCGCAACCGACCTACGAGACCACCAAGCGCATTCTGGAGCAGGAAATTGAACTCGTCAAAGCCGAGCTGAAATCCCCGCCCAAGAACGCCAAGACGCAAACAAAATCGGCGAAACCCGCCAAGACGCGCAAGTCTGAAGCCGCCCTCAAGCCCAAGAGCAAACGCTCTCCGCTGCCCGGCGGCGCGTCGTTCCCCAGCTTCCAACTGCCCAGCCCCAAAAGCCCGACGTTTGTGGAAGACTCGATGAAACACCTCACCAACTTGCGCGACCAGATCAAAAAATACAGCGGCTACATGAGCCGCGCCGATCAGATGTTTGACGCTCTGCACGGCGTGGGCAGCCACTTGCACAAGGAAGGCGTGCTCCCGAAAGTGATCGGCGGCAAGTTCAAAGACATGACCGCCGGCGAATGGTCGACGCTGCTCATGGCGCTGATGAACTCGCCGCTCGCCGGATTTCTGCTCGGAGGCGGCGCGGGCGGCGGCGGCGCAGGAGGCGGCGGCGGCGCAGGAGGCGGCAGCAACGCGGAAGAAGCCCCGCAAGAGGTAAAAGCGGACGGTCAGTAGTTGGCCGTCTTTTTTCCTGCGGGCATGAAAAAACGACCCCGCGCCGAGGCCGTTTTTTCCGATCCTATTTCTTACTCTTTATCCGGAGCCAGCAACCACAACAGGACGAAGATGATCAGGAACGCCAGCGCAAACCGCCAAAAGCGGTCGTTTGCGGCCGGCGGCGCCGGGGCGAACGGCGACGGGACGGAAATTTCCACTCCGCTGAAGCCGATCTCGCCCTCTGCTCCGTGCTGCCGTCGTTCCCGCTCTTCCCGCTTGCGACGTTTCGAGCGCCCCATGAGGTGTGATCAGTCCTTCGGCTTGATGAATTTCTGCATCTCTTTGATCGTTTTGTCGTCGACTTGGCCGTTGCCGTACTTCTTGACCAAGTCTTCCACGTTGGCGTTCGGGTTGCCGCCCTTGGTGGCGTCTTTGTACGCTTTCATGAATTGGTCTAAGAGTCTATGATGTATACTTGTTTAATGCTCTGCGATGTGTGCATTTTTGAACCCTCAAATACATGAATAGACCACTCCGACGTAGGGAGTGGTCTATTCTTTAGTGGATCAGGTTGACGACAGGCGGCGCGAACTCATCCTTGTACGGAAGCGGCGGCAGGTCTTGGTGAGAGGTATTCACCTACTTGCAACGGTGTCGGAGGCAAGAAATCGCCGACGCGATAGGGGTTAATCGGCGCGTCAGAATCCGAATCGGGAGATGCTACGCTTTCAGAGTAAGGCTGCGGGCCGATCTCAGCGGCATAGAAGTTCGGCTTCGGTTTGTTGGGAGTCGGAGGCACATCATTGCCAAGCGACGGCGGCACATCGTAGCCCGGACCGGGAGGTAGCATTTCACCAGCTCGAAAGTCGGGAGCTGGCGGTATAATCGAATGGGCTTGAAACATAATCTCACCTCACATAAAATTTAGAATACTACTAAAAGAAAGTATAGCATTGACAGAGGTGAGATTTAAAGTGTGGACTTCAAGAAACGGAGTGTGGCGCGTCAACCAGAAGCGGTTCCTACGCTCCGGCAAACTCACGAATCTTACGCTCGACCAAACATACGGGTTTGTCGTGAACAAAGAGAACCAGGTCGAGTTGTACGGACATGGGAAACAACGAGTCAATCCGAAAGTGCCGGCCTACCTCAAAGCGCGGATCGTCGCCATCTCAAACGGAACTCTTCCCCTCCCCCGCGTGAGCCGGTGATGTTTAAAAGGTGACAACCCTCGGCGATCATGCGAATAGATACTTCTTCTCAAACCACAACTCCCAATACCTGACCATTCTCCTCAAACGCACCGCGTCGCACGGCGGGTGCGCCCGCAGGAACGCCGCCACGATGCGCGGTGTTTCTGTCCCCCACTCTACCACCCTCCCCACCGTCGCCGCCACAGACGCGCCGCCTAGGGCGTAAGCATAGGCCTCGATACGGTCGGCCAGCTCCTGCGGCACCCGCGTGTACAATCGCCGGTTCGCTTCCCTTGGTTTGCGGTACTTCGACTTCCCTGCGCTGCCGTACAATATGAACTCCGGATCGAACTCAAAGTCGAACCGCTGGTGATGGCGCTTCGAGTCGATCAGGTCGCGATCGTATAAAACCGCGCGCACGAAAAACTCCGCGATGTCTTTCCTCGGTACTCTACAGCAATATTCCAGCTCGGCAACGCGAGCGTCGTGTTTCGGAAGCAAGCGTGCGTCGATGCTCACCTTCTTGTCGCTCCGTTCGGCTCTCTCCTTGACTCCCTCTCTCTTCACCTTGACCGCCTCCATTTTGTTGGGTAGCTCTACGAAACCATGGTTTTATCGTAAGTATATTTCATCCTATGAGCAGGGCAGGGAGGACATGACGGCGCGCCCAAATTCCCAAGCGTTGCGAATTTGGGCGCTGACATAAATCGAGATGGTTCAAGGGCGCTTGGCCGCGAGGCCGGGCGTCTTTTTTGCTGTTTCGTGCGTTACGCCACGTTCCCGCGTGCAGATCGCGGGCGAATCCTTGCCGCTCGCAGGGGTTGGGGCGAAAAATCGCTCTGTTCGCCTAGTGTTCGCTTCTATAAATCCATAACATTAAGATAACAGTAAATATTTTGTCTCGTGTGAATTTTACATTACTATAATGCGTGAGTTACCACTAATTCAATACCTGTAATTATTTGTACATAAATTTCGTGGTGGTAATTCCGTTCTCAAATGGATTACTCTTCCCAACCTATTCAACATGAGATAATTTCAGTTTACAAATAATATCGCCTGAAAACTATTGATATAACTAGGTTTCCAAGCAAACTTGACAACATCACCGCTCTATGTATAGACTTCTCCATTCGTGTACACTTCAAGCATAAATTACTCTAGATTTTATTAAATCAGAAACAGTTTACTAAACATATATATATACATAAAACTCATTGGTTTTCATTTCATATACATGACAGTTACTGACTTGAAAGTTCTATAGAGTCATTGTGTGTATTGTACGTCACATAGAAAATACACGGCTGATAATTTCACTATCGAATTCCTCTCTCACCCCCTCCAATCAGCGCGAAATCGACTCGTAGGAAATAAAAAAAGCCCCCGGCCGCGAGGCCGAGGGCTTTCGTTCATGCTGCAAGTTGCTGTTGCGCGATCTGGAAGATTTCCTCCGACAGCTCGCATCCCACGAAGCTTCTGCCGGTGTTCCGCGCCGCCAACGCCGTACTCCCGGAGCCAAGGAACGGGTCGAGGACGAGATCGCCCGCGTTGCTCGACTTCTGGATCAAGAACTCCAACAGTGCGGTAGGCTTCTGGTGGGAGTGAACCAGCGAGCCCGGTGCGATCTTCGAGAAGCGGAGCACGTCCGTGTGCCTCTTCCTGCCGTCCACTTCGTTCAGCAGTCGCCGACCTTTATGACAGAACAGGACGACCTCATACTCCGGCGCATACGCGCCCAAAGTGTCACTCATTCCATGCCCGCCTTTGATCCATATCATGGCGTTTTTCGGGCGGAAGCCGCACCTGCGGAGCATCGGAAGTTGCTCCTCTACCTTGTCCCATCGCGTGAACCAGTACAGATGAGAGTTAGGCTTGAGGACGCGGTACAGCTCCACGGCCACGGATTCAAGGAAGCCGATGTTGTCTTTGTGGTCGTTTAGGATGCCTTTGGCTGTGGCCACCTTCGACCCGCGCGTCGCCCGGAACTCAATGCCGTACGGCGGGTCGGTCAGCACCAAGTCCACGGACTCCGATTCCGTCCGGCGGAGAAGGCACATGCAGTCTTCGTTGGTAATTGTGATGTTGGTCATGGTGTATCATCCCCTTCTCGATCTCCAACCAAAGGGGGCCTCGCTGTGTAGAGCGTCTGAGAGATTGCCCTTTCTTAAATTCGCAAGTGGTTGGGATTATTTCTGATCGGAGCGCATCTGCTCCGCGCCAGCGCTGTAGCACGCTTGGAGCTTGGTATTGTCCGTGAGCGGCCACATTGCTTGCAGCAGGACTTCGACCCGTCGAGCGGCTGTTGATGTCGGCTTGCCAAGGTCGGCGCTGATCTGGAGCCCAGCGCGGACGCGGATCGCGTTCGCCGCACGATTGAGTGCCACCTGATCAGGCGTGCGTGCCTCGGTGAAGAACGCGCCGATCTGATTCACCGCGTCGGCGGCAGCCTCTTTGTCGAGATCGACAGCGGTTTGTTTCGGTGCCGGAGCAGGTGCATCCGACGGGAACGGCACGCCGTAGAAGTCGCAGAACGCGCGCGTGATCAGCGGCGCGAATTCATCGAGGTTCGCTTGGATTTTCGGGAGGTCGTCGGAGTCGATGAACCCGATCTCGACGAGCATGGCATCCATGTCGGTGCCAACGATCACGCGCCAGCCGAAGCCGCCCCGGCCGCCGTCGCGCACAGCCTGCCCGTGCACGCCGCAGACGGTCGAGACGTTCTGAATGATCCCGCGTGCCAGCGGCGCGATGGGGCCGCCGTCGCCGTTCGCGTAGATTTCCGCGCCGTGGCCGCCGCCAGCGTTGACGTGGATGGAAAGGAACACATCGGCGCGCGCGGCGTTGGCGATCCGGCAGCGCTCGTTGAGGTCCGGATTGACCGATGTGGTGTTGCCCGGCGCTACATCCGTTTCCCGCGTCATGACGACGCTGAAGCCCGCGCGTCGGAGCAAGTCGCGGAGCTGGAGGCCGATGTGCAAGGTAATGTCTTTCTCGCGGGCACCGGACGCGCACGCGCCCGGAT
>NZ_JMIR01000013.1 GCF_000714935.1 Tumebacillus flagellatus
CTTGAACCTTCGACACCCTGATTAAAAGTCAGGTGCTCTACCAACTGAGCTAATGGCTCATGTTCACCATCATGCGAAGCGTCTTTCAGTTCGTCGTTCGCGTGTCTCTCGCGGCGACAGGTATTAATATATCATGCTCCAGAGACTCTCTCAATCACGAAAACCACCCAAATTAACTCATTCCCCTAAACCAACTCTCTCAATCTACAACTCTCTCTCGATTTCTAGAAATTCCAACTCGCCACTCTCCCGCAAAAACGCAACAAAAAAGGACCCCCGCACGGGGAGTCCTCACAGATTAGCGGTTGTTACGGCGCAGGAACGCCGGGATATCGAGGTTGTCGGAGGACGCAGAGTTGCCCCCGAACGGCTTGATATCCATCTTATTGAGCGGTTTCTGTTGCGGCGGGCGTTCCTTGTGCTCAAAGCCCGTCGCGATGACAGTTACAATGATCTCGTCCTTGAGATCCGGGTTGATAACCGCACCAAAGATCATGTTCACTTCCGGATCGGCCGCCGAAGAGACGATATCCGCCGCTTCGTTGACTTCAAACAGCGACAGGTTGTTGCCGCCCGCGATGTGCATCAGCACGCCGCGTGCGCCGTCGATCGAAGTCTCCAGCAACGGCGAGCAGATCGCTTTCTTCGCCGCTTCTGCAGCTCGGTTCTCGCCGGAGTGTACACCGATCCCCATCAAAGCCGAACCGCGTTCGGTCATAATCGTCTTGACGTCTGCAAAGTCGACGTTGATCAGACCCGGTACCGCGATCAGGTCGGAAATGCCTTGGACACCTTGGCGAAGCACGTTGTCCGCTTCACGGAACGCTTCGAGCATCGGGGTGTTTTTATCGACGATTTCCAAGAGTCGGTCATTCGGGATGACGATCAGGGTATCGACTTTCTCCTTGAGGGAAGCGATGCCTTGCTCCGCTTGGTTCATGCGACGGCGTCCTTCGAACGTGAACGGCTTGGTCACAACGCCAACCGTCAGCGCACCGAGTTCCTTCGCAATTTCCGCAACGACCGGAGCCGCACCGGTGCCGGTGCCGCCTCCCATGCCTGCGGTAACAAATACCATGTCCGCGCCGCGCAGCGCGTTCATGATCTGCTCTTTGCTCTCTTCCGCCGCTTTCTTGCCGATTTCCGGGTTTGCACCGGCACCGAGACCGCGGGTCAGCTTCTCCCCGATTTGGAGGCGGTGTTCCGCCTTGGAGAGGTGAAGCGCTTGTGCGTCGGTGTTGACGGTGATGAATTCTACACCCTTGATGCCCGCTTCAATCATTCGGTTTACCGCGTTGCAACCGCCGCCGCCGCATCCGATGACCTTAATCTGAGCAAAGGCCTCTATATCAAAATCAAACTCCAACATAAACCTTGATCCTCCTTAAACATACCCTGTCTCTTAGACGAATTCGCTGAACCAGCTCTTGATGCGGTCGACGAGGCCACCGCCGCCCGAATTGTTGCTGCTCCCGCTGGATTGCTTGCGCCGCGGTGCAGATTGGGCGTCCGGCTTCCGGGTGAAGTTGCGGCCTACGTATTTGATAATGCCCACCCCGTTGACGAAGGACGTGTCCTTCACGCCGAGGTAGTCGGGAATGGCAACTCGAACATTTGCATCCAACTCGAATTCAGCCAACTTGTCCACACTGGGCATCGAGGCGACACCGCCGGTCAGGACATAGCCGCCCGGCATGTCTTTAAAGCCCATGCGCTCCACTTCTTGACGCACCATCTGGAAAATTTCCTGCATGCGCGGCTCGACAATGTTCGAAAGGTCAACTTGATTGAATTCTTTGTCGACATTGCTGCCAACGCGGGAGACTTTGAACGTATCGTCTTGCTGAGCCGCCGCAACCAACGCGCAACCGTGACGCACTTTCACGCGCTCCGCCACGTCCGTCTGCGTGCGCAAACCGATGGCGATGTCGTTGGTGACATGGTCGCCGCCGACAGGAAGCACGCCGGTCGCTTCCATGATTCCGTTCTTGAAGACCGACACGGTCGTCTGACCGGCGCCGATGTCGACGAGTCCGACGCCGAGCTTGCGCTCGTCGCTGGTAAGGGCGATGGTGCTGGCCGCCAGCGGCGACAACACGAGCCCCGCAATCTGCACACCCGCTCGCTCCACACAGCGCATCAGATTGTGAATCACTGTGCGGGAACCGGTGATGATGTATGTTTCCACTTCCAAACGAACCCCGATCATGCCGCGCGGGTCCGCGATCTCATCCAAACCGTCAACGATGTACATCTTCGGCACAACGTCGATAATCTCACGCTCCGGCGGCAATGCGATCACGCGCGAAGCTTGCAGAACGCGATCTATATCCTCCTCGCCGATCTCTCGATTCGGCGAATTGACAGCTACGACGCCTCGGCTGGACTGAAGCGTGATATGGTTGCCAGAGATGCCAACGTACGCAGACCCGATCTCGATGCCGACCATGCGCTCCGCATGGTCGATCGCAGAGCGAATCGATTGCACAGTCTTATCAATGTCAACGATAGCACCTTTGCGGATTCCATCGCCTTCAGCAGAACCGACGCCTATAATTTGGATGCCCGTGCCACTCATTTCACCAATGATGGCTCGCACTTTGGATGTTCCTATGTCTAAGCTGACGATGATGTCGCCGTTTGTCAAGCCGTGGCACCTCCCTGTTTCATTGCAAAAGCCAGATGTTGATCAGTTCTTAAATTCAACATGGTGCGCGAATTCCCTCTTTTTCAAGACAAGTTTTTCAACTATTTTTCTCATGAGGGCGGGATCGGTTGACAATCAGACGGCGGATCGATGCGAGGTTGTTGAAGAGGCGCACGCCAAACGCAAACACTGCCGCCAAGTACAGATCCACCCCGAGCTGCACCCCGATAAACGCCAGCAACGCCGCCAACAGCGTGTTAAAGAAGAAACCGCTGATAAAAACCGACGAGTCAAAATGTTTCTCCAAGCTCGCCCGAATCCCGCCAAACACGGTATCCAGCGCGGCCAAGATCGCGATCGAGAGGTAGCTTGAGTATTGAAGCGGAATGTAGAGATTGAACGAGAACCCGAGCAACACGCCGAGCACAAGTCCGATAACCGGAATCCAGATCATAGTTTATTATCTCCTTCAGGTTGGGCATACTTGAATTCGACGGGTGTATCGTACGCCGGGATGGTCAGGTTGCCGTTGGTGACATCGGTGATTTTGAAGTCCTTGCCCATCTCGCGGAAGAACTGTGGAAACAAGTTCATCCCGATCTTCATCTGCTCAATGTTCCCGACCGCTTTGATCGTGATCGATTTCGGATCGATCATCACCGCATTGACCTGCAAGTTGTTCTGCGAAATCATGCGAATCGACGACAGCGAGACGATTCGGTGGTTGTCCACCGCCACGGCCTGTGCTTCGTTGCCGTTGAGGTAGTTGATCAGTTGATACAGGTAGTAATCCAGAGAAGCCGCTTTGCTCGGGTCGCCCCCGGCGGCAATCGCGTCAAACGAATCCTCGATCGTGATGACGATCCCGTTGCCCTTGACCGGTTTGACGCCGGCGAGGGTTTTGACTTTGTCGAGGTCGTCGGCCATCGCTTTGACCAGTTCATCGCGGTTGCCTTGCTTGTTCTCATACGACTTCACTTGATCTTCCAAGCGGTTGATCTCGCTGTAGTAAAACTTCTGACGGTCCTTCTCCGTCGCCAGTTCGGCGTTGAGCTGCACGTTGTCCACGACATTGGTGTCCGTGCGCGGACGATGCACGGTGGAAAACTGGACGGTCAGCATGCTGCCAAGCAGTAAACTGACCATGAACAAACTGACCTTGTGCTTGGTTTCCATGTGTCCCCTCCTATTTCTTCAGACCGTTGAAGTCGCCCGCGTAGCCCGGAATCGTGATCGAAGGACTTTGCTTGGGCGGCGTGATCGTCAAGTAGCGGCCGTTCTCCGGACGGGTCAGCACTTCAATGACGCCGCCGCGGGTTTCCAGCGCGTTGATCATGTTCTTCGGATCGCCGATGGCGTTGAACACAAACGGTGTGGTGATGCGTTGGTTGTTGACTTTGACCATCGTCCCGATGCAGACGATGCCGGTCGTCGTCGTGATCCGTTGTCCGTTGATCGAGACCGCCTCCGCTCCGGCGATGAGCAGTTCGTTGACGATCATGCGCAGGTCGGAGTCGTGCGTGATGTAGAGCAAGACGTCCTTGTCAGCGGGGATGTCTTTTTTGTTGTCATCGACGGTGAACGTGATCCCCGGCCCCTTGACGGCGAGCAGACCCGCCATGATCTTGTACTTGGTCAGATCGTCGCGAATCTCCGGCGCGAGGTTTTTGTCGACGTCGCCCGCCTGCTTCTCCAAACCGTGGAGCTGCTTGTTCAGCTTCTCGATGTCCTCTTCCAAACCTTTGTTCTCGTCCTTGATCCGGTCAAGTTGTTCGGCTGTGTACTGTGCCTTGGGGTCGGTTTGCGGCAATTTGGCTTGGGCGTCGGCGGTGACGCGCATGTTTTTGTACTGCATGGAAAGCATCAGCCCGAGAATGACGGAGATCATCGTCAGAGACACGGTCAAGCGCATCCGTTTGTCGGTTTTGAACGGCATCTCTACTCCCCTTCCTTCTTCGCGGTGTTTTTGTACTCTTGCATATAGTTCGATTCCAGCAGGTTGAGTATGCCCGGCGGCGTGTCGGCCGGGAGCGAGTTGCGGAACTTCTGGTATTCGTTCATCTTATCGGCGAACACCTTCTCCGGCACCCGCACTTCGAACTTGTCCCTCATGAAGACTTGCCACGGCCCCTTCGCGGGAATCCGCACTTCGGAGATCTGATCGAGCGTGCTCCGCTCCACCTCCGGAATCTGCTTGGCCAGCGCTTGCAAGTTGGCGTCCTGCACCACAACGCCCGGCTTGAGAGCCGGCAGGGTCTCCATGGTGATCAGCGGCATCGAGTCGTCCGGCTTGGCAGCCTTCTCCAAAACGGTGCCGTCCTGCAAGATGCTGTAAAACCCGTCCTTGGCAACCAGCGTGCCGGAAACGGCCTTCTCTGCAACCGCGATCACGACGTTGCCCGTCCACGACACCTGGATATCGGCGGTCTTGATCACCGGGTAGGCTTTGAGGATCGCGTCGGCCGACTTCTTGGAAGAAATCCGCCAGAAGCTCATGCCCTTTGTGATGCCGGACGCACGGACGATCTCGTCATAGCGGATCTCATGGTTGCCCTTGACGTCAATCGTATTGACGGCGGACAACGGAGATTGCAGGAATCCCGCCACTACTATCAGCAGGAAAAAAACGACAATAAAAAGCAACGCCTTCCAATTCGGGCGGCGCTTCTGGGTCGGCTTTGGGGTCTTGGACGTGTAGGTCTCTGCGATGGTGGAGGGCGTTTCGTGCATGAGTAAGACCTGCTCCTTTGCGTAAAAAAAATCGAACGGCATATACTTGTCATATATGCCGCCGTTGTAAGTCTAGGGGTTTGCCCCCATTATAACATGTTCAAATGTCTTTTCAAGAGATGCCGCCCGGCCTTTCGCGCCAGATTTTGGCACCTAAACTTCCAAATACTTCCTCTACCTTCTCATACCCCCGGTCGATGTGGTGCACGTTGCCAATCGACGTTCGACCGTTCGCGGCCAGTCCCGCCAATATCAACGCGGCTCCCGCACGCAAATCGGTCGCCTCCACGTGCGCTCCCGTCAATTCCGGCACCCCTTCAATAAAAGCGGTCCTCATATCGACTTTGATCTTCGCCCCCATGCGCGCCAATTCACTCACATGTTGGAATCGTCCTTCAAAAATCGATTCGGTGACCACCGAAGTGCCGTTTGCCAAACTCAAGTACGCCATAAACGGCGACTGCAAGTCGGTCGGGAATCCCGGATAGTACGCCGTGTTGATGCGCTCGATGCGCTGCGGCCGGCCGTCCGCACGAAGATAGATCGTGTTTTGTCCTGCCCGCACATCGACGCCGCTCTCTTGCAATTTCGAAATCACGGCACCCAAGTGATCCGGTTGCACGTTGGTCAACTCCACTTCGCCGCGCGTCGCCGCCGCGGCCAACAACAGCGTCCCGGTCACGATGCGGTCGGGAATGACGGTGTAGTTCGTGCCGCGCAACCGGTGCACGCCTTCGATGACGACTTTCGCTTCTCCCGCTCCGTGGACTTTCGCCCCCATCGCGTTCAAGTAGTTCGCCAAATCGACAATCTCCGGTTCGCGCGCCGCGTTGTGCAGCGTCGTCACGCCGTCGGCAAACACCGCCGCCATGATTAAGTTCTCCGTCGCGCCGACACTCGGCAAGTCGAGATAGATGTTGGTGCCTCGCAAACGGTTGGCGGTGCAGAGAATGTAGCCGTGCTTCTCCTCGATGCGGGCGCCGAGCGCCTGCAAGCCTCTTAAGTGCAGGTCGATCGGACGCGAGCCGATCGTGCAGCCGCCCGGAAGCGAGATGCGCACTTGGCCGCTGCGCGCCAGAATCGGCCCCATCAAAAAAATCGAAGAACGCATCTGGCGCATCAAGTATTCCGGCACTTCGGTGCCGCTCAAGCCGGACGCATCCACGCGAAGCCGGGAGCCGTCGTGGTGCACGTTGCAACCCAAGTGGCGAAGAATCGCCACCATCACGCGAATGTCTTGCAAATCCGGCACGTCTTCGATGATGCTTTCTCCATGCGCCATGACGCTGGCCGCCAAGATCGGCAGGGCGGCATTCTTCGCCCCGTGCACGCGCACGGAACCTTGAAGTCTGTGCCCACCTTCAATGGCTATGCGTTCCACGCATGTCACCCCCCGATAGAATCGTCTCCTACGATCCGAACTTCCGGGTGGAGTTCATGTCCGGTTCTCTCAAAAATAGTCCGTTGCACGAGGTCGATCAATGCCAGTACATCTGCTGCGGTTGCTCCCCCGATGTTCACGATAAAGTTGCCGTGGAGTTCCGAGATCTGCGCCCCGCCAATCCGCGTGCCCTTGAGCCCCGCTTCTTGGATCAAAAATCCCGCATGCGTGCCTTCCGGGTTGCGAAACACACTGCCGCAGCTCGGAAGGGACAGCGGCTGCGTGCTCTGACGGCGCTTCGCCCAGTTGCGAACTTTCTCGCTCATCTCTTCGGCGTCGCCCGTACCTAATTGAAAGGAAGCGTCCAACACGATCATCGGACGGTCCTTGAGCACACTGTAGCGGTAGTCGAATTTCAGGTCGGCATGCGTCAGGCGGAGGACGTCGCCCTCAGGGCTTAGCACGTGACACTCGATCAACACGTCTTTCACCTCACCGCCGTGCGCCCCGGCGTTCATCATCACCGCGCCGCCGACAGTTCCCGGAATTCCCGTGGCAAACTCCAATCCGCTGTATCCTTGTCGAATCGCATGGTGGGCGGCAGAAACAAAAGAGCGACCTCCCTGTGCAGTCAGCGTGTTGCCTTGAATGCTCAGATCAGAGAAATTGTCAGCCAGTTTGATGACGACCCCCCGCCATCCGCCGTCGCGCACCAGCAAGTTCGAGCCTTTGCCGATCACGTACCAGGGAATGTCGTGCTGATGCGTCAGCTGCATGATTCGCACGAGGTGCTCCTGTTCTGTAGGGAGGAGGAACACGTCGGCCGGGCCGCCGATGCGCCACGATGTATGTTTAGACATCGGTTCGTCAAACAGCACCTCGCCGACTGCTTCGCCTGTGAACAGTTTCTGAATCTCTTCTCGTTTCATCGTCGTACCTCCAACTTCACTGACAATTTGATATCGCTCCTCGATGTTCCGCGCCTCGTACCCCCATGATATGGAGGAGGGGAGAAAGTGGTGACACCAGCCCAGAGAAGCGAAAAAATCCGAGCGATTCCGCGTTTTTTCGCGGCGTCGCTCGGTATTTTCCCTCCAGACAGACGTTGGGCGTCACCTCGTATGCCTGGAGATGTTTAGCAAGATTCCAATCCCGGTCAACATCAGCGTCAAGGACGATCCCCCGTAGGAGATCAGCGGGAGCGTAATCCCCGTGACCGGCATGGAGCCGGTGACGACGCCAATGTTGATGATCACTTGCACCGCGATCATCCCGGTGATGCCGACCGCAAGCAGCGAGCCGAACGTATCCGGCGCTGTAATCGCGGTGCGCAGTCCCCGCCAGATCATCAGCAGGAACAAAAGCAGCACCGTGGCCCCGCCGATGAAGCCCAGCTCCTCGGCGAGAATGGAGAAGACAAAGTCGGTCTGCGGCTCCGGCAAGTAGAGGAACTTTTGACGGCTCCGTCCCAAGCCCAAGCCCATCAGTCCGCCCGGCCCCAGCGCATAGAGCGATTGGATGATGTGATACCCTGCATCCAGTTCGTACGCCCAAGGGTCCATAAAAGCAAAGATCCGTTTCAAGCGGTAAGGCGCCACCACGACCAACCCGACAAACGCCGGAATCGCCAAGCTCGCGAGACCGAGGAGATGCGCGATCCGTGCGCCGGCGGCAAAGATGATGATGATCGCCGTGCCCATCAGGACAACAGATTGTCCAAGGTCAGGCTCCAACATGATCAATCCGACGGCCGAGACGACGATGGCGAGCGGCGGGAGCAGCCCCCGCTTGAATTCGGCGATGCGGTCTTGCGTCCGCTCCAACATGTACGCGAAGAAGATGATGATCCCGAGCTTGGCGAATTCGGACGGCTGGATGCCGAACGATCCGATCCCAAGCCAAGCCCGCGATCCCCCGCGCACCGACCCGATGCCCGGAATGGCGACGGCGATCAGAAAGAGGAAGCAGATCAGAAGCAGGGGTTTGGCGACCTTTCTAAGCTTGTGGTACTCATAGTTCATCATCACGAACATCGAGATGATCCCAAGCACCGCCCACATCAATTGACGTTTGGCGTAGAAAAACTGATCGTCAAACTTTTGCGCAGAGAGCACCGCACTGGCACTATACACGATGACGACGCCGATCCCCAGAAGCAAAAGCGTGGATAAAATGATCAGCGTATCGGGATACGATTTGATCTTGCCGTTCATGCGGCAACAGTCACCCCCGGATACTCGGTCTCGTCCAATCGCTATAATGTATGCACAGCTTTTTTAAACATGCTCCCTCTCTCTTCGAATGACCCGAACATGTCCCAAGACGCGCACGCGGGGCTCAGCAAGACGGTGTCGCCTACTTCGGCCCGCTCGGCTGCCAGCCGCACAGCCGCTTCGAGCGAGTCGGTTTTTTCCGCCGTTTTGCCCGCGAGGTTCGCCACATGGAGGAAGCGGTCTGCCGCTTGCCCGATGGCGACGACGTGCTTGACATGCTTCTCAAACACCGGAACCAGCTCGTGGAAGTCCATCCCGCGGTCGAGTCCGCCCGCGATCAGCACGACGCTTGGAAACGCGGTGATCGCCTGCGTTGCCGCCGCTGCGTTCGTGGCTTTGGAGTCGTTGTAGAAGTCCACTCCGCTCTTGGTCGCCACGTACTCGGTGCGGTGTTCAACGCCGCGAAACGTCCGCGCCACTTCGACGACCGCTTCGGCAGGTGCTCCTGCCGCCAAACAGATCGCCGCCGCCGCGAGGACGTTTTGCAAGTTGTGAACACCTGCGAGCCCGACTTCGGACACCGGGAGAAGAGGAAGATTTTTGCCGTTCAAGATAGCGTGGATATGACCATCTTGGACAAAAACGCCCTCTTCTAAAACTTCGGACGTCGAGAACCACACAAGGCGCGCTTGGGTGGTCTGTGCCGCCAAGCGCACTTCTTCCTGATCCCAGTTCAAAACCGCCGTGTCGCCCTCCGTCTGGTTGGCAAACAAGCGGAACTTGGCGTCGCGGTACTCCTCCATCGTGCCGTGGTAATCGAGATGCGCCGAATAGAGGTTGAGCAGCGCCCCGATCTTCGGGCGAAACGCCTGGGTGCCCATCAGTTGGAACGAGGACAGCTCCGCGACCAGCCATTGATCGGCCGTCACCGTCTCCGCCACTTCGGAGAGCGCGAGGCCGATGTTGCCGGCGACGACCGGGTGCAGGTCCGCCGCTTCCAGCATCTTGCCGACCAGCGTGGTCGTCGTGGTCTTGCCGTTGCTGCCGGTGATGCCGATCACCGGCGCTTTGGCCACTTCATACGCCAGTTCCACTTCCGTCACGACCGGGATGCCGAGCGTAAGCGCTTGGCGCACCGGAGCGGCTTTGTACGGAATGCCGGGGTTTTTCACGACGAGGGCGAGCCCCGGATGCACGATGCCCTCCGGATGCCCGCCGCCGATCACGTTGATGCCCAATGCTTGCAACTCCGCTGCCAGCGGATCTTCGCGGAGGTCTTTTTGGTCGTTGACGGTGACCTCCGCGCCGAGTTTTTGCAAAAGTCGTGCGGCCGCCGCGCCGGAGCGGGCAAGGCCGAGCACGAGAACTTTTTTTCCTGTGTACTCCACGTTGTGCATCTCCCTACGGTTTCAAATACAGTGCCAAAGACCCGACGGCGAGCAGCAGCCCGACGGTCCAGAACGTGCCGACGACGCGCCACTCCGACCATCCGATCAACTCAAAGTGATGGTGTAACGGCGACATCTTGAAGATGCGGCGTCCAAAGGTCTGGAACGAGATGACTTGCAGGATGACGGACAGCACTTCCGCCACGAACACGCCGCCGATCAAGAACACGTAGATTTCCGTCTTGGTCAAGATCGCGACCGTGGCGAGCGCGCCGCCGAGTGCGAGCGATCCGGTGTCGCCCATGAAGACTTTCGCCGGGTTGACGTTGAACACGAGGAAGCCGAGCAACGCCCCGACCATCGCCGCGCAGAAGATCGCCACTTCCATGTTCGACGTCCACCACGCGAGAATCGCGTAGGAACCGAACGCGATGGCGGTCGTGCCCGCTGCGAGGCCGTCCAGACCGTCGGTCAAGTTAACCGCGTTGGACATGCCGATGACCATCAACACGAGGAACGGCAGATAGAAAAATCCGAGGTTCAGCGGCGTGTCGATCAACGGGATGTTGATCTTCATATCGATGAGTCCGGCGTAGTTCATCACGATGTAGAGCGCAACGCCCAAGATGATCTGCCCGAGCAATTTCTGACGGGCTTTCAGACCCAGATTGCGCTTGAGCGCGACTTTGATGTAGTCGTCGAGGAAGCCGACGAGACCGTATCCCAGCGTCACGAACAACAGCAAGTACGTCGAAAACGAAAGATCGGAGAATTTCAGCGTCGTAATCGTCAGCGCGGCGAGAAAAATCATGCCGCCCATCGTCGGGGTCCCGGATTTCTTCTGATGGCTTTGCGGGCCCTCTTGGCGGATCGCCTGCCCGAATTTCAGGCGGCGCAAAAACGGAATGAACAGCGGACCCAGGATCACCGCGATAAGAAACGCGACCCCGGTCGTCCACAACATGACCTTGATATCCATGACTTCTGGTCCTCCCCTTGTGTCTTCGCAACTCAGGTCAGCGCCCGCACAACATCGGCGAGACCGATTCCCAGCGAAGATTTGACGAGGACGATCGCCCCGCCCGTTTCGTCTTGTGCATGGCGTTGCAGTTGTGTTCCAAGATACTCGATGGCTTGCGGTTTGTCTCCCGCCTCATACAAAACTCCGGAAAAACCGCCCTGACGCGCCCCTTCCGCGATGTCGCGCGCCAGGTCGCCGATGCAGACCAGTTCGTCGACGGCAAGACCCGCGAGGAACGCGCCCGTCGCCCGGTGCATCTCCACAGAATCCGGCCCGAGCTCCAGCATGCCGCCGAGCGCCGCGATCTTGTAGCCCCCCGGCATGTCGGAGAGCATCTGGAGCGCGGCTTTCATCGAAGTCGGCGAAGCGTTGTACGCGTCGTCGATGACAGTGCCGTTCACGCCCTTGGCTTGGTGCACTTCAAACCGGCGGGCGGTCAGTTTGGCTTGCGAAAGCCCCTTGCGAATCTCGTCGCGGGTCATGCCGAGCTCTTCGCCGACGGCGACGGCAGCCAGCGCGTTGCCGAGTTGGTGGAGGCCCGGTACGGAGAGCGAGTACGTTCCCTCTTCCCCTTCAAGCGAGAAGCGGGATCCTGCAATGCCGAGATTCTCCACGTTGACGGCACGTACGTCGTTGCCCTCCCCAAATCCAAACCATACGACGGGAGCTTGTGTTTTCGACGCGCGCTCGCGAAGGAGCGGTTCGTCGCCAAACAGAATCGCTTTGCCGCTTGCCGGAAGCGCTTCGATCAACTCGCACTTCGCGTCGGCGATGCCGCTTTGCGACCCGAGGTACTCGATGTGCGCTTCCCCGATGTTCGTGATCACACCGATTTGCGGCGACGCCAAGCGCGCCAACAACTCGATCTCGTGGAAATGGTTCATCCCCATCTCGAGCACCGCCACTTCGGTGCTCTCTTCCAACTGCAACAGCATCAGCGGCACGCCGATGTGGTTGTTGAGGTTGCCGAGCGTCTTCTGCACGCGGAAACGCTCGGAAAGCACGGACGCCAGCAAGTCTTTGGTCGACGTTTTGCCGTTGGAGCCCGTCACGCCGACGACGCGCAGGTTTTTCAACTCGTTGCGGTAGCCTGCCGCCAAGCGTTGCAGGCCGAGCAGCGTGTCTTCCACTTCGATCAGCGCGAGACGTTGCGCTTTTTCCGGAATCGGTTTGCCCGCTTGCCAGAGCGCGGCGACGGCGCCTTGCTCCACCGCCGCTTCGATGAAGTCGTGCGCGTCAAACCTCTCCCCGACGATCGGGACGAACAGGCGTCCCGTCATTTCCTTGCGCGTGTCGGTCGCGACACCGCGAACGGAAAGCGACGCAACGCCTGCAATCAGTCGACCGCCCGCGAGGACGGCAATCTCTCCTGCTGTGCGCTCCATCATGACTGTTCACCTCGAATCGCAGCCGCCGCCACTTCACGGTCGTCAAAGTGGTGTTTGGTCTTGCCGATGATCTGGTACGTTTCATGGCCTTTGCCCGCGATCAAGATCACGTCGTCATCCTCTGCTTGCGCCACCGCAAACCGAATCGCTTCGGCGCGGTCGGTGATGCGGACATAACGGCCCTGCTCCACGTCGCGCACGCCCGCTTCCATGTCGTCGAGGATGAGCTCCGGGTCTTCCGTGCGCGGGTTGTCGGACGTCAACACCGCCAAGTCCGCGTAGTCGGTTGCGATCTTCGCCATGATCGGGCGCTTCGTGCGGTCGCGGTCTCCACCGCAACCGACGAGGCACATCACGCGGCCTTTCGCAAATTCGCGCACCGTCTTCAGCGCGTTTTCCAGCGAGTCCGGCGTGTGCGAATAATCGACGATCACCGCAAATTTCTGACCGGCGTTGACACGCTCAAACCGACCGTCCACACCCGGCACCGCTTCAAGCGACGCCTTGATCTGATCCAGACTCAAACCTTCCAATAAGCAAGCAGCCGCGGCCGCCAACGTGTTGTACACGTTGAACTTGCCTGTGAGCTGAAGTTTCAGCTCCGTCTCGCCCGCAAAAGTAACCAACTTGTAAGAGACGCCGTGCGACTGAATCTTCACGTCGAGCGCCCGCACATCCGCTTCGTTGTCGATCCCGTACGTGATCACTTGCGCCGTTGTCGCCCCTCGGAAGAAACCCGCTTCCGGGTCGTCGGCGTTGATCACAGCAAAGCTTCCCTCTGCCGGGTCGTCGCTGTACGTGTTGCCAAGCCGCGAGAAAAACTTCGCCTTCGCGTGGCGGTACTCTTCCATCGAGCCGTGATAGTCCAGATGGTCTTGCGTCAAGTTGGTAAAAACAGCGGTGCGGTACTGCGTGCCCGCGACGCGTCCCAACTCCAGCGCATGCGACGAAACTTCCATCACCGGATACTCCACGCCCGCGTCGAGCATTTCCCGGAAAATACGCTGGAGCACCAAAGCTTCCGGCGTGGTGTTCGACGTCTCATACTCCACGTCGGCATACTTGACTTTCAGCGTCCCGATCAGGCCGGTCGCATGCCCGTTGTCGCGCAGAATGCGCTCGATCAGCGACGTGGTCGTGGTTTTGCCGTTGGTGCCCGTGACGCCGATGACTTTCATCTGTTTCGACGGATGACGATAAAAAACGGACGCAAGCACCGCAGCCATCGTCCCCGTGTTCGGGACGATGACCTGCGGTGCTGCAAGTCCTTCGAATTCTTGTTCGACGACGACAGCCGACGCTCCGGCCGCCACCGCTTTTTGAACATAGTCATGCCCATCCACCGTATAGCCGCGCAGGGCCACAAAGAGGCTCCCCGGCTTCACGTCTCGCGAATCCGGGGTGATGCTCGTAATCTCAACGTCGTCAGAGCCGACGACGCGTTTGAGGATGATGGGGGCAATCAACTCGCGCAACCGCAACTGCGTTTCCTCCTCGCTGCTTCCGAATCCTTCATCTACCCACCAGTATGGACCATTCCACCCGTTCCAGACAATACGCTATTGCTTCTTCTGCTCCGCCGGAGCCTGTTGGTCGGACAGATACAGACGGACGGTGGAACCGGGCGGAACTTTCGTACCGGCGGCAGGTGATTGATCGACGATATACTTGCCCGTGCCTGTGGTCTCGGTTTTCAACTGCAGACCGGCACCGAGCATTTCCTTTTGCGCATCTTGAACCGACATGCCGGCAATCAGCGGCACTTCGACCGGTTTGACGTCGAAGTAGCTATACTCCTTGGCCAAGCCTTGCTTGGAAGTCGGAACGTTCAAGTAATGCAGGCTGTCTCCGAGAATGTTCCCGACGACCGGCGCCGCGATAACGCCCCCGAAGATGAGCGGCGCTTTCGGGTTGTCAATCGCGATGTACGCGACCAGACGCGGGTTGTCGACAGGAGCCATGCCAATAAAAGATACGATGTAGTGGCCGCTTTTATAAGCGCCGTTTTCGGCAACTTGCGCCGTACCGGTTTTACCGCCGACGCGATAGCCGTCGAGAAACGCGTTTTTACCGGAACCGCGCGCCACGACCGATTCCAGCGTTTCGCGCACTTGGCGGGCGGTATTCTCCGACACGACGCGGCGGACCGCTTCCGGCTTGACCTCTTCGATCACCTGGTTGGTGTCGGGGTCGCGCCACTCCTTGGCAAGATGCGGTTTCATCAGCGTCCCGCCGTTGGCGATGGCGGAGACGGCCATCACCTGTTGGATCGGCGTGACGGAGACCCCTTGGCCGAACGACGTGGTCGCCAGGTCGACCGGGGTGACTTTGTTCACGTTAAAGAGAATCCCCTTGCCCTCGCCCGGCAGGTCGATGCCGGTCTTCTGACCGAAACCGAACTTGTTGATGTAGTCGAACAGTTTTTCCTTGCCGAGCTTCTGACCCATCAGCATAAAACCGGGGTTGCACGAGTTTTCGACGACGTCGAGCATCGTCTCTTGCCCGTGCCCGCCCGCTTTCCAGCAGCGGATGTTGCGCCCGCCGACCGTGTAGTAGCCGGGGTCGTAGAACGGGTCTTGAAGCGTGATTTTCTTCTCTTCCAGCGCCGCCGCCAGCGTGACGATCTTGAACGTCGAACCCGGTTCGAAGTTTTTCCAGATCGCGAGGTCCCGGTTGTACGTTTCTTGCGGGTAGCTGCGGTAGGAGCCGTTTTTGAACGTGGGGTAGTTGGCGAGCGCCAGAATCTCGCCGGTTTTCGGGTCGGCGACGATCGACATGACCCCGTCGGGGTTGTACTGCGCGACGACGTTCTCGATTTCGCGCTCGACAAACGTCTGAATCTCTTTGTCGATCGTCAAGCTCAAATTCTGCCCGTTTTGCGGCGCGACGTACTCGTCGTCTTCCTTGGGCATCTCTTCCCCGCGCGCGTTTGCAAAAAACGAAATGCGCCCGGGCTTGCCCTGCAAGCGGTCATTGTACCACGATTCCACGCCGGTCAACCCTTGGTTGTCGACCCCGGCGAACCCGAGGATGTGCGCCGCCAGCCCGTCGTCCGGGTAGTAGCGCTTGCCCTCTTCGGTGACGTAGATGCCGGTGAGGTTCAGATCGCGGACCTGCTTGGCTTTTTCGTCGGTGACTTTGCGCCCGCCGGGGGCCAGATAGACCATCAGCGCGCGCTTGGAGATTTGTTGCTGGACTTTTTCCTTGGGCATTTCGAGCACGGGGGCGAGCTTGGCCGCTGTGCCCTCTTTGTCCTTGACTTGCGCCGGAATGACCACCACCGTCGGGGCGCTGCCGTTGTAAGCGAGCACCTCGCCATTGCGGTCGGTGATCTGCCCGCGTTTGGGCTCGACCGGGATGTTGCGCCGCCACAGGTCTTCAGCCTGTTCGGTCAGCCAGGGCGCTTGAACCATCTGTATGTATCCCAGTCGCAAGATCAGGCAGAGGAACACGGCGGCCAGCAAGGCAAGGACGATCATCAGACGTTTGCGCAGCGTGACACTAGACAGCATTTGCACAGCCAGACCTCCTTTTCCATACTACGCTAAAATTATGCAGGAAAAAGAGGTACAAGAACCCGGCTTGACCATGCCCGTCCGCCGTCCATTAAACACAAGAAAACCCGCAGCGTCAAGACTGCGGGGCAAAATCCAACTTGACCGAGCTGCCAAACGGGACCATCGTGCCAGGCGCAACTCCCTGTTTGATCACGTAGCCGGAGCCGTTCGGCTCCATCTGCAACTGCAAGAGCGAGAGAGTTTCCATCGCTTCCCGCATCGAGAGTCCGCGCAGATCGGGCATTTTTACTTTTCCGTCCTTCGTGCCTTCGGGGCCGAAATACACTTTGACCTCCGTACCGGCCGGCACTTGACCGTACGTGACGTCCGGCCATTGACCCGTCGCTTTGGGGCCGTCGCCGACCTCTTGAATCTTCAAACCGTTTTGCTTGGTCAACTCCACGGCTTGGTCTTTCGTCGTGCCGATGAGGTCCGGCACGTTGACGAACGTCTTCGGTTCCGCCGGTTTGGCGACTTTCGGCGACTCGCCCGTTTTGCTGTCCGTTTGCGGGACGGTGTTGTCATTCGGGTCGATCGGCACCTGCAAGTAGTGCAGGGCTTCTTCGAGCACGACTTTCCCGGACGGGGCCGCTTCGATGGAGCCGAATTGCAGCGGCGCGTTGCGCGACGGTTGGTCGACGTCAACATAGATCAGCAAACGCGGGTTGTTCGCCGGGGCAAACCCGGTGAACGAGAGGCGGTAATGGTCGTCGTCATAGCCGACGCCGTTTTCCTTCGGAACTTGCGCCGTGCCGGTCTTGCCCGCCACGTGGTAGCCTCGGATGTAGTCGGTTTTGTTCGCGTCTGCGAGCACCGTTTCTTCCAACACTTGGCGCACGGTTTGGAACACTTCCGGGTTGGCGACTTCGTGCGTGACTTTCGGTTTGATCTCTTCGACGGTCGCGCCGGTCTTCTGATCGCGCAGTTCCTTGACGACGTGCGGCTGGTAGACTTTCCCTCCGTTGCAGACGGCCATCATCGCGGCGATCTGCTGCATCGGCGTGACGGAGACCCCTTGTCCAAACGAAGTGGAAGCCAAGTCGATGTCGCTCATCTTTTTCGGATCAAAAAGCGACGCGTTCTCTTCGCCCGGCAAGTCGATGCCGGTCGGTTTGTTAAACCCGAAATCGTAGAGGTACTTGAAGAGATCGTCCTTGCCGAGCTTCTGCCCGATCTTGACAAACCCTACGTTTGAGGAGTTGTACACCGCCTCGCGGTAGGAAATGTCCCCGAAGCCGACGCCGTTCCAGTCCCGCACGGTCATGCCGTCGACGGTGATGGAGCCGGATTGGAACTTTTCGGAGAGATCGAGTTTGTTTTCGGCAAGCGCCCCCGTCAACACGAACGTCTTGAACGTGGAGCCCGGCTCAAACGATCGCAGCGCGAAGTCGTTCCAAAGCGCTTCTTTGTCCGCGGAGGCGTACTCCGCCGGTTTGAACGTCGGCCGGTTGCCCAGCGCCAAAATTTCGCCGTTGTTCGGATCGGCGACGATGATCGTCGCGTGCTTGGGCGCGTACTTGTTGACGATGTTGTCCAACTCGTCCTCGACGAAGTGCTGGATCGTCTCGTCGATCGTCAGCACGACGTCCTTGCCGTCGGTCGGCTGTTTGGTGACTTTCGGTTCGTAGTTCGGCAGCGGATAACCGTCCCGGTCGGTGAAATACTCCATATGACCTGGATCGCCCGTCAGCTCTTTGTCATAGACCGACTCCACGCCTGCGAGACCGGTATCTTTGCCGTCAGCAGGGTTCATCCCGTAAAACCCGAGCACGTGCGCCGCAAGCGACCCGCTCGGATAACGGCGGATGTCGGTGCGGTTGGCGGTAATGCCGAGGAATTTTTTGTCCTTGTGCGCGGCTTCGATCTTATCGGCGATGGAGGAGTCGACTTTCTTGCCCTTGGGGCCAAGACCTACGCCTTGGATTTTCGGATCGGTGAGGTTGATGTAGCCCAGCACGTCGCTTTCCGTCATGCCAAGCAGCGGCGCGAGGAATTTCGCGTACTCCTCGGGCGTATCGCCTTTCTCCTTGGCTTTGTCTTTGCGGAAAAAACTCACATCGACGTTGATGTCGTACGCCACGCCGGTGAACGCGAGCTTCTGCCCGTTGCGGTCGAAGATGGCACCGCGCGTGCCGACGATGTCCTTCTCGGTCTTGATCCAATCTTGGGCTTTCTCCGAGAGGGAGTTCGCTTCGGCGACTTGCACGTAAAACAGACGCAGAACCAGGGACGACATGCCGACCAGAAGACCGAAGCGCAACAGCTTCGAGCGTTTGCGGAAGGTCCGTTCCTGTTCTTTCATTATTGTTTGCTCCCTTGCTGCTGTTGCACGATAACCATCTTGTTGTCTTGGACCGGCTTCATGCCCAGTTGGTTCGCAGCGACGCTTTTGATGCGGTCAGCCGATTCCATCTGCAACACTTGCTGTTCCAATTTGAGCTGCTGGTCTTTCATCGCTTGCAATTGACTGCGCTGTTGCTCCAGTTGATAGTTCAATCCGACCATGTGCGCGTAGCGTCCGGCGAGCGAGATGATGATGCCCAGACAGAAGACCACGGTGAACAGCCATTTCAATTTGTCCTTCGCTTCCGCTTTCTGCTGCGGCGAGCGAACAGGTTGTTTGGAAGGTTGGTATGAAGGCGCGGGCTCTGCTTGCGGCAGGGGACGCGCGAGGTTATCCCGGTATGTCGACATCGATTTCTTGCTCCCTTCTCCCAAGAAAAAAGGTACAGGTTCCGTTTTGGTTAGAGCTTCTCGGCGATGCGCAGTTTGGCGGAACGTGCCCTTGGGTTGTGCGCCAATTCTTCCTCAGAGGGAACGATTGGTTTACGCGTGATCACTTTCACGCGCGGCGTGTTGGTGCACTGGCAAATCGGCAACTCCGGCGGGCAGATGCACCCGCGGGCCGCTTCTTGCAGCGCAAGTTTTGCCATACGGTCCTCTAAGGAATGGAAGGTGATGATCGCCACCCGACCCCCCGGGTTCAGGACGTCGATCGCTTGTTGAATCGCTTCGGCGAAGACGTTCAACTCGTCGTTAACCGCGATGCGGATCCCTTGGAAAGTCCGCTTGGCGGGATGGCCTCCCTCTCGGCGTGCAGCGGCGGGAATGGCCGCTTTGATGATGTCAACCAGTTGTCCTGTCGTCTCGATCGGCGCTTTGGCGCGCTCGCGGACGATAAATTCGGCGATGCGCTTCGACCATTTCTCTTCGGCGTAGTCGTAGAGGATCTTGGTGATCTCCTCCGCACTCCACTCGTTGACGAGGTCTCTTGCGGTGAAACTTTGCGTTTTGTCCATGCGCATGTCAAGAGGCGCATCGTGTTGGTAGCTGAACCCGCGCTCTCCCTCGTCGAGTTGCGGCGAGGAAACGCCTAAGTCAAACAACACTCCGTCCACCCCGGAAAGTCCCTGTTCGGCTACGATGTCCGCTAATCGGCGAAAATTGGAATGGACGATCGTGAACCGCCCTTCGTAGGGGGCGAGCACTTGTTTGGCATTGGCGATGGCGATGAGGTCTTGGTCGATGGCAATCAGGCGGCCGGTCGGCGAACTGGCCTTCAAGATGCGTCCCGAGTGACCTGCACCTCCAAGCGTGCAATCCACATAGATATGGTCAGGCTCCGGTTTCAGAGCCTCCACAGCTTCTTCTGCAAAAACGGAAATGTGATGAAAGGTCGATGTATCCGACATTGGTAAACACTCCTACAAATCGAAATCGATTAGTTTTTCCGCAATCTCAGCAAACGAGTCTTGAGATTGGGCACAATATTCGTCCCAAGCTTCCTTGCCCCAGATCTCGACGCGGCTGGAAACGCCGATCACAACACAGTCCCGGAGTAACTTGGCATATTCTCGTAGATGGTTCGGGATGTTGACGCGGCCTTGCTTGTCGAGTTCGCACTCGGTCGCTCCCGAGAAGAAGAAGCGGCTGAATGCTCGTGCATCGGCTCTCGTGAATGGAAGACTTTTCAACTTCGATTCTAAGGTCTCCCACTCGCTGCGCGGGTATACGAACAGGCAAGAATCAAGTCCACGGGTCACAACAAAGTTCACGCCCAGCGCATCCCTGAATTTCGCTGGAATGATCAGGCGACCTTTGTCGTCGATGTTATGCTGATATTCCCCCATGAACACGGCCTCTTCACCCACCTTGCGGAAAAGTGCACCACTTTCCCCCACTTTCCACCACTGTTTTTTGGTATTCGGTTCTACCCACAGAAATCCTTCTGAAAACAAGGTTGGATTGGCATGTTTTTCACCTGTTAGATTAAAATGGTTCCAAAGACTCAGGACATACGTTCGCCTCCGTGACCCTAGAAATCGTACATACGTTCCTATTGCATTGCGGATGGCACAGCCCCCGTAAAGTAACACATCTTACGGAAAGTCTGTGTTATACTAAAACTAAAGAACTTGATAAAGGGAGCGAGCGAGATGTCCGAATCGAATCCGTGCTGTCCGATCGAAGTGACGCTCGGCGTCATCGGCAAAAAGTGGACCGTTCTGATCATTCGCGAGCTGTTCGATGGCAAGAAGCGCTTTTCCGAGATTGCCGCGTCGTTGCCGATCTCCTCAAAGTTGTTGACCGACCGCTTGAAGGAACTTGAGGAGCACGGGATTATCAACCGCACGATCTACCCGGAGATCCCGCCGCGCGTGGAATACACGCTGACGGAGAGCGGATTGACGTTGACCAGTGTCTTAGATGCGTTGCGCAAGTGGGGCGCGCAGCATTATGCGAACCACCTGTGCCCTTCTAAAAATCAACCAACCGAATAGCGAGAAACCCTGACCTGAAGCGTCTAGCGTGAAGGTCAGGGTTTTTTTGTGTCCCAAGAGTACGTCTGATTTCCATCGTGTATCACGTGTTAATTTTGGATTCTTAATTTTAGGCAAACGTCGTTGTCAACATCATTCAATCCACAATATACTACAGCAGAACTGAAAACAAAACACAACGCATTCTCAGACGTGTCAACACAGGTTCCCAGAGACTCCAGTCTCGATGAGCCTTTGAAAGGAGGTGAATTCGCATGGCTGCTAGCTTGATCAACCCGAACTTTAAAAGCAAAAAGTACTACGTTCTTGCATCTGCCGGCACGATCACAGGTTCCGACCTGGACCTCGCTGCCAACCTTTTTGTAGACGATAACGGCGCTCCCATCACCGCATTCCCGAACCACGCCTACTTCACGCTGTATATCAACGGCATGATTCAGGAAAACGGCGTTGCTACTCTGACCAGTTCGCAACTTACCATCCTCGGCGGTGCATCGCTCGACGGCTCGGACCCGATCGTTCTGGAGTTGGGCATCAACTTCTAACACGACGTGGAATCTCCCAAAAGGCCTCGTTTCACTAGAAACGGGGCCTTTTGGGCATTGTCAAACGATTCAAGGCTTACTGCGCTGTCTGTCGGTTCCGTGCCGATAGCATCCAACGAATCTTCAAACTTCTCGCTCATCGCATTTGAAGACCCCCCCAGAGGCTGAATCGGCGTTCCGATTTGTGCTGATAAAATCAGGCTGACATCTATGTCAATCAAAATGAACAAGTAATATTATGTATAAGAAAATGGAGAAATCGATCCAAATATTTTCTTCAATCGCTAAAATAGGGGGCCTTCGAATGCTGGCTCATACGCAGTGTGAGTTGGAGTTGATTCCCTTTCACGTTGTTTCCGACGGCCAAAAGAGAATCTACCAAAGCAAGGATCGTTCACTTGCGTTTTCCAATTCCCATATTCCTGATCCACGAAAGATTTTCGGAATCCTGTTGTATATTGAAGGTACGTTGCAACCGCCAAATGCTTATGAAATCTTTGAAGGTAAATTGGTGCTGTTGAGAAAAGCACCTCCCCGAGGGGCTTCCATAACTGCCTTTTTTATTACATTCAAGGATGCCCAAGACGAAATAACAGAAAACAAAACCAAACGTGCGAAGCACACAAAAAACGAAAAGGATCGTACCCCAAAAGCACCTGAACCACATGAAAAGAATGCACGAAAAGAGGTGACAGAAAAAATAGCAAACCGTGACAAAGACACTGTTTCTTCAGGAAAGGATGTGCATCTCAAACACGACAGCGAACCTCATCTCGCTCATCATCAAGATCCTCATCGAAAGCACCACGATGACCACCATCATATGCACCATCATATGCACTATCATATGCACCATCATGACCACCATCATGACCACCATCATGACCACCATCATGACCACCATCATGACCACCATCATGGCCACCATCACCATTGCTGTCATTGTTGCTGTTGTAAACCCAATGACCCATCGCTCTCTTCAAAAAAATTTTTTACGACCGCCTTCCTTGGCTCCATCACCGGGGATGATTTAACGATTCCTGCCAACTGCTTTGTTGACAACTTTGACCAAAGTGTAACGTCCTTTCCCGAGAAGTTTCTCTTTTTCAACTTGTACATCAACGGAATAATTCAAAAAGACGGATCTGTTGATATTCAGCCTTCCTACGTTGTCATCTGGGGTGGTGCTTCATTGGATTCTGACAATCCAATCGCAATCGAATTTGTTTGCAATCAACACTAAGATCTTTGAGAAGCAAACACCTACAAAAGGCCCTGTTTCAATTCGTGAAACAGGGTCTTTTGTAGGGAATCCTGCCCCCATTTACTGATTGAGAATTTCTTGGAAACGCTGCCGGACTTCTTCCTTGTCAAACGAGTAGAAGATGCGGTAGTTTTTCGGGTCAAGAATTCGGTAATGTCCGGTGACGCGGTTATGTTGCATCCGGTAGCCTTCGTGCTCGATGAACAGCGTCCAGAACACGTGGCCGCCAAGCGTCTTCAGCCACGGTTTGACAGCGCTTTGCCGGGCGCAGAGGTCGATGATCTCCAGCACCGCATCGCCGAACAAGTTTTGCACGATCTCGCCGTCCCGAAACAGCACGGCGACGGTGACGGACGTGGTGAACCCGAACGTCTTGCGCCCCTTCTCCACGTCGACGAGCGTTTTTTTCGAGATGCCGATCATCTCGGCGAAGCGGTCTTGCGTGACGTTTGCTTCCGCGCGGATCAAGCGGGTTCGCTCCGAAATCAGTTGGTCGAATTCAAGCTGTTCCATGCCGTTTCCATCTCCCGTTTCGGTTCTAATAGTGTAATTTTACACGATTTGATCCATTCAGCAAGATGAATTCCGAAAAAAAGAGACCGAAAAGAGTCCTCGACTCTCTCGGTCTGCGCAATGGGGTCATTTCAGAACGAACAAAAAGTATGGAAGAATCTGCGGATGCGATTATCAGGGGAGGCATCGACAACCGTTTGCACGGCTCCGCAGAGTTCGGATAATCCCGAATTCCATAGTTTATATTGTAATCCCGAGGCACCCCTTTGTAAATAGTAACAATTATGAGGTTGTGAAAAATTCTTGAACGAATCGAGGAATCGCACTCTTCTCCTGAGGGTCCGACATTGAAAAAAAGCCCCGCTGCCTGTCTTCTAGCAGGAGCGGGGCTTTACCAGAGAGCGCGAACGAGTTCAGGCAACGTGACAATAAGCCCCGTCCCCCGTCTGATCAGAAGCGGGTTTTTTCAGAGTGCGCGAACGAGCTCAAGCATTGCGGTGTTGTAAGGGGTTTCGGTGCCTTGGTTGCGTCCGAACGTTTCGATCACGCCGCAGAGCGATTCGATTTCCGTGCGCCGTCCGGCGAGCACGTCTTGGAGCATGGACGAAGTGTTCGCCGCCGTTTGGCGGCAGACTTCAAGGACGCGCGCAAAGCTGTTCGTAAGCACGACGCCCTCACCCGCCGCGATTCTTTCCGCTTCCTCGACGGTGAGGCGCATGAGGCGCAACAGCGAAGGGCTGTCGAGGAGCTCGCCGTTTTGCTTGCGGTAAAGCGCGGTGAACGGGTTGATGCCGATGTTCACCATCGCTTTCTTCCACACTTCGGTGCGAATGTCGTCCGTGAGCGTGACAGGGTGTCCTGACGACGTGAGCAGCTCAGCCCAGATGCGGGCAGGGCTGTTTTTTCCGAGATTTTGGGGGTACCAATCGCCGAGGACGGTCAAGCCCGCTCCCTTGTAGTGGACGTTGGTGTCGCCCTCTGCCGTCGCACCGTGCGTGGTCAAGCCCAGTGCAAGACAGGCGGGGTCGAGTTGCTTCGCGAGGGTCTCGCCGTTGCCGAGGCCGTTTTGCAGAGAGAGAATCGGGATGCCCTGCGGCAGTTTCGCGGCGGCCGAGGCGGTGTCGTAGCTTTTGACGGTGAACAGGACGGCGTCCGTGTCAGCCGGCACATCGCCCGTCACCGCCTCCACGCGCAACCGCTTCTCCTCCCCCGCCAAATCCACAAAACCAAGCCCGTCACGAAAAAACGCCTGCGCTTGCTCTTCGCGGCGGCATACGAACAGGGGCCGGTGTCCGCCGTTCACGAGCACGCCCGCAAACAACCGGCCGATTGCGCCAGGGCCGACGATCGCAATTCTCATAAGCTGACCGCCTGCTTGTAAAACAGCAAGATGTCCCGTGCCAACCGCTCTTCCAGCGCCGGGTCCATCGCGGTATGCCCTCGCACATAGCGGCGCACGAGCTCCGGCGATTCGGTGCTCGCCACGAGGACGTTGCAGAGGTAGAGCAGCGCGATGCCGACGCTCATCATGTCGACGGGACGCGGCTGTGCTTTGTAGACGCCCTTGGCGATTTCCACGATCAAATACTTATGCTGGCTGAGTTGCTCGTCGATGTCGGAGATCGTGTTCAGCCCGCAGAAGTGCAGTTTTTCCACCATCGCTCCGATAAAGTGCTCGTTGTGGTGGAGCAAGGCGCCGGAGTACGAGATGATCTGCTCGTCCAATTCCTGCACAAGCGGCGAAGCGTTGATGTACGACTTCAGCGACGCTTGGTCGATCAACACGGTGGTCGGCTGGTCTTGGATCTGCTCTTGCACTTCGTTTTCGTACTCTTGAAGTGAATTGCGAATCTTCGTGAATTCAAGGTCGGCGATTTCCAGCAACCCCGCCAGCCGCGAGAAGCTGCGGCGAATCTCCTTGGGGATCGCCTGTTTGGTTTTGTACCCCAAGTCATGCTCGATCTCCGCCCAGGTATGCTGGAGGATCGAACGGATCTGAATCTCCGCTTTGCACCCCGCAAACCGCGCGTACTCCGGCAGCGCCAGCCGTTTCTCCGGCAGCTTCACCACGTAGTGCAGCGAGAGGTAGCCGAAGCGGTCCGGGTCGAGCAGTTCGCGCTTGTCCACGGAGTTTTGCGCGTCGAGTTCGAATTCCTGCTCGACCAGTTTGGCGATGGCGTCCACTTCGTCGTTGTAATAGGAGATGATCCGCAACCCGACGATGTCGGTGATTTGGTTCAGCGAGGCGTATTTGCCGTCCGTGCGGGCGATCTTGCCTTGCAGGCTGCGGCGGTCTTTGCAGCGGGCGGTGATCGAGTGCACATGGATGTTGTGCTGCTTGAGCAGTTCTTGGATCAGCACTTCCAGCTTGCTTTTCAAGTCTGCGTAGAGGCCGATCTCGCGGTCGTATTCCTCAAGAATCGGCGATGCATTGTCTTTGTCCACAGCGGGTCTCCCCTCCACTCCGATTGCGTCTGTTTATCTTCCATGATAGCGCATTATTTCGTGTCAAGCCATTGCCATCTGCAGGTGCAACGGGTAGCATGAAAGTGTTAACGGAATTACATAACAATTCGCGCCCATTTGAGAATGGAGGAACTTCGTTTATGCAAAAACATGCACTGATCATCCCGGCTCAAGGCTGGTTGCAAGCGGCCCATCCGGCGGACTGGTACCGCCAGATGCGCTCAGAGGCTCCGGTTCACTATGACGAAGAACGCGACTGCTACGATGTCTTCCGCTTTGACGACGTGCAACGCGTCCTCGCCGACTATTCCGTATTCTCCTCCCAACGCGCAGGCGAAGAATTGACCTCGCAGAGCATCATCAACATGGACCCGCCAAAGCATATGAAGTACCGCCAACTCGTCGCTCAAGCGTTCACGCCCAAAGCGATCGACGCGCTGGCTCCGCGCATCGAAGAAATCGCGCGCGAGTTGCTCGAGGAGGCGGCCGACCGTCCGGATTTCGATCTCATCCGCGACTTCTCCTATCCGCTCCCGGTGATCGTCATCGCCGAAATGCTCGGCGTGCCGAACGAAGACCGCGAGAAGTTCAAGCATTGGTCGGACGTGGTCGTCAAGGGCGTGGACATTGAAGCAGGCGAAACGATTGAGGAGAACTTGAAGGCGCGTCAAACCGCCAACCAAGAGCTCGCGATGTATTTCGCCGACATCATTCAGCGACGCGCCATCAACCCGTCCAACGACATGATCTCCACGCTGCTCTCGTCGGAAGTGGACGGCGAGAAGTTGACGATTCCGGAGTTGCTCGGGTTCGCGTTCCTGCTCTTGGTGGCAGGCAACGAGACGACGACGAACTTGATCGGCAACACGATGCTCTCGCTGTTGGAGACGCCGGCGAACTGGGAGCGCCTCGTTCGCGAGCCGGAGCTCTTGAACGCGGCGATTGAGGAAGGGTTGCGCTTCCGTTCTCCGGCGCAGTCGATGAACCGCTACACCAAGGAAGAAGTGGAACTCGGCGGCGTGAAGATCCCCGCAGGCAAGGAAGTGATCGCATGGATCGGGTCGGCGAACCTCGACGACGCGAAGTTTGACCGCGCCGATCAGTTTGTGATCGACCGCAACCCGAACCCGCACATCGCGTTTGGCATGGGCCCGCACTTCTGCCTCGGCGCGCCGCTGGCACGTCTGGAAGGCCGCATCGCGATCCAAGCGCTGATCGACCGCATGCCGACTCTGAGGCTGGCGGAGGGCGCGGACCTGAAAACGGTGACGAGCCCGATCATCCACGGGCTGAAGAGCCTGCCGGTCGTTCGTTAGGGAACGGCTTCCGAAAAAACAACCTGTCACTTCATCAGCAACACATGAAAAAGAACCTGCTCCATGATGGAGACAGGTTCTTTTTGCTTGACAACCTGCCCGCTCGGGAGGCAGGTTTTTTCTTACAACTTGCCCGCTCGGGAAACAGGTTTTTTTCTTAGAGCCCGCCCCGCTCGGGAGACAGGTTCTTTTTTGGCTTACACCGGATACACCGGGTGTTTGCGATCCGTGAACGGCGCGTACTTGCTGGAGTACACGTCGTAGCGGCGGACGAGTTCGGAGCGGAGGTCGTTCGGGTCGATGATGCCGTCGATGATCATCTCCGACGCCAGTTTGTAGATGTCGATGTCCTCGCGGTACTCTTCGCGCTTCGCTTCGATGAACGCCGCGCGCTCACTCTCCGGCAGTTCGGCGATTTTATTCGCGTACACCGCGTTGACCGCTGCTTCCGGTCCCATGACCGCAATCGACGCGGACGGCAACGCCAAGCACGCGTCCGGTTCGAACGCCGGACCCGCCATCGCGTACAGACCCGCCCCGTACGCTTTGCGCACGACGACGGAAATCTTCGGCACGGACGCTTCCGACATCGCGGAGATCAGCTTCGCGCCGTGGCGGATGATGCCCGCGCGCTCCACTTTGGTCCCGATCATGAAGCCCGGCACGTCGGCGAGGAACAGGATCGGAATGTTGAACGCGTCGCAGAGGGTGATAAACTTCGCGGCTTTGTCGGCCGAATCGACGAACAGCACGCCGCCTTTGACTTTCGGTTGGTTCGCGATAATCCCGACGACGCGGCCGTCGATGCGCGCAAGGCCGGTGAGGATCTCCTGCGCGAACAGCTTTTTGATTTCAAACCAAGAGCCTTCGTCGATCAAGCGGTTGATCAGATCGAGCATGTTGAACGGCGCGTTTTGGTTCTCCGGGATGATTTCCGCAATCGACTTCTCGAAGTGCGCCGGGTTCAGCGGTTCTGCCGCCGGCGGCATTTCGCTGTAGTTTTGCGGGAAGTAGCTCAAGTATTGACGCGCTTGCTTGATCGCGTCCTCCTCGGTTTTCGCCAGCACGTCGCCGCAGCCGGAGACTTGGCAGTGCATGCGGGCGCCGCCCATCTCTTCGAGGGTGACTTTTTCGCCGATGACCATCTCCGCCATGCGCGGGGAGCCGAGGTACATGGAGGCGTTTTTGTCGACCATGATCACGATGTCGCAGAACGCCGGGATGTACGCGCCGCCTGCTGCCGACGGGCCGAACAGCACGCAGACTTGCGGCATGCGGCCGGAGAATTTCACTTGGTTGTAGAAGATGCGACCCGCGCCGCGGCGGCCCGGGAACATCTGAATCTGGTCGGTGATGCGCGCGCCCGCCGAGTCGACGAGGTAGATCATCGGGACGTTGAGCTTCTCCGCCGTCTCTTGGATGCGAATGATCTTCTCCACGGTGCGCGAACCCCAGGAACCCGCTTTGATCGTGGAGTCGTTCGCCATGACCGCGACGGTGCGTCCGCCGACTTTGCCAAGGCAGGTGACGACGCCGTCCGCCGGGAGATCGCCCGCCATGAAGTTGGCGAACATGGAATCTTCCACGATGAAATCGTCGTCAAACAGCAGACGGAGACGGTCACGGACGAACAGCTTGCCGGACTCGGCGTTTTTTTCATGGTATTTCGGCGCGCCGCCTTGCTTGATGCGGGCTACGCGCTCTGCGAGCGTTTGGTCAAAAGACATCTCGTATTTCTCCTCTCAAACCTGCGATGATGACGCCCCTGTACAGCAGGCAAAGACCTTACTCGCCCCGGTACACCGGCGGGCGTTTTTCCTTGAAGGCGCGCAGACCTTCGAGGCGGTCTTGGGACGGCAGAATCACTTCGTAGGCGTTTTGCTCGATGGAAAGCCCGGTCGCGAGGTCGACTTCGACCCCTTTGTTGATCGCGAGTTTCGCTTGACGCACCGCCATCGGGCCGTTCTTGGTGATCTCGCGGGCGAGCTCGTACGCTTTGTTCAGCAGCTCTTCATGCGACACGACGTAGTTGACGAGGCCGATGCGCTCCGCTTCCTGTGCGTCGATGCGGCGGGCAGTCAAGATCAGTTCCTTCGCTTTGGCAAGCCCGATCAGACGCGGCAGGCGTTGCGTGCCGCCCGCGCCCGGAATGATCGCGAGCGCGACTTCGGTCAAGCCGAACTTCGCGTTCGGCGTGGCGATGCGGATGTCGGCGGGCAGCGCCAACTCCATGCCGCCGCCAAACGCCACGCCGTTGACCGCTGCGATGACCGGCTGCGGCATCAGGTCGAGTTCGTTGACCGCCGTGCGGATCAAGTTGATGTGCTGGCGGGTTTGCGGCATGTCCATCTGACCGCGTTGGATCAGGTCGGCACCGGCGCAGAACGATTTCTCGCCCGCTCCGGTCACGACGATCACACGGACGTTCGGATCAAATTTCAGCGCGTAGAGCGTGTCGATAAACTGCTCCAGCATCTCGACGGACAGCGCGTTGTGCGCTTGTACGCGGTTGAGGGTGACGGTGGCGATGCCGTCCTCGATCGCAGTCAGCACGAGGCCTTGGCGGTCTTCGGGAAGCGGCGTGTCGCGGAAGTTTTGAATCTTGGGATCAAACGGCATAACGAAAGCTCCTCTCCCTACAGGAAATGCCTTGGAAAAAACGGCTCCGACACGCAAGGGTTGCGCGTCGGGCCCGTTGGTTTTTGGATGCAGACAACGACAACTAGCAAGCGTTCACAGTTTGCAGCGTGTGCGACGGCAGCGGACGGCCGATTTTGTCCTGCATGAATTGCGCGGACGCCACGAGCGCCGCTTCGTCGATGCCGGTCGCAACTCCCATGCCGTGCAGCATGTGCACGAGGTCGTCGGTCGCGACGTTGCCGGAAGCGCCGGGCGCGTACGGGCAACCGCCCAAGCCGCCGAGAGCTCCGTCGAACGTGGTCAGCCCCATCTGCAGCGACGCAAGGACGTTGGCGAGCGCCATGCCGCGCGTGTCGTGGAAGTGCATCGCGAGTCTGTCAGCCGGAATCTCGCGGAGGAAGACTTCCAACACCTGTTGCACTTGCACGGGGTTGGCGACGCCGATCGTGTCGCCAAGCGACAGTTCGTGAATGCCGAGGTCGAGCAGTTTTTGCGAAACGTACAGCGCTTGCTTGACGTCGGTTCGCCCTTCGTACGGGCAGCCGAACACGGTCGAAACATAGCCGCGCACGCGCTTGCCGTTTTGCAGCGCCGCGTCGATGACTTCCTTCAAGACTGGGAAGGTTTCGTCAATTGATTTGTTGATGTTCTTCTGGTTGTGCGTCTCGGTCGCCGACATGAAGACGGCCACTTCGTCGAGGTTCGCTTTCAGGAACCCCTCCATGCCGCGCATGTTCGGCACCAGCGCGGAGTACGTCACGCCCTCGACGCGCGCAATGCCCGTCGCCACCTCAAGGGAATCCGCCAGCGGCGGAATCCACTTCGGGTTGACGAACGAGGTGATCTCGATATGCCGGACCCCTGTGCGGGACAGGCGGTTGATCCATTCGATCTTGTCGGGAGTCGCGATGACGGTCTTCTCGTTTTGCAGACCGTCGCGCGGGCCGACTTCCTTGATCGTGACGTTGTTCGGCAGTTGCATGATTAGTCCTCGATGATGACCAAGACGTCGCCTTCGTTGACGAAGCCGCCCTCTTCGGCTTTGACTTCCACGACTTTGCCGCCGAAGTCTGCCGCGATCGGGATTTCCATCTTCATCGACTCAAGGATCACAACGTCTTGGCCGTCTTCTACGGTGTCTCCAGCCTTGACGAGTACTTTCCAAACGTTGCCTGCCATGCTTGCGGTGATTTCGGTCATGTGTAACATCCTCCTGTTAGTTCCGGTCTGTTGCGAACCCTGTTATTTTTTCTGAATGTGTTTTGCCACAAAATCGGTGGTCGTATCCCCGGCGCGGAACGCTTCGTGCGCCATCACTTCACGCAGCATCGGGATGTTCGTCTTAATACCTTCGACATGGTAGTGGTCCAATGCCTCCTGCATGCGTGAAATCGCTTCCAAACGGTCGGTCGCTCGAACGACCAATTTGGCGATCATCGGGTCGTAGAACGGGGTGACTTTTGCGCCCTCGCCCGCCGTGCCGATTTCGTTGCGCACGTAGTCGAAGGTCGGCGGTTCAAAACGGGTGATCGTGCCCGGCGACGGGAAGAACGTCTTGGGGTCTTCCGCGTAGATGCGAACTTCGATGGCGTGCCCCTGCAGTTTCACGTCGTCTTGCGTGTAGCCAAGTGCTTCGCCCGCTGCGATGCGCAGCTGCTCGGCGACGAGGTCGAGGCCGGTGATCTCCTCGGTGATCGGATGCTCGACTTGCAGACGGGTGTTCATTTCAAGGAAGTAGAAGTTGCGGTGCTTGTCGACGAGGAATTCGATCGTGCCCGCGTTGCTGTAGCCGATCGACTTCGCCGCGCGCACCGCCGCTTCGCCCATCCGCTTGCGCAACTCGGCGTCGAGGAACGGCGACGGCGCTTCTTCGACGACTTTCTGGTGACGGCGCTGAATCGAGCACTCGCGCTCCCAGAGATAGACGGTGTTGCCTTGCTTGTCGGCAAGGATCTGCACTTCGACGTGGCGCGGTTCTTCGACGAACTTCTCGATGTACATCGCGTCATCGCCGAAAAACTGCTTGGCGCGGTTTTGGTTGCCCGCGTATGCCTTGCGCAGCTCTTCGTCGGAGTGGCAGACTTGCATGCCGATGCCGCCGCCGCCGCCGGACGCTTTGAGCATGACCGGGTAGCCTATTTCGTTGGCGACTGTCACGCCTTCTTCCGCGTCGACGAGCGGACGGGTGATGCCGGGGACGACCGGAACGCCGGCTGCTTCCATCGCTTTGCGGGATTCGATTTTCGAGCCCATCGCGGCGATCGCTTCGATGGAAGGACCGATAAACGTGATACCGGCAGCCGTAATGCGGCGGGCGAAATCGGTGTTCTCGGAGAGCAGGCCGTAGCCCGGGTGCACCGCTTCGGCGCCGGTTTCTTTGGCGATTTCGAGGATGCGCTCGACGTTCAGGTAGCTTTGCGCGACCGGCGGCGCTCCGACGAGGAACGCTTCGTCCGCCATCTTCACATGCGGTGCTTCTGCATCCGCTTCGGAATAAATACCGACCGTTTGGACGCCTAACGCTTGGCAAGTGCGAATGATGCGGCAGGCGATCTCGCCGCGGTTGGCGATCAAGATTTTGCGGAACATATGAATTCCTCCTAAGCTAAAACAGTATCGCATAGCAGGTTCCTGCAAACTCTATAAGTGGAAGGAGTGGATCAGGAAACCATGAAAAATGAACGAATCATCACTCATTTTCAATCGTATACAACAGCCAAAGGGTGCGTCAAGGACTTAACACCTTATTTTAAGGAAAGAATTTCGATTCTCGCCCCGCAAACGAGCCAAAACCACGCCGCAACGGGCTCGGTCGACGATCGTTCGGAAATCGAAAAACTGGCGGACGGCGGCATGGGCGCGGCGGAGACATTGATGTATGAAATGGCGGAGATCGGCGGCATCGCGCTGGGCACGCTCGCCTACCTCTACCCCGGCCTGAGCCCGGTCATGACGGGCGGGCCGATCGCCGGAGACCAGATCGGACAAAGCGTCGGCAGCTACATGTTGGCGCAGATGGGCGGGTTTGAAAAGGACTACGGTCTCGAAGACGGCCCCGGCGGAACGAGACTGCGCGGTGAAAGCGAGCAAGGGCAACATCAAGCCCACACGCAAACTCAAGGTTTGCGCAGCGTCAGCGTGGACGAATTGAACTCGAAACACACAGATTCATACACAGTCTCCCGTACAGGCTCGAATTCTAGCTCAGACGCTGGCTCAGACGCTGGCTCAGACGCTGGCTCAGACGCTGGCTCGAACGCTGACTCGAACGCTGGCTCGAACGCTGACTCGAACGCTGACTCGAACGCTGGCTCGAACGCTGGCTCGAATCGCTCGTCTCAACCGAGACACAGCGTGAGCGTATTCGTCGCCGTCGACGTCTACTCCGAGCACGAAGCGATGACCGCCGAGCGCATCATGATGCAGTACGGCGGCAAACCGCATCGGGCGGCGGCGGACGACCGACAGGGCGGCGAGTTTCCGTCGTTTGAAACGCTGCCGGCGAATCACGGCGTGGACAGCCCCTATTCGTTTGGCAACGTCGAACCGAGCTCGCTCCCCGACGACTACCGCAACCCGGCGACGGAAGGCTACGCGCTCGACCCGATCGCTCCGCTGTCCCCGCAGGGCTGGATCGACCCGAACATCGGGCTTGGCGATATCAACCTGCGCGACCCGCAAGCCTACCCCGGTTTGCCGCCGCGGGAGTAAGCCTCATGCCGCGGTTTGAGCACGACGGAATTTCGCATTACTACACGGTGTCCGGCATGGGCTTCCCGCTGATCCTCATCCACGGCATGGGCCTCTCCCACCAGATGTGGATCGGGCAGACACCCGTGTTCGCCCGGCACTACACCGTGATCGCGTACGACAAGCGCGGTCACGGCGGCTCAGGCGTCTCGAAAGGAACGGTGACGATCCAACGCTACAGCGAAGATCTGAACGCCCTGTTCGAGACGCTCGGGCTTGAAAAAGCCGTCCTCGTCGCCTACTCCTCCGGCACGCTGATCGCCGAGCAGTTCACCCTCGACCATCCGGACAAAGTCGCGGGCCTCTGCCTGATCTCGTCATTCGCCAAAGTCAAAGGCGCATACCTGTCGCTCAAAACGATGTTCGCCCGCTGGCTGATGCTGACGAACTTCCATAAATTTGCGGCGTATGATGTCGCCGCTTCCAACGCGGAGAACATCGTGCAGCGGGGATTTTTTTACCGGGTGGCGAAACGGGCGAACATCGACGAGAACCTCAAATTGCTCGACGCCAGCGAGCAGTATCTCGACACACGGGACATCGCCCAAAAAATCACCTGTCCCGTCCTGCTCGTGCACGGCTCCAAAGACCGCTCCACCGAACTGTACGCCCGCGAATTCACCGAACGGCTCCCGCACGCCCGCATCGCCGTGATCGAAGGCGTCAATCATGCTTGCGCGACCCGTGCACCGCGCACGTTCAATCATTTGTTGCAGGAGTGGCTGGAAGAACTCCCGCTTTCTTGATACAGTAGGGAGGAACGAAAGGAAGTGAATTCCCGTGACCTCCCGCACGCCTTCTCTCAATCCCTGCACGCGTCCCTTGGCCGGGCAGACGGCGATCGTCACCGGAGCGTCGCGCGGCATCGGAGCCGCGGTTGCGGTCGGTCTCGCCCGCGCCGGAGCGGACGTGGTCGTCAACTACCGCCGGAATGCCGAGATGGCGGAATCGGTGGCGGCGATCTGCCGCCAGCACGACGTGCGCGCGCTCGCCGTGCAAGCGGACGTCTCCCAAGCCGCAGACGCAGAGGCGCTCGTGCAAACGGCAAGCGTCAACTTCGGCACGCCTTCCATCCTCGTCAACAACGCCGGAATCGCCCACACGGGCTTGCTCCTGGACATGACGGAAGAGGAATGGGACGCTGTGATGACGTCGAATCTCAAAGCGCCGTTTCTCTGCACGAAAGCCGTTCTCCCGCATATGATCCGGGCGCAGTACGGACGCATCATCAACCTCTCTTCGATGTGGGGGTTGGCGGGCGGTTCGTGCGAAGCGGCGTACAGCGCGTCCAAGGGCGGCGTGATCGCGCTGACCAAAGCGCTCGCCAAAGAGATGGGCCCCTCCGGCATCACGGTGAACGCGGTCGCGCCCGGCGCGATCCAAACGGACATGCTCGAAAACTTGAGCGACGAAGACTTGGCGCTGCTCGCTGACGAAACGCCCGTGGGAAGGCTTGGCACCGCCGAGGACGTCGCCCATGCGGTGACGTTTCTCGCGCTGCCGGCTTCTTCATTTGTCACAGGACAAGTTCTTTCGCCAAATGGGGGCTACATCACATAACGGCTTGCCAATTTCGGGTAAGATAGAACTTGTACGTCAAAGTACATACCCTTTAACCAATCAGGAGGTAACACTCATGACCACTGTAGCAGAACGTCAAGGCATCACTTTCAAGGGCGGCGCTGTCACCCTGCAAGGCAATGTCGTCAACGTCGGCGACACCGCTCCGGACTTCACCGTCCTCGCCAACAACCTCACCCCGGTTACCCTGGCTGATTCCAAAGGCACCGTTCGCATCATCTCCGTTGTTCCGTCCGTGGACACCGGCGTTTGCGACGCGCAAACCCGCCGCTTCAACGAAGAAGCTGCAAACCTCGGCGACGTGACCATCCTCACCGTCTCCGTTGACCTTCCGTTCGCACAAGGTCGTTGGTGCGCGGCTGCAGGCATCGACAAAGTGCAAACCGTATCCGACCACCGCGACCTCTCCTTCGGTCTGAACTACGGCGTCGTGATCAAAGAACTGCGCCTGCTCGCTCGTTCCGTTTTCGTCATCGACAAAAACGACAAAGTCACCTACGTGGAGTACGTTTCGGAAGTCACCAACCACCCGAACTACGAAGCGGCAATCGAAGCTGCAAAAGCAGCTCTGTAAGCCCTTTTCCTTTGCAGACACCAACAGCGCGGGACTCCTCGGAGACCCGCGCTGTTTTCGTTTTGTACGAAGCAACGCATGAAAAAAACCACCAAGTCCCGAGGGCATGGTGGTTTTCGGTGTGCAAAAATTAGCAGCAAGCGCCCGGTTTGCCGGCGCCGTCCGCGGTTTTGAAGGACGAACCGCAGCCGCAGGTGGACGTTGCGTTCGGGTTTTCAATCTTGAAACCTGCGCCCATCATCGAATCGACGTAGTCAACCGTTGCACCGCTCAGGTACTGGCCGGACATTTCGTCGATGACGACTTTCACGCCGTCGATGTCGAACGCTTGGTCGTTGTCTTTCTTCTCGTCGAGGGCCATGCCGTACGAGAAACCGGAGCAACCACCGGATTTAATGAAAATGCGAAGAGCCAACTGGTCATTGTCTTTGGCTTTGATCAGAGAAGAAACCTTCTCGACCGCTGCCGGAGTCAACGTTACCATTGCGCTCACCTCCTTAGATACAGAATGCACTTACAGGATACCATGTTATGCAGGTCCATGTACAGAGATGCACTCCGGCGCTCAGGCTTCTGTCAGCGCGCTTACGTTTGGCTGTCAAGGTCAGCGGCGGATCATATAGAAAAACGCTTCCCGGTTGTCCCACGCAATCTCTGCCATGTCCATCGAGATGTCACCGCGGGAGACAAAGCCGTACAGCGACGCAAGGCTGTCGATCGGGACGATCTTGCGGTTCATTTTGTTGAGAATCCACTCGCCCGCCTCGTTTTGCTCCACCTTGCCTGCATAGGCGAGGTTCAGGCGGTCGGAGAGGTCGTCGCCGATAAACGTTTCGATGACGGAAGCGTACTTGTACGCCGAGTCGATAAACAGCATGCGGCGGGTTTCTTGACCCATCGCTTTGACTTCAGACAATTTCTCCAAGGCGGCTACCATCTTGTCGGCTGCCTCCGACTGTTTGTACTCTTGGTACAGATCGGTGACATCTTTCCCGGCGGCGTCAAACACTTTCCCATTCTTCATCGTGAGCGGATAGGAAAACGGCTTCTCCATCCTGCGTCCCTCCTTCGAGCTCGAAGCTTCGTGCTGTTGTTCCTTATGTAAAAGCTGCCCTACCGGCGCAGGGCCGCGAAGACCTCTTGGTCGTACTTCCCAGCCAGCGCTTTGTCGTAGGTGTGGTCATACGCGGGTTCGACGGTGAGTTTGCCTCCGTAAAACATGATGTCGATCACCGATTGCAACTTGATTTCAACGCCCGCCATGTTCAGCGCGACGTTCTCCAAGCGCTCGGTGTATTTGCGGGCTTGGCCTACCAGCGCGTAGGCGGAGCCCAACCCCAGCACCGTGACGGTCACGCGCGGGTCTTGTTCGATGTTGGTCAGCAACTTGGAACGGCCGTCAATCGCCAGTCGCAACGTCGAGTTGTCGATGGCGGAAAGCCAGGAGATGCAGAGAATGTTCGGCGACCCGTTCTCGGCGTCAATCGACGCGAGCGTCACCATGCGGCCCCCTTGGAGGTGGTTCACCAGTTCATCGGAGAGCTTGTCCTGAACTTTGTCTGCCATAGTGGGTGCCCCCTTTCTACTACCAGTGTGCCTTGTTTTGCCAGCAGATTATACCTGCCATTATAGCACCTTTTCCAACAGCCTATACGCATAGGGGAAGCCGCTTTTCTGCATCCTAACGTTGGGGTTCAACAGACCTGAAGGGAGGTATCACAGTGACGACTAACTCTCCACTGGACGACCATCTGTCGACTTGGAACGAGGACTCCATTGCGGCGAACCATCTCGCGGAAGAGGATTGGCTTGAGGCGGGTCGCCAACTGGCTCGGGAGACGATACCTCTTGTGAGCATGGATGAGCAAATGGGTTGAGAGCCTCCTCGCACAACGAAAAGACCCAACCTCTCGCGGGGTTGGGTCTTTTTGCTTGTTTACGATCTAGAGCTGCTCGATCCTCTCCAACAGTTTCGTCCGCAGTTCTTCCGGGGTCTCGGCTGCGACGATGTCGTCGTTCAGGATGGCAAACGGACGCACCGCGCACTCGCCGCAATTGGTCAAGCAACCGTACTTGGAGATGTTCCACTCCGGATGCTCTTCACGCAGGGAGAGAAACAACTCCTGCGTGAAGCTCATCAGGTTGCCGTTGCAAAAGTCGAGGGTTACGCGTTTACTTTCGCCCATTTTTTCTCCTTGTCGAGACGGTCGCGGTCGTTCTTCTTGAGGAATTTCTTGCGCAGACGGACCGATTGCGGAGTGACTTCGCAGTACTCGTCGTCGTTCAAGTATTCAAGCGCCTGCTCCAGCGACATGAGACGCGGAGTTTTCAGGCGGGTGGTTTCATCCTTGGTTGCGGAACGAACGTTGGTTGCCGCTTTGGTTTTGCACGGGTTGATCGTCAGGTCGTTGTCGCGGTTGTGCTCGCCGACGATCATGCCTTCGTAGACTTCGGTGCCCGGCGCGATGAACATCGTGCCGCGGTCTTCCAGACCTTCGATGCCGTAGGTGGACGCCGTGCCGGTTTCCGCTGCGACGAGAACGCCTGCATGACGGCCTTCGATGTCGCCCTTGGTCGGCATGTACTCGTGGAAGGAGTGGTTCATGATGCCAAAACCGCGGGTGATCGTCAAGAACTCGGTGCGGAAGCCGATCAAGCCGCGCGCCGGGATCAGGAATTCGAGGCGGACGTTGCCGTTGCCGTTGTTGATCATGTTCGTCATGTCCGCTTTGCGCAGACCGAGGCGTTCCATGACCGGGCCGGTATATTCTTCCGGCACGTCGACGACGAGGTTTTCGTACGGTTCATGCTTGACGCCGTCCACGTCGCGGAAGATAACTTGCGGCTTGGACACTTGCAGTTCATACCCTTCGCGGCGCATGTTCTCGATCAAGATGCCGAGGTGAAGTTCGCCGCGGCCGGAGACGATGAACGCGTCCGGAGAATCGGTTTCGTCGACGCGCAGGGAAACGTCCGTTTCCAGCTCCGCCATCAGACGGTCGCGCAGTTTGCGGGAGGTGACGTGCTTGCCTTCGTTGCCCGCAAACGGCGAGTCGTTGACGAGGAACGTCATCTGGAGCGTCGGCTCGTCGATGTGCAGAAGCGGGAGCGCTTCTTGGTTGTTGATGTCCGAGACGGTTTCACCGACGTTCAGTTCGCCGACGCCCGCGATCGCGATCAGGTCGCCCGCTTGAGCGGTTTCGATCTCGACGCGTTGCAGACCTTGGAAGCCGAACAGTTTGACGACGCGTTGGCGTTCCACTTTGCCGTCGCGCTTCATGACCGCGACTTGCTCGTTCAGGTTTACGACACCGCGGTGCACGCGGCCGATGCCGATGCGGCCGAGGTAGTCGTTGTAGTCGAGCATGTTGATTTGGATTTGCAGCGGGAGGTCCGGATCGACCGTCGGGGACGGGATGTTCTCGATGATCGATTCGAACAGCGGCTTCATGTCGGTGCCCGGTTTGGTGTGGTCGAGCATCGCAAAACCGTTGAGCGCCGAAGCGTAGACAACCGGGAAGTCGAGTTGGTCGTCGTTGGCGTCGAGTTCGATGAAGAGGTTGAGCACTTCGTCGATGACTTCATCCGGGCGTGCGGCCGGACGGTCGATTTTGTTGACGACGACGATCGGGGTGAGGTTTTGTTCGAGCGCTTTGCGCAGCACGAACTTGGTTTGCGGCATGACGCCTTCGTACGCGTCGACGACGAGCAGAACGCCGTCAACCATCTTCAAGATCCGTTCCACTTCGCCGCCGAAGTCGGCGTGTCCCGGGGTGTCGACGATGTTGATCAGGTATTCGCCGTAGCGAACGGCGGTGTTTTTGGCGAGGATGGTGATCCCGCGCTCGCGTTCGAGGTCGTTGGAGTCCATCGCGCGCTCCGCCACTTGTTCGTTGGCACGGAAGACGCCGGACTGTTGAAGCAGTTTGTCGACGAGGGTGGTCTTCCCGTGGTCAACGTGCGCGATGATCGCGATATTGCGAAGCGATTCTTGGTACTTCATAATATTTAAAATTCCTCCTAGTATGGAACACGGATTTCGATAGATTGAAACACACATTCTCCATTGTGCCACAGAACCAAATTTAATGCCACTACAAAAACGCAACATTTGCCCGGACGGCTCATGTTGCGTTTTTTCGTTGAAGCCGTTGGATGAAGGCCATCATGAGGAACGAGAGCGTGAACAGGCAGAGCACCAAGCCCCAAGCGCGGTTGTTTTGCCCGCTTTCCACAAAATTGTAGATGGCAAGCGGCACCGTTTGCGTGCGGCCTGGAATGTTGCCCGCCACCATCAGCGTCGCGCCGAATTCGCCGAGACCGCGCGCGAAACTGAGCAGCACGCCTGCCAGCAACCCGCGTCTCGCCAGCGGCAGCGAGACGTAGAGAAACGTCTGCCACGCGTTTGCCCCGAGCGTGCGGGCGACCTGTTCCAACTCGGGGTCGATGCTCTCGAAGCCGACTTTGGCGGCTTGGTACATCAGCGGGAACGAGACGACGCTTGACGCGATGACCGCAGCGGTCTGTGTAAATAAGATGCCCTCTCCCGGCGGAAAGAATCGCCCGAGACCCTCGTTCCCAAGAATCACCAGCAGGCCGAATCCTGCCACGGTGGGCGGCATGACCATCGGGAGCAGGAACAGGGTTTCCAGCAGCGTCTTGCCGGGGAAGGTTCGGCGGGCGAGAAATTTGCCGAGCAGCGAGCCCAAGATCACGACGATCAGCGTGGCGTACGCCGCGACTTGGAGCGAAAGTCCGATGGGAGACCAGATATTAGCGGGCATCGTACGTCACGCTTGCCCTTCTCATCCAATGCGATTGCGTTGTGAAAGGTGCAACTTGGATTCGCCCATTCATGGTGTTAGTGCGCGGCAAGGGTGAAACCAGCTTTCTGGAGCACCTCTTGCGCATGGGCGCTGTGGAGGTACTCTTCCAGCGCTTTGGCTTCGGAGAGGTGCTGAGAGTTTTTGAGCACGGCGAGCGGATAGACGATTGGCGAATGCGTGGAAGCATCGAGCGTCGTGACGATGTCCACTTTGCCCGACCCCAGCGCGTCCGTTTTGTAGACGAGTCCGGCGTCCACATCTGCGCGTTCCACATACGTCAGCACCGAGGTGACGTCCTTGCCGTAGACCGCTTTCGGCTCGACTTGCGACATGAGATTCAGCTTGGTCAGCGATTCTTTGGCATATGTACCGGCGGGCACGGTTTCCGGAGTGCCGAGGGCGATTTTTTTCACTTGCGGGTTCGCGAGGTCTTGAACGGTTTGCACGGTGTTGCTGTTTTGCGGGCGGATGAGGACGAGGTCGTTTTGCATCAGGTCTTGGCGGGTACCGTCGGCGAGCAGTCCTTTCTGCTCCAGCGCGTCCATCTGCGTCTTGCCCGCCGACCAGAAGAGGTCCGCCGGAGCGCCCTGCTCGATCTGTTTTTGCAAGGTGCCCGACGCGCCTAGGTTGACGGTGACGGTGACTTCCGGGTGCTCCTTTTTATAATCGGCCGTCAAGGTGTCAAGCGGCTTGGCAAGGCTTGCGGCCGCGGAGAGCGTCAAGGTGACGGACGGTTTGGCATCCGGCTTGGCGGTCGTGGAATCCGGTTGGTTTGCGGTGTTGCCGTTCGAGCAACCGGTGAGCAAAAGCAGGCTCACAGCCAGCAGACTGAGTTGTTTTTTCATCGCGGTTTCATGCCTCCCTCATCGTGTTGGTGTATTCTTGATTCTACCAAAGCCCTGCACCTCCTGCCCAGCGCCTTCATACGGTATAGGCGAGGTGACGCAAAACATGGACCACAAAAAAATCATCGAACAGTTCCCGAAGCGCGTGCCGCCGCAAACGCAAGACCGACAGCCGGGCTTTGAAACTGTGATGGAGCCCCGCCCGGTGTTTGAATACCCGGATGCCGTCGGCTCCGGCAAATTGCAGGGAAAAGTCGCGCTGATCACCGGCGGCGACAGCGGCATCGGGCGCGCGGTGGCGTTGGCGTTTGCCCGCGAAGGCGCGGACGTGGCGATCGCGTATCTGGACGAACATGAAGACGCGGCGGAGACCGTCGCGCGGGTGGAAGCGAAAGGTCGGAGATGCTTGGCGATCTCCGGCGACATCGGCTTGGAAGAGACGTGCAGAAGCATCGTGGATGCGGTGATCGAGACGTTTGGGCGGCTCGACATCCTCGTGAACAACGCGGGCGAGCAACATGTGCAGGAGCGTCTCGAAGACATCTCCGCCGCGCAGTTGATCCGCACGTATGCGACGAATATCTTCGCGATGTTTTTCCTGACGAAAGCCGCGTTGCCGCATCTGAAGCGCGGCGCTTCGATCATCAATACGGCGTCGATCACCGCGTATTGCGGGAACGAAAAACTGATCGATTACTCCTCGACCAAGGGCGCGGTGGTTGCGTTTACCCGTTCGCTGTCCATCAACCTCGAACCTCGCGGGATTCGCGTCAACGCCGTCGCCCCCGGCCCGATCTGGACGCCGCTGATTCCGGCGTCGTTCTCCGCCGAAGACGTCGGCAACTTCGGCGATGACGTCCCGATGAACCGCCCCGGCCAACCGGTGGAAGTCGCGCCGAGCTACTTGTTTCTCGCGAGCGACGACGCTTCGTATATGAGCGGCCAAGTGTTGCACCCGAACGGCGGGTATATCGTGAACGGATAGAAAAAAGGTGGGTTTCCCTCAGCGAGGACCCACCTTTATTATACGTTGGGTTCGCTCAGTACGGAGACCCACCTTATTTCAAGGTGAGCTTCCTCAGTGGAGTCCACCAATTTCTATGCGTTGGCGTATTCGATTAGCCTTCCAGCTCCATCCATTTATCCAAAAGCTCGTCAAGGCGTTGTTGCACGGATTCTCGTTCGATAAAAAGGTCTTGCAGCTTCGCGGCGTCCGAGCTGTTCGCCGGGTCGGAGAGCTCGGCGTCAATGGCGGCGAGACGCGCTTCGTCTTCGGCGATGCCGGCTTCCAGTTTGGCTTTGACGTAGGGATCGATTCGTTTTTTCGAAGCCGGTGCAGGAGTTGACGCAGGAGTTGATGCGAGAGTCGAGGCCGGAGTTGCAGTCGCCGGCGGCTCTGGCGTTTTTTGCTCCCGAACGGCAGGTTCGGGTTGCGCGGCGGAAGCGAGCAACGCGAGGCGCTCGGCTCTTTTTTCCTTATAAAACTCGAAGTTGCCGAGGTAGTTGGTCAATTTCCCCTGCTCCAGCGCCCAGATGCGGTTCGCGAGGCGGTTAATCAGATAGCGGTCGTGCGAGATCACCAGCAGCGTGCCTGGGAATTCATCGAGCGCTTCCTCCAACGCCTCCCGCGAGTCGATGTCCAAGTGGTTCGTCGGCTCGTCAAGCAGCAGCAAGTTCGGTTTCAGATACGTCAGCAACGCCAAACGCAAGCGCGTCCACTCGCCCCCGGAGAGGCTCTTCACCGATTTGAACACATCCGGCCCGTAAAAAAGGAAACGGCTCAACTGCCCGCGCGCTTGCCCCTCTTCCATCGGAACCGCCGCTTCATCGCGGAAGTATTGCAACACCGTCTTGCTCTCGTCCTTGGGCGCGGCTTCTTGCGCGAGATACCCGACTTCAACACGAGAGCCGAGCTGCACGCGTCCCGCATCCGGTTCCAAATCGCCAAGCAACATCTTGAAGATCGTGCTCTTGCCCGCCCCGTTGTCGCCGATCAGGAACACCCGCTCCCCGTAGACGAGCAGTTCGGAAATCTCCGTGAACAGGCGGCGTTCGCCAAACGACTTGGTCACGCGCTCCAACTCCGCGACTTGCTTGCCGGAGCGGTCGTTTTGCTCCAGCTGCAAATCCATCGCTTTGCGCTCCAAGATCGGGCGCTTCAGTTTCTCCATGCGGTCGAGCGCTTTTTGCATCGAGGCCGCTTTGCGGTGGAAGCTGACGTTCTGCGGGTTCAACTTCGCCCATTCCCGCAAGCGTTTGATCGCTTCTTGCATCTTCTTGATCTTCTTCTGCTGCTCTTGGTAGGCGTTGAACTGGTTGAGCAGGTTCTCTTCCTTCTGCTTTTGATACTCCGAGTAGTTCGTGTGGTACGTGAACGCTTCGCCGTCTTCGATCTCGATGATTTTGTTCGCCACTTTGTCGAGGAAGTAGCGGTCGTGCGAGATCACGACGACCGTCCCTTCGTAACTCTCCAAGTATTGCTCCAACCACTCGATCGCGTGCATGTCGAGATGGTTGGTCGGCTCGTCAAGCAAGAGCAGGTCGGGGCGTTCGATCAAGAGAGCGGAGAGGCCGATTTTGGTTTTTTCCCCGCCGGAAAGCGAGCGGAACGGGCGGTGGAACTGCGCTTCCGGGATGCCAAGCCCGCGCGCGACGCGCTCGATGTGCGCTTCCATCTCGTAGCCGCCGCCCTGCTCAAACACGTTGCGCAGGCGGTCATAATCCCGCAGGACTTTTTCCAACGTCGTTTCCGATTCGTAGACGTCCGGGCGCGTCATCTGTTCTTCGAGCACGCGCATCTTCGCCTGCGCCTCGCGAACACTCCCATACCCGCGGGCGAGCACGTCGTACACGGATGTCTCGTCTTGGTAATCGGGAATTTGGTCGAGGCAGCCGACTTTGGTGCCTTTGCGGATCGTGAACTGTCCGCCGTCCGGCTTGTGTTCTCCGGTCAGCATCTTGGCGATCGTCGTCTTGCCTTGACCGTTGCGGCCGATCAATCCGACGCGCTCGCCCGGCTTGATTTCAAACGTGATATCGGAAAGCACCAAGTTGGCGCCATAATACTTTTGAACGTTCTGCATGCTGATGATCATTGTGAAGAGCCTCCTGTTTGGATGCTCCTGCCGATGGAAAAAAACGAAAAGGGCTGCGGGAAAAGTCCCACAGCCCTCATCTGAAACGTCCGATGTGGTCCGAGCAGGAGTCATTTCGCGTGTTTGTCAACAACCGTATGGGGTAAAAAGGGCAGACGGGTCCCGTTAAAGGACAAATCATGTGAAAATCCAAGGACCAAAGTTTCCCATCCTTGGAAACGGCTGTTGATCGCCACGTCGAAATGCATCCTGCTCACCACCTTTCACGATACCTAGAATTAGTTACGGTTAAGATACCACATTCTGGCTTTCTTTGGCAAGACGTTTGCCGGAAAACCACAGCCCGAGCACGGCGAGGTACAAGCCCCAGCGAATGCCTTTGTCCGCCAAATTATAGATGTAGTTCGCGCCAACCGGGTCGATGAAGTCGATCACGTATTGGTAGAACAAGCGGTCGTAGAGGTTGCCGAGCGCCCCGCCAAACATCAGTCCAAGCCCCAAGAGGAGCCAGATGTTGCGGTCGTGCGGGCCGCGGTAGATGAACCAGAGGATGGCGAGCCCCGCCAAGATCGAGATCAGCGCCAGCCAATCGGCGTGGCCGCTCCAGAGGCCGCCCGCCGCTCCGGGGTTGTGGTAGAGGGTCCAGTGGTACCAGCCGTCGAGTCCGACGACGCTGTTGCCAAGCGTCAAGGTGCTCTCTGCCCAGATCTTGGTGAGCCGGTCGAGGCCGAAGACGAGACTTGCGGTCAACCAGAAGAACAGGTAGCTTCCCTTCACGTGGAGACTCCCCCTCTCGGTTTTTGGGTGCGTGAAGATGCGTGTTGGTTATTTTTTGGGCAAAGGGTTAGAGGTGTTTGACCATCTTTACGTGCCAGATGCCCGCTTCGAGGAACGGTTCCGGCGAGAGAGTTTGGTAGCCGAGCTTTTCGTAAAATCCTTCCGCGTGCGTTTGCGCTTCCAGCACAAATTCGGTGTAGCCGAGTTCGCGGCCGATCTCTTCCAACTTGTTCATGACCGCGCGGCCGTAGCCGCCGGTGCGGGCTTGCTTGAGGACGGCGATGCGCTGCATCTTGCCGACGCCGTCTCCGTACGGGAGAATGCGTCCGGCTGCGACCGCTTCCCCACTTTCACTATATGCGACGACGTGCGTGGCGACCTGTTCATATTCGTCAACTTCGAGTTCCGGCGGCACCTGCTGTTCTTCGATGAACACTTCGGTGCGGATCGCCAGAGCTTGTTGGTATTGTTCGTCGGTGGTGACTTTCTCGACGGTGATCATTGATGCATTCCTCCTCGGTGGTTCTCTGTACTTTCTTCGGAAGTCGAAGGGCAAAGTCCTGCTTTCCCGTGTTGCATAAAAAGGACTCCGGCAGACCATCCTTCCCTATGAAACAACTCTGGATGGAACCGCTCTGGTTCGCCTACGATGAGGAGGTTTTTTCGATGCCGTTTGGAGCTCACGAAGCCCTCGAAGTGCATGAGGTGTTGAACGAGAAAGTGTGCATGATCGATCATTTTGCGCAATACGAACAACAAGCCGGCGACCCGGCGCTCAAAGACATGATCCGCCGCCACCGTCAAGCAGCCCTGCGCCACTACAACGATCTGGTGTCTTACTCCCACGATTACGCGGGAGTCGTGCCCAACGAAGTGCAATTCTCGCAAGTGGCGTCTCCGAATTCGATCCACTACGGCCTGCGCAACCCGAACCCGGTCGCGCCGGTCGCCGCGCCGACCGCACAGTTGTACGACGAGCAAATCTGCCGCGCCGTGCTGCTCTCTCACAAAAACTCCGCCAAAAACAACGTCGCCGCGTCTCTGGAATGCGCCGACCCGTACATCCGCCAAATGCTGATGAACGCGGCGAATTCGGCGAACTACCATGCGTATGAAGTGTTTGAGTACATGAACCGGCTGGGGATGTACCAAGTGCCGACGATGCAGGGTCATACGGCGAAGACGATGCTGCACAGCTATCAGCAGTATTAAGATCGGTACGAACATGCAGACCGAGAAAAAGTCGAACCCCTTCGCGGGGAGTCGGCTTTTTTTCGCGACTGCTTTTTCTGATCATCATACAGGTTCGTTTCTTGCGATCGGTTTCTAGGCGTCAGAAAGTCGGCAGCCTGGCGGGGCTTCCGACTTTCTTGTTTACGGGTATAATGGGAATAACAGTTCTAGTTCTACGACAGGAGGGTGGTACGAAATGTCTTCGCCTGAACTTCGTTTTCAACCGCCGGTGAGTTACGCGGACCTGTTAAGATTGCCGGAGGAAGAGCGCTGGGAGATTGTGAACGGCGTGCCGTATAACATGACGCCGGCTCCGACCCCGAGACACCAAGAAATTGTGCAAAACTTGTCCTTGGAATTTGGCAGTTATCTCCGGGGGAAGTCTTGCCGAGTGTACCCGGCTCCGTTTGATGTGCGGTTACTCGCGGACGGGAAGAAGGACAGCGATGTCAGCACGGTCGTCCAACCCGACCTCTCCATCATCTGCGACCCCGAAAAAATCGACGACCGCGGCTGTCTTGGCGCTCCTGATCTCGTTGTGGAGGTCAGCTCCCCGAGCACGAGAAGACGCGATAAAGTGGAAAAGCTCCGCCTCTATCGAAAAGCGGGCGTCCGTGAGTACTGGATCGTGGACCTCGACCTGCAAATCATCGAGCAGTACCTCTTCCACGGAGACCCCGACCGCTTGCCAGAAATCAACGTCTATAGCTTGAAGGACAACGACACCATCCAGGTCAGCATTTTTGATGCCCTCGAAATCTCCCTCCAAGCCATCTTCCAATAAAAACAAAAAAGCGTCCCCGCCGCGCAAGGCAGGGACGCTCCTTTCTTTCACTCACTCGATCAACCGAACTTATACGTAATCCCGTACCCGCCCTTCGGATACACCCACTCGATGTTGTACGTCGGGCAACCGATGCGGCAGGTGCCGCACTCGATGCAGTTCTCAAACGCCACATGCGTCTCTAAGTCCCGCCACGAGTACACATCGGCCGGGCAGAAATCGTTGCACTCCTTGGTCTCGCAGTTGGCGCAGACCTGCTGGTCTTTGATGATCAGGTGCGAGATGTCGTCTACCTTGTAGCGGATCATGAACAGCTTTTCCTCGATCGTGCTCATCCGTTGATCGCCCTCCATCCTTTCCAACCCAGCTTCACGAGATCCCACGTGCCGCCGGCTGTTTTCTTCATGTGGTCGATGGCAAACCGCTGCTTCTCCGCTTTGGTCTTCCCGTCGACGCTGAGCATCTCGAACGCCGCCGTGTTGATCGCTTGCGGCAGAGCGCTGAACAACAGCTTCGGATCGATTTCGTTCAGCAACCCGTGCAGGCCTTGGTACTTTTTCAAATCTTTGCGAATGAACGATTCGGCTACCTTTCGATCATATGCAGAGAGCATCGAGCGGTTGAACACTCCCGCCGCTTTCGCTCCCACCGCCGCTTCTCCGGCGAACTTGCCGGACGTCATCGCGAGGTTCGTCCCTTCACGGTGCACGAAGTTGACCAACTGCGCCGCGTCGCCGCAGATCATCCAGCCGTCGCCGGAGAGCGGAGGAACGGCTTTCAGCCCGCCTTCCGGAATCAAGTGCCCCGCGTACTCCTTGGTCTCGCCGCCCTGGATCAGCTTGCGAATCGCCGGGTGCTGCTTGACTTCTTCCAGCAGATGATACGGCTTCACGCGCGATTTTTTCAAGTCGGACACCATCACGCCGATGCCAAGCGAAATCGATTCTTTGTTTGTGTACAAAAACCCAAGCCCCGTCATCCCGCCTGACGTTTCGCCCACAAACTCGATCGTCGCCCCTTCGTTGTCCTCCAGCCCGAAGCGGTCGAGAATCTTCTCCTTCGGCAAGAAGATCTGCTCCTTGACCGCCAGCGACACCTGATCCGGCTGCCACTCGCGGTGCACGCCGAGCTGCTTGCCGAGCAGCGAGTTCACGCCGTCCGCGATGATCGTCACATCGGCGTAGAGATCGCCCGCTTCGCGGTCTGTGCGCACGCCGACCACGCGGTCGCCCTCGCGGATCAATTCCACCGCTACCGTCTCGTAGACGGGAATCGCGCCCGCTTCCACCGCTTTGTTCGCAAACCACTGGTCAAAGTTGACGCGCATCCCCGTCCAGCAATTGTGCGGTTCCTTGAATCCTTCGTTGCGGTGCCCCAGTTTGGTCACCGATTCCTTGCCCATGATCCAGAGGTTTTGCTCGACGATCTGCCGCTCCAGCGGTGCCTCTTTCCAAAACTCCGGGATGATGTCTTCCAACTGCTTGCGGTACAGCACGCCGCCGAATAAGTTTTTGGCACCCGGAAACTCGCCGCGCTCCAACATCACGACCGAAAGTCCGGCTTTGGCCATCGTCAGCGCCGCCGCCGCTCCCGCAGGACCGGCTCCGACGACGATCGCATCGAATTTCTGCATCTCTACTTCCTCCCCTCGACAGCCTCGACCGCCACTACAGGCTCGACAGCCGCCGCGCTTCCTTGCACCCGTTTCTGCCGCACCGCTTCCGTGATCGCCGGAATGATCTGGAACAGGTCGCCCGCGATCCCGTAGTTGGCGACTTTAAAAATCGGCGCGTTCGCGTCGCGGTTGATCGCCACGATCACGTCGGAGTTCTGCATGCCGACCAGATGCTGCACCGCACCGGAAATGCCGACGGCGAAGTACAATTTCGGGCGCACCGTGTACCCCGTCTGCCCCACTTGGTGTTCATGCCCGATCCAGCCTGCATCGACCGCCGCGCGGGACGCCCCGACGACACCGCCCAGCGCATCGGCGAGCTCTTGGAGCAATTTGAACGGCTCCGGCCCGCCAAGCCCTCGACCGCCCGCCACGATGATCTCCGCTTCTTCCAGATTCAACGTCTCCGTCGCTTCGATGAAGTTCAAAACCTGCGCCGCAATTTCGTCCTCGCTCATCTGGTTGGGCACCGCGATGATCTTGCCTTGGCGCGCCGTGTCGCGCGGCAGGGCTTCAAAAACGCCGCTTCTTGCCGTCGCCATCTGCGGGCGGTACTGTTTGCAGAGGATGGTCGCGAGCATTTTTTCCGAAAACGCCGGGCGGGACGCCAGCAAGAGGCGGCTCGGATGCGGTTCCACGTCGAGAATCGTGCAATCGGCCGTCAAGCCCGTCGGCAAGTGTGTGGCGATCGCTCCGGCGAGGTCGCGCCCCGTCGCCGTCGCGCCGAACAGCACGATCTCCGGCTTCACGTCTTCAATCGTTTGCAAGCACACACGGCTGTACGGACGCGTGCGGTAGTCTTGGAGCTCCGGCGCGTCGCAGTAGTAGACGCGGTCCGCTCCGTAGTAGACCGCTTCTTCCGCCAGCCCGTAGATGTCGTGCCCGAGCACCAACGCGATCAAGTCGGTATCGAGTTTGTCGGCGAGTTTGCGCCCTTCGCCCAGCAGCTGCCAAGAGACGTTTTTGGCAACGCCGGCGCGCTGCTCCACCACGATCATCACGCCGCGATAGGCGGACCAGTCCGGCATGTCGGCCGCTTGCGGCCCTTTCGCTTTTTCCTCCGCCATGAGTTACGCCTCCTCTTGCGCCGTCCAGCCAAAACGCTGGGGCAATTCGGTTTGCCACAGTTTTTCCAAGAGCGCCGTCGCAGCGCCCGTTGCACTTTCGTTCGGGAGCATCTCGGTGTTGACTTGCTTTTGCTCCGGAACCCACGTCTTCGAGACGATCGTCGGCGAGCCTTTCAGCCCGATCTTGGCGCGCTCAAGGCCCGGGAAGTCGGCTGTCGTCCAGATGATCGGCTTGTATGTAGCCGCTCGCAGCATCCCCGGCATCGGAGCCCGGCGGACTTTGTTCATCTCTTTGAGCGCCGTGATCAAGACCGGCATCGACGTTTGCACCACTTCCACCCCGTCTTCCAAGAGGCGGTGCACGGTGATGCGGCGGGTTTCCAGATCGATGCCTTCGACTTTGTAAACATAGGTCAATTGCTCCAAGTCCAGTCGGCAGGCGATGCCCGGCCCTACTTGCCCGGTGTCGCCGTCCAGCGTCTGCTTGCCGCAGAACACGATGTCGACCGGCCCGATCTCCGCCGCCACTTTGGCGATGGTCAAGCCCAGCACATAGGAAGTCGCCAGCGTGTCCGCTCCGGCAAACCCGCGGTCGGTGACAAGCACCGCTTCATCCGCGCCAAGCGAGATGCACTGTTTCAGCGATTTCTCCGCCGGCGGCGGGCCCATGCAGACGACGGTGATGCGCGCGCCGTACTGCTCTTTGATGCGCAGGGCTTCTTCCAGCCCGTGCATGTCGTAAAAATTGGCGATCGCCGGCACCCCTTGACGGATCAGCGTGTTCGTCTTAGGGTCGATGCGAATCTCCCGGGAATCGGGTACTTGTTTGACACAAACCACGATGTGCAACATGGGATTCCCCCTCACTCTACATGTCCTACTCGATTTTTATGAAGGAAGTCTCCTAAACATTCGCACACAAAACCTGACACAAACCATTTACAGAAACGAAATAGATATAACCGATCTACACTCTAACATCATTTCGTTACTATAGATAAATTTATTAAATTTCCATCTTCCCCCTTGACAACTTGTGACTATATAATGAGGAGCAGATGAGTTCGAGTATTGGAGGACATGCCATGCTTTCTCTTGGCCAGAAGATCCGCCAACGGCGCTTGGAGAAAAAAATTACCCAAGCCCAACTGGCAGAAGGGTTGGTCAGCGCCAGTGCAATCTCCCAGATTGAATCTGACAAAATCAATCCTTCCTACAAACTGCTGTGTCAGATTGCCGATCGTCTGGACGTGCAACTTGACTATTTTTTAGACACCCAAGAGCGGGAGTCGTACTTGGAACAAACGACCTCTCACAAGTTGGCGAAAACCTTTCTCATGGCAGATGAGCCGCAAAACGCCGTTCCGATTTTGGAGCAGCTCCTCCAATCGCAAGCGGACAATCTCGATGTGATGATGGACCTTGCCACTTGTTACAGCAAATTAAACCGTTCCCGGGAAGGCATTGAACTGCTGGAGATCATCACCCACCAAGCGTTGCGCCTGGAGGACAAGATCACGTATGTCAAAGCGATGAAGATGTTGGGGAGTCTTTTTTTCACCCGCAATAACATCACGCTGGCGAAGCACTACTGGGAGAAATCGTACGAGACGATACTGGACCTTGAAGATGTGGATAAGTTCTTAAAAGCGGAAGTGATGACCAACTTGGCCCTCGCTTGCAACCACATCGGGGACTTTGACCGCTCGCTTGAGTTGTACGAGACGTCCCAAAAACTGCTCGAAGGCAGTACCAACCTCCATCACTTGGCGACCAACTACTTAGGGCTTGGCAGCTCCTACTACGGCAAAAAGGAATACCGCTTGGCGGAAGAATACTGCCAACAAGCGATCACTATCTTTAAGAATTTGAATCAAATCTACAGATCGATTCAAATCAAAGAAAACTTTGCGATTCTGCTTTGCGAGCGCGGTGATATCGAGGGAGCCCTCCATACGTTACGCGAGTGTTTGCAGGAATACAAAGACCACGGTTTTGACAGCCAGACCTCGAACACACACGCTGAGATTGCCAAGTTGCTGCTCCAGCAAAACAGATTGGAAGACGCGAAGTCGCACCTCACCCAAGCGTTCGCCATCTGCGAACCCAGCACCGTGTATGAAGCGCAATGTTTCTACGTGCGCTCTCTCTACGAAGCGGCGCGCGGCGATGCGCAAGCCGCTATCTCAGATGCGAGGCGTTCTCTGGCCATCTACCTCGCTGTGGAAGCGCTTCACGAATACAACAAAGTCAGCCTTCATCTTAGCGATTTGTACAAAAAGTTGAACGACTACAAGTCGTCGACCGAGGTTTTGGAAGAAACACAAATCGCTATGCAAAATTATCTACGTAAAAAGGGGATGTTCTAATCATGAAGAAACTGTTGGCTCTCACCATCTTGGCTGCTGTCGCACTGGGGGTAACCTTTGCGGCGGCTCCGGCACAATCCGAAGCGATCTGGAACAACGGTGAACCGCTGTTCGTGGCCCCGTCTCTCTAAGTCGCTCTCCAATTCTCCACTTGCACCAAAAAAGCATGCACAACTCACTTTGCGAGCAGTGCATGCTTTTTTGTTTTTTCCCCAAAAATTTAAGAAGCCGAGCGCAATTCCTCTTCGCGCACTTCGCCTTCCAACCGGGCGATTGTCGTCTGCTCCCGGTGGTGCGCTTCCTGTTGCTCCATCTGAATGCGCATGCCGTAATCCGTCCAGACGTAATGCGGCACATACGGGCCCATCGAATAGCCGAGATTGGCAGATCCCAGCGCTTCCAAGCACGCCAAGAAAAACGCCGCAATCCCCGTGACGATCTTGCGCAACCATCCCCGAAACATCTGCCTCACCTCCCGCTGACATTCTACGCGACTCAGTCCCTTCGTAGAAGCCGCAAGACCCTTCCCTCACAGTTTCCACCTGTCCTGCCAGTCGTCGCTGAGCCTCCACGACCACAGCGCGTCCTCGCGCTCCAGATCCGCGACCCAGGCGCGGTTTCGCGCAAAGTCCGGCAGGCTCAATCCGTCCTCGACCAGCAGAAAGGGGTTCGGAATCCCGTACACAGCGAGCGCACGCCGCGCGCGCGCCAAGCAGGTCTCCCGCCCCTCTTGCCGGCGAAACGCCCGGAAGTGGACGGAGAGCTCGCCAAACGCAATTCGCAACAGGCGCGCCGTCTCTCGTTGCCACTCCGTAAAGCGGGCGTCCTCCGGCGGGACGGCTTGTGCTCCCAGCTTGATTTGGTAGGTCAGTGCCTCTTGCAACAACTCCAGCAGCTGCGATTCGATCTGCTTTCGTACCGGCATGCAATTCCCCCGCCCCGTTCAGTGTCCGACATCCCAACATATGCGCGTCCTCTTGCAAAAAAGAAGCCGTCCTCCGCAGAGGACGGCTGCACGTTTTAGTTCTTGATGACGGCGGCTTCCGCGAACAGGCCGCGAAGTTCCTCCGTCACCGCAAGTGGTTGCTCCACTTGCGGGACGTGGGCGGCCTCTTCGAGAATCAAGAGCTTTGCGCCCGCGATGTGTTCGGCGATATACTCGCCGATGTGGACTTTGGTCACACCGTCATGGCGTCCCCAGATCACGCGCGTCGGCACGTCAATCTCCGACAGCCGGTCGCGGAAGTTCATCACGTCCGTGCGCTCGGCGAGGTCTTCGTAGCGGCGGCGTCCTTCCAAGTTCTGGCGCTTGCTCTCGTCCGTCTGCACGCCGGCAAAGCGCTCCGGGAGGTAGAACACCGCTTGGTCGAACTGCTCCTTGGAGATGTCGGTCGGGATGCGCTCACGCTCGGCGCCGAGGAACACGCCCGCCGAGCAAAGCAAACCCAGACCCGCCACCCGCTCCGGGACGGTCAACGCAGTTTCAATCGAGATGCGCCCGCCCAGCGAATTGCCGACCCAGACGGCCTTGTCCACTTCGCGGGCGTCCAGCACGCCGGTCATGATTCCGACATACTGGCTGAGCGACACAATCTCTGTCGGCCACTTGTCCCCGACAAATCCGGGGATGTCGACCGAGATCATCCGACCGCACGCTTTCAGGGCGCGCATCTGTGCCGCCCACATCTTGGCCGTGCCGCCGACCCCGTGCAGGAAGAGGCCCGTTTGCGGCCCCTCTCCTGCCACTTCGTAGATCGAGACGGGAATTCCCCGCACATTCACTTTCATCCGTTTCACTTTCTTCAACGCTTCCTCTCTCGCAACATTCGAACTATTTCAGATCCCGGAAATACGCGGCGGCCGCCTCTTGCGTATAGCTGCGGCGCGCCGAGTCGATGCGCTCAAGCAGATACGGCTCCTCTTCCGACGACGCCATCGACACCACCGTCAAATCGACCGAAACCTGGCCGACAGACGAAAGCGCTGTCTTGGCAAATGCGTCGTGAATCCGCTTCGAGATGATCCCGATATCGCTTTCGGGAATGCCTTTGACCACGACGAGAAATTCATCGTCCATGTACCGGCAGATCAGATCATCTCCGCGCATCGTGTTTTTCAACAGATAAGACACGTCGATCAGCACGCGGTTCCCGACTTCAAACCCGTATTGATCGTTGATCGTCCGCATGCCCAGGATGTCGACCAAGAGGAAATGCATGGGAAAGTGGGTCTGGTTTTCACACAGCGAGCGCAGTTTGCGGCGCAGATAGTGGATCGTGTGCAACCCGGTCAACGCGTCGACGAACAGACGCTGATCGAACTCCGAGCTGTACACCGCCACCCGGTTGCGCCCCATATCCTTGGCTCCCCAGTACAACGACTGGTCGGCCTTCTCCAACAGATCGTTCGGCGACAGCGCGTCATGCTCGTGCAAATGCGCGATGCCGACCGAAATCGTGATGTTCTTGACGGTGTGTTCTTGGTACACGAACTGGTGGTCTTGGATCTTGCGGCGGACTTCTTCCGCCAACTCTTGCGCATGCGCCACCGTGATGCGGCCGATGGCCACAAACTCCTCGCCGCCGTAGCGGGCGAGCATGACGCCGTGCTGCACACAGACCGACTTGGCGATCATCGCGACTTGGCGCAACACCTCATCGCCGACAATGTGCCCATAGATATCATTATACTTCTTAAAATAGTCGATATCAAAGATGATCAAACACAAGTCTTCCCGTTTACACTTGGCTTGTTGAAATTGCAAATCCAACTGGTCGTAAAAATACTGGTAGTTGTACAACCCCGTCAGTTGGTTCGTAATCGCCGCCCGCTCCAACTCTTCATAGATATGATTGCGGTCCATGATGATCGAAACTTGGTTGGCGAGAAACCCGAGTTGCTTCTGATGGTCGCTTTTGTACCCGAACGAATTCGGCTTCCCCATGCAGATGATGCCGAACACTTCCGATTTGCCCACCAGCGGCACGAGGATGTACGAGCGCATCTCAAGCTCCGGGAACAAACGAAACTCCGCGCGCGCTTTGGCGACGGAAACCACCGTACGCTCGCGAACCGCTTGGTCCAACAGCGCGTGCCGGATGTTTTCCGCCACGATGCGTCCTTCGCGGTCCAGCCCTTGGTACGAACCGTCCGGTTGCATTTTCAACAGCAGCGCTTGCGGAGAATCGGTGAGGTCTTGCGCGATCTGGAACGTTTTCTGGTAGATCGTCGAAAGGTCTTTGGCGGTGCTCAGATGAATGCAGGCGTAATTGACGCGGTTCGACCACTGCAGATGGTTAAACGTGCGCAGGACGCTGGTGACCACCGCGACCGGAACCGCCAACAGCAACAGCGTATACGCGCCCAGATTCCGCTCCAGCAGATCGCCAAGCATCGCCAACGGGAACACCGCCAGATAGATGAACGACTCCCACATCACCGCGACAAGCCCCGTCTTCAGCGAGAAATGGCGCGACCGCAAAAACAGATTAACGTGAATGATCAGATGATTAAAGACAAAAAAGACCACACCGACCGTGAACAACTTCACCACGTCGGCACCATACTGCATGCCGTGTGCCAACAACGCCGGTTCCATCCAAGAAAAAACCGCATAACCCGCCATCAAGCAGATCACTTTCAACATCGGATTAGTCAAGATCGCCATCTTGCGCGACTTGTGCGCCAACAACAACGTTCCGATCAATTCGCCGAAGAAATTCACCCACAACGCCGTCGCAGTGTCATACGTCATGACGAAGTAAAACGTGAACACCAATTCCAACGAAATCAACATGGAAGGCAACGTGACCGGAAACACGACCGACAACGCCATCAACGCTGCGCCCAACAGCATGATGAACCAACTGCCTGCAAACAAGTGCAGCGGATGCTGCAACAACACCCAGAGTCCGCCTGCGATCAGCACCGCCTCAAACACATACCCCATGCGGTACCACGTTTTGGCTTTTACCATCGCCACTCACCCCGTCCTCTTCGAGCGAACGTTTTCCCTACCTTTATGTATGTGATCTGAAGGGTAGAACATGTCTCGAAGATTCATTCTCAGGTGATAGTTCTACATTTCGAGTCCCGAAACCTGTTAAAAATAGGCAATGTTTGAAACAATTTTGCTCAACCGAAATATTTAAGTTACAAAAAGGCACCCTTGATTCAGGGTGCCTTTTGCTCATACTCTTCGGCGAGCTCCCAGCCTTCGTAGGCTTCCGCAACGCCGGGACGCATCTCTTTCATAAACGCCAGCGCTTCTTCCACCGAATCGCAATCGGTGACGCGGGCTTTTTGAACGGAACCGTCTTTCATCTTGAGGGATACTTTGACGACCACTTGTCTCACCTCCGCTTTCTATTATAAACGAAAAAAGAAACCTCCGCCGTGTGCGGAGGTTTCCTGTCGAGTTTTGCTTCTTATTTCTTGCCTTCGATATAAACGCCCTTGAGGTCGGAGGACGGAGCGGAGACGTGGGTGACCCAGCCCTTGACGTACGGTTTGGTGAGGACTGCGGAGGCACGGAAGAACACCGGGCCGACCGGCATGTCGTCCATGAGGATCTTCTCTGCGTCGTACATCGCTTGCATACGCTTCTTGCCATCCGGCTCTTTCTGAGCAGCGTGGATGAGGTCGTCGTATTTCGGGTTGGAGTAGCCGTTTTCGTTGAAGTCGCCGCCGGTGACCCACATGTCGAGGAAGGTCATCGGGTCGTTGTAGTCAGCGCCCCACAGCGAGAGGACGATGTCGTAATCGCGTGCGGTGGTGCGTTGCAGGCGGAGTTTGAACGGTACGTTCTCGATCTCGACGTCGATGCCGAGGTTTTGACGCCATTGTTCCTTCACGAACTCCGATGCTTTCTTGGAGACGTCGCCGTCGTCGGAGAGCAGCTTGACGTGCGGAACTTCGGTCAGACCGAGTTCTTGCAGACCTTTTTGGAGGAACTCTTTCGCTTTCGGCGCGTTCGCTTTGCGGTTGATCAGGTCGCCGTTGTCAGCGCGGAAGTCGCCGCCGTTGCCGTTCGAGGTGCCGGACGGAACGAAGCCGGTCGCACCCTTGGTGCCGTTGTGGTAGACGATGTCCGCGTATTGGTCGCCGTCAACTGCGTAGGTGAACGCTTTGCGGATGTTCGCGTTGGTGAAGAGTTTGTTTTTCTCGTTGTATTGGAAGTAGCCGTTGGTCAATTCCGGAACGGTTCCGAATTCCTTGGAGTCTTTGTAACGGTCGATTTGGTCACGCACGAGACCGATACGGTCGAGCTGGCCGGATTCGTAGAGGTTCTCCAGCGCCCCGGAGTCCTTGACGACTTGGTAGTTCGCTTTGTCGAGCTTCACATTGGCTTTGTCCCAGTAGTTGTCGTTCTTCACGAGGGTTGCCGATTGCTCGTGCACCCAAGCGGTCATCTTGAACGGCCCGTTGAACAGAACTTTGTCTGCGTCGCCGCCGTACTTGTCGCCTTGCTTCTGCACGAATTCCTGCTTCTGCGGGTAGAAGAGCGGGAAGGACATTTGCTCTGCGAAGAACGGAACCGGATGGTCGAGGGTGACTTCGAGGGTTTTGTCGTCCTTCGCTTTCACGCCGACTTCGTCCGCCGTGCCTTTGCCTTGGTTGTACGCTTCGCCGCCTTTGACCCACGCGAGCATGAACGCGTATTGGGAAGCGGTTTTCGGGTCGAGGGTGCGTTTCCACGCATATTCGAAGTCTTTCGCGGTCACGTTGGTGCCGTCAGACCATTTAGCGTCGTCGCGCAGGTTGAACGTATAGGTCAGGCCGTCGCTGGAAACTTTCCAGTCCTTTGCAACGCCCGGAATGGCTTTGCCTTTGGCGTCGAGACGGGTCAGACCTTCCATGACTTGGCCGAGCATATTAAACGCGATGTTGTCCGTTGCTTTCGAAGAGTCCAGGGACGGAATCTCGTCACCAAGTGACAAGTTGATTTCTTGAGCTTCCGCCGGCTTAGCCGCATCGCCGCTGTTCGTGTCGCTTGCAGTGTCTTTCGAGCCGCAACCTACCAGCGCCACGCTGGACAGCAAGGTTACCGCCATACCGATACCAAACCACTTCTTTGCTTTCATCTTTTCGAACCCCCTAAAAATTGTATCTCTTTTCTGTTTTTTGAGACTATTTTGTCTACAACGACAATATAGCATGGACTATCGAGTAAATCAAGTACTTAAAAATTCCATGAGAATCTGTAAAAAACCAATAAAATATCATCTAAAAACATTCATCTACAACATTTTACGTCACGAAGTTGTAAAAAAGAACCTCACGAGACAAACTAACGTGGCAAAGGAGGTTGTTGCGGATGGATTGGATGCAAGAGTTGGAGAATCGGTTGCAGGCCCGGGAGTTGTTTCAGCTCTCGATCGACGGGCAGATCTACACCGTCGATGCCCGGACAGAACCGATTACGTTCACCAACGAACACGGGCGCACCGAGCGATTTTCAAGCCCCGATCAGTTGGAAACCGCGTTGCAATCTTGGTACGAAAATCCCGTGATCGTGCTGATCTAGACCGAAAAAAACCGGCAGAAAGCAGAAAAAGCCGCCCGCATGCCTGCGGGCGACTTTTTGTGTGAACAAAGGAATTACTTGCCTTGAATGTAGGTGGTTTTGAGCTCGTAGTCCGGGCCGTATACACGCCATTGGAAGTCTTTGACGTACGGCTTGGTTACGTATGCGCGCGCACGGAAGTACAGCGGGCCGATCGGCATCTCTTTCATGAGAAGCTTCTCTGCGTCGTACAGGTAGCCCATGCGTTTCTTCGGATCGACTTCCGTCTTGCCCTTCTTGATCAGGTCGTCGTACGCCGGGTTGGACCATTGCGGGTCGTTGAAGGAACCGCCGGTGACGAACATGTCGAGGAAGGTCATCGGGTCGTTGTAGTCAGCGCCCCACAGGGAAACGACCATGTCAAAGTCGTGCGAGTGGGAACGTTGCAGGCGCAGTTTGTACGGAACGGTCTCGATGTCGATATCGATGCCGAGGTTTTGACGCCATTGTTCCTTGAGGAACTCGGTGGATTTCTTGCCGACGTCGCCGTCGTCCGACATCAGCTTGATTTTCGGGAATTCGGTAATGCCGGCTTCCTTCATACCTTCTTGGAGCAGTTGTTTTGCTTTTGCTTTGTTATCTTTGCGGTTGATAAGATCGCCGACGTCCTTGGAGAAGTCGCCGCCTTGACCGTTGGAGATGCCTTTCGGGGTGTAGCCGGTCGCACCGACGGTGCCGTTGTGGTACACAACGTCTGCGTATTGGTCGCCGTCAATCGCGTAGGTCAGAGCCTGACGGATCTTCGCGTTTTGCAGAGCCGGGACTTTTTGGTTGTATTGGATATAGCCGGTGGTCAACTCCGGTTGGGTGGAGTAATCCGGTTTGTCTTTGTAGTTGTCAACTTGGTCGCGAACGATACCGGTGCGGTCGAGCTGGCCGGATTCGTACAGGTTGAGCGCCGCGTTGGAGTCTTTGACGACTTGGTAGCTGACTTTGGTCAACTTGACTTTGGAAGCGTCCCAGTAGGTGTCGTTCTTCTCAAGGGTCGCCGATTGCTCATGCACCCAAGAGGTGAACTTGAACGGACCGCTGGAGAGGAATTTGTCTGCGTCCGCGCCGTACTTGTCGCCGGCAGCTTTTACGAACTTCTCGTTTTGCGGGAAGAAGATCGGGAACGCCATCTGTTCTGCGAAGAACGGAATCGGGTTCTCAAGAGTTACGACGAGGGTCTTGTCGTCTTGAGCTTTCACGCCGACTTCATCAACAGAGCCTTTGCCTTGGTTGTACGCGTCGCCGCCCTTGATCCAAGCCACCATGAACGCGTACTCAGCCGCGGTGTCCGGGTTGAGGGTGCGCTTCCAGGAGTATTCGAAGTCTTTCGCGGTGATCGGGTCGCCGTTCACCCATTTGATGCCGTCGCGCAGATGGAAGGTATAGGTCTTGCCGTCCGGAGAAACATCCCATTTCTCTGCGAGCGCCGGTTGAGCTTTGCCGTCTTTGTCCAGACGGGTCAGGCCTTCGCTGACGTTTGCAAACAGGGTGAAGGAGATCGAGTTGGTCGCCTTCGAAATGTCCATGGTCGGGATTTCGTCGGACAGTGCAAGGTTCAGTTCTTGCGTTGCGTCCGGCTTGTCGGCGGATTTGGAGCCGCCGTTGTCGGAGTCTTTGCTGCCGCAACCGACGAGAGCTACGGAAGCCAGCATGGTCATTGCCAAGCCAATGTTCAGCCAAGATTTTGCTTTCATGGTATAGTTCCCCCTTATCTAGATAGAACGTAACAGATGCGTAATCTCTCTGTAATTTTTCTGCAATATTTGACTACGATCAAACTATACCAGTCACAGAGTCTTTTGACAATACTCTTTTTTAGAAAAATTTCAACAAGCAGAGAAAAAGCCCGGAACGCGTCCGGGCTTGCAGCATCAGGCATTTTTGAGGCGGGTAAAGCGCGGCAGCACTTTGCGTTCGCCGATTTTGGCGTGGAACATGATCGTGAGTTCGAGCGTCTCTTCCGCCCCGCGCTTGTCGAGGATGATCCCCTGTCCAAACTGCGGGTGGATGACCATGTTGCCGACTTTCCACTCCGAATCCGGCACGTCGTTGGTGCCGAGCAGCGTCTCTTTGAACTCTTCGGGAATCTCGTCCAAGAAGCGCGACGGGTCGTTGCGCTGCGTGTTGCCAAACAGCGTCCGCTCGGCGCAGTGCGACATGTGCAGCTTCTCCTTGGCGCGGGTGATGCCTACATACGCCAAGTTGCGCTCTTCCTCGATCCCCTGCGGCGTGTCCATCGAGCGCATGTGCGGGAAGATCGTCTCTTCGCAGCCGATGATGAACACGACGGGAAACTCCAGCCCTTTCGAAGCGTGCAGCGACATCATCGTCACCGAATCCTCATCTTCGTCCTTCTCTTTGTCGTTGTCGGAGAGCAGCGACACTTCCGCCAAGAAGTCGGCGACCGAACCGCCGCGGCGGCGGTCAAACGACTTGGTGATCGAGAACATCTCTTCGATGTTCTCCAAGCGCATCTGGTCTTCTTCTTTGTTGGAGATGGAGTAGATTTGGCGGTATTGCGTCTTCTCCAACACTTCTTCGAGATATTCCGAGACCGACAAACCCTCTTGGCAGAGATGCAGGTATTTCATCATGTCGTGGAATTCCTTGCAGGTCTGCGCCGTTTTGTCCGGCAATCCGTTGTCTTCCGGCCGTCCCATCGCTTCCAGCAGGGTCAGGTCTTCGTCATGCGCAAAATTCAAGAGCTTTTGGATCGTGCCGCTGCCGATGGAGCGCTTCGGTGTATTAATGATGCGAAGCAACGAAATTTCGTCTTCCATATTCGTCAAGCATTTCAAATACGCCATGATGTCTTTGATTTCCCGGCGGTCGTAGAACGTGTAGCCGCCGAGTAACTTATAAGGAATCGGCACTTGCAAAAACGCTTCCTCGATCACGCGGGACATGGCGTTGGCGCGGTAGAGCACCGTGCAATCGCTGTACTTGCCCCGGTTGGCGACATGATTTTGAATTTGCTGGACGAGATATTGCGCTTCGTCTTCCGAATCGAGGGCTTGGTAGATCGAAATCTTCTCGCCCTGCCCTTTTGCCGACCAGAGGGCTTTGTCTTTGCGGTTTTGGTTGTGGCGGATGACGGCGTTCGCCGCATCCAAAATCGTGGAGGTGGAGCGGTAATTTTGCTCCAGTTTGATCACGGTGGCTTCCGGGTAGTCTTTTTCAAAATTCAAGATGTTCGAGATGTCCGCCCCGCGCCACGCGTAGATCGCTTGGTCCCCGTCGCCGACGACGCAGAGGTTGCGGTACTTGGAGGCGAGCAGCTTGACCATTTTGTATTGCGCTCGGTTCGTATCTTGGTATTCGTCGACGTGAATGTACTGAAACTTGTCCTGGTACGTCTCCAAAACGTCCGGCTGCGTTTCAAACAGATCGACCGTCTTCATGATCAGATCGTCAAAGTCCATCGCGTTGCACTCTTGCAGTTTGCGCTGGTAGACGCGGTACACTTGCGCCGCCGCGATGTCCTGCAGGCGCTTGCCCGCGGTTTTGGCGAAATCGTCCGGCGTTTGCAGTTCGTTTTTGGCGGCGGAGATGCGCCATTGAATTTGGTTGGGATCAAATTTCTTGATGTCGAGGTTCAAATCGAGCATCGATTGTTTGATCGTCGACACTTGATCGTCCGGGTCGAGGATCGTGAAGCTGTTTTTGAAACCGATCCGCTCCGCCTCGCGCCGCAAGATGCGCACGCACATGGAATGGAATGTGGACATCCACAAATCTTCCGCTTTATCCCCCACCAATTTCTGAATCCGTTCGTTCATCTCTTTGGCGGCTTTGTTCGTAAACGTGATCGCCAAGATGTTGAACGGCGCCACTTGGCGTTCGTGCATGAGGTACGCAATGCGGCGGGTCATGACACTGGTCTTACCGGAACCGGCCCCGGCCAAGATCAAGAGCGGGCCTTCGGTCGTTTCGACGGCAAGTTTCTGTTCAGGGTTCAACCCCTTGACGATAGAAGCAGCCGAAGTAAGTTGGCTCATGAGTGTACAACCTCCGTCACTTGTTGAAAATCGTCTCTTTATTGTAACGGAAGCGTCGTAAGAGTCAACTTGGGAAGAGCGTGCTCTGATGACCTGAGGGGGATAAGGAAAGAGCCTCCCCGTGCAGGGAGGCTCTGATTTTAGTCTATGAAGTTTTTAGCGTTGGCCGGAGAGAGCTTGCTCTGCGTATGCGACCAGGCGCTTGGTGATTTCGCCGCCGACGGAGCCGTTCAGACGGGATGCGGTTTCGCCGCCGAGGTTCACACCGAATTCGGAAGCGATTTCGTATTTCATTTGATCCAAAGCGCGTGCTGCACCGTTGACCAGGATTTGGTTCGAGTTGTTGTTGTTTGCCATTGTGTTCTACCTCCTATATGGGATGTGATTGTAGTATGATGCGAAGAAGCTTTCGTGATGCGTTGTAAGATGTACCACTTCGATTAGCGGCGGCCGCTCAGCGCTTGTTCTGCGTATGCCACCAAGCGCTTGGTGATTTCACCGCCGACCGACCCGTTCAGTCGGGAAGGAGTTTCACCACCCAGGTTGACGCCGAACTCGGAAGCAATTTCATACTTCATTTGGTCCAATGCTTGAGAAGCGCCGTTGACCAAGATTTGATTCGAGTTGTTGTTTGCCACTGTGTGTCACCTCCTCTGTGGTTGTGAGGTTAGTATGGTCGGGAACGTCCATTTCATACACTGTTTTTGGGCTGGAAAGTACAGGTAGACAGGAAAGCAACCCAAAACCTGCAGGCGGGAAAAAAAGACCCGGACCGCCCAGGCCCGGGTCTTTCTGAAACAATTAGCGTTGGCCGCCGGACAGAGCTTGCTCTGCGTACGCCACCAGACGCTTGGTGATCTCGCCGCCGACGGAACCGTTCAGACGGGACGGGGTTTCGCCACCCAGGTTCACACCGAACTCAGAAGCGATCTCGTATTTCATTTGGTCCAGAGCTTGTGCTGCACCGTTGACGAGGACTTGATTCGAGTTGTTGTTTGCCATGATTGGCCACCTCCAGTGAGATTTTGAGGCGAGGGAGGTTCGTTTTATAAGGAAACCCCCTCGCGAAAGTTCGTGCTATTTAATTAGAGGAAGATGATTAGCGACGGCCGCCGGACAGAGCTTGCTCTGCGTACGCAACCAGACGTTTGGTGATCTCGCCTCCGACAGAACCGTTCAGACGGGACGGGGTTTCACCGCCCAGGTTCACGCCGAACTCGGAAGCAATCTCGTATTTCATTTGATCCAGCGCTTGTGCGGCACCGTTGACGAGGACTTGGTTCGAGTTGTTGTTCGCCATGTGTGTCACCTCCTCTCTGTGATTGTGTCTATAGAATGCCACCGAGGAGGGTTTGCATGCGTTCCATGTTTTGGTAATCTAGAAGCACTCTCGGAAATCCCAAGAAGTAGGATGGCTTCCTGCGCGTTTTTTATTCGAAGCGCCGGGATCTTTGAAAAAAAACACCTGCCGACACAGCTGCGGCAGGTGCGATTCCTTACTTGTTGCGCGATTTGTTTTTGCTTTTCGCGAGGTTTTCGGGACGCTGCGGGTGCGGCGTGTTCGGGTTGTACGTGTTCTCGTTGCGGTTTGCGTCTGCTTTCAGTGCCATTGGACATCCCTCCCCGCCGTTAGAATGCCCGGCGGGGGTGCGGATCATGCATGTGTAAGTCGACGTCTCCTCCGACAAAATTCTATTGAATTCGACAATAGGATGTGTCACAGTTAGTAAGGAATAGCTAGCAGGGGTGGGAAAGAAGATGACAACTACTGAGAGAAGCAACGCCGTGATCGAACGGATTCCCATCGGGAGGCGAATTCAAGAAATTTTAGATGAGAAAGGTGCGGCGTATCTGGTCGGTTTTTTCGCGAATCGGATTCACTTCCCGCCGCAGCGACTGCTCGCCATCTTGCATGGCAACCTCGAGCCGAGTCAGGAAGATCTGCAGCAAATCGCCAAGGGATTGGGAATTTCCGTGGCGCGGTTGCTGCAAGAGGATCTGGTTGACGAAATCGAACACTTGCACGAGTTACTTACAACCAAGGGAGATTCTGAAGCGTCCATCGCGCTGGCTGAGAGAATCGCCGAACGCTCTTTGGGGGCGACCGAGCGTGCGGATGCATACAATTGGGTCGGGCGCGCCTACTACGCGGCCGGAAAGCTGCAGGAAGCGCACGATGCGTTGTTGCGTTCGTACCGGGTTTATGAAACGATTCCCACGGCCTACCAAGATTCCGAGCGGATGTTCCGCTTTACGAGAAACCTCTCCATCACCTTTGGGATGTTACTTGACTTCAACGGAATGGCGGAGATCGTGAAGCGTGCAGAAAGCTTCACATGGAATGATCCGCTCAAAGAGGGCGCGACCTATCTCACCAGCGCCGTGGTGCAGTCGGAGCTCGGTCACCACGAGGAAGCGAAACGCCTGTTTTTGCTCGCCTTGACCGCGTACCGGGAAGCCGGCAACCAAGAGTATATCGCCCGGGTGCAGTTCAACATCGGACAAGTCGAATACTTGACAGAGAACTATCAAAACGCTGCCGACTACTTGGAATCCTCCTTGCAAGACCTCTCCCCGGAAACTTCCTATCACTTGGACGCCGTGGAAGCGTTGGTGAAGACCCGAATCCAACTTCGTGACTTGGATGCCGCCCTCCAACTGATCCAGACGTACGAACCGAGCTTGCGGCAACGTCCGAAAGAGTTGGCGTATCTCTATTTGTTCCATGCCTACACCGCGAACGATCTGAAGCGTCTAGAGGACGTGCTGGCGATGGACATCGTGGAGCGAGACTGGAAGACCCGCGGGTACCTGTATCTAATGAAACATTATTCTGAACTTGGAGATTCGCTTGCCGTCATGCGTTATTTTCAGTTATATTTACAAACGGACACTACATCTTCATCTTTTGAGGATTTGTTTCAGAGGAGGGACTGAACACCTATGAAAAAACTGCTGGCATCCCTGAGTGTTGTGGCGTTGTTGTTTGCGTTTGCCCCGCATCCGCACGTGGAAAACGTGGCGCGTTGGGCTTATCCTGACCTGGAGTTCGCTGCATTCAATCCGAGTTTGGCCGAAATGACGGCTGAACAGACGACCGAACAAACAGGAACCACAATTGATTCCGACACGACCTCGTCCACAACTGATTCGGTTGACGCGACTTTCTAGGAGTCGTCAAAAACACCCGCTCCTCATCTGAGGAAGCGGGTGTTTTCGGTTTTCTGCAGGGACGGCGCGTCAAACCGGTTGCTCAAGCGGGCTTGTCCTTGTCTTCATCCCGCTTGTCCCCTTCGCGCAACGCTTCCATGACGTTCAGCAGTTGGCGGTATTCTGCGTCGCTGAGCGTTTCGATGCGGTAGAGCCATTGCATCGCGGCGTTTTTCATCTGGGCGCGTACGCGGTTGTCGTCCGGCTCCGCTTCGCGAACCTGTTGCGAATGGTTGAAGCCGACCCAATGGTTCGCCAAGTTCGCGGTGAACGTACCGATCAATCCGATCCCCGTGAACATCAAAAACACCGCGATGATCCGCCCGCCCTCCGTCGCCGGAGACACGTCGCCGTAGCCGACCGTCGTCATCGTGACGATCGCCCACCAGACTGCGTCGCCGTAATCTTGGATGCCTTTGTTGTGACCGGACTCCAGCAAGAGGATGCCGACGGAGCTCCACGCGACGATCACCAGCATGAAGACCATGATCATGCGCATCTGTTTCGACGACACGACACCCCACAGCATCGGAGACGCGCGCAAGATCCGCACCAAGCGAATCAAGCGCATCAACCGCGCCAACTGGAAATGCACGTCAAAGGGAATCATCGCGAGCAAATCAAACCAGTTCGTCAGGATAAACTTCTTGGGGTTCTCCGCCCGCCACAGCCGCACGAGGTACTCGACGCCGAAGAACGCGATCATGCAATAGTCCACATCCTGCACGAACGACTTGGTCAAAAACGGATGGTCTTGCGGATCCGCAAAAATGATAATGGCGTAGGTCAGCACCACGAACAGAATCATAAACTCGTAAAACAAGCGCGCAACTCTCACGGCCCTCTCCCTTTCTCCACTTCCCACTCCAATCTCTTCCTCCTATTGTATCATCCCCTCGGCAAAAAAAGAGCCCACCCTTACCGGGCAGGCTTCACTCCGATCATCAACGCTTTGAACAACTGGAACGACCACTCGCCTTCAGGCGATTGCTTGATTTCAAACAGGTCGCGGATCTCCGGGTCTTGCGCCGCCGCGATGAGATCTTGCTCGATTTGCGCGGTGATCTCGGGAGGCGTATGCGATTTGCGGGTCCACGCGCCCAGCGGATGCAGCGTGCGGTACTCAAAATCGACGGTGAAAGACAGGCCCGCTTTTTCAAAAAACGACTTCCACTCGCTTTGCTTCCATTCCCGCACGTGCGAGTGATCGCGCAGAATTTCGATCCGGTTGATAAATGCATCGGCCCGGTCGTGCTCCGGCGCGTAGTTGTCGATCAACAGCAAGCGGCCGCCCGGCTTCAACACGCGGGCGATCTCCGCGAGGGCGCGCCCCGGCTCCGGGAAGTGATGCGCGCAGATGCGGGCGGAAACCAGATCGAAGCTGTCGTCGGCAAACGGAATGTTCTCCGCATCGCCCTCCTGCCACGTCAAGTTGGTCAATCCTGCCGCTTTCGATTCGCGGTCGGCGATTTCCAACATCGCCGGCGTTAAGTCAAGTCCCGCACCTTCGCCGATGTGCGGGGCAAACGCCATCAACGTGCGCCCCGTCGCCGTGCCGATGTCGAGCATCCGTTCCCGACCGGTCAGGGGCAGAGTTTTTAACAGATGGAGCAAGTCCGGCTCTTTGATCTCGCCTTTGACGAGGTAGTTCTCGGCGGTTTTGCTGAAGTAGTCGCGCACTTGGTCTTTGATCTCTTGGTCCTTGCTTCCTTCGTTTCTCATGGAAGACACCCGCTTTCTTTCCGAGATGAGGTTCTAGCTGTAGTATACGGCGCAGAGGTGTTATGATGGAAATAGAAGTTCCCCATAGCAGAATTTAGAAAAACCGATAGCCGATACACAGTTGTGTATCGGCTGAATCGTCAGGCGGCTCCCGTTACCAATACAAGCCCCGTCGTCGGTATCCTGCACCGTACCCAGGACCGTATCCGTAGCCGCCGTATCCGCCGTAGCCGTAACCGCGGCCATATCCATAGCCCGGATACGCGCCCCACGCCCAGAGACCTGCGATCAACGCATACAAAATCAAAAACCACGCGGCAAAAAACACCTGTTCCGTCTCCGGTGCGTCCTTTTCATTCGCAACGGCTTGGGTGATCGCACCATTCGCTTTTTGTTTCATCACAGAAGCAAATCGCGCGCCGCCCATCGGTTGGACATGCAACCCGCGGTCATCCACTTTGCGCAGAATTCCTTGGGTGACTTGCCCGTCCTGTTGCCGCACGACGATCGGTTGCCCCATCATCTGTCTTGCTTGACTTCTCCATTGATTCGACATGAGTTCCCCCCCTTTCATCTCGATTCTCCTCATGGTATGCAAGAGGAGGACACGCCGAAAGGGACAAAGGCGCAGGCGGAGGTGCACATTTTTTTGGAGATCAAAGAACTGGAAACGTTTCTCGCCGTCGTCGCCGAGCAAAGTTTGAACAAAGCGGCGGAGGCGCTGTTTCTCTCGCAGTCCACCGTGACGATGCGAATCAAGTCCTTGGAGGAAAAAGTCGGCTGTCCGCTTTTCACCCGCACTTCCCGCGGCGTCCAACTCACCGAGCAAGGCCGTCTGTTGGTGCCGTATGCCGAGCGGATACGCCGCAACGTGGAAGAGAGCTACCACTTGCTCGCCACCGTCAACGCCGGCAGCAAGCGGCTGGCGATCGGCGCCGCGTCCGCCATCGGGTCGTACCAACTGCCGTACATCCTCGGACGGTATGTCGAAGCACAGCCGGACGTGGAAATTCTCTGCCGCAACGGGAAGTCCAACGACATCTTTCAGATGTTGCTCGACGAGGAAGTGCAGATCGGGATGACCGGCGCTCCCATCCACCATGCGGCGCTGGAGTGCCACGCGCTGAAGTCCGATCCGGTGCATCTGTTGACCGCTCCGGAGCATCGGCTGGCGGTGCAGGGGCGAGCGGAACTGTTCGACCTCGAAGCGGAGCCGTTCATCTCGTTTGCGGGCAACTCGCCGTTTTGGAAACGGATCGACGGGGAGTTGGTGCAATACGGCGTGCGGGTGCGGCGGCAAATTGAGATGGATTCCATCGAAGGGATCAAGCGGATCGTCATGCAGGGCATCGGCGTGACGCTGCTCCCCGCTTCCACCGTCCGCGAAGAAGTCGCCAAGCAACAACTCGTGCAGATCCCCATGCCGATCTTCCTCGAACGGCCGACCTATCTGCTCCACCGCAAGCAGGTGTTGGAGGAGTATGAAGAGCGGTTCCTCCGCACGTGCGTTGACTTTTTCGCCAGCTTATAGAGCTTCCACGCAAAAAAGGAACAGTCAGCCGTCGTGGTCGCGTCGGCTGACTGTTCCTTTTCGCGGTGTTTTTTCCGTTACGCTTGCAGGGTTTGTTGCAGCGCTTGCAACGTTTTCTTCACGCCCACACCCTCGCGCCCGCTGTGCACAAACTCCATGATCTTGGCGGCGCATTCGGCGATGGTCTCGGTGTGCGTGTTGACTTCCAGATCGTACACCGCATGTTGGTGCACGATGTCCATTTGATACTTCGCAAGCCCGATGATGCGGTCGCCGCGCTCGCGTTCGCGGCGTTCCAACTCTTCGACCGGGCAATGCACGCCGACAAACACCACCGGATAGTCCGCCAAGCGGTGCACGGCGTCGACCAGCCACGATTTGCCTTCAAACACATGATCGACGATCACCGGACGGCCCATGTCGCTGACCGCGGCGACGCACTGGTGGAAATTCTCGTGCAGCGCCAGAATCAGCGGGCGTCGCTCGTCCAACGGAATGTCTTGGTCACAGGCGCGTTCCGGCGCCATGTCCCAAAACTGATCCGCCTGCATGTGGTAGTACGGTTCTTCGTTCAGATTTTGCAGATGCTTTGCCAGCGAGCTCTTTCCTGCGCTCGATGTGCCGTTTAAGAGGAGGATCGTACCGCGTGCCATGCTCGTGTCTCATCCCTTTTTTTCCAAAATTTCATTCAGTATACCACAGGATTTGCTCAAGCGTCGCGCGGTTCGGTAAGATAAAACCCAAAGGGAGGAATTCCGTGTGAGATTGCAAACCAAACTGATCCTCCTCATCACCTCGCTGCTCCTGCTGATCCTCGGCGTGTTCGCATGGCGCACCCAGCGCTTGCACGCCGAAACGGAACAGGAGCAGATCGGTGTGCGCGCCGTAACGCTGGCAAACACCATCGCCCAGATTCCCGACATTCGCAACGCGTTGGCGACACCGCGCCCGCAGGAGATCATTCAGCCGCTCGTCGAACGCATCCGCACCCAGGCGGGGGCTGAATTTATCGTCGTCGCCAACTCGGACGGCATTCGTTTTTCCCATCCCAACCCCGCGATGATCGGGCAGAAGATGGGGGGCGAGGACGAGACGCAAGTGCTGCGCGACCGCCAGACAACGATCACCGTCGCCACCGCGTCGCTCGGACCCTCCCTGCGCGGCAAAGTGCCGATTCTGGACGAGCACAACAACGTGCTGGGGCTGGTCTCCGTCGGCTATTCGCTGCAAGACATCGACAAGCTCAACGCAATCGACCGCAACCGCATCATCTGGCTCAGCGCTCTGGCGCTGCTCGTCGGGTTGGCGGGTGCTGTGATGATCGCCAATGGAGTGAAGAAATCGATCTTGGGATTGGAGCCCCGCGAGATCGGACGTCTGTACCAAGAGAAACAGTCGATCCTCGAATCGATTCGCGAAGGCATCCTCGCGATCAACCAAGACGGCGTGATCACGACCGCCAACCCCGCCGCCCTGCCGCTGTTGCATCTGCCGCAGCATCAATCGATCATCGGCCGCCGCTTGCTCGACGTCTTGCCCGACACGCGCTTGCTGGAAGTCGCCCGCTCCGGCCATGCCCTGCATGACGAGGAGCTGATCGCGGGCGAGGACATCTTGCTCGTCAACCGCATTCCTGTGTACAACCCGCGCGGGCAGGTGATCGGGGCGGTCGCGTCGTTTCGCGACAAATCGGAGCTCTCCAAACTCACCGAAGAACTGTCGCAGGTCTTGCGCTACGCCGACTCGCTGCGGGCGCAGACGCACGAGTATTCCAACAAACTGCACACGATCTCCGGGTTAATTCAATTGGAATCGTACCAAGAAGCGATCGACTTGATCACGCATGAGTCGAACATTCACCTGCACCTCGTGCAGTTTTTAATGAAGGAAGTGCCCGATCCGATTCTCGGCGGCCTGTTGATCGGCAAATACAACCGCGCCAACGAGATGAAAGTCCAGTTGAACGTCGACCCGGACAGCACGTTCACCGAACTGCCGGAGCACATCGACCGCAACGTGTTGGTCACGATCTTGGGCAATTTGATCGACAACGCGCTTGAAGCGGTGTTGATGTCGGAGCACGAGCCCAAGCTCGTCAACGTGTTTCTCACCGACATCGGCGACGATTTGATTCTCGAAGTCGAAGATACCGGACCCGGCGTGTCGGAAGCGGATGTGGAGCGCATCTTCGAGATCGGGTACTCGACCAAGCCCGGCGGCGAACATCGCGGGTTCGGTCTCCCCCTCGTCAAAAAATCAGCCGCCGACCTGGGCGGCTATGTCACCTGCACCGCCAACCATCCCGTCGGCAGCGTGTTCACGGTGGCGATTCCCAAATGGAGGTGATCTCACCTTGATGGATTTGCAAGTGTTGATCGTGGAAGACGACCCCAAAGTCGCCGAAGTCAACCGCCGCTTCGTAGAAAAAATCCCCGGCTACCGCGTGGTCGGCGTCGCCACCGACCGCGTGCAAGCGCAAGAACAGCTGGAAATTCTGCAACCGGACTTGGTGTTGCTCGACATCTACTTCCCGGACATGAACGGACTCGACCTGTTGCGCTGGATGCAGGAGGAACACCCGGAAACGGATGTGATCGCGATCACCGCCGCCAAGGAAGTGGACACCGTGCGCGAAGCGATGCGCGGCGGCGCGTTTGATTATCTGGTCAAGCCGCTGGTGTTCGACCGCTTTCAACGCTCTCTCCAGCATTACAAAGATTACCGCCGCCGCTTGCAGCAGTTGCAAGCGGAGCGGCCGCGCATCGAGCAAGAGGAAATCGACCGCCTGCTCCACGGGGCCGCTGCAAACCCTGTCGCCAAAGACACGCAGCTTCCCAAGGGCATCGACAAACTGACGCTGGAAAAAGTCCTCGCCGCGCTCGACGATACCGGTTGGTCCGCCGACGAGATCGGCCGCAAGATCGGAGCGTCCCGCTCCACCGCCCGCCGCTATCTGGAATACCTCGTCGCCCAAGGCGAAGCGCGGGCGGAACTTTCCTACGGCGTCGTCGGCCGTCCCGAACGCGTCTACCGCCCGGTGAAGTAAAAAACGCAATCTATGCCAAAAGCCGCCTGCCCTGCGAGTGAGGGCAAGCGGTTTTTTTGGCTTTCGTTTTTGCGTGCGGTTTCAATTAGTGGAAGTAGCTGAGCAACGCAACCGCCGTCGTGACGGTGATCGCCCCGAAGATTCGCGTGGACACTTGCGCAAACGGCATCAACATCAGACGATCGGACGCGGTGAGGATCGCCACGTCGCCCGTTCCGCCTTGACCGCTGTGACAAGCGGTGACGATGGCGGATTCGATCGGGAACATCTTCATCCATTTGCCGACGAAGAAACCGGTGGTGATCATCGCGAGCACCGTGCAGAAGATCGTGATCAAGTACGCCGGGTTGAGCACGGCGATCAGCGAGCTCCACGGAGTCATCGCGACGCCGACGCCCATCAACAGCGGGAACGTGACTGCGGTGACGAAGAAACGATAGCTCATGAACGCGCCGTCTTCATAGTCTTTCGGCAATTTGCCGGTCAGTTTGATCAGCACGGCCAGGAACAGCATGACAATCGGTGCGGGCAAACCGGTCATCTTGTTGATCCACCCGCCGAACAGATACATGGCGATCGCCATCGCCGCGCCCGCCGCCATATGCGGAAGCGAGATCGAGCGTTTCTCACCGGCTGCGGCTTCCAGCAGTTCTTTGTCGTTGCCCGATTTGACGAGCACGCCGTTGCCGCTCCACTCCGGTTTGCGCTCGCCGAGTTTTTTCAGCAGTCCGGCGAGGATGATCGCCGAGAGCGAGCCGAGCATGACGGCCGGCAGAACGGTCGGAAGTTGCGCGTCTTGCGTGGATTTGAGAATGGCCGCGTAAGAAATCGAAAGCGGAACGGCGCCTTCCCCGACGCCGCCTGCCATGATCGGCACCACGACGTAGAAGAAACTTTTATAAACACCCAGTCCAAGCAGCGAACCGACGCCGACTCCGACGCCCATCGCGACGAGAGTCCCCGCCAGCAGCGGCACCAGCATGCGCAGGAACGCTTTGATCAGAATCTGACGGTTCATCCCCAAGATACTGCCGACGACGAGAATCGAGATGTACACATAGAGAAAGTTGGTCGACTTCATAAACGTCGTGACCGTGTCGGTGGCGATCTGCGGCAACAGATGGTGTGCCACCATGTACGACGGGAAGAACGTCGCGAGAATCGACGAGCCGCCGATGTTTTTGAAATACGGAATCCGGTTGCCGATCTCCGCGAGCACGAAGCCGAACATCACCATGATCAAGATCGCGCCCAGCATGTCCTTGGGCAGCGTGCCCCCGAGCATGAGAATGTACGTCAAGATCAGCATCGGCACGTACATGAACAGCGGGACGATTCCGACTTTGAACTGAAGAATTTTCTGCAGCGTGCTATGCGGTTGCAGCGACAACGGCACGCCGGAGGATTGTTGAGCTTGCATTTCGAATGTACCCCCTTGTGAGAACGCTTTCATCTGTTGAGGCGAGTATAGCATCCCGAACGTTCGGACGAATACATTCTCGAAATAACGCGCATTGTGTGCATTGTGCTCACGACCGGTATGCAAAAAAGCCCTGATCGGCGCGGGCCGGCAGGGCTTTGGGGGCGGATTCTCACCCGAGTTTTTTCGAATAGGAAGCGCGGTCGAGCACGCTTTGTTCCAGTTCGGTTTTGACTTTGGGGTACTCGCTGATGTAGCGGGCGATGTCCGGTTTGTCGTTGTTTTGCTTGGTCTGGTCGTACAGCCGAATCAAGTAGTACAAAAAGACCGTTTCCGAAAAAGTGTTGCCCGGCGCCAACTGGCGGGCTTTGCGAGGGCGGAATGTGTTCGCCATAGTGTTTTTCTCCCTTCCTTCACCAAGAGAGGACGCGGCGTATGCTGAGATGTCGCACTTCTGTGAGGTTGAGGTACACGTCGCCAGTCCGGATCAGTGGCTTGGTCACTTGATACGGCGATACATACACCACCTGTCCGGTGGTGCCGTCGCTCAGTTCGAGGGTGTTGCCGATAAAGTACGTTTTCAGATGCTCCGTCAGTTGCCAAACCACGCGCGGGTCGAGTTTGCCGTACGACAGGCTCGTCAACTCTTCGATCGCGTGGTACACGTTCACGCTCCACGTGTGCGGGGTGAGCGACGTCAAGTTGATAAATTCGTTGGCGACCGCGACGATGCGCGAGTAGAGGTCGATCTCGTCGCAGTCAAGCCCGTACGGATCGCCGAGTCCGTCGAGTGTTTCGTGATGGTTTTGAGCAACGAGCGCGATGCGTTCCGGCAAGCGCGAGTTTTGCAAAATCTCATAGCCGAGCGTCGGATGCGTCAGATAGAGCATCTCATCTTCCTCGCTGAAACGTTCTTGTTTGCGCACGAGGTCGCGCGGCAGTTGTGTTTTTCCAATGTCGTGCAAGGCGCCTGCCAATTGCAGTTCGGCGGTTGCGTCCGGGTCAAGCCCGAGCCATGCTCCCAGTTGTTTGGCGAGCATCGCCACGCGCAGAGAATGATGAGCGAGCGAATCGTCCTCGTTGAGCAAGGAAACGAAGATGCACAGCGGGTTGCTTTCGACCTCGCACGATTCTTCAAAGCGCTGGAGGGTGGCGATCACGTCGATGAGTTGAACTTGCTTGGTGGAAACGACCTGGTCGAAGATCTCGCCCAACTCGCGGGCGGCGAGGTCGTAGCCGAACGTCAATTCCGGATGGAGGTAGTGGTGGCCGGGGTTTAACGTTTTGCAGTTCTCGCGCTCGATCCAGACGTCGACGATGCCGAGGTCCTGCAAGCGCTGTATGCGGGTTTCATTGAGTACGGTACCCGCTCCAAGGATGAGCACGCCATCCGGGGTATAGAGATCCGTCGCGACAATTTGCTTCTCGGTCAAATCCGAGACGCGGACTTTGATCTGCATCACCCAGAACTCCCATCTGTAGGTTCTCTAGTTTATAATTTTAGTTTAACCAAGGAATCAGAACTGTTGAATAGTCAGATTTGCCCGTTTGTGGGGGTTCTCCTGTTGCAAACTTGTTACGTTTGTACTACGATTCTGTTTCGACACGGGCAGGAAGTCATAGTTCTGTAGATCACCTTCTTCTAAAAGTACAAGAAAAAGGCACCCCGGCAGAGATGCCTGTTCGTGCGTCGTAAGCGGTTGTTGCATAGGCTGAGGAAGATAGGGGAATCATTTGACCGCAACTCAAGTTCTCCCCTATTCTCGCTTACAAGAAGATGTTATTCTTGGGAATAGAGGTGATCGCATGGAAATGCTCGCGAAGAATTTTCGAAAGATCCAAGGCCGCAAAGACCTGACACAACGCCTGTTTCAGTTTTTTCCGAACGACATGACGAACCGCGACATCTTGTTCCTCTGCATCGGCACAGACAAAGCCACCGGCGATTGCTTGGGGCCGCTGCTCGGCACGTACTTGCAAGAAGCCGGCTACGACAACGTCATCGGCACCCTGGACGCGCCCTGCCACGGCGTGAATTTGCACACGATTGTCAACAGCCTGCCTGTCAACAAGCAAGTGATCGCCATCGATGCTTGTCTGGGCCCTGAAGCCAACATCGGCACATTCGAGCTGCGCAACGGGCCGCTGCGAGCGGGCGAAGGCACGGGCAACGACCAGCGTCCGATCGGCGATTACAGCATCCTCGGCTTTGTGAACGTGCATACCCACAACATGAAAATCAACCGCGAGAACCTCCAATCGACGTCGTTCGGGTTTGTCCGCAAGATGACCCAAGACTTGAAGATTGCGCTGATGGCGAGGTTTCCTTTGGAATAAGACGACAGAGTCCCTTACACTTGGAAGGGACTTTTTTTCGTTTCTCGAAAGGTTTTTGGCGATGGAGATGGAAGTAGGGAGAGAGCTTATTTTTTTGCAAAGAACGGAGAATGTGCATGTGGGATCATATTTCGTTGGGAATGCTGCTGTTTGTGATGGCGGCAGGATTTGTCGCGTCGTTCGTGGACTCGGTGGTCGGCGGAGGCGGTTTGATTTCCGTTCCGGCGCTGCTGTTGACCGGATTGCCGACGCAGGTGGTGCTGGGCACGAATAAGCTGGCGGGCACGCTGTCGTCGTTCACGTCCACCGTGTCGTTCATCCGCTCGGGCAAAGTGAACTTCGGGTTGGTGAAGTACCTGTTCCCGCTGTCGTTGCTCGGATCGGCGGCCGGGGTGTTGGTGGTGAAGATCACTCCGTCCGACTTCTTGCAGCCGATCGTGATCGTGATGCTGGTGGCGGTCACGATCTACACGCTGTTTCGCAAGAACTGGGGCGACCAATCGACATACAAAGGCCTGACGAAAAAAGTCGCCGTGCTCGGTGCGCTCGCCGCGCTGGGCATGGGGTTCTACGACGGTTTCTTCGGGCCGGGGACGGGGTCGTTCCTGCTGTTCATCTTCCTCACGCTCGGGTTTGACTTCGTGGGAGCGGCAGGCAACTCCAAAGTGCTGAATTTCGGCAGCAACTTGGCGGGCATGGTCACGTTCATGTCGCTCGGTCTGGTCAATTACGCGTACGGCATCCCGATGGCGGTCGCCATGATTCTCGGCGCGCTGGTCGGCTCCCGCGTCGCCATCCGCAAGGGCGCGTCGTATGTCAAACCGCTGTTCATCTGTGTGAGCGTGTTGATGATCGGGAAGCAGTTGTATGATTTGGTGTTGAAGTAAAAAAGGAAGGCTGCCGGAGATGATACCAGAATGGCAGCCTTCCTTTTTCTTATGCTTCTGCGGAACAGGGTTCGAGTCCCAGGAGTTGTTTCAAAAAATACTGAAGTTTCGCGGCGCTTGAAAGGCTCATGGTGTCAGGGCAGAACCAGTCGTCCTTGGCGATAGAAACGGTGTTGGAGGTTCCAGGGCGGAGCAAGTTGTTCATACAACCGACGATTGCCTTGTCCCGTTTGGAATCTGACCAACTGGAAAAACGATCTACATACTTCTCTGCCTCGGCTTGTATTTCTTGAGAAGTTGCCGCGGCGCATTCCAACAAGACCGTTTCGAGCGTCCCTGTCTTTTCATTGTCAGGTAAGACATAGACGCCGATGCGTTGCCTGCGTTCTATGACAAGTCCCGGCGACGGGAAGTTCGCGAAATGTGCCATGACGCTCGATGGCGACGGAAGCTCCTGAAGTTTTTCCTGATAGTACGCCATCGCTTCGCTCGGTGTTCTCCCGTCTGCGTCTCCCATGATCGACAACGAAGTGAACCGATCCCCGTTGTCATCGAGATTGGACAAGGTGGCGGCCATCGTCTTCACCAGCGCGGACTCGCCGCCCACAGCATGAACGGCGATCAGGTCGAGGTCTTCCAAATCGCCATAGCGGAAAAAAAGCGGAACCGGTATCCGTTCGGTCATATCGTCGTTGTACGGAAAATCAAGCTTGGTCAGATGTTCGAGATATCGCTCTACATCCAACTTGGTCAGGGTCATAAGTTTTTTGATCTGACGTGCTCCCAAAAGTTCGAGGATCTTGCCGACTGCGGCAGCATCATGCGGTCCTTCCACCACGAGATAGTGGTATCTCATGTCATCTCACATCCTGACCGTATTCATGTCGAAGCGAGTAGAGGTCGCGGCCTGCAAAGCGTTTGGCGGTGGTGTTGTTTTCTTGTTGCACCAGTCGATAGCCGACCACTCCGCCCAAGCGATCAAGCGAAACGTCCTCTGTGTCGAGATCAATGTCTACATAAGTTTCGAGCACCGCGTCAATGGCTTCAAGGCTGTGCGTGGTAGCAAAGACCTGCACGTCATATTGGGCGCAGGCATCGACCAGCCAAGAGAAAACTTTGGCAAGCATGCGCGGGTGGAGTGCTGTTTCCATTTCGTCGATAAGTAATACGCCTCGTTTGGCGCGAATGACCGCCGAAGCCAACGTGAGCACGCGGCGCATGCCATCGCCGTAGACGGAGACGGGAATGTATGATTTCGTACGATGTTGCACGTGCGGAATAGCGGATTCACCGTCAGGGGAGAGAATTTCAACACCTATGATATCTTTATCAAATATCTGCAAAAGTTGAACCAGCCCTGCTTTGTCAGACTGAAAGGACTCAGTAAGGGATTTTGAAGCAATAGGAAGCATACGGTGATCGACCGGAGTGACCATTTTGGTATCTAAGATAGGTTTGGAGTACTCCTCTTCCATCAACATTTTTGTAAGAAATACGCATTTATAGAGTTGATCACTTCGCAAATGTTCAATATTAACCTTGAGTGATTTTTCAAAATTTCCGTTTCTACTCCACCCTAGTCGAAATGGTCCTAAGCAGGATGCAGTATAGCTATGCTCCTCTCCTTGAATCACAGCAGTTAAACGAATGAAGTCTCTATCAATTGGTCCTTCTCCCTCTTGATTGCTTTTTATCAAAAGCGGAAAAAGCCACTCCACAGAGCTATCCACATCCACTGGTGAATCTAACATCCGATCCCGACCCATAGAGGTCTCAATAAACTGCTCCACACTTAACGGATTACACAGCAACTCCAAGGCCTCCAACACGCTGGTCTTCCCCGTGTTGTTCCCGCCGACAATCAAATTGACGGCTCCGAGACCCTCTAGATGCAGATCACGTATCCCGCGAAAGCTCTCGATCTTCACTTCGAGGATCTGATTCACGCAAGCCCGACCTCCTTAGCAAAAACTGCTACCTGGCAGTTTGCTGATTCTGCATACTATTTATTCAAACCTAATGGAAAATCCTGCTCCCCGGCGCAAACAAAAAAGCACTCCCGGCCCGCGCCGAGAGTGCTTTTTTTCATTACAGAGTCAACAACACCGGAATCAACCCCAAACTCACCACCGCCGTCAAGATCATCGACAGCGAGGAAACCGTGCCTTCCAGCGGGCCGACGGTGAACGCGAGGGCGGTGCCGCCGCCGTGGGCGCTGACGCCAAGCATCACACCGCGCGAGATCGAGGATCGCAGCGCCCGTTGACGGAGCAACCACGGCCCGATCACCGTGCCCGTAATCCCCGTCACCATCACAAACACGGCCGTCAACGATGACTGCCCGCCCACCCGCGACGAGATGTCCATCGCAAACGGCGTCGTCACCGAACGCGGCGCAAGACTTGTGATCAGCATCGGACTCAAGTGCGCCGCCCAAGCAAACAAACACGTCGAACCGACCGCAATCAGAATCCCCGCCAAGCACGACGTCACAATCTCCACGGCGTGCTTCTTCATGATCTCCCAGTTTTTGTACAGCGGTACGGCAAACGCCACCGTCGCGGGACCGAGCAAATCGGAAATCCATTGCGACCCGCTCCAATATGTCTCATAGCGGATCCCTGAACCCTTGACGAACAAAATCAACACGATCGGCGCCACCACAAGCGGCGAGAACCACACGTACGTCCAGCGGCGGTGCATTTTTTTCGCGCCGATGTACACGAACACCGTGAGGATTAAACTGAGGACTGCGTACCCTGTTTCCACTTGCGTCCCCCCTTTTTCCAGCGCACAATTTTTTCCGTGACAAGTCCCACAACCGCCATCACCGTCGCCGTGCTGAACACGATCACCAGCAACAGTTGCACGCCGCTTTTCTGCACCACTGCACCAAAGTCCACGATCTGCACAGAGGACGGAATGAAGAACAACAACATCTCCGCCAGCAGAAACGTCGCGCCCGCCTCCACCCATTCCACGCGGATCACTTTGGATTTCAGCAGCGCAAACAACAGGAACAGCCCGATCAAACTGCCCGGGATCGGAATCTGCAAGGCTTGCACGACCCATCCTCCCGCTTCATTCAATACGGTCAACAACAACACTTGCCAAACCACTCGCAAAACCTTCATCCGTTCTCACCTCTCAGCGCCAGTATACACGGAGGATTCGCATAGGTATAATACATATATTGAATTTCTTTCATTCCATCTGTCTATAGATCCCGCCCGGATCGAGGAGGAACTCCATTGGACATCCGCCAACTGACTTACTTCGTCGAAGTGGCGCGCCAAGGGTCGTTTACCCAAGCCAGCCTCACCCTGCACGTCACACAACCGACGATCTCCAAGATGGTGCGCAACTTGGAAGAGGAACTTGGCGTCACCCTCTTCGACCGCTCTCAGAAAAAAATCCACCTCACCGATGTCGGAGAGGTGGTCTACGCCCGATCGCTCGACATCTTGCAATCTCTGCACAACTTGCACTCCGCGCTGGACGACGTGCGCCAGATCCAAACCGGGACGCTGCGCATCGGACTGCCGCCGATGGTGGGGGCGCCGTTCTTTGCCAGTTTGTTGGCCGATTTTCATCAGAGGTATCCCCATGTCCGCATTCAACTGGAAGAGCATGGCGGCAAGCGGGTCGAACAGCTCGTGGAAGAAGGATCGCTTGACTTCGGCGCGACGGTGTTGCCGGTGGACACGGACGTTTTTGACATCCATCCCTTCTATAATGAAGAGTTGAAGTTGCTGGTTCCCGCCGGACATCGGCTGGCGGGTCGCGAACGGGTGCAGTTTGGCGAGTTGCGGGACGATTCGTTTCTGATGTTCAGCGAGGAGTTCTCCCTGCACGACCGCATCCACGACGCCTGCCGCATCGCCGGGTTTCAGCCGCAAGTCGTCTGCCAAAGCTCGCAATGGGATTTGCTCCGCCAGATGGTCGCCGCCGGTCTGGGCGTCGCGCTGCTGCCGGAAATTCTCTACCGCGACGCGCCGACCGACTCGATTCGCGTGCTCGGCGTGGAACACCCGCGCCTGCATTGGAACCTCGCCGTGATCTGGCGCAAAGAGCGCTATCTCTCGTTTGCCGCCCGCGCGTGGCTTTCGTTTCTCCAAGAGCGGTTGACAAAAGTTTGATGGTAGGTGGTAGAATAGTGCAAAACCTCCAATGTTAGGAGCACGACATGATGTTTTCTACCCAGACACGCAATCTTCGCAACGGCAACGTCCTCACTCTCCGCTGCGCTCTCGTGGAGGACGCCGCGATGACATTGGATTACTTGCGCCTCGTCTCCGGCGAAACCGACAATTTGACGTTCCGTCCGGAGGAGTTCAACACGACGCTGGAGCGACAATCCCAAGTGATCGAGGAATGGGGCGGCCGCGGCGGCCTCTACCTGCTCGGGCTGGTCGACGGCGAATTGGCGAGCGTCCTCACATTTGAGCCGCGCAGCAAATCCCGCACCGCCCACGCCGGCGAATTCGGTCTCACCGTCCGCCAAAGCTTCTGGGGACTTGGCATCGCCACCGAGATGGTGCAAGCGCTGATCGACTGGGCGCACGGCACCGGGCGCATCCGCAAGATCGACCTCCACGTCCGCACCGACAACGACGCGGCGATCGCTGTCTACAAGAAACTCGGCTTCCAAAACGAAGGCCTGATCACGCGCGGCATGCTGATCGACGGCGTGTTCTACGATTTCTACCACATGGGTTTGCATATCGAGTAATACTTGGACAAAAGGGGTAAAAACAAACTGCCGCACAACGGATTCGCTGTGCGGCAGTTTGTTTTTTTCGGACTGGTTATTTGGCAGGTGCTTCAAGCACCACTTGGTTGGCGGCTTCGTTCCACTTCACGACCAGCCCCATCGTCTCGGCGAGGAAGCGCAGCGGGACGAACGTGCGGTCGTCGCGGATCACCGCCGATGTGTCGAACGTCACGCGTTCGCCGTTGACGGTGGCTTCGCTTGCCCCGATCGCGAGGTGAATGCGCAGACCCGCGTTGTCAATGTCCACCGATTGCGTGTCTTCGTGCCACTCCAAGTGCGCGCCCAACTGTTCCGCAACGAAGCGCAGCGGCACCAGCGTGCGTTGGTCAACGTTTACGAACGGTTGCGCGTCCGGGAACGAAACCGGCTTCCCGTTGACCACGACCGTCAGCGGACGAACGTCTTGCAAGAAGATCAGCAATTGCCCTCCCGAGATGGCAAGCGCCCCGTGCGAGCCTGCCCCCGGATACGAGGTGCCGTTCGGATAAAACCACTTTTCCTTGCCGTCCGCTCCGATCGCATGCACGCCGCGAATGGCCGACTTCGCATTGTTAAACGGGAGATAGAGCGTGCCGTCCTCCGGTGAGAACCCGAAGTTGGTGTCCAGCACCACGCCGATTGTGCTGAAGCTGCTCGTGATCCTACCCGTTTTCGCCTCCAGATACGTGGCAAGCACACCCCCTTGGTACATGCTGCCGCTCACGACCACAACATGCCCCGCTTGGTCGAACTTCGGAGCCCGCACAGTCCCCGCCGCGCCGTCGATTTTCGTGCTCCAGACCGTCGATCCGTCCGGGTTGAGCAGGTCCACCCAGACCTCCTGCCCTTGGTAGTGCGGGTTGAGAATCAACCCGTTCGGGTCGAGCACCGGGGAGGAATTTTCCGGCATCGGCACGGTCGCTTGGCTCAGCACGTTGCCGTCGCGCCCCACGTGCGCGTAAGAGGTCTCGCCCGTCGGATTCGTCCCGGAAAACAGCAGCGACACCGAACCGTCATCCTGCACGCTCCAAGAAGTCGGCTCCCCGTGAAAGGGCGCGTACGAGAGCGATCCGGAGACCGTTCCGTCGGCCTTGAGGATTTGCAAGCCGGAGTACGTGGAGACGTAGACCGTCCCGTCTGCCCCCTCCATGAGATTCCGCACTTGACTCGGAGACTCGTTGACCGTCCAGACGACCTGCCCTTTTTCATTGAGTTCGAGCACTTGATCGTCAACGCCTGCCAAGACCAGACCGGAAGACACTTTCGAAGGCACGAGCAGGGGATGCTTCGCCGTCGTCGGGTACGTCCATTCCAGGCTGCCGTCCTTGATCGCGGAAATTTCCGTCACATCCGGCCCGTTTTGCGACGTGCCGAGATAGACCGTGCCGTCCGCCCCGACGACCGGTTCGGTCACGGGATGCGCTGCGTCTGTAAATTCCATCTTCCAGTTCACGACCGGTTCCGTCGAATCGGCAAGCGCTGTCTGCGGCACCACAGCCGTCAGCAAAGCCGCCGTCAGCAACGGTGCAAAGGTATGTAAGCGTCTGTTCATAAGGTTACCCCTCTCTACATTTTACAGGATTTAGTATATCAGCACACCGCTCGTAAAAAAAGAACCCTTCCCGACTGCGCGGCGGCGGGAAGAGGTCGTTTTTTCAGGCGTATCGATTTAGTACGTTTGCAAGTCGAAAGAGGTCTCCATCTTCCCGACCGCTTTGCCGCTCATGTTGAGGATGTCGGGGTTGGTGTACTCTGCGAGCGCTTCCAGCGGTCCGTCGGTGCCGACTCCGAGTTGGCGCAACACTTCGTTCATCACGGCGTAGACCGCGCGCGGGCCGCCGTCTTCGATCTTGATGGCAAATCCGTACCCGGTTGTGCGGTCGCCGACGCAATACACCGCTTCCGCCCCTGCCTTGCCAAACAGTCGTCCCTGGAACGCGTTCATGAGATCGGTGCAATAGCGGTTTTTGCCGCCGACCATCTCCGGTGCGGCGATCATCGCGTCGGTGATGCGGCGGACGGCGTCTTCGCGCACGGGATTTTGGAGCACTTCCGGACGCGCCATCCGCGCAAACGTCAACCGCTTGGGATCGCCAAACGACGCGATCAACTTGCCCTCTGCATCCACGACCGCCACATGACCGGTGTGTGAACTCTCGATCACGCCGCCTCGAAACACATCTGCCACAGGCGGCGTTTTTTAGATGGGCATATGAGCTTGTCCTACTTCCAAACGTCGTAGATCGGAAGCGCCGACCCGGTGTTGCCCGCGTGCGGGAGGTTGTACAGATCCTCGATCGTGCGCAGGACGTTCAAGTGGTTGATGGTTTCGCTGTAGGTGCCGGGTTTGACGTTCGCACCGACGAAGACCGTCGGGATCTGGTTGGTCGGGGAGAAATCGTCTTCATCCCACGTGAGGATGAGGAGCGAGTTGTGCGCGTTCGCCCACTGCACATAGGAATCCAAGTGCTGTTTCAGCCACGCGTCGCCCTGTGCGATCGTGCCGTCGTGCATGTCGTTGTCCATGTTTGGAATGACAAACGAGACGGTCGGAAGCCGGCTGTAGTCGGTCGGGAATGCGGTCAGCGGCTGGTTCGCGCTGCTCGGCACGTTGGTGAAGTCCGCCCACGGGTTGTGCTTGCGTCCGTACTTCCCGTACCAATTTCCGGTGAAGCCGACGGAGGGCAGGTCTTCGGAATACCCGGCAAACGTGAGGCGTTGGTTGAACAAACTGTTCGCAAGGTTCGGACCGGTGAACGTGTGCGGAACAGAATCGTCGTTCACGCCTTGGTTGGAGCCGGAAAACAGCGCCAAGTAATTCGGTTGGCTTGGATGTTGCACGCCGTAGGAACGGCTGAAATACGCGCCGGAGTTCGCCAGCGAGTTGATGTAAGGTGCGTCGGCGTTGCCGATGATCTGCGTGTTGCGGCGGTTTTCTTCGACGACGATGACGATGTGATCGGGACGGAGAGCGGCTTGGCGTTGGTTGATTTTTTTCAACGCCAAGTCGATCAGGGCCGCTGCGTCGCCGCGGTGCATGTCGGCTTGCGGGTTGTAACGATTCGGGTCGGTGATGCCTTGCGCGCTGAGGCCGAGCGCTGCGACGTTGCGAACGCCGGATTGTGCCCACGAGTCGGCGTTGGCGATCGGGCCGGGTTGCGCGTTCGCAGGCTCGGCGATGCCGAGGCGGCTCATGTAGTTCCACACCATCTGCGCCGCTTCTTCGCGCTTGATCGTCTGCGTCGGCGAGTATCTGTTGGCGCTGGTGCCGTTGACGATGCGGTATTCAAACGCAGTCTGGATGTACGGAGCGGACCAACCGCCCGTGCTGTCGGCAAACGGCATCGAGCCCGTGCCCGTCGGCAACCCGAGAGCGCGCACAAACAGCGTGGCAAACTGCTCCCGCGTGATCGGGTCTTCCGGTCCGAGCCGCCCGTCGCCGTAGCCCGTGAGGATGCCTTGGGCTTGCAGTTCAGCGATGTAGGGTGCGTTCGGGTCGCTTGGAGAGACGTCGCGGAACGTGGAGTTTTGCGCGTTGGCCGGATGGGCGGCGGTGCTTCCCCACATCACGGACAACAGAGTTCCGGAGAGCGCGGCCAAAGTGAGCCAGCGTGATTTTTTCATAGGCGAACGGGGCCTCCTGACAGCTGTTTTTTCATATTGCCGGACAAGTAAAAGTATACGCGAGCCTCGCTTCTACTTACACGGTCCCTGCTCCTATTTTCTATGAAAAAAGCGAACTCTCCTCAGCTCTTGAGAAGGTTCGCTTTTTGTCTGTCAGGCGGTGCCTTGCACGGGCTTACTCCCGCACAATCGCGACGTAGATGTCCATCTGCTTGTCGGTGTCCGACTCGGAACGTTCGTCGTACCACTCAAACTCGGGCGTGCAGGCTTGATAACCGGAAGTGGGGAACCACTCTTGGAACGCTTTCGCCCACGTTTGTTGGATGCTCGCCGGGAAGTCCGCGTTGTCTGCTTTCGGGGTGGTGAAGACCGCATACGTGGCTTCGGGAACTTCGATGCACACCATCCCCTCCGGCACCTCGTCAAACGACTCCGTTTCAAACCCGATCACATACGTAAAATCGCCCGTCTCCGGCTGGAAGTTCGTGCACAGTCCGATTTCCACGCTCGGGCGGAGTTTATTCGGAATGTTCGCGCGGAGGTTTTCTTGGAGATAGCGTTGCCAGAACTGCGGGATGTCGCGGTGGTTTTGACCTTCGTTGCTGTTGGTGTCCAGCCCGTAGCCGATCAGTTTGAATGCAGGTTTTGTCACAATCTTCGGTGTCATCGTGATTCCTCCTCTACGTGGACGGGGAACGTGCGTGAGAGTTGCGAGCGGTTGCAGCCCCAACGAGATTCCGCTCTTGCGATACTCGACCGGCGTCAGTCGAAACTCCCGTTTAAACGCCCGGGCAAACGTCTCGTGCGATTGAAAGCCGGACGCCAACGCGATGTCGAGCACGCGCTGCTCTGTGGTGCGCAACAGGTCGGCTGCTTTGGCGAGTCGGCGCTTGCGCAGATAATCGGCGGCTGTGTCTCCCAGCATGAACACAAACAAACGATGGAAATGAAACACCGAGAAACACGCCTCCCGCGCCAAATCCTCCATCAAAATCGGTCGATCCAAGTTCTCTTCGATGTAGTCCAAGGCGGCTTGGATGCGCTCGATGTACTCCATGTATAGCTCCCCGTCCTTTCTATCTACAGCGTATCAGAAGCGGCAAGAGTTTCCTTGACGATTTCTGCTGGATTTTGCTCGTATAGAGAAAAGTTCCCGTTCGACAGACAGAACTCCTTTGCTAGACTGCCGACAGAACATGCCCACGGCAAAAACGGGAGGGGAGCTATGGACAACCGCGACTGGCTGATCTTGCAAACTCTCTAGGAGAAAAAAACATCACCCAAACCGCACAAGCCCTCTACATCGCGCAGCACGGAAAGTCAATCGTGCGCGATACGTGGTGGTGTTTTTGGCAAGGACTCTTTAGGAAAAAAGAAACCTTCGCGTGAGGTCGCAAAGGTTTCGTTTCGTTACTTCCATACGGCAAGCAGAATGCCGCCGATCAGATACGGAATCGTGTGGAATCCGATCGTCAACAAATACAGCTTGAACCCTCTTCCTTCAAAAAAGTAATTGACCGCGATCTTCGCCGCGAGGATGATGCAGAGAAGCAAGGCCACCCAAAACCCTTGCAGCGCCGTCGCCGCGCCGGTCAATTGGATGAACACAGCCAGCGCGAGCGTCGCGATGATCGTCATGATGACCGTCCCGATCATCGGACCGGCGGCCGATGGGTTTTGACCCGGTTTCAGCCCCACCAACTTCGCCCACACGTTGCCGAACATCACAGGAGAATACCACAGCGCCCCGAACACCATCGAGATGACGATCGTCACCAGAATCGCCCATACGTTCAATTGAGAAAAATCAATGCTCATGTCCAATACCCTCTCCCCATCGTCTGCTCTCTGCCAGCTCTGTTTTCCAGTTCTGTTTTTCCGTTCTGCTGCTTAATTTGACTTACGGCTCCAGATACTTGCGAAGACTTTCGCCCAAGATGCGCTCCCAGGCAAACTTGTGCCCCGTCGCCGCCGCCTCGCTTGCAAAGTGTTGATGGGTTATGACGATCTCCGTAGACTCGCCCCGCTCATGGAATTCCAGAGTGACCAGCGTGTCTTCCGTCTCTTGCGTCCAGTCCTCCCATCGCCACGTGTAGACCAACTTCTCGCCGGGCTGAATCTCCACATACCGACCGGTCAGATAGGCGACCCCGCCGTCCGGATTTTGCATCTCAAACCGGTAGATGCCGCCCACGCGGACATCCAGTTCCCGCACGGTTGTCGTATAGCCCGGCGGTCCAAACCACGATTCCAATTCCGCTCGCGTGGTCCAAGCCCGAAACACCAGTTCACGAGAACCGGGAAACACCTGTGTCATCTGCACAGGCGGATGCTGACTGCTGTTCGACAAAGCCTTCGCTCCTTCACTTGGTCGTGGGATCGTCTCCCCTAAGAAAACGATCCAGATTGGCAAATTGCGATTTCCAGAAATGGCTCCAGCGGTTCAACCACTCCGAAGCCTGTTTCATCGCAACTGGATTCACGGAATAATACCGATTGCGTCCGAGCTTCCGTTGCGTCACCACGCCGGCGTTCTCCAACACGCGCAAATGCTTGGAAATCGCCGGCATCGACATGTCGAACGGTTCTGCCAAGGTGGAGACGGTCATCTCCCCGTGAAACAACCGTTCGAGGATCGCGCGACGCGTCGGGTCGGACAGTGCCGAGAACACATCGTCGAGATTGCTTGTCGAATTGTTAACCATATGGTTAATTATATCGATCCTTTTTCTGGTGTCAACAAAAACACTCCACCTTGACGAGGGAGATCAGGAGGAGTGTTTTTTTCAAAACCAGGGTATTTCGGTATGCGTGACACGAACGCAGTTTGTCACACAGTGGCTGCTTGCACCGGAATCTGGACTTCCTTGACGTGTTCCGCCGCGTTGGACGACGCAAGCCATTTGCCGGGCAGGTTCCAAGGCTTGATAATGGATTTTTGACAAAACCCAATGAATCCACACGATTCATCGGGTTTGCAGATTTTCAAACGCCTGTGTGACAAAAAAATGATGTTTCGCGCGCATCTCCGCTTCCACTGCCGCGTCGAGTCCCCGGTCGCTTAGTTTCCCCGCTGGTTTCAATCATGTCGCGAATACGTCCTTCTTTCAGTTCCCACGTGTGCAGCAATCGGCTGTCGGGTCGATCTTGCGGACCAGTTTTGCAAACGGGTTGTCATCTTGCATGCGTTCACGTCCGACCTATACGCGGCACGTCCTTTTTTAAAAAACTGCTCCGACCGCACAAGCCTACTGCTTGGACTTCGCACGACGCGCTTTGGTTTTCTCGATGTAGGCAATCGCATCCGGGGTTTTGCAATCGGTCTCCCCGTGATCAACGACCACTTTGCCGAGACTTTTCGCAATCCGAACCGCTTCCGCTTCCAGCGCCTCGCTGCGCAACCCGACGGCGATCAACGCGTTGTTCATGCCGTGCTTGGTGCGGTTTTTACTGGTCTGGAGGGTGGTTTCGATGTTGGAAAGAAACGGGGCGAAGTAGTCGTCCGGGTATTTTTTGTCGTGCGTGGCGACTTGGGCCAGCAGATGCCATCCGGCATAGCCAATCCACTCGTCGTCCGAACTTGTCCACTCGTCGATCCAGACTGTCGGATCGGGCAACTTGGCCGCCAGCGCCGCCAACGCATCCAACACCGGATACGACCGGTCCTCTTGGACCCATTTCTCCAACAATTCCGGTTGCATCTGCTTGGGATCGGCGATCATCGTCGCCAAGATACGCGCATCGTAGTTGCCCGTGCCCCAGAGCTGTTCCGCCAGCGCTTGGTCTTGCTTGATCTCCTTCTTCAACTGCTTTAAATTGGCAGTACTCACGCCATACAGGTTCTCGCCCGCTCCATGTCTGCGGTAGATTTTGCGGTTTTGCTCGGTGCCGTATGATTCCAGGCGGTTGATGAGTTCTGGGAATTCCATTAGGACCTCCTCCGATGGCTAAGAATCTACAATATCATTGATTATCAAACTTATTGGTGCAAAGTTGATAGCCGGTTTGTTTTTTTATTGTATCTGTGGTGCGCTGAGGATGCAATGCGAGTTGGTCAATCCCTTACAAAGAAACCCAATGAACACAAAAGGTTCACCGAGTGAGCGAGAAGATGTTTTTTGTTCTAACCATTGTCAAGAGAACGGAATACCCTGTTTTGGACGAAAGTGATTTCAGGACCAGAGGAGGCACGTGCATGATCCATTCCTCTATGAGTCAAGGTGCAGACGTGCGTTTGCTTGAAGAGCGGGACGTGATGGAGTTGTATGCGCTGATTGACCGCAACCGCGATCATCTGCGAGAATGGTTGGCGATCGGGGAAAGTGTCAAGTCGTGGATGGACGTAATGAGACTGGTCCAACTCAGTCGTCAACAGATGTCCGCCAACCAGGGCGGACAGTATGTGATCCTCTCGGAAGGGAAACTGGCCGGCATGATCAGCTACCACTTCATGGGATGGGAAAATCGTTCGACAACCATCGGTTATTGGCTGGGACGTGAATGTACAGGGCGCGGCCTGATGACGGACGCGACGCGCAAATTGTGTGATCTAGCGTTCGACCGTTACAAACTCAACCGCGTGGAAATCCGCGTGGCGACGGGGAACGAGAAAAGTCAAGCCGTGCCCGAACGTCTCGGCTTCACCCGCGAAGGCGTCATGCGTCAAGGTGAATGGCTGCACGACCATTACAACGACCTGATCATCTATTCCATGCTTGCTTCGGAGTGGAAAAAAAGTTAAGCCCGCACGCGCGGGCTTCAACTTTTTTGATTCTTCCGCCACTTGTTTTTGGTCATTCCTTTCAATCGCATATCTACTGCTTTTTCATCAGCTCAACGGGAATAAGGAGGTGTTGTTCACACCGCCTTACTTTGCTGAGTGAATTTGGCGAAGTATAAGCAGAAGAAGTCCATGAACGTTTATCCGTTTCCGGCAGGTCTTTTTCTACATAAAGTAAAGTGAGCTTCCACTTTCATCAGGAAGGAGTGAAACAGAGATGGACAAGTGCCCGCCTATTGTATGCCCGCCGATCTATGAATACTACGACTGCTACATCCCCCGCGAAGTTCCGATCATCCAGCCGATCGTCCGAGTCCAACGCCGCATCATTGTCAATGTTCCGCGCTATTATGTGCAGCCGGAAAACCGTGAAGAAGTGATCGACCCCGGCTGCCCGACGACCCCGCGCCGCAGGTAGTACCAAAAAGACCTCCTTTGCGCTTGCCGTGCAAAGGAGGTCTTTTTCGATTTACCGAATGGGCATGACGCCCCCACAAACAAATCCGAATTGATGATGTCCCTTCCCTGCACGTACTCCAAATCCCCGTTCTGCCGGATGGCAAAGACATTGCTTGACACCACCACAGCACCAAAGGCACCGCCCGTCAGGTACATGGGCTTCACTCGCTTCAACCTTCTCCAACTGCGGTCGCGGACGACAGCCAGAATCAAGAAGCTGGATATATGTCCTCAAATCGTATCAAACCTTGCATCAATCCAAGGGCACAAAGGGCACACCAAGACGAGAGGAGGAGGGTTCCATGAAAAACAAACTTTGGATCGCCGCCGGGATCGCGGGCAGCGTGTTGTTCGCCGGTGCCGGGGTTGTGCCCGCCTACGCAACAGGTTCTGTCACCGTCAACTCTCAACCTTCCGCTTCCGTCGTACACGTCACAGCCCAAGAGGTCAAGGAAGCCACGCCGGAGTATGAGTTGAATCTGCAAATCCCCGTGATTTCCGGTCTTTTGGACAGGAGGTATGAGAAGAAGCTCAATGATAAAATCCGAGCTCAAGCGGAGCAAGACAAAGCAGACTTCATTCGCCAAGCGAAGGAACAAGCGGAGTCGATGCGCAAGGCGGGATATGAAGTCCGGCCGGTGTCGCTGACGATCACGTACGAGGTTAAGTCGAGCCCGGACTCTCCTATTTTCTCCATGGAAGTGATCACGTCCGCACAGATGGGCGGCACCGGCAAGCCCCGGGCTGACTTTTACAACCTCTACAACGAGGCGACCACCCGAGAACTTCGCTTGCAAGACTTCTTTGGCGCTTCCTACAAAGCGAGACTCAACCAAGAGATCTCCAAACAGATCGACCAGCGCCTGCAAGAAGGCATTCCTTATTTCAAAGATCAATTCCAAGGCATCTCCGACAACCAAGGCTTCTACGTCCAAAACGGCACGGTCGTCATCGTGTTCGACAAGTATTCCATCGCGGCAGGGTATGTCGGCCTGCCGGAATTCAAGATTGCCTGGGACGGGCGTTTGCACGTGCCGTTGGTGCTGAACGGGAAAGAGTTGGAGAGTGCGGGGGTTTTGGTCGCGGCTGACGGATCAGAAAGCCTGTTCGTTCCGCTGCGCTCCGCCGCAGAAGCGATGGGCTTCACCGTCACGTGGAATCCAGGCGCGGGAAGCGTGGAACTGAGCCGCCAAGCGGTCTGGACACAACTGACGCTGGGACGCGATTCCTATTTCAAGAACAAGATGGCTCCGCAACAACTGGGAGCAACCCCCGTCCTGATCGACGACAAAACCTACGTCCCCCTTGCCTTTTTTGAGACAATTCTGGGAGGTCAGGTGGAACGCGGCGCGGACGGAGCTGTGAAAATCACACTCCCGTAATGACAAAAAACAACCCTTGGCTGCGAGGCCGGGTTGTTTTTTTATGGAAAAAAGACATTCTCAATTATTACTGTACAATTGTTTTCTGCTCCAGCCTCAATCAGCAACCATGGTGACAAACTCACTGCTGGTCGGTTTCGCCTTGCACACGTTCCCCAACGAGCAATGTTAAATAGAGGAAGAAGATACAATACGGAATTGTCCATTCTTCCTCTCAAAGCAAAAAATGTGTTACGCTGTTAGATCGTACCCTCTGCTCACTTTGTCGAAAAATTAGAAATGAACCTATTATAACGTTTATTGAAATTGTTCACAGAGAATACATAGGAAAACGGATTATCTCGAATCGCCTTCTCACGTTCACTCTTTACGCGAGCATATACAGTGGCCGCAGCTATCACCGCAGTTCCTGCAAGCATTGCGACTTTAAATCTATTGCTTGCATTGCTAAATGCCCATGCACCACCACTTAATAACATTGTGGGAGCTTCCAAAGTTCTTAGTTCTGTCAGACTTTTTAACGACGAAAATACAAAATCGATCTTTTTTTCTCCAAGTAACCTAACCAAGTAATAATTTCACATTAATCACACAACGAGGGATGCGCAGTATCCAGTTTATGGCTGAAGACCGATCCAGGTACGATGTGCTTCCATGAACAATCGGTGAGGTCGAAAAATCAATTCTTTCGGTAATCGTATTCTCTTTCCAGCCCATTTTCGAATCACATCATACGCAGGCTCTGGAGGTAGATCTTTTCCGATCATGATCTCATAATTGTTTGATATGGAGAACAACCCTGCGTCAAAAGCCCAATGATGATTCCGACACAAACAAATTCCGTTTCGTACATCATCGCTGCCGTGCATGCTTTTCGGATAAAAATGCGCACTTTCGACTTCTGGATTTCCTGAATGGTCTCGTAAAGCCGAACCACAAACGGCGCAGGCAAAACCGTAGATATACTTGACAAACTCCCTGAATTTATTACTTCTCCGACGACCTAATTTGGGGTCTGTGAGTTGAGGTTCAGGATTGACAAACAAGCGCTCTTTTTCCTTCTCTACCATCAAATCCATTCGATTGCGAACGACCGGTTTTCTACGCGCCCTTGGCTTAACTTCTCGACTAACCTCCTCCGAGACAGAAACTTTACATGTAGCTACCTCCTTTTTTTGCCGCCACATAAAAACTGACAACAAGAAACTTTTGTCTTGTAGAAGGTGTCTGGGCAAACAAGTTTCGAAGGAAGCATATAGTCTTAGTAATTTCGAGAGAATCGTCTCTTCCTCTTTAGGTTGGTGTACTGAAAGAAAATATTCAATTGATACCTCCAACTTAGTTGCTATAGCCTCAAGTACTTTATAGGAGGAATTTGCCTTATCATGTTCAATTTGCGATACCATCGAGGGTGTAATAAGCCCCGCTGCCAAATCGGATTGCGTCAATCCCAATCGCATTCTCAATTCTCTGATTTTTTGTCCGAGCGTACTCATTTTTTTTGCTATACCTCCAACTAACTTAATGTAATAACTAAATTAGTATAACATAAAATCAAACGGGAAAACTCGTCCAAGTTCGTACCGGCTCCTTGCAACCACTCTTCAAACTGCTTGATCGCGTGTTCATAAGTACGAATCGAGGTAGCTGACATTCCTCTCAGGACCTTTATCCGATATTGTAGTAAAGAAATATTATTCCACGAAATTTTCTACGCAAAAATGAAATAAGAAAAAGGACAACCTCTCAACGGTTGCCCACAATGTCTAATATGATCTCTATGCTTCCATTTCTCTGAACACCGTTGCAATCTTAACCTGCAACAACTTGCATTCGGTTTCTGTTCGGGTCGAGAGCATTTCTAGAAGTTCGTCGATCTGTTCCACAAGACCGTTTTTCTGAAAGATCTCCGTTGCCCGCTTAATCAACTCACAGGCAGCTTTGGTCTTATTTCGTACCAACAGGAGATACGCAAAGTTTTTGTACGCTCTCCCTCTCTCCGGATGCCCTTGTGGTGCGATTCTCAACGCATCTGCAACGTACCGCCTTGCGTCGGCCAGAAAAACTGACCCCTCTTCCGATGACCAGTAATTAATCAAGCTCTCTTCTGTATGAGTGTTGAGATTTGCAACCACACGAACAAGCGAGAGTTGGTCTAGCAACTGCTCTAAGTCCAATTCCACAGTCGAATCCATGCCATATTCCTGTGCCAACTGCGTGCGGTCTACAGACTTGATCATATTGAGAGACCGCCCTAGCGTATGTTCCAACATCAACAAGAGAAGATGAGCGCCGGACTCCTTCTGGATAAATTCGCTGACGTTTTTCGGCAACACCATCTGGCTCACAGTACGATCCCCCTGTTTTCTCTCACTTGTCGAGTGAATGACCACATCTCATGCATCACTCGCAATGCGCTCTGACAATCGTTGTTAGACTCGTACAGGCGGGAGAGTTCTCGCATCGTCTCTTCGTACTCTGTCTGACAGTTGGTGAGTTTGAAGCAATCCGCCGCCTGTTTCATGTATTTCACCGCGACCGCTTGTTGATTTCTTGCCTTTGCGATCATCGCCTGAGTTCTGGATACCCATGCTTGATAAGGATGAACGTTCGGCAAAAGGGTTCGAGCCGTTTGGCAGGATTTCTCAGCTTGGTCGAGCGTCCCTCTTTTAAGGTAGAGTTTCGCCAGTTCTGTGACAGCGATCCCCGCTTCTTCCTCCTGTTGCAAGTGTCTGTAACCCTCCACTATCTGTTCAAGGGTAGCAATCGCCTTGTCCGTTTCCCCCATTTCCCCTTGCAGAATGGCAAGATGTACATGGAGTGACCGTTTTTCCTTTTGGTTGTTCAACGTTTCAAAACACCATTGAGCACGTTGGGCAAAGTCCGATGCTTGCAGATAGTCCTCTGTCATCCGAGACGACATAGCCAGATTCAGATATAGATTCCCAAGCCCTTGTAGATCTTCTCTTTTTTCGAATATTGGAACTGCTGATTGTAGCGTAATAACTGCTTCTTGTACTTGGCCGGATTGTTTTTGAACCTCTCCCAACGTCAACAAGAGCGAGGCTTGGAGATGGGCGTCTGTTTTTTCTAACGAGTGAATCTTGTCAAGCGCGAGAGATAAATAATGCTCCGCGATCTGGTAGCGTTTCCGTTTCAATTCGACATTCCCCAATTGATGCAAGACGCGAACCTTTAAAAAGAGACTCCCATTCTGGGTGACTGTGTGTTCCAACAGTTGTTGAAAAGAAGCCCCTGCTTCGCGTACTTGATGAACTTGTAGAAGACAGAAAGCATAGTCAAACCGAATTTCAAACGGGTCTAGCTTCCCATCGTTGTTGTTGATGATCCTCTTCAAGATTGGAAGCGCACCCGAATATTCACCGGCAGAGAGCATTCCTTTCGCCAAACGATATTCACTAATCACAGCCATGTCCAATTTCGAATTGCCGATCAGTTCGTCTACGGAAATCTCTAATTTCTTTGCGATCTGCTCCAGGACTTGCCATGATGGTCTTGCTTTGATCGCTTCTACCTGTGACAGCATGGACGGTGTTACAATGCCTTGCGCCAACTGTGATTGGGTTAAACCCTTTTTCATTCGAATCAGACGAAGACGTTGACCGAAGGATTCCAAGTAAATCACCCCTGTATTTGTTTACCTTATACAAACACAATAAATCATTCTGTCGTGTTTGAGGTGATTTTTCGTTAAACAGGCTGACAGAACTTCCAAAACAAATTATTTTGTCATTAATAAAAGTGACAAAATAATGCCCCTCGACGCAATCACCGAGGGGCAAATACAATATGGCTATTTATAAAAAATCAATCCTCTAGGTTCGATGGGAACGATCTCCGCATTCTTTTTGAAAAATGAGGTACTTCCAAGAAAACATGTAGCAATTGCTACTAGGGAGAGTCCTAGCAGAAAACGCCGCTTCATCTAAAACGCCTCCTTTGCCAGAAATTTATAGGTCATGTCAGTGGATGCGTGACACTTTTTATAATAACTTATCGCTTTCTCCGAGTCACCCTTCGAGTCATAATATTCAAACAAACAGTAATACGAGAAGTCTCGCACAACTTTACTAACTCTCAAATCATCGCTTACATTCTGCGCGTATGCAGGGTCATCTTTTACAACGGTCTTGAGAATCTGTAATTTCCCCCAATAGTCAGGATACTCCCATGACATGGTTTCGTATTCACAGAGCACCCGTTCTGCTTTGTGAAGATCTCCGAGCGCTATCAGTGTTTTCACATAATCTTTGACCGCAATCATTAAAGTTTCTTCTCTCGATTGAACCAATTCTATCGCTTTGCTTAGCAGTTCCGCGGAAATGGAATAGTTCTCTGTCCTATACTCGAAATGAGCTGCGTTTATCATGGAGAGAGCAATTTGACGTGAGTTCCCTGTACGTTGAAAAAATTCGAGTGAGCGATACGCATATTCTTTTGCTAAATGAACGTGACCGCGTTCATTGGCCATATTCATTCGAGTATAGGATGTCATGCCAAGTGTTTCAGCATCCTCAGGGAATGCCTGATCTAGGGTGGCAAGCAGTTCTTCAACGTTACTATATTCTTTTCTCATGATATAGGTCAGCATAAGGTTCGAACTGACAATGTGGAGCAATTTGTTATCTTCAAATCTTTCATGGATGACATGGGCGCACTTCATTGATTCTAACCAAGTTCTATGCGCTTCGTCGTATTGCCTTTGAAGATACTGAATTCTACCAAGATTATTGAGAGCGTAGCCCTTCTCGGTATATCCTAAAGCAACCTCAACTAACTCATTGGCGATCCTAAGGGCCTGAGCTAACGTTTCTTTCGTTCTATCTTTCGAATCCAGAAGAGCAAGAAGTTCCTCCTCTTTCATATATGTATCCATTCTTCTTAATCGCTCTTCGCGAATATGCAGCCCGTTGGTGATTCTCTCCAACTCAGAAAGCATGATGGAACGCTCTCCCGTTAGAATTGTTCTAAAAGTTTCTCTGTTCATTCCAATTCTCTCTGCAAATGCACGAATCGAATACGAATCCCCGCGTTCTTGCATAATCTCTGCTATTCTTCTGCCGATTGGAATTGCTCCGAACGTAGAAGTTGCTGTATGATCAATTTTCCCCACAAAAATCCCTCCGTGAAATACTGCCTTCACATATAAACCATAAATCAACATCACTCATCATTCAATTATATATTTTGTTTCGTTAGATGTATACAATTTGTCTCTACAACGTCACAGTAAAAGAAACCAGAGCGGCTTTATCTTCTCCAGAGACACCCTGTACGAAGAAGGAAAGGACCCCTGCCGATCCGGCACGGGTCCTTTTTCATATAAAAAATACCCAATGCATCTGTTGAAAGATTCATCGGGTCTTTGGTTGTGCGTTTCGTATTAGTTCAGAGAGGCTGTAAAGCTGCCGTTTACCGAGCAGTTGCCCGTGTTTTTCACGTTGACGTAGTAACTTTTCCCGGGGGTAACGCTAAATGAAATCGTTCTGGAACCCGTGCCAGTGACAGTTTGCGAACTCATCAACACACCGCCGCTGTACAGTTTAAACTGGACGGACGGAGTATTCAGTGCGAGCGTCGATTGCGTCACATCGAGTTGCAAGAGAGTGCTTACCCCTGCATTAAAGGTGAGCGGAGTTGCAGACTCTTGCCCGATGGCCGGGCTGTAATAGAAAGTCCCCAGATTGGTAAGGGACTGAGTAGCGGTCACGGTGGACGGCGCCAGTGCATGCAATTCAGTCGGGGCAGCGTTCGCTGCGACCGGGATCATCCCGATCCCCACGGTTAAAGCAAGAGCCAAGAACTGTTTCTTCATTATCATCTTCCCCCTATTCATTTTGATACTAATATCCTACAACAAACAGTTTGCATAAACAATTTATTTATATTAAAATAATTATATACGCAAACAAAATAACCCAATGCATTCAAAAGATTCATTGGGTTGATTCTTTGTCTTTGCCCCTTCTCCCAATCCTGAAAACACTTTTAAGAGCAAGGAAAACCGAATACATCTAAAATAAGATTGAACGGAACGACAATCGTGAGAAATATCCAATTGACTCCGCTATAGATGCGCAAACGACCCCCGTTTGCATCTACTTTCAACAAATAGCCGTAAATGACCCTGCAAGCGTGCGAGCTACAACGACGCTCCCTGCTAAGCGTCGGGCCAATCTCCTTACTTTTTTCTGCGTTGCGGCAGATACTCCTTTTAAAGATGTAACTTCGATGATTTTCCCAGCTCCAGACTCACAGATTTCGCGAAGAAGCGAATGTTTGAAAAAACACGCAAAAACTCCTCGCTGAAAAGGTTCCTCCTGCTAGTAATGTCAGGTCCAAGCAACTTGCAAGAAATACATGCTGATATACCTGATAATTGAGGAGACAACCCAACACAAAAACCCGACGAATATAAAAATTCATCGGGTGAGATGGATAAAATATATTGGTTCCAAAAATGAGTGCATCGGCTTTCACGAGTAGGAATTGATGAGTGCGATCTGCCTAAACCCTCGACGAGCCAACAACTACGAAATCTTCGCCTCAATCCGCAGCTTATCCGCGACCATCGCGATAAACTCCGAATTGGTCGGCTTCGACTTGCCCACGTTCACCGTGTTGCCAAACAGCGCGCGGATCGAGTCGACGTTGCCGCGGCTTGGTGTAGAAGGGTTTTTGGGATTTGGTAACTTTTTACTACTGATACTATTGCCCGACATTTATCGGTTTCCGATCTGAAAGTTTATTGGCTCCATTCAATTACCCTAATTCTACCACATCCTCTTTCATCCGAAAATAAAAACCTGATATCAAATATTTTTATCAGATACAAAAGACATCATATCCATTTTGAAGTTCGCAAAAGACCTCCAGTTAAGCAAATTTATTACTTCAAATGCTTTGTTTGTCTTTTGATAATCAGAAAACTGTTTACCAAATTCCTGTGTTAGCTTATCGAAACAATCATTTAGCCACTGGGTCATGCTATTGTCTTCGTCATAGTGCATTGATTGATTTCTTGCCTGTCTGAGTACTATTTTCAACGGCTGTGTTCCTACCAGTCTTCCGTTTGGACATCTTTCGAATGACTGTTGTGCTTTTGGAGCTGGAAAAGTAGTCGTTATTCCTTGCTTCGCAATCTGTAACAACGTTGAAGACAAGCAGTTTATAGAGAACTTTTTAGCATCGAAGGATTTCTTCAATGATTCTACATCTCTATTTTTATAGTAATGATCTTTTTCTTCTCCAAAATAACTATCCCACTGACCTTGAATTGCTAGTAAATAGTCATCATCGTCATCTGAGAGTGCCAAGTTTTGAACTCGATTCAAATTAAATTGAATTATCCTTTCGAGTTTTCGAATTTCTCGCTCTAATTGTTCTATCTGAGTATATTCGGTCCAAACAATAGCAATTATTGATTCAACCGCAAATTTAACATCTTCCAAATATTGAATCATTTCTTCTTTCCCTTTTCGATAGTTATCTTTGCTTCGATCCGTCACCTTTTATCACACTCCCAGTCAACTTCAACCCATGCCATCTACTCAATACCAATAGAATCCATTCTATTATAGTCATTAATCGAAGGATTTTCCATTGCTATCGACCCATCCAGCTATAACCCGAACGGACATAGTGTGCCTAGGGGCTATTGCCGATTTGACTTGTCCTAAAAGTCTTTAACCACCCCCGCCCCCTGCCTTTTCCATGCGATGAAATCTCAGTTTTATCCAAAAGAAAAAGCCCCCTCTATTGGTGGCTTACTCATTCATTGTAAATAATCATTAACACTTCATTTCTATTGATCAGTATCTCCGATCCCCTAAACTCAGGATTATTTCTTGTCTTCACTATGTAGTCACCTCGTTTAGTAATTGATATTAGTTCAACATCAATTACATCGCCACCAACCAACTTCATCATCATTTTAATATCCCTAAATTTGTTTTTCAAGACATCCGCGACTACCTGACTAACCATCATAACTACAAGTGCTGTGTTAAAAATCTCAAAAAGGATCATCACTCCAAAGGCGAAGATATTTTGAAGATTTTTTAGTTCCCAAAATTGCTCCCAACTATAAAAAAATAGACTATTCGAAAATATATCCATCAAAAACAGTAATACATAAATTATTTCCCGCGACCAATAATCCCTGCCTTTTCTCGATAAAATGTTAATTATCACACTAATTAAAATCAACGTAAGAAGCACGATACTAGTAGTTATACCAATCCCGATTGCTTTATATAGAGAATATGCCATCCACATACAAAGCATGATAAACAAAGGAGCAATTGTGATTGTGCTTATTTTCCTTTTTATTAAATATAGGTTCTCGAACTTTTCTATTTTGCTGATATTCCTATCAAATAGTGGTTCAATCTTATTTGCAATACCTTCCAGATTTATCACCAATAACCCCCCCAACATATGTAGTATAATCTTACTACAAATCAAAATAAGAATCATCTTTCTTTAGCTTACTATTATCGCTTCGTGTTCTCCCTTCGTCATTACTTCTCCGTGCTTGTACATTCCCTTATAGAAGCCCTCCCGTTCGATCATGTCTTTGACATGCACCTTCGACCACTTGCCACCACGCTTTGTCTTCACGCCACTCTCATTGAGCCAGTCTGCGATCTTCTGCAACGACTGCTCCTCTTCGTTTCTTCTGCGGAAGACCTCTCTGACGATGGTTGCCTGTTCTTCGTTCACGATCAACTTACCGGCAATCAAGTCATACCCAAACGGAGCAGAACCACCAGCAAACTTCCCCTTCTGGGCTTTTTCGATTCTCCCTCCCATCAATCGCTCGCTGATCACATTGCGTTCGAATTCAGCGAACCCCCCGATCATATGGAAGAACAATCTTCCTGTCGCAGTAGAGGTGTCGAATTGTTCTTTCACGCTAATGATCGAAGACCCGCATTTCTCTGAGATGTCATCATGAAGAATCAAGATGTCTTTCAGATTTCGGCTTATCCTATCCAACTTGTAGACGATCACACCAGCATATTCGCAACTAGTGAGTACCTGAATGACCTCTTGTACACCTGCACGCTCCAATGTCTTGCCAGAGATTCCCTCATCTGCAATTACCCGTTCCAGCTTGTACCCCATTGCATTGCAGTAGTTGACGATACTGTTCCGCTGTACGTCCAAGCCAAAACCGTCAGAGCCACGCTGACGGTGTACTTGCCCCGCTCCCGAAGGTACTTGATGTAATGACGAACATGGGCTGTTTGTACGCGCTCCACCTCCACTATGTCAAACTCCTTCTGCGCGTAGAAGGCAAACAGCTTCAACGCTTGCTCGTAGCTGGCAAGCGTCTTCTTGGACAGGTTCTTACTCGAACAGTACAGCATGAAATTGTCAATCTGGAACTCAAAATTGGTCATAAAAAACACCCCTCATCATGGTTTCGTGAAAACCGATGAATCGGAGCGTTAGTTGGTCAGTCTATAAGAAGTTTATCGGTCTAGTCAGGAAGTTAGTTGGTATTCTTGATATGACTAGAATGATTCCAAATAATCCATACACCCTTGCCCCACAAGGCATAAAGCCCGACTACGAAATCTTCGCCTCAATCCGCAGCTTATCCGCGACCATCGCGATAAACTCCGAATTGGTCGGCTTGCTCTTGCCCACGTTCACGGTGTTGCCGAACAGCGCGCGGATCGAGTCGACGTTGCCGCGGCCCCAGGCGACTTCGATGGCATGGCGGATGGCGCGCTCCACGCGGGACGGGGTGGTGTTGTACTTGTCGGCGATCTTCGGGTAGAGGATCTTCGTGATCGAACCGAGGATCTCCACGTCCTTATACACCATGCCGATCGCTTCCCGCAGGTAGTGATACCCCTTGATGTGCGCCGGCACCCCAATCTCGTGGATGATGTTCGTGATCGACGCATCGACGTTCTTGCCGCGCGTCATCATCGTCTGCTGCTTCGGTGCTCCGGTGCCCGGCACGCGCACCACTTGGCGGATGCGGTTCGCGAGGACGTCCATGTCAAACGGCTTCAAGATGTAGTACGCAGCGCCAAACTCCACAGCACGCTTCGTGATGTTCTCTTGACCAAATGCCGTCAACATGATGACTTTCGGGTCGAAGGACAAGTTCATCCCTTGAATCTTCTCCAAGACCCCGATGCCGTCCAAAACCGGCATGATGATGTCGAGGATGATGACATCCGGTTGCTGTTGCTCCAGCAATTCCAGAACTTCGTTGCCGTTGTACGCCACACCGACCACTTCCATGTCGCGTTGCTCGGTGACAAACTCTTTCAGCAGCTCGGCAAATTCACGGTTATCATCCGCAATCATCACTTTGATTTGTTTCACTTTATGGGAACCCCCTTAGGTAAGTGCGTTCAAGGTTTCTGACAGGAAGATATTTCGACAAAGCCAATTTTATTCCTCCATTTTGGAAGGATAAAGATTTTGACTAGTTTCAACAAATTTCCCCACTCCAACGACCTAAAAACTGCCTAACTTCCTCCAATTCCTGTCGAAACCCAGTTTTCCGCCCTCCTTTTGTCGAAAACTTTTTCAAAAAAAGACGGCCCTCCCGAAGGAGACCGTCTCTTTTCTCAATTAAAGCGCTACTTTCGCCACCGTATCGCGGCGTTGTGCACGCGCTTTGCGGAAGTTGAGCAGTTCGTACATGACCGGAACGACCACGAGCGTCAAGAGCGTCGACGTGACCAGACCGCCGATGACGACCGCTCCCAAGCCGCGGGAGATGATCGAGCCGCTGCCGATGCCAAGTGCCAGCGGCAACAGTGCAAAGATCGTCGCAATCGCCGTCATCAGGATCGGACGCAGACGCGTGCCGCCGGATTCAAGCAGTGCTTCGCGGATCGTGAGGCCGTTTTTGATCTGATGCTGAACGCGGTCGATGAGCACGATCGCGTTTGTGACGACGATCCCGATCAGCATCAGGAAGCCGATCAGCGACGAGATCGAGATCGGTTCGTGAATCACGATCGTGCCAAGCAAACCGCCCACCAACGCGAACGGCAGCGAGAACAGAATCGCAAACGGCGCACGGCCTTCGCCAAACGAGATGACCATGACGATGTAGACCATCCCCAGCGCCACCGACATCGCCAGCATCATGTCGGACATCATGTTTTGGATGTCTTCGCTCGCCCCGCCCAGCGAGTATTTGACACCGTTCGGAAGCGTCATCGCTTTCAGCGCGTCGTCAACCGCAACGTTGACGCCATTGGTGTCTTGGGACGTGATCGTGCCGGTGACGGAGGAGTACTCGTCGCCGTTTTTGTTTTGAATCTTGCCCGGCAGTTGGACTTCGTTCACATCGGCGATGTCCTTGACGAGAATCTGCTTGCCGGTCGGCAGGTCGAGCGTCATCTTGCCGATCGCGTCGAGAGTGGTAAGGTCGGTGCCTTTGAGCGTCAAGAACAAGTCGGCCGCCGATTTGCCGTCGCCGACTTTGCCGATTTGGCTCTCGGTGAGGTACGGTCGCAGCATCGAAGACGCTTGGATGACGGTCATGCCGTTTTTGAGCGCGTCTTCGGCGCGGACTTGCAGCTCGATGCCCTTGGTGCCTTCTTGCAGGTTGTTGGTGACGTTGGACGTGCCGTCGATTTTCTTAACAGCGGCGGTGATGTCTTCCGTCGCTTTCTTCCGATCGGCTGCGGAGCCGCCCGTGACGGTGATGTCGATGCCGGCGCTTGCGCCTCCGCCGTTGCCGTCCATGATTTCAAACTTGGTGCCCGCGTCGACTTTGATCTTGGCTTTCATGTCTTCCATGAACTGCTTGGTGTCGGTGTCCGACTTCAACTTCAAGAACCAGTTCACATAGTTCGGTTCCACCGCGGTCCCGTTCGCTTGGCCGACGCTCACATGGGTTGTCTCCACCGCCGGGTTGTTGCGGAACTCGGTGTCGATCTTGCGGGAAAGTTCGTCTGCGCTGGAGAGCGCCGTGCCTTTGGGCATCTCCACCGACGCAAACAGGAATTTATTCTCCGTCTCCGGCAAGAACGTGACGCCGACGAGCTGCGTCAGCGGCAAAGTGCCGACGAACAGCAGCACGGAGAGGATCAAGACGGTCGCTTTGTGGTTCAACGACCAATTCAGCACGCGCTTGTACGTGCGGGACATGCCGGATTCTCCGACATGGTCTTTCGGAACGCGCTTGCGCATCAAGCCCCACGCCAGCAGAGGAACGACGGTCAGCGCCACAACCAGCGACGCGAGCAGCGAGCAAGCGACCGTCAACGCAAACGGAGCAAAAAACTCACCGGAGATGCCTTGCAACAGCCCAAGCGGTGCAAACACGGCAACGGTCGTGATCGTCGACGCCGTGATCGCGCCCCCGACTTCGCGGGTGGCGGAAAGCAGCAGGTCTTTGGAGATCTTCTCTTGCTGCAACCGGCGGACGATGTTCTCGATGACGACGATGGAGTCGTCGACGACGCGCCCGGTCGCCACCGCCATCCCGCCGAGCGTCATGATGTTGAGCGTGACGTTGGAGAAATACTTCAAGGTGATCAGCGAGATCATGATCGAGAGCGGAATGGAGACGATCGCGATCAACGTCGCGCGGAAGTTGCGCAGGAACAAGAGGATCAAGATCGAAGCAAACAGCGCCCCGAGTCCGCCCTCGCGCGCCATCGAGAACACCGATTCCTTGACGTCGGACGAACGGTCGTACTCGACGAGCGTTTTGACTTTGCCTTCGTCGTCGAACGCTTTGTACGCGTCCAGAACTTTTTCCGAAACGGCGACGGTGTTGGCGGTCGATGCTTTGTAGACATCGAGGCCGATCGACGGAGCGCCGTTGGTGCGGGAGATGATGTTGACATCCTTGCCTTGCTTGATATCGGCAACGTCCCCGAGCGTGACTTTGTTCGGTGCCGGCATGAGGACGATGTTTTTCAAGTTGTCGACCGAATCGACTTTGCCGGAGATGATGACCGGCTCCTTGGTTTGGTTCAGCGTCGCTTCCCCGAGCGGGATGCTCAAGTTGTTGGCTTGCAACGCCTGCTGGATCATGTTGAACGACAGGTGCTTTTCTTGTAGTTTATCCGTGTTCAGTTGGATGTACACGCCGTTGTCGACGAGGCCGCTCGCTTTGACATCGGCGACGCCGTCAATCGACTTTAACTGCGGGAGGATGCGGTTTTTGACGATGTCGTTCAGCTCTTCCTGCGAAGTGCTGCCGGTGGTCTGCACCGCCGAGTAGAGGATCGCTTGGTTCGAGGTGCCGAACGTCGAGACTTTCGGGTTCTCGACAACGCTCGGCAACTTGACGTTGGCGATGGCGTCCTCAACTTTTTTCTTCATCTCGTCCATGTTGTCTTTGAAGCTGAATTCAAGCGCGATCATCGCAAAGTTGTTTTGCGATTGCGAGGTGACGTTCTTCACCCCCGGAACGTTGCGCAGGACGGTTTCCAGCGGAACGGTCACTTCGTTTAACACGTCGTTGGGCGATGCGCCCGGGTAGACCGCCTGCACGGTGACAGACGGGAAATTCACGTCCGGCAATTGTTCCTGCCGGAATTTCGTGACCGAGAATCCGGCGCCGATCACGATCAAGATGCACAAAATCACGATCGCCACCGGATTCTTCAACGAAAACTTAGTAAATAACGACACAGTTTCTTCCCCACTTTCTCTCATTTGTAGCCCATGTTAACACCGCAATTTGGAAATATCAACCTTATAGACGATGGATTCGTAAGAAACCCTTCAAAACCCCGTAAAATATTTGTGAACAAAAAAACACCTACCCGAAAGGTCGGATAGGTGTACGCTTTATGATTTAACCTTGCTTTTGGTGTCGATTCCCGCTTCGTTAAGCATCCATTCCAAGAACACGCCGTACCCTTGCGTGGGGTCGTTGACGAACACGTGGGTCACGGCGCCGACGACTTTGCCGTCTTGCAAAATCGGCGAGCCGGACATGCCCTGGATGATGCCGCCTGTCTTCTCTAACAGACGCTTGTCTGTCACTTTGATGACCATCGATTTGGTCGCCGGGTATTTCTGTTTCATCACGTTGACGATCTGAATGTCGAACTCCTCGACTTTCTGACTGTCCACGACGGTGAGGATCGACGCTTTTCCTTCATGCACTTGTTCGGCGAGCGCGACCGGCATGGCTTTGGTGACTTTGGCGTTGTCGGGAAGCGAACTCATGTTTCCGAAGACGCCAAAGTCGGAGTTGCGGGTGATCGACCCAAGAACTTTGTCTTCGTCGATAAATATCCCGCGCTTCTCCCCTGGGGAACCGCTTTCGCCTTTGTCAATCGAAGTGACGGAGCTGTGGACGATCTGACCTTCGCCGACGCCGATCGGTTGACCGGTGTCCACGTCGGTGATGATGTGACCGAGGGCACCGAATTTTTGCTGATCCGGCGCATAGAACGTGAGGGTGCCGACACCGGCTGCGGAATCGCGGATGTAGAGGCCGATGCGGTAGATGTCGCTGTCCTTGTCGTAGAGGGGCTTGACTTTGAGCTTCACTTGTTCCTTCTGACGCTTGATGGTGAATTCCATCGCCTTGCCGGATTTGCCTGCTTTGTTGATCAACTCAGCGGCTTGTTCCACCGATTTGACGGTGTTGCCGTCAATCGCGGTGATGATGTCGCCGACTTTGACTTGCGCCTGCTCCGCGGGCGAGATCGAATCTTTGCCCGCTTTGACCAAGTTGTAGCCGACGACCATGATGCCGGAAGACTTCAATTTCACGCCGATCGATTGGCCGCCGGGAATCACTTTCAGGTCCGGGACCACGTTCACATGGACCGACTTGACCGGGATCAAACCGAACAATTTCACTTGCACGTCCGCTTGTCCCGTCTTGCCGGATTCGAGCTGTAGAGGTTGATGGAGGTGGGATACCGCCGACTTCGGGGCTCCGGAGACGGAGATGACGTCCGGTTGCGACGTGGTCACCGTGGCAAACGACTTCATCCCGAGGTCGAGCGCGGCGTGCGCGCCTTGCAAGATGCGCAGTTCCTGGGGAATGCTTGCGAGCTGATGAATGGGTGTAAACCAACACATGGCAACGAATAGGATTGCGACCAAGAGACCTGTTAGTTTCCTGCGAGTGTGTCTAGTCAACCATCTCACGCTCCCCTTTCTTCCCGTGTCAACACCTCTTTGAAGTGATGGTTCTACTATGCCTCCCTGACAGATGTCATATCCTGCGTAACATCTGCCATCCGGCCCGCTGTCAACGCTTGAATTGTCGGGCACGTTCCAACATTTCCGAGGCGTGGCGAAGCGTGGTGGGCGTCAGTTCCGTGCCGGAGATCATGCGGGCCACCTCTTGCACGCGCTGCTCGTCATCGAGCGGATACACGCGCGTGCGCGTACGGCCGTCCTCCAGGCTTTTCTCGATCAAGTAGTGCGTGTCCGCCATCGAAGACACTTGCGCCAAGTGCGTCACGCAGATCACTTGGCGTTTCGCCGAGACGACCGACAGCTTCTCCGCCACGGCTTGCGCGGCGCGTCCGCTGATCCCCGTATCCACTTCGTCAAAGATCAAGGTGCCGACGTCGTCCGCGTCGGCAAGCAGAGTCTTCAGCGCAAGCATCGTGCGCGACAGTTCGCCGCCGGACGCAATCTTGGCGAGCGGACGCAGAGATTCACCCACATTCGGGGAGAAAAGGAACTCAACCCGGTCGATGCCCGCCTCGCTCACATGAACGCGGCGCTCGCCGATTGGCAATCCGTCTTCTTCCTGAATCTGCGTGAAGCTGATCGCAAACTGCGTGTTCGGCATCATCAGCTCGCTCAGTTCCCCCATCACCGCTTTGGCGAGCCGCTCCGACGCGCCCCGGCGCGCTTTGGACAGAGCGACGGCGTTTTTGGCAAGGACTTTCCCCGCCCGGTCGAGCTCGCGGGACAGCCGTTCCAAGTTCTCTTCGTGGTTTTCCAGCGCTTCGAGATCGGCGGCGAGCTTGTCCCGGTAGGCGAGGATCTCCTCGACCGTGTCTCCATATTTTTTCCGCAGTCGGCGCAAGACATTCAGTCGGTCGTCGAGTTGGGATAATTTGTCCGGATTGAACTCCACCTCGTCGCGGTAGTCCCGCAGATTATGCGCCGCTTCTTCGACGTGGACGAGCGCCGTTTTGATCAACTCAAGCGTCGCGACCAAGCTTTCGTCGTAGCGGGCCGCCCCTTCCAAGTCGACGATCGTCTGGTTCAACTGATCGAGCGCCGACGTGTTGCGCCCGGCTCCCGTGTACAACCGCTCATAGGAAGCGTTCGCGGCGGCAAACAGCTTCTCGGCGTGCGCGAGCTTTTTGCGCTCTTCTTCGAGATCGGCGTCTTCGCCCGGTCGCAGCTTCGCTTCTTGGATTTCCGACAGCTGAAACTGCGCGATGTCGAGGCGCTGGATGCGCTCTTGCTCGCCGACTTGCGCCTCGCGCAACTTCCGCCGCGCGTCGTGGTACTTCTGAAAACTCTCCGCCACCGCCGCCCGCAACTCGAGCAGTTTGTCTCCGCCGAATGCGTCGATCAGCGCGAGTTGTTCGTGCGGGTCGGTCAACGTCTGGTGTTCGTGCTGCCCGTGCATGCTCATCAAGTATTGCCCAAAACGCCGGAGCATCTGCACCGTGACCATGCGGCCGTTGACGCGGCAGACGTTTTTGCCGGCGGCGGACAGTTCGCGGGAGATCAGCACGCTCTCGTTCTCTTCGTCGAGGTCGATGCCGTACTCCTCGCACAATTCGAGAAACTCCTTCGACGCCGGAACGGCAAAAAGAGCCTCGATGGTGGCTTTCGCAGCGCCTTGCCGAACGGAGTCGGACGAGGCCCTGCCCCCCAAGATGAGGCTCATGGCGTCCAGCAGAATGGATTTCCCGGCACCTGTTTCCCCCGTCAAGATGTTCAATCCTGATTCGAGGGACAGGTGGACTTCTTCAATCAGCGCAAAATTGCGCACGGTCAATTCCATCAACATGGTGAAAAAACCCCCTAGACGTAGGAAAGGAACCGGTTGACGATGCTGGGGGCGATTTCCGTGGAGCGGGTGATGATCAAAAGCGTGTCATCACCGCAAATCGTGCCGAGCACTTCGCTCCAATCCAGCGCGTCGATGATCGCACCGACGGCGTGGGCGTTCCCCGGAAGCGTCTTCATGACGACGAGATTCTCCGCACGGTCGATCGACACGAACGAGTCGAGCAACATCCGGCGCAGCTTCTGCTCCGGGTTGTACGTCGGCTCTGCCGGCAACGCGTACTTGTACGTGCCGTTTGGCGTCGGCGTCTTCACGAGGTGCAGTTCCTTGATATCGCGCGAGACGGTGGCTTGCGTCACTTGAAACCCGGCAGCGCGCAGTTTCTCCACCAGTTCCTCTTGCGTCTCGATCTCTTGGCCGGTAATGATCTCACGAATTTTCAACAGGCGTTGGCCTTTCATTCTCTATCGAACCCTTTCTTCTCACGTCGCGACGTGCAATTTGCGGCGTAGTACATCGAAAAATTCCCGGTCGCGCCATTTGATCAACGTGGTCTTGTATCCGGCTTCCCGGACATGGATCACATCGTGATTCTCCAATTCGTAAAAAAGTTGTCCATCCACAGACAGCACCAACTCGTCGTGCGTCGCTTCCACTTCCACGCGCACCTCTTGGTTGGCGGCGATGACCATCGGCCGCGCATGCAAGGTGTGCGGGCAGATCGGCGTGAGCACGATCACGTCGATGTGCGGCGAGACGACAGGACCTCCGCAAGACAGCGAATACGCCGTCGAGCCGGTCGGTGTGGACAGCAGCAGACCGTCGCCCGTGTACTGGTCGACGTACATGTCGTCCACATACACACGGTTCGTCACCATCCGGCCAAACGAACCCTTGGCGATCGCCACGTCGTTCAATCCCACCGCTTCATGCACGACTCGTCCGCCGCGAACCACTTGCGCTTGCAGCATCAGACGCTCCTCAAGACAATAGTCTCCCGCCAAGACGCGCTGCACGGCATTCTCCATGTCCTCCGGTTCGGCTTCGGAGAGGAAGCCGAGGTGACCCAAGTTGATGCCGAGCATCGGCAATCCGGGCTTGGCGAACTGGCGGGCAAATCCCAGGATCGTGCCGTCCCCGCCCAGTACGAAGAGGATTTCAACAGAAGTCGGGAATTGATCTTGGGAAATCCCCAGCTCCGGACGCCCGATCTTCGCCGCCGATTCTTCATCGACAAATGCGTGTGCCCCGTGGCGTTCGATGAGCTCCACCAACGTCTTGGTCACCGGGATCGCATTCGGTTTGGTGGGGTTTACCGCCAACCCGATTCTCTTCATAGGGATGCCCTCCGTTCTGTAGACAGGCTTTCACTCTAAATTGGAATTCTTGCTTAACATGCATTCGATACCGTGTATAAAAATCCCTTTTTATCGCTCCAACGAAGCGTGCGCTTCTGCGATCACCGCGTCGATTTTGGCGGTCATCTCTTCCGGTTTCAGCCCTTCGCCCTGCTTCGTCAAGTGCGCGAGAAACTCGATGTTCCCGTCCCCGCCCGTGATCGGCGAGAAGGTGATGTCGAGCACCTGAAACCCTTGCGCCACAGCGCTGCCCAGCGTATGTAAGAGAACGTCGCGGTGCACGTCCGGGTCGCGGACGATGCCGTTTTTGCCGACGCGGTCGCGGCCGGCTTCAAACTGCGGCTTGATCAACGTGAGCAAACGCCCGTCCTCGGTCAAGATGTTTGAAATCACCGGCAGGAGCAAGCGAATCGAGATGAACGAGACGTCCATCACCGCCACCTGCGGCGTTTCTCCCTTGAGGTCTTCCGGCTTCAGATGGCGGAAGTTCGTCCGCTCCATGACGAGGACGCGCGGGTCGTTGCGGACTTTCCACGCCAACTGCCCGTAGCCGACGTCGATGGCATACACTTGCTTCGCGCCGTTTTGCAGCGCGCAGTCGGTAAATCCGCCGGTGGAAGCGCCGATGTCGACGACGACTTGATCATCGAGCGAAACGCCGAAGTACGCCAGCGCTTTTTCCAATTTCAAGCCGCCGCGCGAGACGTAGGGATGCAGTTCGCCCTTGACCGTGATCTTCGCTTCGACTTTGATCTTCGTTCCGGCTTTGTCCACCCGCTCGCCGTCGACCGAAACCAGCCCGGCCATCACCGCCGCTTTGGCGCGCTCGCGGGAATCGAAATGCCCTTGTTCCACTAACAGTACATCCAACCGTTCCTTTGCACTCATCGCATACCTCTGTCGTAAATGATTGTCTGTTGTTACCGTTCACTAAAAACGGGCAAGACATGCGTCCCGCCCGCTGTGCACTCGTATGAAGCTCTCGATAAAAAGCGATCGGTCAAGCGCGCTTTTGCTTCAGCGGCGCCATGCTTTTCACAAGTTCGACCACCGAGTCTGCGTTCAGCCCCACATGGTCGAGCAACTGCTGCGGATCGCCGTGTTCGATGAACAGGTCCGGCAGACCCATCGGGTAGATCTCCATGCCGTAGATGCGCTGGAGCGCGTAGAATTCCATCACGGCGCTGCCCATGCCGCCGATCGTCGAGCCTTCCTCGATCGTCACGATGCGCATCCCCTGCTTGGCGAGGTCGAGCAGCAGTTCCTCATCGAGCGGTTTGACGAAGCGCATGTTGACGACTTTCGCGTCGATGCCGCTCTCGTGCAGCACATCGGCGGCCTTCTCCGCCACTTGCACCATCGAACCGAGCGCGAGGATGGCGATGTCCTTGCCTTCGCGAACCGTTTCCGACTTGCCGATCGGCAGCATCTTGAAGTCAGCGTCCATCGCAACGCCGACACCGCCGCCGCGCGGGTACCGCATCGCAATCGGGCCGTTGTGGTTGACCCCGGTGTAGAGCATGTGGCGGAATTCGTTCTCGTCCTTCGGCGCCATGATCGTGAAGTTCGGAACGCAGCGAAGGAACGCGATGTCAAACGCCCCTTGGTGCGTTTCACCGTCGTTGCCGACCAGACCGGCGCGGTCGATGGCGATCGTCACCGGCAAGTTCTGAATCGCGATGTCGTGAATCGCTTGGTCGTACGCGCGTTGCAAGAACGTCGAGTAGATCGCGAGCACCGGTTTCTTGCCGCCGCACGCAAGCCCTGCGGCAAACGTCGCCGAGTGCTGTTCGGCGATCCCCACGTCAAAGCAGCGCTCCGGGAACGCCTCTTGGAACTTGATCAGACCGGAACCCGGCAGCATCGCCGGCGTGATCGCGACGAGATCCGGGTCGCGCTTCGCCAACTCGATCATCGTCTCGGCAAACAGGTTCGGGTACTGCGGCGGTGCCGGTTTGACCACTTTCGGCGTATCGCCTTTGACGACGTTAAAGCCCTTGGAGACGGAGTGCATCTTATCCGGGGCGTCGGCTGCGACCGCGTAGCCTTTGCCCTTTTGCGTGACGACATGCAACAGTACCGGACCTTTGGTTTTTTTCGCGCGTTGCATGTAGGTCAAGAGCGTCGGCAGGTCGTGACCGTTGATCGGACCGAGGTACGTAAAACCGAATTCCTCAAACAGCATGCCCGGCACGATGAAGGACTTAAACGAGTCCTTGAAACGGTCGATCAAGCGGGTGGTTTTATCCCCCAAGTCGCCGAACTTGTGCAGAAAGTTCACGACGTCCTTCTTAAACGACGAGTACGTCGGATCGACGCGCAGTTTGGTCAGGTAGTTGGAAATCGCCCCGACGTTCGGCGCGATCGACATCTCGTTGTCGTTGAGCACGACGAGCATGTCGGTTCCCACGTGCCCGGCGTGATTAAGCGCTTCAAACGCCATGCCGCCGGTCATCGAGCCGTCGCCGATCACGGCGATGACTTTGTGGTCTTCGCCCGCGATGTCTCGCGCCGTCGCGTAGCCCATCGCAGCCGAAATCGACGTGGAAGCATGCCCGACGTCGAACATGTCGTGCTCCGATTCGGAGCGCTTCGGGAAGCCGGCCATCCCCTTGAACTTGCGCAGGGACGGGAAGAGATGCTTGCGTCCGGTCAAGATCTTATGCACGTACGCTTGGTGCCCGACGTCCCAGATGATCTTATCCTTGGGAGAGTCAAAAACCTGATGCAGCGCCAGCGTCAATTCGACCGCGCCCAAGTTCGAGCCAAAGTGTCCCCCGGTCGTCGCCAAGTTCTCAATCAAAAACTGGCGAATCTCCTCGGCGAGCTGATTGAGTTGTTCCACCGACAAATTTTTTATATCAGAGGGGGTATTGATTTTGTCAAGAAGCATGTGTACCGCCTCACTTCGTGATTGTTCAAAACTTGAAGTCAAAAAAAGTCACTCGTAGTAACCATTGTATCACAGCAAGGCTTTACCTTACCATCCTTTTGTCTTAGAGAGAGTGTACCGCTCCCTCCCTGTTCTTGCAACTTCCATCCTATTGCCGCCCCTGTAAAAAAGTGCCGTTTCCTATAGTCTGCACCAAAAAGGAGGAAAGCCATCGGCCTTCCTCCTCTTTCTGCTGCTTGTTCGGTTGTTTGTCTAGTCGCGCAGAGTAACGGACAGCGAGCCGTCCCAATCGAGCGCGACCCCGGTGCGGCGGTATTCGTCGCTTTGGTAGAAATACAACCGGGCGATCAAGTCTTGCGGGTTGCGGCGCATCACTTCCACGAACCGCTCTCGGGCGTCGTAGAAGCGGCCGTGTGTGAAGAACATCACGCCTTCTTCAAACAGCGGTTTCGTTTCCGATTTCAACAGGCGCGCGGCTTTGTCGTCCGCATCAAACAGATCGTACAACTCCAACACCCGGCCCTCGACGGCGATCTTGCCGATGTAGCGGGCGTTCGGTTTCTGCTCCGAAACGTCGCTTTCGTACGTCGATTTCGTCGTCAAGAGCGTCACTTGGAAGTGATCGGTCAACAGCTCCAGCGTCCCGGTCAAGATCACTTGCTCGGAGATCAGCGCCGAATCCAAGCGGTCGTCCGCTCCGATCACGCCCAACGTGATGTCCCCTCGGTGGATGCCGATGCCGACCGGCACTTCGAAGCGGTTGCACATCTTGACCGCCGCGGCGTATGCGTTTGCAGCGTTTTCCGGGAACAGGGCGATCACGCCCGCTTCAAGGAATTTGGCGATCATCCCGCCGTGGTCTTTGACCGCTTTGGAGACGTGGACGAGGAAGCGGTTGTTGAGCAGGTCGTACGACGCTTGCGGGTCGTGGTTGACCCCTTGGCGGAAGTCGCGGATGTTGATCACGAGCACCGACATGTTTTGGAGCACTTTTTGGTCGCCAAGGTCGAGCGAGATGATGTCTTTGCCCAGATAAGTTTCAAGATTTTCCGGGAAATACCGCTTGTAGGCGTCGCGGAGTTCTTTGTTTTTCTCAATGCTTTCTTGGATGGAGGCGGCCATCTCGTTGAACTGCCGCCCGAGCTCCCCGACTTGGTCTTGGGAGTTGTCTTCAATCCACGTGCTGCGCTTTTCTTCGGGGTTGGCGCGCAATTGGGAGACGCTTTCTTTGAGCAAAGTGATGCGCCGCAATTGCAGCCAGGTGACCAGCAAGATCACACCGAGGATCAACAACGTGAACCCGGTGACGATGATGACCGTCGTGATTTCGGTGTACCACGTTTGTTGGTCGGAACTGTACGTGTTCACGCCCGCTTCGAAGACGCCGACCATCTTGGTTTTGTCTGAGTGGTCAAACAACGGCCCCAGCGCAAACAGCCACGTACCGTCTTCGTCGGTGGACTTGCAGGTGATAATCTTGCGCTCTTGCAAATGGGGCGTCAGAAGTTGTTTGTCGACATCCTCGTAGATGTCCTGCTCCGGGTTGTACATCTTGCAAGAGTTCAGGTCGTCCGCGTCTGTAGTCAGTTGGAACGATTCGAACATCCGCACATCGTTGTCGTCCTCGAATACGCTGTAGGCGCGGTCGTTCTTGACTTTGTGCACCATCAGGTAGTAGCGGCCGTCGCGTTCTTCGGCTTTGACATCGGAGAAGAGCGCTTGGTAGCCTTCGCCCATGTAGTCGCGGGGCGAGAGGATTTTTTGCAGTTGCTCGGGGTGGACGAGGTTCTGTGCGTCCTTGACCACGTACTCCATCGAGCGGCGGACTTCGGAATCGCTGATCTCTTTGAATTCCACTTGAATGATGGTGGAGAGTCCGAGCATGCAGACGGCGATGATCGGGAAGAGGATGAACACCTGCTTGAGTATGATCGACTTCGGCATGATGTCCACGTAGAGCGTTTTGCACAGCCAGAGGAACATGAACGCCAAGACCGCAAGCGCCGCCCAGTACGCCCATTGCTCGATCACCACGCGGTCTGAATACTTCAGCATGTGCACGTCGGCGCCGTCCGCGCTGACCAAAAGCACATGATCTTCAAAGATCACCATCGCCACCCCGTCCGGTGCGACGGTAAGCCTGTTGAAGGCGAGGTCGTTGCGGTGTTTGCCTGCGATCTTGAGACCGAGTTTGTTTTCCGCTTGTTCGACGGTGAGCACGGTCTTCACGCCGTCCGGTTGGTTCGGGTCGAGTTGCTTGATGCTTTTGCCGTAAGGGTCGAGGAACCAGACGTTTTTTTGCGCGTCTTGCTGGATGCTCTCGGCGTACGTTTCGTCTCCCGCCACCGCGTTGGACAGCGGGTACAGCGGCACGCCGCCGGGCTTGTAGACCGTCCCTTGCATGGTGGCGTAGACCATCGAGTCCGGTTTGTCGCCGATCACTTCGGAGATGTAGAGGTTTGCCGGCACGTCCATTTGGTAGAGCGTTTTGAATTGGTGGATCGTCTCGTCAAACTTGTTCCATTTCATGATGCCGCTGTCTTCGTTGATGAACATCAGGTGCGTTTTGCTCATCTGAAGGCCTTTGATCGTGCCGGAACGGAGAGCGCCTGTTTTTTTGCTGTCGTATTTCTGGATGTAGACGCCCCAGTCGCGGTCGAGTTGGCCGTCCGCGGTGTAGTGGCAGAGCACTTCATACTTCAAAGTCAGAGCTTTGTCGTCCATGACTTGGAGGTAGGTGTAGAGCCCGCCGTTGTGGTCGGCGGTGGCGTCGGCGAACTTCAAATAGTAGAGATCGTCCTGTTGGGTGTCCGCGTTGAACTTGTCCGGAGAGTCCAGCGTGGGAGTCAGATCGGCCAGGTCGCTGACTTGCGGCACGTCGATGTCGTACTGCCAGGTGCCGTTGCGGTCGAACTTGATCAACTCGCGCTTGGAGTTGGAGATGACGTAGAGCCAGTCGGTGTCGGCCACGACGCGTGTGGGGTTGTCGAGAACCACTTTGTTCTCCCACGGCTGTTTGGTGTAGAAATCGTTCTCCCACCAGAGACCGAACGAGAGAAGCGCCATCGCGAGCAGCAACAGGGATACGCGCCATCTGTAACGTTTGCGTTTCATCGATTCACCTCCGCAGGAAGAGCTTTGACATCGATCGATTCGGTCGGTTCGTCCCAAGAGACGTCAAATCCGAACGCTTCGACGAGCAGGCGCAGCGGCACATAGGTGCGCTGAGCCAAGAGGACGGGGGAGACGTCGAGGGTTTTCGGCTCCCCGTTGACTCCGTACGAGTTTTTGCCGATCCAAGCGACGACGGTGCGCCCTCGGTATTCCACGCGCACCATCTGTTCAGCGTCGTCCCAATCGACCGTCGCGCCGAAGCCTTCGAGCAGAGCGCGAATCGGCACCATCGTCGTTCCGTTCAAGCGCAGGAGCGGCGCGGTGAGGTTGAAGTCGATCGACTTGGAGATCAGCCGCTCGACCGGGAGGATTTCGAGTGCGGCGTTGCCGGGGGGTCCGCCGGAGTTGCCGCCCTGCTGTCCGGTGATTTGTTGTTGAATCTGAGCGGCAATTTGAGCGATGGCGTCCAGTTCCGCCTGCGAGTAGCGGCCCTTCTCGACCGCTTCGACCGCTTCGATGGTCTGCTTGTGCAATCCGGCTAGCTCAGGGCTCGGTTGCGGCTGCTGTCCCTGCACGCTCTCCGCTTCGTACTTTTGCAAAAAAAGCACTGCCTTCGCCGCATCGACCCGCCGCTTCATTGCATCGCCCAACAACGGTTGCAAATCGTTTACGCCCGCTTGGTTGTCCTCTGCCTGATACGCTTCGATCATCGCTTGCAAAAAGTCGATGTCCTCCTGCGCGATCGTCTTCGCATCGGGGAGGTTTTGCTGTTCCGCTTTCAGCGCCGCCTGCGTCGTCACAACCGGCAACAACACCGCACCCGACGGCGTCTGCCCCGCCGGAAGTTGCGTTACAGCCGCCTGCAAGTTCGCCTGCGCTTGCTTTACTTGACTTTGCAAAGAGTCGATACGCGCTTGCCGATCTTCTTGACGCAACGCGCCGCGCTTGGCGTTGTTGTCGGTGATCTGCGCAAAAATCAGGTTGTAGACCTCCGTCTGCCCCGTTAACTTCGCGGTTTCCTGCGCTTTGCGCAGTTTGAGATTCTGATCTTTCAACGCATCTTGCGTCGCCGTGTGCGCCGCTTGTTTCAGTTCCTCTTGCGCCTTCGGATCGGTCGTCAATGCCACTTGTTGCTGAAGCAGCGCTTGCCGCACGTCTTCCAAGTTCTGCGCTGCCGTCGCGACTTCCAAAAGCAGATTGGCTGCTTTTTGCGATTGCGAAGCGGTGATCGCCGATTGCAGGTCTTTGAGCTTCGCGGTCAGCGTGTCTTGCGCCGTGATCAAGTCGTTTTTTTTGATCTGCACGTCAAACTTCTGCAACTGCGCGGTCAAGTCGTTCACCTGAGTTTGCAACGCTTGAATTTGCGCCGTGTTGCCCGCGCTCTGGGCTGCGGCAAGGTTCGACTTCGCCGCGTCCAATTGAGCTTGCAGATTTTGTCGCTGGGTTTGCTGCGCTTTTTGCAAATCGGTCGGTACGGCGGACGCGGGATCGGCTTGTTTTTCCAGCGCTTGCAACGCTTCCGTCCCCTGCCCGTTTTGCACCGCCGTCAAAAAATCAAGCTGCGCCTGCAAACTCGCCGTCTCCAGCGCCGTCTGATACAGCTGCGACTCCGGTTTGCTGTCCGCTTCCTGTTTCTTGGCGTCGAGCTTGGTTTGCGCGTCCTCGATCGCCGCTTTCAGGTCGGCCGGCTTCAGGAAACAGTCGATGTGCGGCTTCCCCTGTTGCAGCGTGATCGAGAACTGAATCTGCAAGTTGTCGATGTCGTCAAACGAGACGGGGACGCTGTCTTTGCCTTTGAAAAGCGCGTTGACGTCGTTCGCCTTGCCGATGTTCATCCACGCGCCGCCCGCAAATTCAGACCGGTAGTAGACGCCTTGGCCGGATGATTGCATCGTGGCTTTGGCGGCGGCAAAAACGCCCTTGGTCAGCGCTTCTTTTTGCACGAGATACGTGCCGATCAACAACGTGCCGGGCGCGATTTGCGCCGCGCCGGGACGGGTGGCTAGCACAGCGGCAGCCTGAGCGGAAGGCGGTGCGGCGGCCGTGGCGACGAGCCCGGAAGCCAGTACGAAGGAGAGCAAGAGATGTCGGGCGGGACGAAGGGACACAGGGGTGGGCTCCTCTCTTGGGATTGAGGTTCAAGAACTTGAGGTTTACGAATCGGTGGACAGCGTCAGGTCTCCGGACGGTGCGTAGCCGCTCAAGTCCGCGACGGCGATCTGCTTGTCTCCGTTGTACAGCACGAGTTGCAACAAACTCGGGTCTTGGAAGACGAGGTCGAGGTGGGTGATCGAGCTGTTGACCGGCGTTTTGGCGCCGATCGGTTGCCCGCCGTTCTTAAAGCGCAGGGCGAAGTGCGTCGCTTGCGAGCCGTCCGCCAGCTGCAGTTTGAACGACGAGGTCATGCCGGACGCGACCGCTTCAATCCGCCAGACGCCAAGCGATTTCGGCGCGGGAGGCTCGGGTTTGAACGCTTCCGTCCCCGTCTCCCCTGCCGCTTTCGGCACGCCGGAGATGTAGGGCAGCGCGCCGCCCGCCTCAAGGTTGAAGTTCGAGAGCGCAGACTTGTACGCAACATAGGAAGACAGCGTCGCGGTCTGCGCTTGCTCGTAGGCCGCTTGCAATTTGTCGACATCGTCTTGGGTGAGTTGCCCGAATTTCAGCTTGCCGGACGCGCTCTCCACGCTGTTCTTGGCGGTGGCTTCCGTTTGCAGTGCGAGCAGGTAGTCCGCTTCTGCCTGTTTGGCGGTCAAGTACAACGATTTGACCTTGCCTGCCAATTTGTTTTGGGTGTCGGCTTGCTTGAGTTTGGCTTTATCCAGATCGAGCAGCGCCATCGGCAACGACGAGGAGAGGTCCTCAAAGTAGCGGTCGTCTTGGTACTCGCCTTGAAGCTCGACTTTGTCCACGATCTTGAGAAATGGAAACGACAGCGCCAACACGAGGGCTTTTCCTTTCCAGCGGTTTTTCAGCGACGCGATCAACTCGTCGTACTTGGAGAGAAATGAATTGTAGTCCGGCGCGTTCGGCGATTGGTACATCGCCGCCAACAGCGCGGTCGCATCGGAGCCGAACTTGCTCTGATAGAGGCTGCGGATGATGTTCGCTTTGGTCTGCGCCAAATTGGCCGCTTCCGTGTCTTGAAACAGGTCGTAGTCGGACTTTTTCGCCGACTCGTACATCCGCCACATCGTGTCTTGCGTGAGGTCGGCGTACACGCGGGGCAAGTCGAAGCGGTAGTCGCCGTCGAGATCTCGCCCGAGCAGTTGGCCTAGCGCCAAACGGCTTGATTTAAAGGAAAGCTGCGCCGTCTGCAGGTTGGTTTTGGCCTGTTCGACCAGCGCCTGCGCCGCTTGGACATCGTCGGCGGTCGCATAGCCGAATCGTTGCTTGGCGACCAGATCGTCCGCTTTCTTCTGCGCTTTCTTGAGCGCGGCATCGGCGTTGTCGGCGGCGACTTGCATCTGGTACGCAGTCATGTACGCCTGTTCGGTCTGGACTTGGGTCTGGCGTATCTTATCATCGAGTTGATGTTGGAGTTTTTTCTTGTTCAGCATGGCTTGCGGGACTTTCAGGCCGAGATCGATGTCGCGGCTCATGCTGTGTTCCTTGGCTTTGTTGGAATTGTCCTTCTCGTCTTGGTTGCGCAAGGTTTGATACGCTTGCGCCAGATCAAAATCCGCCTGTTGCAGCTGGACGAGTTTCATCGAGTTGATGTCGGCGCTCGCTTGGACGCTTCTTTGGATGGCGTCGGAGAGCGAGATCCGTTCCGCCGCCTGTGCAGGGCGTGCGAATCCAAGGGGTTGCAGGGTCAAAACCCCCAGCAACACGAGGTGAACGACAGCCGAGGAACGGCGGCGTAGCAACATTTGGAATCTCTCCTTTAACACTCATTTCAAGTTCATCTTACTATAGTTTCAGGGATTGTGGTACAGTTAGAAAAGAAGCAACGTGAACCTGATTTGCCACACAAATGGCAGATGCGAAGGGATGAGAAATGATGGGAATCGCAGTGTGCGGAGGAGCGCAACTGCAATGCAGTTTCGGCACAGCTCCTGCCAATTTAATGGTCCTCCCCAACAACAAATGCCTCACGTCGCAACCGCTTGCGACGATCATGGATAATAAACCGTTTGTGAACATCTTGCCGTTTGCGATGTGCCAGTCGATGGCCAACCCCGCCGTGGCCTCCGCGACGGCGGCGGCGATGGGGGCGCTCACGCCGATGCCGTGCACGCCGATGACGGCCGCTCCGTGGGCACCGGGCTCCCCGACGGTGATGATCGGCAACATGCCGGCGCTGAACAACTCGTCGAAGTTGATGTGCAGTTTCGGCGGCGTGATCCAGTTGACGAACCCCGGCCAACAAACGATTCAGGTGCCGTAACGATGATGAACATGCTGAAGGCTGTCATCGACCGGGTGAAGAAACTCCCCGACCTGTTCAAAAAAGGCAAGGCCGCCGTCGAAGAAAACGTCCTCAGCCCGGAGCGCTCGCTCAACCGCTATTGGAAGATCGGCCGCCGCTACTTCTCCAAGCGCTTGGTCATCGCCGTCTGCCTCTTGCTGATCCTCGTTCCGCTCTACCTCTATCTCCGCCCTCCGGCCCTGCTCGCGAACTGGCTGGGCTGGCCGACGAAGCTGATCGAAGGCAGCAAGCAGACGATGGCGTTTCAAGGCTTGGGCAAAGTGTTCACCCAAGAGGGCGACCTGCACTATATCGGTCAGTTGTCGAAGGGCGTCTACGAAGGCAAGGGCAAGCTCTACAACAACAAGGACGTGCTGATCTACGACGGCGATTTCAAAAAAGGCCTCCCGAGCGGCACCGGCACGCAGTACAACGGCATGGGCCAACTGGTCTACCAAGGCGAGTTCAAGGACGGCCTGTACAACGGCAAAGGCCAATCGTTCCACACCAGCGGCAAGATGCGCTACGACGGCGATTTCAAAAACGGCAAGTTGCAAGGCACCGGCACAAAATACTTCGTGACCGGCCAGATTCAATACACGGGCGAATTCGTCAACGACGAGTACGCGGGCAAAGGCACGCTCTACAACACCAACGGCAAAGTGCTCTACGACGGCATGTTCCTGAACGGCAAGTACGAGGGCGAAGGCAAGCTGTACAACGGCGAAGACCAACTGGTCTATGCGGGTCTTTTTGCGGCGGGCAGTTACAGCGGCGCCGGGAAGTTGTTCGGCGCAAACGGCAAGCCGATCTACGACGGCGCGTTCCAGAACGGCGAGTATTCGGGTGAAGGCACCGAGTTCTACTCCGACGGCACGCTGAAGTACAAAGGCAGTTTCGCCGCCGGCAAGTACCAAGGCGACGGCAAGCTGTTTGCCGCGACCGGCAAGCCGCAGTACGCCGGGGCGTTTGTGAACGGCAAGTACGAAGGCGACGGCGAGAAATTCGACGCGCAAGGGCTGCCGCTGTACAAGGGGCAGTTCAAAGCGGGCCGCGAGGACGGCAAAGGCGAGCGCTACGACGCCAAGGGCACGACGGTGTACAAAGGATTTTTCCAACGCGGGCGCATCTACTACCCCGGCTTCCTCGGCCTCGCTCCGAAAGCGGTCGAAGAACTGCTGGATAAAGCGACCGACACGACGGTCGACACGAGCAGCGCGTCGCCGAAGCTCAGCATGCTGTATGACAAGTACAAGATGACGTTCCAACTGGAAATCTCCAAAGACAACGAGAAAGACTCGCTCGTCACCGCCGTCGAAGTCTGGAGCGAAAGCGGCTTGCAAGACATTGACGCGATCGTCCAAGACAAAGACGCGGCACAGGCGGCAGGCGATGACGATGCCAAACCCGGTGCGGACGACGCTGCCGGCGGCACCGCCAAGAGCCAATCTGCCGACACCAAACCGACGATGATCCGCTCCGAAGGCAACGTGCGAGTGTACCGCGTCGGCGATGCGCTGTACTACTGCTACTACACCGGCGGCAAACTCGTCCGCGCAATGGTCGGGCCTGCCGCGAAGTAGACCGCTTGCTTGAATAACACCTGCTCAACCGGATCTTCCACCTCCGCGATTGAGGTCTCCGCCTCCACTTGCTTGGAAAAAAACCACCTGCTCCCGCTGGGAGAGGTGGTTTTTTTGTTGGTTAGAGTTCGGTCTCCATCTTGGTCTGCGCCGCCGCGCGGCCGAGTTGGTCGGCTTCGCGCTCCAGCGAGACGTCGTCGTTGACCGGGAGACCGCCGACTTCCGTGGTCGGCTGCACGCGGCCTTGGCGTTGCTGAACGACATGCGCCAGTTCATGTCCGAGCAGTTCTTGGCCGGATTGCGACTGCGGATCAAACTTGCCCTGCGCAAAGTGGATGTCGCTCCCCTGCGCATACGCCAGCGCCCCCACGTCGGACGCTTGCGAGCCGACGTGGATGTTGACGTCGGAAAAATCGGTGTTGAACGCTTTCTCCATCTTCGCTTGCACGTTCTCCGGCATCTTCGAGCCGCTTCCGGTGGAGCGCTGAACAGGCGCCGCGGACGGAGCTTGTTTCAATTGAAGCTCTTCCTCCTCCGGACCGCCGCCCATCCGTTGAGCTGCTTGCGAGTCGGCTTTCAACTGAAGTTCTTCCTCCTCGGGACCGCCGCCCATCCGTTGGGCTGCTTGCGAGTCGGCTTTCAACTGAAGTTCTTCCTCTTCCGGGCCTGTCGAGCGCTGAATCGCTTTGCGTTGCAAGTACCGCGCCGTCGCCTGATTGCCGTACGCCCGTTGCATCTGCAAAATCGCGCCGGGCATCGCGGAAGCCGGAGCCGGGGTGGACGAAGTTTTCTGTTGGGTCACTGAGGATGTTGCGCCTTTCACCTGTCTCGGTGCTTTGGACAAGGGAATCTCCTCCTCTACGATCTCCCGAATCAGTCTTCCGGGAGGTTGGGTTCGCCGCTCGATCCTGCCGCCGCTTCCCATCTCGGTTGCGCCGTCTCATAGACCGGCTTGGCATCTTCCGACTTGGTCGCCCACCAGCGGATGCGCAGTTTGCCAAGCTCGGTGGGCTGGTGCAGTTTGAGTCCGACGCGGAACGTGCCCCGATTCGGGTAGACCAACGCGCCCAGCGTGTGCTTCGGCAGCTCCGTCGCAAACTCTGTATCTCGGAAGATGTCCGGGTCGCCGAACACTTGCGTCTGCGCGTCCGCCAACAAGCTGTCGTCCGTTTCCACCCCGAGCGTGATCAGCACTTGCCCGTTGCCCAAGCCGTGCGGAATCTCGTTGGAGACGTAACTGCGCTCCGCTTTGCCAAACAGGCCCGGTTTGTTTTTTTCGATCAAGAACAGGTCGATCCAACCGGAGGTTGCCGTCTTCGGGAGTACCGGCTTCGGCGCTTCCGGCAGGCCGAGCGTGAATTTCAACACGCGGTTGGCGTTGTCGTAGCTCACGTCCAGATGCGCCGGAGTCTCCGCCGGAAGCTGCACCGTGTCCGCTTGCACGTCGAGGAAGCCTTCCGCTCCGCTTGCACCGCCGCCGTTTGCCACGCCGAGGTTGAACAGGAGCGACGCGTTGTGCACTTGCTCAAAAAACGGCACCGGCACGATCGACTCGACTTTGTACGACGCTCCCCACGGTTGCAGATGGAGTTGGGCGAGGTAGAGGCATTGGTCGTTCGGCGCGGTCATGACGTCCTCCAGGGCGCGCGCGCAGGCTTTTTCCAACAGTTGTTGCGCGACCGGTTCGCAGGACACCTGGACGCTGTGTTGCGCCGAGCGCGTGACGGTCACTTCGTTGCCTTGGAGGAAGAGCTTTACGTCCGACGGTTTGAGCGCGACGGTTGCCGCCGCTTTGCCCGGTTCCGGCGGCAAAGCGCGCAACGTGTAGCTGTACGCCGCATTGTATTCCTCGCTGTCGAATTCCTTTTCAAAAACCAACCGGCCGCCTTGCGCTTGCTTGTCTTCCAGCAGGCAGCCGTCCGTCGTCAAGCCCAGCTCGATGCGCACGTGACGCTGCTGCGAGATGCGTTGGATCAGCAGGCGGGCGGTGAACTTGTCATTGGCTTGCGCGTATTGCGGCACTTGGTGCAAGATGCGCACGTCGCGGTCTTCGTGGAGAAGCACCGTGGTCGCCGCAAGCTGCGTCGCTTCAAACTGTTGCAGAGGCGGCGCTTCTTCCTTGATAAACAGCTGGTAGCCTTCCACCAGCCGGTTGTATTCGCTGACTTCCTCCTTGCGACCCGTTCCGGCAACGGAATGCACCATCTCTTTGCCGGTTTCGTCGTACTTGAGGCAGAGGTAGACGATCTTCGAGTAGTCGCCGTTGTTTTGGAAGCCCGGCACCGTCGAGAGGTCGAGCGTTTGGCGCTCTTCGACGATGATTTCGCGGCCTTGGTAGTCAAACGCAAGGCCCGCGTTGACGGTGATCTTGCGCTCGCCGGCCGTCGTGACTTGCAGGCCCGTCACGACGCCGACCCCGTGCAAGAGGCGATTCAGAAGCCAGCGCTTCTGGTTCATGTAGGTCTGCTCCGACTCGAAATCACGGACGGTCAGCAGTTTCCCATAAAAATAGCGATTTCGTTCAAACGGGTATGGACGTGAACTTTGCATGTGTGAAATCTCCTTTCCGCCGTCATTCCAATTTCGAATCCATCCCGAGACGCGTATGCAAGCCGATACGGCTGTTGTGATCGACGTCTACGAGGACGGTGTTGTACGGGAGCGCAGATCTGTCATCCAGCACGAGCAAGGTCGGCTCCAGCAAGAACGTGTTGATGCCCAAGTACGTGTGCGAACCCATGTGAATCTGAGGCTCCAACACGACCAACTGCACGTCGGTAAATGCGGGGCGCTCTTCTGCGAGCAGCTTTTCCAGCAACGACCGCGAGCGGTCGTCGGGCACCGCTTCCGGCTTGACCATGACGGTGAAGCGGTGCGGGTCGAGCCCGTAGAGGCGTTCCATCGAGCGGCGGATGTCCGCTTTTTCCATGAGGTATTTATATTGAAAGAATTCGACGAGGATCGGCTTCTCCCCTGTAAACACTTCTACCAACTCTTGCAAGCCCTCGCGCGTCCCGCGCTTGCGGTAGAGATCGGGCGCGCGCTTGAGCAGGGCGCGCGTCTGCTCTTCCGTCCAGCGGTCGTCCACGGCGATGCCAAGCCACGTCGAGAGCCACTTGAGCAGGTCGCCCGTCGCCGCATCGGTGTCAAAACAGCGGGCGATGTGATCGATCGCCTCTTCCATCTCGCTGAAGAACGTGCCGAACAGCGAGAGGAATCGTTCCAGAAAGTCGCGGCTCTGCGGGTCTTGTTGGTAGACTGCCGGGAGATATTGCAAGTAGGACGTGCGCGGGTAGTAGGCGCGCACTTTTTTCAAAAGCGGGGTTTTGCGGTCGCTGCCGCTCCACTCGATGCGAAGCCAGAGATAGCGTCCGCGGGCGCGCAGCAGGGCGTCCCGCGGGTTGACGATCGGCCCGTGCCAAAGCGTTCGCGTGCGGCGCTGTTTCTCTTCCAAAGATACGGTGTCGTCGTGCAAAAAAGTATCGAGGAGCACGGTGCCTTGGTCAAGCCACACTTCACGGTGGTCGGACGCGTAGTAATACACGCGCAGCTGCGTCTCATCCGGCAGATCGGCGTCGAGCTGAATTTTGTGCCAATCGGTCTCCGTTGTCACCGCGTCAAATGCGCGGGTGAAGTAGACGCCCTCCGGCGATCCGCCCGCACCCGAACCCTGAATACGGGACGTGGGTTCCAGCACGGTGAGGCGCTGTTCGGCGGCGTTCCAGAGGTACAGGAGCTGCCGATGACCGCAGAGCATGGCGTCCACGCGCCCTTGAATGCCGGAAACGGGATCGAGCGGCGTGCCGTCGGAGCGGTAGACGCGGACTTGGCGGTCGTCAGGGCCGGTTCCGCCCGTTGCCTGCTTGCGTCCGTCGCTGACGTAGAGCGTTCCGCGCTTGTCGACGCCCAAGCCCGAAGGAAGCCCTGGGAACGGCAAGTCGACGCGGCGGGAAAGTCCGCCTCGGCGGTGGAACGCAAACAGCCGCCGCGAGTCTCCGTCAAGCAAGGTAAGGTCTCCCTCCCGCTGCACATGCAGGAAAAACCGCTTGCACAACTGCGGGAGCGTCGACTTCTCCTCCACGCGCAACGCTTCGTCCCTGTACTCGTGCCGGATGCGTCCGCCCGGCCCGATCTCCAAGAGAACGAGCGCAGTGCCCGCCGGCAAGACACGGTGCCGACCTTCCTGCACCGTCTGCTCAGGGAGGAGCACAAACACATCTTCGTCTCCGTCCGTCGCCAGCGCCAACGGACAAAGAGGCTCTCCCCGCCACTCGCTCAACTCCCAGACGCTCTGGATGTTGGAGAGCGAGTACGCCGTGATGCGCGGGTTCTTCACGCGCTCCGCCACGATCAGTTGATCTTCAGTGGCGGCGAACAGCGCATAGCGGGTGAAGAGGCCGTGGCGCTTGGGAAACAGCGATTCGTGGATGGCGTTGATGTAGTCGTACATCCACACGTTGGCGGCATGGTCGAGCAAGAACAGCGTCCCGCCCGGTCCGAGCGCGGCGTTGACGATTCGAGAGGTGCCCGCGACCCGCTGCAGCGGAATGTCGCGCTGCCACCCGTACCGAACGGTGCGCTCCAAGCGAACTCCCTCCTCGGTCACGCGGAGGTTATAGGAAGTTCCCTGTTGCCAGTCGCTTTGTTTGTTCATCGAAAAAAACGTCGTGGTTTCGTACAACGGGTGTCCCTCCTGCCTCCTACAAATCGGTGCGGCTCAACAGTTCCACGGTGTGCCGTCCCGAATACACCAATCCGTGCGGCGGCAGATGGATGTCGCCGTTGCCGTCGCGGCGGATGCCCCTCCCGACGCCTTCCATATACAGGGATTGGATATACTCCACGCCCGGCAAACGGTTGATCACTTCGTACACGTCGCCTTTGTACACCGAGCGGCCGAACTCCCAACCCTTGCTGGGGTCGCGGTCGTCCAGCACGTCGAGCAAACTGCCGAGCGCATCGAGCACGCGCTGGGTCTGGTGCCGGTAATCGGGATGCACGACGACGACGGCGTGGACGGTGATCTGCACGTATTCGGGCGCGGTGACATGCACTTCCGTCGTCAGCAAGCGGTGCCGATCGAGATGGCGCTGGACGGTTTGCAAAAACCCAAGGCTTGGCATCGGAATCGCGCCGTCCCCGTAGGGCACGACGACGACGGTGACTTGGCCCGCCGCTTGTTCGTGCGGGTCTTCTTGCCCTGTGCGGTAGAGCGGAATCGCTTTGGCGCGCGCCACGCGCAAGCCCGGCGTCGCCAGCGCGATCCGCTCGTAGTCGGCGGCGGTGACCGCACGAGTGGTCAACCGCATCTCGCGGCGCACCCGCTCTTTCGCTTCGGAGAGCGTTTCCCGTTCTCCTCCGCCGGACGCGTAGAAGTGGTTGGTGACCGCAAGCGACGGCGGGAACGCGCCGTGCGGAGCCAACAGTCCGGAGATCCGGTCTTGCTGCACGTTGCCGCGCAAGCCGCCTCCCGTGCGATAGGAAAGCAGGCGGATGTTCTCCCACGTCTCCGAGCGCTCGGGAATGCGCCCTTGCTCATGGTCCCCGAAGAGAATCTCCCCGGCGTCGAGGTCAAGCGAATAGTGGCGGTCCTCAGGACCGGAGCGCTCCAAGTCGTCCACGAGCTCCCAATCCTGCCACAGCCACGTCTCGCCGCCGTCGCGGCTCTTGGAGAGCACGCCGACTTGCAAGAGGAGGGTGTTCGGCAACAACGGCATCAGCGGCAAGGCAAAGCGCTGGTTCGGAAGGCCGTCGCTCGGCCCGATCATGCGCTCTGTCGCAAACGAATCCGCGAAGGCGACGAGGCGGACGGTTCCCTGGCCGTTCGGCGGGATGCGTCCATGCGAACCGTCGCCGAAGGAGATGACGGTGGTTTTGTCCTCGGGGTTGCGTCGAAGTTCGTAACAGGAGTCGCGGGGTCCGCAGTCGCTCAGGTCGGCGACGTTTTTCCAATCGCGCCAGAAGCCGCCGGGCTCTTGAACTTGCACCGCCACCTCTCCGAAGTACGCGAGAAAGTCGTCCGACATCATCTCTTGGTTCTCGGAGCCGTCGCTGTCAAACGACCGGACGAGGCTGTGCGTCTCGCCGTGCTCGGCGCTGACGGTGTTCAGCGTGCACTTCTCGATCATCGGCGGCACTTCATATCCGGATTGCAAAACGGTGCAGACCAGCCACGCCCGCGCTTGGTCGTTGGCGGGGTGGATCGTCGTCAGGCCCATCTCCTCCGGCACGCGGAACGTGATGCGCCCGCTCTGGGCGAGATGGTTGGTGCCGTCGGTGATCTCTTCCGGCTGCAGCGGGTGCCACTCGCCGTCCCTGCCGTAGTAACTCCACTCGACACGGCCGGAGGGCGTGACTTCGAAGTCGGGTTGCACCGGGTTGCGGCGCACCGCCATCTCTTCGCGCAAGTTGATCGTCAGCGACAAAGGATGTCCCGCTTGGAACGGTTGCGGGAACCCGAGGCACAGTTTCGTGCCGCTCTGCGCCTGTGCGCCGAACGCGAAGTATCCGACACGGCCGTTGTCATTGGCGGAGGTGTAATCGGACGAATCGGTGTCGGTGCGAACCAGAACGCGCTGAAGCGTTTGCGGCCACACCCAGAGCGGCTCCCGCGTTTCAAACGTCTCGTCGAGCGCTTGCAGCTTCGTGCCGCGCGGCACGCGCACCGCTTCTTCTGCGCCGCCAAACGTCACGTCCACCAGAGCCGTGGAAGCTCCTTGGAGCGCGAGGCCGAGCAACTGGAGGAACTTCCGCTCGTTTTTGGCGGTGACTCGGTTTAGGTAGTATTGCTGCATCTCCGACAGCCACGAGAACAACTCGACCATCGTGATGCCGGGGTCGTGCGCGTTCTCGTCGGTCCATTGCGGCAACAGGCGCGGGATGCTCTTGCGGGCTTCCGAGACGATCTCTTCATAGAGTCGGTCGTCCAGATTGGGCAACTGCAACATCAGTCTCCCTCCTTTCGGGCGGTTTTGTCGTTACAGCAGGTCGACGACGATCTGGTGGCGTCCGTTCATGACGATGCCGTGCGGCAGACGCGCCGCTTCGTCGGGGCGCACTTCGCGCTTCGCTCCGTCTGTGACGAGGAAGAAGCTCATCGAAAGCTTCTGCACATGGTTGACGCCCTCCACCGATTTCAAAAGTCCGTACAGCACGGAGGTGTGCAGCAGTTGGCCGATCTCCCACCCCGCACCGTCGTAGTTCCCCGTGAACGGGTCGAGAAATTTGTTCAACTTCTCGATCGCTTCCCGCTCCGCAGGCACGACGTTCTCCATCGACTTCACCACCAACTGGGCAAACACGTTGATTTCCAAGTAGGCGGGTTCGATCACATGCACCCGCCCCGCAGTCGCGATGACGGCGGCGGAACGCTCTTGCAGGTAATCGGCGATCTGCCGTCTCAACTGCGGGAAAAACGGCAATCCCGGCCCGCCGTTTTGCGGCAGGACGGCGAGGGTGACGGAACCGGTGTCCGGCTGCATGTCGGCGTTGGTTCCGGGGAAGCACTTGACTTTGGCGAGGTCTGGCGAGACGGTGCGCGCCAACCACTCGTAGTCTTGCGCGGTGACGGCGCGGTCGCGGTTGCGGACGGTTTGCGGCCCGCGCAGCAGCGCTTGTGCCATCGGTTCGGTGTCCGTGCCTCCCGCCGTGGGTTCGGGGTTGGTCACGCCCTGCACGAACGCGATGGAACGCTGCAAACTGTGAATCGCACCGACGGGCAAATTGCCAAGGCTGCCGACGATCTTGTTGGAGTGGACGCGGATGCGGTCCGCGCCGCCCTCCGGCAACGCTTTGCCGTGGCGCCCGTCGCCAAACCGAATGCGGCCCGTCGTGCGGTCGATTCGGTAAAAGCGGTCTTGCGGCCCGCTGTCTTCGAGATGGTCGATCGGCTGCCAGAGCACCCACAATCGCAACAGGTTCCCGCCGGCATCGCGAACCGCATCTGTTCGCAGACCGGCGGCGAGCAGGTCTTCCAACTCCCGCTCGGTGATCTGTCCCGTCTCGTCGATCCAAACTTCCTCCGAATACACCGGCGCGTGCTGCAAGTGGTACTCCGTTTCCGTGTCGCTCAAACGCACAGGTTTCGGCGTCTCGTCGCGCATGCTTTCCTGCTGCAAGATGCGCACCGTGTTCGGCAGCAGCGCTTGCAGAATCGGGCGCTTCACGCTCTCGTCCGCGCTGTCATAGCGGTCGTCTCGATTGACGACGCGCAACCAGTACAAGTGGCGGCGGAACAGTTCGGCGCGCGCCAAGTCGGACGGTCCCACAAACTGCACGGAGCCGCTGCGGGTGAAATCGAGCGTCTCGTCCACGACTTTCAGCGGTGCCCATTCCAACCGGTTCACGTCTTGTCGCAGATACTCCCACTCCAAAATCGGGCGGTTTTGCTCCATGCCGGTTTGTTGGCGGAACGAGAAGTACAGATGCAAAGGTCCCTTGACCGGAGCTTCGTCAAATCCCAAGTACAGAGCCGGATGCCCGCCGTCCAAGGGCGCAAACGGCAAGAACGGCCGCGGCGGGTTGGCGGTCAGCGCCGGGACGCCGTCCATCCATTGCATGTTGTTATCGGCGAGCAGTTTCTGCGCGGGAAACGCGACGTCCGGCTCGTAGCGGTACTGGAGGCGAACGTTCGAAAGCCACGGCGCGAGATGAATCGGGTTTGGCGTGTAGAGGTTGTCGACCGTCTGCACGCGGATGCGGAGGAACCGTTTGTAGTGGCCGTTGACGAACGTCTCCGCCATGTCATCCGGGCAACGGAAGCGCACCGTGACATCCATCCCCTCCACCGTCGGCTTGTAAAAAAGTTCTTCCTGCTCCGGCGCGTTCGTCAGCCGCGCCCACGACTTGCCGTTCCAGTACTCCCAAACGACGTTGCGGATGGAGGCGAGGTAGACTTTCGGTTTTTTCGGAATGTCGGATTCCTTCATGACCAGTTTCCACTCGATCTCCGGCTCTTCAACGGGCATGAGCTGGTTGTGAACAGATTTGAGCGTCATGGAGAGCTCGATGATGCTTTGCTGTTTGCTGAACGCTTCGTCGCTGGCGATGTAAAACAAGCTGTACGGAGCCAAAAACTCGCCGAACGGGAAACATCCCTCGGGGTCGGCTTGTGCGTCGTTGGCAAACATCACATCGGGCGCAAACCCTCCGTTTCGCTGTTCATTGAGGGACTGCGTTTTCAGCCGCAAGCCGTCAATCAAAAGCGGATGCGCATCGGAGAGTGTGCGGCCCGGCCGCAACCGGGCTTGAATCCAGCGGTTTTCGATCCCGTGCAACTCGGTGAAAGCGAGGGCGGCCGTTCGTTTTTTGCGCAGCCAGAGTTGGTGGCCGTCGCCGGTGACTTCGTCGAAGGGCTGCCAGCCCTCTTCAGTCAAGTAGCGCCATTCCACGCGGGCGGGGTCGGCGAACCATTCGCCGCACTGTTGCTGGCGGTACGGTTCCTTGGAGTTGAAAAATTGCAGTTGGATCTCGGCGGCTCCCTCGATCCAGAGCAAGTCGCGGTGGCCGATGTACAGCGCGTGCGATTGCTCGTTGAGGCCGCTTGCCACGTCGAACAGCGTGATCGGCGCTCCCGTTTGCAACGCCTCGGTCACGCGGACGATCGCGTCCTGCTTGGCGCTGACCAGCACGGCGTCGTCGATGCGCGCCGGGGTCGCCAGCATCGTCTCTTGGGTCTGGAACACGATCTTGCTCCCGTCCGCTCCCTCCGCCGCCACTTCGGTTCCCTTGGGGATCAGCACCGAGTGCGGAGTGCCGACGCTCAGATGAAACGTCGCATAGCCTTGCGCCGGGCGGGCGGTCAAGCGTTTGACGTCGAGCAAGTTGAGGAACGCGATCATGTTCTTCACCGGAACTCGGTTTAAGCGGTCGATGTTCTGGAGGTACATGTCGGCAAACAGATAGAACAGAGCAGTCCCCGGGTCCGGGTCGTTCGGGGAGAACCGCCAATCCGGGGTGTAGTACGGCACCATCTCTTTCATGCGCTCGATCAGGTCGGGCAATGTGCGCGGGTCGATCGGGGGTGGCAGCATGTGCTCTCCCCTCCTTTCCGGTCAGGTTTAGGTGGTGCCTTCGTGAATGTAGAACGGATAGACTTGGTTGTAGAGGTTGTTGGTGGAGCGCACCACGTACGACACTTGAATGAGCAAGCGTCCGTCTGATCCGGGGTCGGGCGTGACTTTGGCGGTGACTTGATGCACGCGGGGCTCCCATTGCATGATCGCGGCTTTGACGCTCTCTTCCATCAGCGAAACGGTCGTCGGATCGGTGCGTTCAAACACGAATTGGTGAATCCCGCACCCGAAGTTCGGCCGCATCACCCGCTCGCCCTTGGCGGTCCAGATGATCACGCGGATCGCTTCAGCGATGTCCTCTTCCGCTTCGGACATGAGGATGCGTCCGGTCGCCGGGTCGACGGTGACCGGGAATTTCCAACCGCGGCCGAGAAAGTTTTTGTCCATGCGGGTCGGCCTCCTCCCGGTGTGGGGTTAGTTGATTTTGACCATCGAGCCTTTGATCGTCACCATCGCGCTGGATTCCATCTGGATGTTGCCGCTGGCTTTCAAGTTCAGCATGCCGCTAGATTCGATGTTGATCTGCGGCGACTCGACTTTGACCGATTTCTGCCCGTTTATACTCACATCGCCTTGGGCGGTGAGGGTCAGCACCGCGTTCCCCGAGGTGACGGTGATCTTGCCGGAATCGCCGCCTTTGATCTCGATGATGTTTTTGCCGTCCTTATCGGAGACTTTGATCGTGTCGGCTTTGTCGTCGAGCAAGATGTAGTGACCCTTGCTGCATTGAATCTGCACGTTGCCGTCCGTCCCGTCGTCGTTAAACGTGATTTCGTGGCCGGAGCGGGAGCGGAATTTGCGGATGTTGTTTTTGTCCGCGTCGCCCTTGGGGGCGGTTTGGTCTTTGTTCCAGAGCGAGCCGATCACGTAGGGCTGGCTGACTTCGCCGAGGTGAAACGCCACCAGCACTTCGTCGCCGACTTCCGGGATGAACAGCGAGCCGCGGTCTTTGCCGGCAAACAAGTTGGCGACGCGCGCCCAGTCGGTCGTCTCTTCGCCTTCGCGAATCGGGAATTTCAGTTTGACGCGGGCGAGGTTGTCCGGGTCTTTGTTGTCGGTGACGACGCCGACGACGACACCGTGGATCTTGGTGGTCTGGGACGAGTTGCCCGAGCCGGAGAACCCCCCGCCGAGAAAGTCAAAATCGCCAAAACTCACAGTGCGTTCCCTCCCACTTCAAATGTCGTCAAGTAGCCGGAGCCGGAGATCGAGTGTGAAACTTTGGTCAGGTACAGCGACCCGCCAAAGCGCGGTCCCAAGCCTTTGAGCTTGATAAACCGCCCCGCGATCAATTCCGGCAAGCCGATCGATTCGCCGCTGCCTTGCAACAGTTTCATCGCCGCCTCGCGGGCCAGCGCGTTGGCGCGGTCTTGGAGGGCTTTGGCTTTGGAGTAGTTCGTGTATTCATAGTGGATTTTGTTCTTGGTGACGGACGCAATCAGGTCCGCCCCGGTCGTGGAGCCGTCGCCGTAGGGTTTGACCGCTTCGGACTTGGCTTCAATCCACTTGTTTTCTTTGTCATCATAGCCTCGGACGACGAACGAGCCGACTTGCATCGAGATGTCGGTCGAGGTTTGGAACGAGCGCAGGTTTTTGCCCCATTCGAGCGTCACGATCGGCGACGTGGAGGGGGCGGGCTTGCGGAAGTACAGTTTTTTGCCAAGCACGAAAAATTCGTAGTCGTTCGCTTTGGCGAGTTTGACGAGCAGTTGGTAGTCGTCGAGACCCTCGCGGTCCACCCGCACCACTTCCGACGTGGCGTCGACGGTGGGCGTCAGAGAGTACGTGGAGGCGATTTCGGAGGCGATCTCGCTGTGTTTTTTGTCGGTCCAGATGTTCTTGGAATCCGATCCCTTGCCTTTCATCATCTGGTAGGAGTAGTCCATGCCGGTGATGGTGAGCGTCGGGTTCCCCTCCGCCGGGTAGTCGTAGGATACCGATGTGATCATGCCGGAAAAAACGGGCTCGCGCTTGCCGCCGTACCCCAGTTTGATGTCGACGTTCTGCCCGAGCGGGAAGTAGTCGGAGATCCACTTGAAGTCGCGTTTGACCCAGTCGTAGGCGTTCGCCACGGTGAAGGTAAACGAGTTCGCTTCCGGCGAGATGCTCGTGTTCACGCGAAGCGTGGTGATCGCCACGCCCTCGGTGACGAGGTTTTTGCCATTGGAGATCACTTCGAACTCCGGGGCGCGGAATTGATTGTACTTGCTGGCGAGGTCGTCGAATTGATAGCTTCCGTCGAGTTTGACTTCTAACATAGGGCTACTCCAATCTCGGGACGACGACGCTGCGTCCAGCCGTTACGAGGCGCGGGTTGTCGATGTTGTTGGCGTCGGCGATGGCGCGCCAGTGTTTGGGGTCTTCGTACTCTTCGGCGGCGAGCATCCAGAGTTGGTCGCCTTGGCGGAGCGTTTTTTGCTTGGTGCGGTCGGGCGAGTGCCGGGGGATGCCTTGGAACTGCTCTTGCACCGAAGCAACCGCTTTGAACGTGACGTTGAGCGTCGCGCGGATCGGGTTGCCTTTGGAAGAGAACATGGTGAAGCGCTGGGAGATTTTTTCGATGATGCCTTTGAACTGCAGGGAGCCCCAGACGAATTTGCAGGTCGGCGGGGCGTGCAGTTCGGAGTCGACGGAGAGCAAGTTCGCAAACTTGGTGGTTTCCGTGCGGATGTCGGCGTCGGCTCCGGCCGCGCTGCAGTCAAAAAACAACTCCATCGACAAGCTGGGCGTCTCCCCGGTGATGAATTGGGTCAGCGGAAGGGAGAGACCGGGGATGGTGTGCCAAGCGTACTTGTTGCCGTGGTCGATGGTGTAGGAATTCGGGTTGAACAGGACTTCGTACTTGGTGTCTTTATGAGAGCCATCGAGGACTTGGATGAGTGCTTTTACGGCCACTGGGGCGTCTCCTTTCCGTGGTGGATTGAGATTGGGTTACAGACCTCGGATCGAGCGTTCGAATTGGAGGCGTTTTTGCAGCTCCCGGTAGACGCGGTCGACGAGGCGGTCGATGTCGGCCGCGTCGAGTTCCGCGGGGCGCGGGCCGGTTTGTTCCATCGTGACAGCCGGCGAGGTCATGACGCTCTGAGCGGCGGAAGCAGGTTCGGGTTCGCGAGTCGCCGGCTCCGGATGCCGGTAGTCCAAGCGGACGACGGCCTCGGGGTCTATGTCGAGTTCCTGCCGGTGGTGGATCGGGACAACCAGCGGAACTTCCTCCACCTGCGTCAGATAACGGTCGCGGATGCGCTCGAAGAGGATGCCCTTCCCTTGCGTCTGCAAGCGGTGGAGGATTGAGAGGCGGGTGTCGCGGATCGGTTGCCGGATCAAGGGAGACGGCGATGCTTCTGTGGAGGTTGGTGTTGCGGTCCACGAAGGGGCGGCCGTTCCTTGGGTGGCGGGAAGCACGAGTTGCAGAGGTTGAGGGTCTGCAAAGGTGCTTGTGCTCCCTGCGGTCCGAGATTTGGACGCTCCAGCGGTCGAACTCAGGCTGAGTTGCAAGGGGCGGAGGCCGCCGATTACGGTGTTGTTGCCGGAGTTCGCGGGAGACAGGGCTCGTTGGATGTTGGCAAGGATCGGTTGCAGGGCGTGCCTGATCCCGATTGCTTGGGTGCTCCCAGGAGTCGAGGCTTCATCGGCGGTGCTTGCGAAGGCGAGTTGCAGGGCTTGCACGTAGCCTTCGTTGTGGCTGAGCCACGCGTGCGGAGTGCCGCCTGTGGTTCTTGCATAGGCACGTTGCAGGACTGACAGATTTCCGCTTGCGTTTCTAAGCCACACGCTTGAAGCGTCGCCTGCGGTACTTGCAAAGGCATGTAGCAAAGCTGGCAGGATTCCGCTTGCGCTTCTGAACCACGCAGCCGGGGTTCCACCTGCGGTGTTGGCAAGCACCCGTTGCAGGGCTTGCACGAATCCTGTTGCATCAGTGTTTGAGGGAGCAGATGCCGCTTGATCAGCATGGTTTGCACCGCTGCTGGAGTCAGCGCTCCAAGGGGTCTGAGTGCCTAGTGGCACGGTGCTAGCAAGAACCATTTGCAGAGTTTGTACGTCTTGAATTCCAGTTGTGTTCCACGGAGTCGGTGCACCGCCTGCGGGAGTGGCGAACAGAGCCCGTTGCCGGGCTTGCATGTTGCCACTATCGTCGGTGCTCCAGAGCGCCGCTAACGCTCTCGTTGCGTTGGTTGCAAGGATTCTTTGCACCTCTTGCAAACCTCGTCTTGCCTGGGCGCTGACGGTTTGGAGAGGACGTGCGATTTCAATTCCGTCTGTGCCCCAAGGAATCTGCGCTCCACCCGCAGTGTTTGCAAGCACCTGTTGCAAAGCATGGATGTTTCCGATTCCGTTTGTGCTCCACGGGACCGCTGCTCCACCCTGGGAGTTTGCAAGCACAGTTTGCAAAACTTGCATATAACCCGGAGCGTGCGCGTTTCTATTCCATGCAGCCGATGCTCCACCTGTGGCGTTAAGCGAAGTTTGCACACCTTGTGTTGCGTAGGTGTTCCCAGAAGACTGTGCTCCCCCGGCGGCGTCTGCGAGAACAGTTTGCAGAGCTTGCACATCTCGCATTGAAATGGTGCTCCAAGGTGTCCCTGCCCCGCTTGTGGCGTTTGCAAGAGCTGCTTGCAAAGCTTGTACGCCATGTGTTGCTCCCCCGACGGTGTTTGCGAAAACTGTTTGCAGAACTTGCACATCTCGCATTGGGTTGGTGTTCCAAGGTGTCCCTGCCCCGCCTCTGGCGTTTGCAAGGTTTGCAAGAATCGTTTGCAGGGATGGCGCAATTCCTAATGCGGCGTTTGTAAAGGCAAGATGCAGGGGGGGAACAGCACTGAGCCCGTGGTTGTTCCAAGCGTTTGCAATCATCGGTTGCAAAGTTTGCAACGCACCAAACGCGTTCATGCTCAACGGCGTTGGTGCTCCTCCTGCGTTTTGTGTCATACGCAGGACTTGCTCGCTTCCGGTCGAGTTTGTGCTCCA
>NZ_JMIR01000014.1 GCF_000714935.1 Tumebacillus flagellatus
CGAAGAGCTTCTGGCTCGAATCGATCTTCATCTATCACTCGTTTAGTTTTCAAGGATCAATCAGTTCACATCGTGCCGCCGAGGCGACAAGAAGTAATCTATCACATTCAGTCGAAAATGTCAACTCCCTGTTTCCGCCACCGCATCTCTCGCGGCGACAAGAGTTATCTTATCACGCCCTTCCCCCGCACCTCAACGCGCATTCTGAAACAAATCCAAGCAATCCACGGCGCCTTTTTGCAAAGGTCGGGTCGCTCTCGATTTCTCGACATCTTTCGTGCTTGTTCTTGTGGATAAAAACTGAGCTATGCCGAAGTTATCCACATTACACACAGGTTTATCCCCAAAATCACCTTCTTTGTCCACATTTCATCCCCGTTTTCCACATAGTTGTACACATTTGCACGATTTTGTGCCTCCTTATGCAACAAAAAGACCCGGCTCCCTCATCGGGAACCGAGTCTTTTTATCCACATTCACACAAGGAACGCTTAGATGTTGCGCATGTGCGGGAAGAGCAGCACTTCGCGGATCGTCGGCTGGTCGGTCAAGAGCATGATCAGACGATCGATGCCGATGCCCAAGCCGCCGGTCGGCGGCATGCCGTACTCCAGCGCTTGCACGAAGTCTTCATCCATTTCGAATGCCTCATCGTTGCCTTGTTCTTTCTCGCGCAATTGCGCTTCAAAACGCTCGCGTTGATCGATCGGGTCGTTCAGCTCAGAGAACGCATTCGCCAGCTCGCGGCCAACAACAAACAGTTCGAAGCGATCCGTATAACGCGGGTCTTCCGTGTTTTTCTTCGCCAGCGGCGAGATTTCCACCGGATGACCGGTGATGAAGGTCGGCTGGATCAAGTTTGCCTCCACGAATTCCTCAAAGAACGCGTTGAGGATGTGACCGACTTTCCAAGCTTTCTCGACTTTCACGTTGTGCTTCTCCGCGAGCGTGTGCGCTTCTTCGTCGGTCAGTACCGCTTTGAAGTCCACGCCGACCGCTTCCTTGACCGCATCGACCATCGAGATGCGCTTCCACTGCGGGGTGAGATCGATCTCTTGACCGCCGTAGGTGATCTTGGTCGTGCCGAGCAACTGCTCCGCGATGTACGAGATGGAGTTCTCCACCAGCGTCATGATGTCGGTGTAGTCCGCGTACGCTTGGTACAGCTCCAGCATCGTGAATTCCGGATTGTGGCGGGTCGAGATGCCCTCGTTGCGGTAGACGCGGCCGATCTCGTAGACTTTCTCCAAGCCGCCGACGATCAGACGCTTCAAGTGCAACTCGATGGCGATCCGCATGTACAGTTCCATATCGAGCGCGTTATGGTGAGTGATGAACGGGCGAGCCGCCGCCCCCCCTGCAATCGTGTGCAGAGTCGGGGTTTCTACTTCCAAGAAGCCTTGCTCGTCCAGATAACGGCGCAGGGTTTGGATGATCTTCGAGCGCAGGATGAACGTATCGCGCACTTCCGGGTTGACGATCAAATCCACATAGCGGCGGCGGTAACGCTCTTCCACGTCCTTCAGACCGTGGTGCTTGTCCGGCAGCGGACGCAGCGCTTTGGACATCAATTGCAGGGACTCCACGTTGACCGACACTTCTCCGCGGTTGGTCTTGAAGATCTCGCCGTCCACCGCGATGAAATCGCCGATGTCCATCTTGTCAAACAAGCCGTAAGATTCCTCCCCGACGGTATCCTGTTTGACGTAGATTTGCACGCGGCCGAACTGGTCTTGGATGTGTGCAAAACCGGCTTTGCCTTGGCCGCGCTTGAGCATGATCCGGCCTGCGATCATCACGCGCTGCTTCAGTTCAGCGAGTTCTTCCTTGGACTTCTCCTCGCCGAATGCGACGATCTCCACGGAAGTATGGGTCGCGTCAAAGCGCGTGCCCCACGGGTCGATGCCGTTGTCGTACAGAGCTTGCAGTTTGTCCCGACGGACCTGCATCTGCTCATTGAGTTCCACTGCTGTCTGTTGCTGTTCTGACAATGTTCTCACTCCGATGATGTGCTATTTTTTGATTTCAAGTATTTCGTACTGGATCGCTCCAACTGGTACATTAACTTCAATCTTATCGCCAATCCCCCTGCCAAGTAAAGCCCGACCGACGGGGGATTCATTCGAAATTTTGTTTTCGACCGGATCTGCTTCCGCCGTCCCGACGATTGTATACTCCATGATGTCGCCAAATTCAAGGTCTTTGATGATCACAGTCGTGCCGATTCCGATGTTTTCAGTATCGACTTCGTGCGCCGAGATAATCCGAGCGTTGCGGAGCATTTTTTCCAACGTGATGATGCGGCCTTCGATGAAAGCCTGTTCGTTCTTGGCATCGTCATACTCGGAGTTCTCCGAGATATCTCCGTACGAGATGGCAATCTTGATTCTCTCCGCCACTTCGCGGCGTTTCACCGATTTCAGGTGATCGAGTTCGTCTTCGAGTTTTTTCAAACCGTTATGGGTAAGGAGCACTTCTTTTTCCGCCATGGTCATCGTCCCTCTTTCTCGGTAAACATCTAATTGTCAGAAATTATAGATTCCTCCTCACTTACTTGTCAAGATATTTCCAATAAATAATGGCAACACTTACATTTGTATCACTGAATTCCAGCAACAAAAACTTTTATATACACAAAAAAAGCCGATGTGCTCCTCCACGGGAGTTCATCGGCTTTGATTTCTATTTGCACAAAAATGCTTATACGGTCACTTCTGCCGCAGCGCGTGCGAGCAACGTTTCCAGATAGCGGTGCAGCGCGTCTTTGAGACCTTGGGACGACTCGATCAAGTTGATCTCATCGCGGAATCGGTTCGATTCAAAAAGACCCTTGGTGTACCACGCGATGTGTTTGCGCATCTCGCGGGTGCCGACGTACTCGCCTTTTTCCTCGACGAGGAGGTCGGTGTGGCGAAGTGCCACGGCGACGCGCTCTTCCGCCGTCGGAGCCGGAAGTTCGATGCCCGTCGCGATGTAGTGCGCGACTTGTTTGAAAATCCACGGGTTGCCAAGCGCCCCGCGTCCGATCATCACGCCGTCCGCGCCGGTTTCCTTGAGCATCTGAACGGCCTTCTGCGGCGACGTGATGTCGCCGTTGCCGACGACGTTGATGTTGACCGCTTCCTTGACCGCTTTGATGATCGACCAGTCGGCGTGACCGGTGTACATCTGCTTCGCGGTGCGTCCGTGTACAGCGACCGACTTCGCGCCCGCTTGCTCGGCGATCTTGGCGATCTCCACCGCGTTGATGTTCTCATCGTCCCAGCCCTTCCGGAACTTGACGGTGACCGGCTTGCTGCCCGCCGCTTTCACGACCGCTTCGATGATGCGTCCGGCGTTCTCCGGGTCGCGGGCGAGCGCCGCGCCGGAACCGGCTTTGTGGACTTTGTTCGCCGGGCAGCCCATGTTGATGTCGATGATCTGCGCGTCCGTCTCTGCGATCAATTCCGCCGCCAATTGCATCGACTCCACGTCGCAGCCGAGAATCTGCATCGAGACCGGTTGCTCGTCCGGCAGAATCTTGAGCATCGAGCGGGTCTTCGCGTTGCCGTGCTGGAGCGCGCGGGTCGCGACCATCTCCGCCGTGACCAAGCCTGCGCCCATCTCCTTGCACAAGATTCGGAACGACGGGTTGCAGACGCCGGCCATCGGGGCGAGAACGACGTTGTTCTCCAGTTCGACGTTGCCGATTTTCATCATTCCAATTGCACCTCCGTATATGCGAAAAACACAGGCATTCACCTGTGTTTCGCTCCTGAATTCGTATGCTACTTATCATACACATCTTGACGCGATTTCTCAACCGCCAAAAGTTACACTCTCGCCCCGCAGTTCCTGTTCGGTCACGCCGAGGACGTCGTGAATTTGGCGCAGGAGATCCGGCGTCGGCACCCGCGTGCCGCGTTCGATCGCCCCGACGATGGCGATGGAGACGTGCAGACGGTCTGCCAGTTCTTGCTGCGTTAAGTTCTTCAGCTTTCGGTAGGCTCTAAGCCGCTTGCCAATGGTATCTTGCATAGAAAGACCCCGTCCTTTCCTTCTACTCGATTGGCCATGTCAGACACGGTCTGGCGAGTCACCGGGTGGAGCAGCTCGCCAGCCAAGTCGGCAAGCGGAAGCAATACGAAGGCCCGTTCCGCCATCCGGGGATGCGGTACAATGAGGTCGTCCGTGTCCATGACCTGTTGATCCACCAGCAGGATGTCTATATCTATAGTACGGGGTCCCCACTTGATATCCCTTTGTCGTCCCAGCTCGATTTCTGTAGAACTGGTGATTTTCCACAATTTTTTTGCATCCAGCGAGGTGCAAAGTTCGATCACGAGGTTCAAAAAATCCGGCTGGTCGAGGTAGCCCACCGGTTCCGTTTCGTAAACGGGCGAAATCCGGGTCACTTGAATCTCCGGATGCGAATCAAGCATTTCAATCGCACTCTGCAAGTTCAAATGACGATCTCCTACATTGGAGCCCAGCGAGAGGTAGACGGTGTGCGGGAAGGGATTCATCGGCACCGCACGATCTCCACGGCGACGCCGTTCATCGGACCCTTGATCGGCGGATTCGGCTTGGTGACTTTGACTTGCACTTCCCGCACCGCCGGGTAGTTGTCCAAAAGCGCCTTGGCGATGCGCTCCGCCAGCGTTTCGAGCAGTTGCACCGGCTCACCGTCCATGATCTCGCGGATGCGGTCATACGCCTCTCCGTAATTCACCGTCGCGCGCAGGTCGTCGTCCTCGCCCGCCTTCTGCAGCGGCAAACTCATCACCACATCGGTATAAAAACGCTGCCCCAAACGGTTTTCCTCTTCAAACACGCCGTGGAAGCCGTAGAATTCCAGCCCGTTCATGTAGATTTTGTCCATGCAACAAACCTTCCTCTCTAAAAAACAATCTGTCACGCGCCTATTGAAACGAAAACGTACTCCGCACCATCGCATCGGTCATCCGCGCCACGCGGGTCATCTCTTGAATGTCATGCACGCGCACCATCTCCACGCCCTTGACAATCCCCAGCGCCACCGTCGCCGCCGTGCCTTCCACGCGCTGGTCGACCGGAAGATCCAGCGCATGCCCGATCATCGACTTGCGCGACGTGCCGAGCAGAACCGGATAGCCGAGCGCGCAGACCTTCTCCAGATGTTGCATGACGTAGAGGTTGTGTTCGTACGTCTTGCCAAATCCGATGCCGGGATCGAGCCAAATCTGTTCGTCCGGAATGCCGACCGCATGCGCACGCGCCACGCAGTCGCGCAGTTCTTGCAGAGTGTTCTCCAGCACGCGGCTCTCATGCGGCACGTCGCGGTTGTGCATCAAGATCACCGGAACCCCCAGGTCGGCGCAGGTCTGCGCCATCTCCGAGTCGCCGAGGAAGCCCCAGATGTCGTTGACGATGTGCGCCCCCGCTTCCACGGCGGCGCGCGCCACAGACGCTTTGAACGTATCGATGGAAAGCGGAACGTGCGGCAGTTCTTGGGCGAGACGCCGGATCACCGGAACGACGCGGGCGATCTCTTCCTCCGCCGAGACAGGAGCATGTCCGGGGCGGGTCGATTCGCCGCCGATGTCGAGGATGTCCGCGCCCAGTGCGACCATCTCGCGGGCATGCGCCAACGCGGCCTCCACGGAATCGAAGCGTCCTCCGTCGGAAAATGAATCCGGAGTCACGTTCAAAATCCCCATGATCAACGTGCGGTTGCCGATTTCTAAAGTTGAAGCGCCGGTTTTGAGCAGGCGCTTTGGTTGTTGTGCAGGTTGTGTCACGAAGTTCTCCTCCTTGCAATCGTCTCTATTATACAAAAAATAAGACACAAAAAAAGCACGAGACCCGCATAGGGACTCGTGCTCTCGGAAAGCTCTTATTCGAATTGGAACAGCGGGGTCGACAGGTAGCGCTCGCCGGTGGACGGAGCCACGGTGAGGATCTTCTTGCCGGCGCCGAGTTTCTTCGCCAGTTGGTGTGCCGCGTAGACGTTGCCGCCGGAGGAGATCCCGACGAGGATGCCTTCGTTCTTCGCGAGACGACGCGCATATTCGAACGCTTGGTCGTTCTCCACGTGGATGATCTCGTCAAACAGTTCGGTGTTGGCGACAGACGGAACGAAGCCTGCGCCGATACCTTGGATCTTGTGCGGGCCCGGTTGGCCGCCTGCAAGAACCGGAGAGTCCTTCGGTTCAACGGCGACCACTTTGATGTTCGCGTCGGTTTCCTTCAGGATTTCGCCTACGCCGGTGATGGTGCCGCCGGTGCCGACGCCTGCGACAAACGCATCGAGGCCGCCCATCGCGTCACGCGCTGCCAGAATTTCTTGCGCGGTGGTTTCGCGGTGGATCTTCGGGTTTGCCGGGTTGTCGAATTGCTGCGGGATGAACCAGCCGTTTTGCTCGCTCAGTTCTTTCGCTTTGGCGATCGCGCCCTTCATGCCTTCCGCGCCCGGGGTGAGCACGAGCTCTGCGCCGTACGCTTTGAGCAGGTTGCGGCGTTCAACCGACATGGTTTCCGGCATGACGATGACCGCACGGTAGCCCTTCGCAGCCGCGACCATCGCGAGGCCGATGCCGGTGTTGCCGGAAGTCGGCTCGACAAACGTGTCGCCCGGCTTCAAGATGCCGTCCTTCTCCGCTTGCGCGATCATCGCGTATCCGATGCGGTCCTTGACGGAGCCGCCCGGGTTGAACGATTCCAGCTTGATGTAGATTTCCGCTTCGTCCGGACCGGTGATCGTGTTCAACTTGATGATCGGAGTTTGGCCGATCAGTTCTGCTATGTTGTTCGCAACGCGCATTTCTGTTGCCTCCTCATCTATAAAAACCGACTAAGAACATTGGTTTTACTGTCTATCTAAAGTGTACGACTGCGCCGTTTTTCTGTCAATCCCTGACTTTTAGCGGTTTTCCGCCATGCGCAGCAGTTCTTCAAGTTCCGCTTCACCGAAGTTGTACTTCTCGTTGCAGAAATGACAGACGAGTTCGGCCCCTTTGTCTTCTTCGAGGATCGAGCGGATCTCCGCCGCCCCGAGCGAGAGCAAGCCGCGGGCGAAGCGGTCGCGGGTGCAGTCGCAGGTAAACGTCACCGGATACGTCTCCAAGAAGTTGATCTCGCCCGGAAGCAAGCGCTTCAAGATGTCTTCCGGCGTCGTGCCTTGAACGAGCAGAGACGTGATGTGCGGGAAGCTGCTCAGCTGCTGTTCCAAATAGTCGATGTCTTCGTCCGACACGCCCGGCAGGAGCTGGATCAAGAAGCCGCCCGCCGCTTTGACGGTTTGGTCCTTGTCGACGAGCACGCCGAGCGACAGCGCGGACGGGGTTTGCTCCGATTGCGCGAAGTAGTACACGAAGTCTTCGGCGATTTCCCCGTTGTGCAGCGGAACGGAGCCGGTATACGGTTCCTTCATCCCGAGGTCTTTGATCACGAACAGGTAGCCGTCGCCCACGCCTGCGCCGACGTCGAGCTTTTCCACATCTGCATAAGCACCGCCTTCTTTGGGCGGCAGTTCGACCAGCGGGTTCTCAATGTAGCCGCGCACTTTCGCGTCGGCGTCGGCGGTGACGATGATCTTGCCGAGCGGCCCGTCGCCGCGCACTTGGAGCGTGACGGTCTCATTGCCTTTCAACATGACGCCCATCATCGCGCCCATCGTCGCCGTGCGGCCGAGCGCAGCGCTTGCGAGCGCCAAGCAGCCGTGTCGGTTCGACAACTCTCTCACCAATTCTGTGGTTATACAAGCAAACGCACGCAACTTCCCGTCGAGGGCCGTTGCCCGTACGATGTAATCGCTCATTTCTGCGGTTCCTCCTCCAGAGTCATTCTTATGTAATGCAAATCAAAAAAAATCTATGTCTTCCCTATGTTAGCATGTTCCACCACCTGTTGCATGTATTCGGGGTTTCACATACATATAGAAAGAAAAAAACGGAGGTGTCTCGCGTGACATTGCCCCCAACCGTCGGCCTGATCACGACCGAAAATCCGATTGGAAATCCCCATTCCCAATGGCAACTGCTGGCCGAAGCGGGCGTTGCGGCGGGCGTGGATGTTGTTTTTTTTCACCCGGATCAACTGGATGCACGCAGGCGGCGGGTGCGCGGGCATCGATACCGCACCGAACGCGGCTGGCAAACCGGTACGACGGCGCTGCCCCGCGTGCTGATCGACAGCGTGTACGTTTCCTACGCGCGCGCTTCCCGCCGCTTCTCCGAGCAAAAAAAAACCCTGCGCCGCGCCGGGTACCACATCCTCAACCCGCGCTTTCCGGACAAATGGGGCGTCTGGGAATCGCTGATCTCCACCTCGGACTTAGCGCCGCATCTCCCGCAGACGTCGTTGTGGCGGGCGGTGTCGGATGTGGAGGTGTGGTTGCGGAGGCATTCGTCCGTTTTTTTGAAGCCGGCGCGCGGATCGGGGGGTTTCGGCGTGCTGGAAGTGCGCCCCGAGCACAATCTTACCTACCGCCTCACCACCGCTCGCGAATCGCGGGTGTTGGCGGCGGAGGAGATGCGGGCTTTCTTGCACGAGCAATTCGGGCAGGGGAAGTTTTTGATCCAAGGCGGGATTGCGCTCTTGGAAGTGGAGGGTCGCAAGTGCGATTTGCGGATCTACTTGCAGCGCGACGGTGACGGAAGGTGGCAGGCGGTAACCACGGTGGCACGGCTCGCCGCTCCCGAGCAAGTGGTGACGAATCTCGCGCAGGGAGGTGTTGTGAGATCGTTCGATTGGTTGGTGCAAGCCGCGCGCGAGCATCTGTTTCGCGTGCCGCCGCGCGCGGAAGTTGAAGCGGTGGCGATTCGCGCGGCGGACGTTCTGACGGAGAAGCGAAATACGCTTGCATTTTTAGGAATCGACATCGCGCTCGACCGCGAGGGGCGGGCGTTTTTGCTGGACGTCAACCCGCGCCCCGGCCGCAAGTCGCTCTCCGTGGAAGAGAAAAAAACGGCTTTCTCCCTCCTGCTCGCCTATGCCGTGCGTCTGTTGGGCTGCTCTTAGGTTTTGTGGTATGACAAGGGAAACAGACGTTCGGAAAAAGGGGGCGCAGCGTCCATGGAAAGGGACACGGCAAGGACGATCTTGCATTTAGATATGGATGCTTTTTTTGCGTCGGTGGAGCAGCGGGATCACCCGGAGTTGCGCGGCAAGCCGGTGATCATCGCGCACCCGGCGGCGGTGCGCGGCGTGGTGTCCACGTGTTCTTATGAAGCGCGGCGGTTTGGCGTGCATTCGGCGATGCCGACGGCCCGGGCGTTGCGGCTTTGTCCCGACGGCATCTACATCGAGCCCAACCACCGCAAGTACAGCGCGGTGTCGCGGGAGATGATGGCGATTTTGGCGCGGTACACGCCGCTGATCGAGCCGTTGTCGGTGGACGAAGCGTTCCTCGATGTGACGGGGTGCCGGCGGTTGTTTGGCGACGGGGTGACGATTGCGCGGCGTATTAAGGAAGAGATTCGTCGGGAACTGCAGCTGACGGCGTCGGTGGGGATTTCCTACAATAAGTTCCTCGCCAAGCTCGCTTCCGATCTGGAGAAGCCGAACGGATTGGTGCCGATCATGCCGGACGACTTGGAAGCGAAAGTGCACCCCTTGCCGATCACCCGCCTCTGGGGTGTCGGGCAGAAGGGCGCCGAGCAACTCCAGCGGCTCGGCCTGCACACGATCGGCGATGTGGCGCGGATGGATGTCGTACGAATGCGGACGTTTCTCGGCTCGACGGCCGATCACATCTACGCGCTGGCACACGGCTGGGACGAGCGACCGGTGGTGCCGGAGCGGGAAGCGAAATCGGTCGGGCAAGAGACGACGTTTGCGACCGATGTGCGGGATGTGGTTTTTTTGGAAAGCACGTTGCTCGCTCAGTGTGAGAAGATCGCGCGGCGACTGCGCAAAACGGGCGTTGAGGGCCGCACGGTGACGCTGAAATTGCGCTATGCGCCGTGGCGGACGATCACGCGCAGCCAGACGTTGCCGAGGGCAACCGACTTGGAGACGCCGTTGTATGCGGCGGTGAAGGGGTTGCTTACGAAGTGCGGGTTAACGCGGGAAGACGCGATTCGGCTGATCGGCGTGCAGGTCGGGAACTTGGTGCCCAAGGGGCAGGGCAGCGCGGAGGCGGAGGACGCCCAAGCGTTCGGGGAGCAGTTGTCGCTGTTCGACGTCCCCGCCGCGAAGCCTGCCGCGCCCGTCGTGGAAGTTGACCCGCGGCAGCAAGAGCTCAGCCGCGTGGTTGATTCCTTGAAGGACAAGTTCGGGGAGAAGATCGTCACGCGGGCACGGTTGGTGCGGCGGGACGAAGAATAGCCGTTTGCAGAGCAAAAAAGAACCAGTCCCACCCGGGTCGGGTTCTTTTTTATCTCAATGATTGAATCGACAGGTTTACGCGGTTTGCGGGAAGCTGTGCACATCCCCGCGGGCGGAGAAACGCTGGTTTTCCTTCGAGAATAGCAATTTTTGCGAAGAATTTTCTTGCTCATCCAACTCTTTCATCTCCTAATCTAGTATACTAGAAATCGATTCGGAATCTTGCTACTTATTAGGAGGCTATTCAACTCGTATGAAACGTTCTTCGAAGTTTGCTACGATGGCAGTTGCCGCATCTCTGCTCTCTGCTCTGTACGGCCCGCAAGCGTTTGCGGACGACTCGACCGGGAAAGTGATCTCTCCGGCTCCGTCCACCGCACCGAAATCCGACTTGGAACTGGCTCATGAGAAGGGCGCGATCTCCGGTTATCCGGGCGACTCCGACCTTCACGGGTCGCAATACGTCACCCGCGGTGAACTCGTCTCCATGATCAACCGCGCCGCAAAACTCACGGACGTCACCATGAAGAAAGCTCCCTTCGACGACCTTGAATCCTGGCAGACTCAAGCGATCGCCAACGCAGAAGCAGCCGGCATCGTGCACGGCACTGAAAACGGCCACTTTGAACCGAACCGCTACGTCACCCGCCAAGAACTCGCGGTGTTGATCGGCGCGGCAATGAACGGCGGCAAGACCCCGAACGTCAACCAAAACGTACTCAACTACTACAAAGATAAAGACACGCTCTCCGACTGGGCGAAACCGTTCATCGCGTACGCCACCCTCGGCGGCGTGTTCGCTCCGACGCTCGACGGCGCGTTCAACCCGGACGCTCCGATGACCCGCTCGGAAGCTGCCAAAGCGCTCAAACCGCTGTTGTTTGACGTCGTGGACGTGCTCTCCACCAACGACATCCACGGCCACATCGAAACCGCGCCGGACAAGAAGCGCAACAACCAACTCCAAGGCGGCATGGAAACGATCGGCGGCATCGTCAACGATTTCCGCTCCGTCAACCCGGATCACACCGTCGTCGTCGACGGCGGCGACATGTGGCAAGGCACGCTGATCTCCAACCTGTTCAACGGTCAATCCGTCATGGACACGATGGCCGACATCAAGTACGACGCGGCGGCGATCGGCAACCATGAGTTCGACTTCGGCCGCGACACCCTGATCAACAACATCAAGAACGCGAAATTCCCGATCCTCGGCGCGAACATCATCGACGATGCGACCGGCAAACGCGTCGATTGGACCCAACCGTACACCATCGTGGAAAAAGGCGGCCTGAAGATCGGCATCATCGGCTTCTCCACTCCGCAAACGACGACCACGACCAAGTCGACCAACATCGAAGGCTTGTCGTTTGTCGATCCGGCTCCGATCGCGAAAGACCTCTCCGCAGAGCTCAAAGCGAAGGGCTGCGACCTCGTCATCGTCACGTCGCACTTGCCGGGCGACCAAGCGTCCGCGTCCGACAAAGTCATGGACGAACTGGCGGATCTCGCAACCGGCACCGGCAACGGCACGCTCGACGCGATCATCGGCGGTCACTCGCACAAGCGCGTCGTCGGCAACGTGAACGGCATTCCGGTCATCGAAGCGCAAAACTGGACGCTGGCGGTCGGCCACATCCAGCTGTTCGTGGATAAGGAATCCAAGAAAGTCGTCTCTTCCAGCGCTTCGCTCTTGGAAACCTACACCAACCTGACCACCGGCGACGCGACCGTTCGCGACACCGTCTCCGGCTACCACTCCAAGGTCGAAGAGAAAGAACAGCAAGTCATCGCCACCGCAGGCGAAGCGATGACCCGCACGCCGTTCCGTTCGGCGATCGACGGCGGCGCAGAACGCGACGGCGTCACTCCGCTTGGCAACATCATCACCGACGCGATGCGCTCCAATGAGAACGCCGACGTGGCGTTCACGAACATCGGCGGCATCCGCGCCGACGTCGACGCAGGCGAAATCACGTACGGCGACATGTTCTCCGTGCTGCCGTTTGGCAACACCGACATGATCGGCACGATGACCGCGAAGCAGATCAAATCCGCGCTCGAAGTGCTCGACAAGTACTCCAACTTGCCGGCGATCCAATTCTCCGGCTTGAAAGTCGAATGGGACAACACCCGTCCGACCGGCGACAAGTACACCAAGATCACGCTGACCGACGGCACTCCGGTGTACGTGGACGGCAAATTCAACGAATCCCGCACCTTCAAGGCCGTCACCAACGACTTCATGGCGACCGGCACGGGCGACGGCTTCACCGTCTTCGGCGAAGTGAAGGACTGGAAGATCGGCGACGTGATGCTCGACGCGTGGATCAAGTACACGCAAAACCTCACCAAGGACGGCTCCAAAGTCGTGCTCAAGGACGACGGCCGCGACATCCGCACCGACCTCCAGAAGTAATTGCATACAAGTAAAAACCGGGGCGCAATCCCCGGTTTTTTTGCGCACAAAAAAGCGACCCCGCTGCTACAGGGTCGCTTTTTCCTTGCTATTGGATTGCTTCGCCTTACTTCCCTTCCCGATGCTCCAGCGACGCTTTGACGAAGTCGCGGAACAGCGGTTGCGGGCGGTTCGGGCGGGAGATGAACTCCGGGTGGAACTGCGAAGCGACGAACCACGGGTGGTCTTTCACTTCGATGATCTCCACCAGACGTCCGTCCGGGGACGTGCCGGAGAACGCGAAGCCCGCTTTCACCATCGCATCGCGGTACTCGTTGTTGAACTCGTAGCGGTGACGGTGACGCTCGTACACCAGCGTTTCGCCGTACGCCGCCGCCGCTTTGGAGCCCGGTTCCAACTTGCACGGGTAGAGGCCGAGACGCAGCGTGCCCCCCATGTCTTCGATGTCCTTCTGCTCCGGCAGCAAATCGATGATCGGCGTCGAGGTCAGCTCGTTGATCTCGCTGGAGTTTGCGTCCTCATGCCCCAACACATGACGCGCAAATTCGATGCACGCCACCTGCATGCCGAGGCAGATGCCGAGGAACGGGATTTTGTGCTCCCGCGCGTACTTCGTCGCGATGATCTTGCCTTCCACGCCGCGGTCGCCGAAGCCGCCCGGCACCAAGATGCCGTCCGCATTCCCGATCAACTTCTGCACGTTCTCTTCCGTCACTTCTTCCGCCGGCACCCAATCGATCTCGATGTTGGAGTCGGCCGCAAAGCCCGCGTGGTACAGCGCTTCCGCCACGGAGATGTACGCATCCCGCAAGGCGACGTACTTCCCGACCAGCGCGATGCGGGTGGTGTGCTGAAGGTTCTTGACCTTGTGCACCAGCTGCTTCCATTCGGTCATGTCCGCTTCCGGCACGTTGAAGCCGAAGTGGCGCACGACGAGGCGGTCGAGACCCTCCTCTTGGAACATCAAAGGCAAGTCGTACAGCGTATCCGCATCGCGGGACTCGATGACCGCTTCTTCGTCGGTGTCGCAGAACATCGCGATCTTGCGCTTCACATCGGAGGGCATCGGTTGCGCCGTGCGGCAGACGAGGATGTTCGGGGTGATCCCGATCGAGCGCAGTTCCTTGACGGAGTGCTGCGTCGGTTTCGTCTTCATCTCGCCCGCTTTGCCGAGGTACGGAATCAGCGTGACGTGGATGTACATGACGTTCTCGCGGCCGAGATCAAACTTGATCTGGCGGATCGCTTCCAAGAACGGCAGCGACTCGATGTCCCCGACCGTGCCGCCGATCTCCGTGATGACCACATCGGCGTTCGTGTCGCGGCCGCCGCGGAAGATGCGTTCCTTGATCTCGTTGGTAACGTGCGGAATGACTTGCACCGTGCCTCCGAGGTAGTCGCCGCGGCGCTCCTTGGTGATGACGGAAGAGTAGACTTTCCCGGACGAGATCGAGTTGTTTTTGGACAAGTTGATGTCGATAAACCGCTCGTAGTGACCGAGGTCGAGGTCGGTTTCAGCGCCGTCGTCCGTGACGAAGACCTCGCCGTGTTGATACGGACTCATCGTTCCCGGGTCCACGTTGATATATGGGTCGAATTTTTGAATGGTGACTTTCAGTCCACGATTCTTCAGCAGACGCCCGAGCGATGCTGCCGTGATGCCTTTGCCGAGAGAGGATACGACGCCACCCGTTACAAAAATATACTTAGCCATGCCTTGCTGTGCCCCCTATGTACGCTTCTTGTCCTTAGTTTCCCAATTCCGGTTCGAAAAACACATTTGCTATCTTAACTTTCCCCTGCAAGGTTGTCAATAGGAGCCCAGCGAAAAGAGCCGCACCCCGGTGGCCCGGTTTGCGGCTGGTGAACAGCATGGGTTGTTTTTTTGAAAAATAACGGGTTACGAAAAAAGCATCGCTTCGAAATCTTAGAAGTCGTCTTCCTCTTCGTACGCGTCGAGGTCTTCCTCTTCGGACTCTTCCGCTTCTTCCTCGTCGCCGAGTTCGCCGTCGAAGTCCTCTTCGGCTTCTTCCGCTTCTTCGTCGAGGTCATCGTACTCCGCCGCGAACGAATCGTCCTCGGTCTCTTCTTCGTCGAACGATTCCTCGTCTTCTTCGTCGTAGAAGTCTTCGTCGTCCTCGTCGATGTCTTTGCGGACAAATTTCTTGCCGCCGCCCGCGACTTTCTCCTTATCGGTCGGGTACCAACGCTTGAGGCCCCATACGTTGCTGCCGATGCAGACGAAACGGCCGTCGATGTTGATTTCCGTATAGAGACGCGCGATCACTTCGTTGACCTGTTCTTGCGTCAGGCCCTTCAGACGTGCAACTTCTTGCATCAGGTCACGATAGTTGTACGGCTTGTTGGTCTGCTTCAAGATCAAGTACGCCAGGTCAACCAAGGACAATTCGCTAACTTGCTCGGGATCAAGCTTTACTGCGTGAGCTTCTGCCAAAGTCAGCACTTCCTTTCTATGTACCCCAGAAACTGCCACATGATAGTCTAGCCAGCTTCAGGAAGAATATTCAATCCGTATAGAGAGCAAAAGCAATTATACCACACTGATTTTGCAATTGGAAACCTCAATTTTGCAAAACCCGCAAAACATCTTCCGCAAAAACGGCACCCTCCAGCTCCCACGCCAATCGCGTCCCCGCCGGCGCCGCCGCTTCCTTGGCACCCGGGCGAAAATCGGCGATCGTCTGCCCGCGGCACCGTCCGTTATCCGTGACGATGTCCACGTTGCGCCGAATGAAACCCAACGCCTCCTGATGCGTCAGCGCAAACGCCGGCAGGAGGTCGTGCATCGGGGCTCCGGACAGCGCGGGATTCTTGCTGTGGTAATAGCGCCAATAGGGCTCGTAGAGCGCCGTCAGCGGCGTCTGTGACACCATCTCCGGCGTGAGCACCGCTTTCATCGTGACGTGCAAGGGAAACAACGTCACATCCGCGCCGCTCGTCAGCACCAACTGCGCCGCGACCGGGTCGCCGTAGACGTTCGCTTCCGCCACTTCGGTGATGTTTCCCACGCCAAACGCGCCGCCCATCGCGTAAATTTGCACGCCCTTCCAACGCTCTCCGTACAGAAGCATCAGCGTCGCCAATGACGTCATCCGCCCCAGTTCCAAAATCGTCACGTCCGGCGTGATCCACGGGAGCAGCTCATGCAGCTCTCCCGCCGACTCCTTCACAAGCGGCAGTTCGATCAAGCCCAACCCCTGCGTGCCGTGCACCTCCGGAAAAAAAACCGGACGCTCGCCGGTCATCGGACGCGCACACCCGGCGAACACGGGAATGTCCTCCCGCCCCAATTGCCGGAGCAGCCACTTGGCGTTGCGCACCGCGATGTCGCGCGGCATGTTGCCGTAATCGCCGACGACGCCCCGCACGTCCAAATCCGGGTTGCGAACGCTGTACCACAAGGCAAACGCGTCATCCACGCCCCCGTCGAAAAACAGGATGATTTTTCTTCTCATGTCAAAAACGCCCCCTTACCTTGGATGAGTGTTCCTCCGATGGGTGAAACTAATCGAAAAAAGGGGGAACTCGCACATGTTGGGTCCCGGCCTTCCTGCGTCGCTCGAAGAAGTCGTCGGGCAGCTGCGGCAAAAACTTCCCCGAAGCGCCGACCTGGTGGTACGAACGCTGCACCGCGGGCAACTCGGTGTTTTTTATATCAGCTCCTTGATCGACCAAGACCGGTTGCAAAGAAGCGTCTTGGCTCCGCTGCAACGGCTCGGCGGACGCGCCGCCACGCCGCAAGCGCTGCTCGACATCGTGCCTCTGGGCAGCGTGCAAGTCACGCGCGCCCTCGCGGATCTGATCGACGGACTCTTATCCGGTTGGGTTTGTTTGGTCCTCGACTCGCAAAAACAAGCGGTGCTCGTGCAAGTCGATGCGACGCCGCAAGCGGCCGAACCGCAGCGCGAATACGCCGTCGTCGGGCAACAGGCTGCGTTCACCGAAGACTTCAACACCAACGTTGCGCTCGTTCGCAAGATGCTTCCTGACAGCAGTTTATGCAACGAAGCGCTGTCTGTAGGCACGCGCAGCAAGACCCGTTTGAGCCTGTTGTACGTTCGCGACATCGCAAGCGAGCAAAACGTCAACAGCATCCGCCAGCGCATCACGGATTTGGAGATCGACAGCGTGACGAACATTTCCGTGCTCAGCCACTTGATCGACGACAACTCGCTGTCGGTGTTCGCGCAGATGATGCTGACGGAGCGTCCGGATCTGGTGACGTATGCGTTGATGGAGGGCAAAATCGCCGTGTTGCTCGACGGCAGTTCGCTCGCGTGCCTTGCGCCGTGCACGATTTGGGACTTTATGAAAACATCCGAAGACTACAACATGCGCTGGAACCTCGCCCTGTTCGTGCGGGGGTTGCGGGTTTTCGCGATGCTCTCGTCGACTTTGATCACGGCGTTGTATGTCGCGGCGCTGACGTACCACTACCAAGTCATCCCGATCAACTTGCTCGACTCGCTGATCGAGTCCCGCCTGCGCGTGCCGTTCCCGCCCTTGTATGAAGCGCTCTTGCTCGAAGTGATCATCGAACTTCTGCGCGAGGCGGGCGCGCGCTTGCCGACCAAAGTCGGGCAAACGATGGGCATCGTCGGCGGGATCGTCATCGGCGAAGCGGCGGTGCAGGCGGGCTTCACGTCGAACATCTTGATCATGCTGGTGGCGCTGGGCGCGCTCGCTTCGTTTACGGCGCCCAATTATATTTTCGGCATGGTCATCCGGCTCTTGCGCTTCCCGATGATCCTCCTCGCCGGGTGGCTCGGGATGCTCGGCGTGATGTTTGGCACGGCGTTTCTCATGCTGCATCTCTTGCGGATGACTTCGCTTGGGCACCCGTATCTCTGGCCGTTGTACCCCCTGCGCTGGAAAAACTGGCGGGAAGCGCTGCTGCGGATTCGCATGCCCGCCTATGCGCACCGCTCGTCATACGGACGCCCGGAAGACACGCAGCGCTTCTCCGCCGTCCACGCCCGCGAACAGCACGACATCGACGAATAAACGCCGTGTTCAGGAAAGGAGGTTCCGCCGTGGACGTCCCCGTGCGCCCGCCCAAACGATTGCTGCTCAACGCCTATCTGCTGTTTTTTCTCGTTCATGACAACCAAGTCGGCGTCGGCGTGCTCGGCTTCCAGCGCTTGATCGCCGAATTTGTCTACCAAGACGCTTGGATCGCCGTCCTGTTGGCGGGGTTGTTCGTGCACGTGACCGTGTGGGCGATCCTCCGCACGTTGCGCCTCTATGACCCGACCGACTTGTACGGAGTGCATCGGGTCGTCTGGGGGAAGTGGCTCGGCAACTTGCTCAGCGTCGTCTACTTGCTCCTGCTCGCCGCTCCGGTGCTCGTCATCATCCAAACCTATACCGAAGTGGTTCAGACCTGGCTTGCTTCCGACTTTCCTTCGTGGTTCCTGTCGCTGGTGTTGCTGAGCCTCGTGCTCTACGGCGCGCTCGGCGGGTTGCGGGTGATCGCGGGAATGTGCGTGTTGGGGATTTTTTTTACGGTATGGATGGTGCTTTTGGCGTACTTTCCGCTGCAATACGCCGTCTGGACGCATCTGTTGCCGGTCTGGGAAGCGGACCTCCCCTCCATGATGAAAGCCGTTCAGAAGATGAGCCTCACGCTCTCCGGCTTTGAAATTCTCTACTTCGTTTACCCGTACATCCGCGACCGTCAACAGGCGATGCGCTGGGCGCAACTGGGCGTGCTGCTGACCAATCTGCTCTACTTGACCGCGATGTTGACGGCGACGGTGTACTTCTCGCACGAGCAGCTGATGCGCAACATCTGGGCACAGCTCTCGATGTTGAAGATCATCCAAATTCCGTTCTTGGAGCGGTTTGAGTATGTGGTGATTCCGCTGTGGGTGCTCGTGCTCTTGCCGAACCTCCTGCTCTACACGTGGGCGTCCACGCGCGGCCTGAAGCGAATCTTCTCCCTCTCGCAGAAAAAAAGCACGATTGCCCTGCTCTTCGTCGTGTTCGCCGCCGGGTTCTTCTTCAACACCCGTCAGAAGATCAACACGCTGAACAACTTGTTCAACATCGTCTACTTCTACGCGGTGTTTCTCTACCCGCTGTTGCTCTATCCGATCGCGATCCTGCGCAAGAAATGGCAGACGCGGCAGGAGGTTGCCAAGGGATGAAGTACCGCCTGCTTCCACTGTTGCTCTCGATCTCGCTGTGCACGACCGGTTGCTTGCGCACGAACATCCTCGAACAGACCGGCCTGATCGTCATGGTCGGCTTCGACAAAGCTGCCGATGACCAAATTCAGGGGACGTCGCTGCTCTACCAAATCGACCCGCGTGCCAAGGAAAAAACGCAAGTGATCACCTCCGTCGCCGCCTCTTCCAAAGGCTCCCGCGACCTCAACAACTTGGGCATGGCGAAGCGGATGGTCTCCGGCCAATTGCGCGTCGCCCTCTACAGCGACGAACTCGTTCGGCAAACCGGCATGCTCGAACTCGCCGACACGCTGTCCCGCGACGCCAACGTGGGGCGGATGCTGTACGTGGCGATCTGCAAAGGAAAAGCGCTCGACCTGATGTCGTTTCGCTACCCGGAAGCGTCCAACCTCGGCACGTTTCTGTACCAAGATCTCAAGCAAAACGCCAAGAACGGCACGTTGCCTTCCTCGACGCTCCACGAATTCATCCGCGATTACTACGAGATCGGACGCGACCCCGTCTTGCCGATCTTGGAGAAGGAAGAGCGGAAAGTCGTCATCTCAGGAATCGCCCTGATGCGAAACGACCTCATGGTGGGCGAAGTGTCGCCGCGCTCCGGCTATTACATCAAAGTGTTCCGCGACCAAAGCATCGCGACCAACCTCGAAGTGCGGCTGAAGTCCTCCGAGCTCCAACCGATGCTCAAAACCAAGCCCAAGAAAGCGCAAACCGCCGTCGTCATCACCACCCTCAAGCAGCACGGCAAGATCAAACTCACCGACCCGAAAAAACTGAACTTCGACATCTCGCTGAAGATCAACGCGGAGATGCTGGAGATCTCCGAGCAAGTGGACCTCTCCAACCCGGAAACCGAGCCGAGAATCGCGCAGTTGGTTTCCCGGCAGTTGACCCGCGAGCTGCAACAGTTGCTCGACCGGTGCATCGCCAAACAGACCGACCCGATCGGACTCGGCGAAGTCTACCGCGCTTCGGTGCGGCACAGCCTCCTGAACCGCGGGCAATGGCACCGGATGCTCTCCAACGTGCACGTCACCCCGCACGTGGACGTCACGTTCGTGCGCTCCGGCGTCGTGGAGTAGCCTCCCGCTCTCCTGCATAGAAACCGCACCCCGTGCAAAAAATGACATCAGCACCTTCCCCGAAGGAGGCACACTCCATGAACCCCTACCTCTATTCCTATATCGGAATCGCCGTCTCCGTCGTCGTGCTCGTCGGCCTCACCGTCTGGTGGACGTATTCCAAGTACAAACGCAAAGCGTAAGAAAAAACCGCCCTCTCCCCGGAGACAGGCGGTTTTTCCCGTAGACTAGCCGGTAGTCGAGAGCCTCACGCGCTCTACCACAGCCAATGCCCGACACGGCTCCAAAAAGACTCAATGTCGCGGACGGCAAACTCTTGCACTTTGGTCACCCAAAATTCATGATACATCTTCTGACTTCCCTCCAATATCTCTCTGAACTCACGCTCACAGGATATTGTCGAAACGTCGCAGATGTGCAAGAAAAATAAAAACAAATAAAAAAGCCCAGCTCTGCATTAAGAGAGCTAGGCTGCTTCCCCGACAGACGCCAAAAACCGCTCTAAGAGGCGTTGACGGTCGAAGAGACGTAGGCGCAGGCCAGCATGACGATCAGGGAGAGGAACATGAACCCTGCGAGGCCTTTTTTGCGTTGCTTGATCATCGACAGCATCGTGAACAGAGAGAGCACTGCAAGCAGCACAAAGCACAGCGCGACGCTGTACGGGTGAAGGGTCATACCTTCGTGGAGCAACATGGACGAGTCACCTCTTTTAGCATTCAACTGAAATCAGAACTATAAGACCGCACTACAACTATTTTATTATAAAGAACAGGCACAGGTTGTGTCAAAACAGGAAACATTATGCACGCAAAAAAGACACCCTGACGTACAGGGTGTCTCGGTATCACAACGATTAGCTGCGACGGCCGCCACGGCCTCCGCGCTTGGACTCGTTGCGTTTAAGGGCAGACAGACGGTCTTCACTTTCTTTGAGAAAACGGGTCAACTTGTCTTCGAATTGCATCGGGCGTTCCGGACGATTGCCGCCGCGTCCGCCGCGATTGCCGCCGCCGCCCATCGGACGGTTGCCGCGCGGTCCGCCGCCACCGCCGCCCATCGGACGGTCTTCACGCGGACGGAATTCACGCTTCGGGGCTTCTTGGCCCGGAACCGGATCCTTCGCTTGGCGGATGGAGAGGCCGATCTTGCCATCCTTATCGACGTTGATTACTTTGACGGTCACTTCGTCATTGACTTTGAGATGATCGTTGATGTCCTTGACATACGTGTCCGCGATTTCGGAGATGTGAACCAGACCCGTCACGTTACCCGGAAGCAACACGAATGCACCAAAATGAGTGATGCCGGTTACCTTCCCTTGCAGTTTGCTGCCCAATTCAATGGCCATGTAGAAAAAGCTCCTCCTTAAGGATTAACGAACGTATTTCTAAACAAATTATACAGAGAGACGGGGAAAAAGACAAGAAGCGCGCTTACGGTTTGGGCGCTTCTTGCTTCGGTTCTACAAATAAAGTTTCCCCGTCTTTCGCCATCATAAACTTGCTGCGGGCGAGCTGGGCGATGTACTCCGGGTCTTGCAGCAGTTTCACGCGGTCTTGCAAATCGCTGTTGGACTGCCGAACTTGCGCCATCTCCTTCGTCAGCGCCGTCTGCTGTTCATCCAATCGCTTCAAATCCGGCGATTGAACAAAGAAAAACACATACGCCGCCCACGAAACCATCCCGATCAACAAGATCCGGCGCGGTTTCCAACGGAGCTTGCCCGCGGGTTTGCGAGTCGCGGCAGGGCGGGGTGCCGCCGCCGCGGTCTCCTGTTCGTTTTGCATGCTGTATACCTGGGTGCGTCCCTGTTTCATAAGTCCTGCTGCGCCTCCCGTTCTATTTCTTCTTGGATTCGTCGTCCTCGTCTTCTTGGTCGACTAACCAATTCGCCACCTTCTTCAGAAATCCTTTCCATTTCTGACGGGCGCGTTCGAAAAATCTCTGAACGGGTTTGAACACCGGCTCGATCAACGGCTGGATCGTCCAGCGGTAGAACTTGCGTCCGCTCCACTCCAGCGCCGAGAGCAGCGGACCGAACGGCCAGAGGATGACGCGCTCCAGCACTTTGGCGAGACGGTCGATGCCGCGTATGACACCCTGCACCAGCGACCACAGCCAGAGCAGCGGCGTGATGACGGTGAGAAACAGGAAGCGGCCGATCACTTTCAGGATATAGGTGATCGTCTTGATCACGCCGACGGTGGAGCCGACGACGATTTTGCGCAGCAGCAGGCGGTAGAGACCCAAACCGATCAGCATCACCAAAAACACGTACAGCCGCACGTCGCCGTCGTTCGCCCAATGAATCGCCCAGAGCACGAGCAACAGCGCGAAGATCCAAAACGCAAAGTCGAGGATCGGGCCCAAGAAGCGCAGGTACTTCCACTCTTTGAGCACGGTGCGGTACACGTCATAAGCGGCACCGAGCACGGCGCCGCTGGTACTCATCGCGAAGACGGTCAGATACTGCGTCCAGAGGTTCATCGAACCCTCCCCCTAGCGGAACAGTTTGCTGAAAAACCCCTTGGCCTTCTCCGCCGGCGTCACGCCTTCGTCAAAGTAGCCGATGTCGTAGATCAGCCCTTCGATCGCGACAAAGCCGTTTTCCAAGTTCAGCGTTTTGATATGCAAGTTTTCGCCGCGCACCGCCACGAACCCGTATTGGGTCGCCAGCACGAACTCGTGCGCGTCGAAACTCTCGACATTCAGGACCCCGTTCACTTCCAGGCTCTGCCGGTTGCGAAGGACCAGCTCGTGTTGCTGATAGAGTTTGTTTCGAGGGTTGTTGCGTTCTTCTGCCATCATTCCAATCCTCCCCACAGGCTCTTGATATGTACAAGATATGGCCCGGACAACCAAAAAAGACCAAGCCCGTGAGAGGCTTGGTCTCTTTTCTCGTACGTTTATTCGTTAGTCTTCGTCGTCGACGAATTCCGGTTCCACAACTTCGCGGCGGGTTTCGGAAACGATCGTATACATCTGCGCCGCCAGGTCTTTCTTGGCCGACTCTTGCAGCATTTCCACGCGGGCTTCCACGATCTTCTGCCCGAACGTAATCGTCAGGAGGTCGCCGACGCCAACCGAAGTGCTCGCTTTGGCCGGACGCCCGTTGAGGGTGATGCGCCCTTGGTCGCAGACTTCCTTCGCCAAGGTGCGCCGCTTGATGAGACGCGACACCTTGAGGTATTTATCGAGACGCATGTCTTACTTCGTCGCTTCTTTCAGCTTGTTGCCCGGTTTGAACGCCGGAATGACCGATTCCGGGATCGTGATCTCTTCGCCGGTTTTCGGGTTGCGGCCGGAACGTGCGGCGCGCTTGCGGGTTTCGAAGGTGCCAAAGCCGATCAGTTGAACTTTGTCGCCGGACTTGAGCGCCTCTTCGATGGTGTCGAGCAAGCTGTTAACCGCGAGTTCCGCGTCTTTTTTCTTCAGGCCGGATTTTTCCGATACAGCCGCGATGAGTTCCACTTTGTTCATGGTACGTATGTGCCCCTTTCGCAATTACACTCATGGTATATGGCAGATGAATCACGTTGTGAATTCCATGTCTCTCGGGAAATTCCTGCCACCGTTCGTTATTTTCCGTGTTTTTTTGCCTCGTTCCAGAGTGCGTCCATTTCTTCCAAGGTGCTTTCTTGCGGGGTTTTTCCTGCTTGTCGCAGCGCGTCTTCGATATAGGCAAACCGTTCGCGGAACTTGCGGTTGGTCCGCGCGAGGGCTTCTTCCGGGTCGACTTTCAGGAAACGCGCCACGTTGACCAGCGCGAACAGCAAATCTCCGAGTTCGCCGGCTTGGTCGTCGGTCGTCTCTTGTAATTCAGTTATTTCTTCTTTGACCTTTTGGTATACCTGCGAGAGATCCTCCCAGTCAAAACCTGCTCCGGCGGCTTTCTTTTGAATCTTGTACGCCATCGCAATCGCTGGTAGAGAGGCGGGCACGGAGTCGAGGAGGTGCTCGACGACTTCGCCCTTGTCCGCTTTTTCCTGCGCTTTGATGTCCGCCCAGTTGGCGACGACGTCCTCGGCGGTTTCCGCTTCCGCCGCGGCGAATACGTGCGGATGGCGGCGGATCATTTTTTCGCTGGCGAGGCGGATCACTTCGTGGATGTCAAACGTGCCTTCTTCGCTGCCGATTTGCGCGTGCAGGACGATCTGCAAGAGCAGGTCGCCCAGTTCGTCCGCGAGATCGAACGGGTCGTCGCGGTCGATGGCGTCGGCGACTTCGTACGCTTCTTCCAGCACGTATTGGCGGAGCGTCTGGTGCGTTTGCTTCAAGTCCCACGGGCAACCGGTTTCCGGATGGCGGAGTGCTGCGATGATGTCGACGAACTGCCAGAGTTGGGAGTTGATCACTTTTTCTTCGAGAGTCGCCGGGAGATAGACGGTGGTGAGGTGGTCGATCCAATCCAAGCGGTCGATTTCGTAGAGCGGCAGCGTTTCCACGCGCTCCATCCCCTCCACGCCGACCGCGCGGGCGACGGTGACCGGATAATCGTCCGGGTATTGGGTCATCAGCGTGAGTTTGACGTCGCTTGCCACGTCGCGGGAGTAGACTTGCGCGATGACGGTGTGCAGGCTCGGGTTCAACTGGCGCGACAGCAGCGCCGTGCCGTCGAGGAACAGCAGCCCGTCGGTCGGGTCGACGCCGACGTTCACGAGCAGATCGTCGAGGAACGAGTGGCCGGGGCCGATGACGATTTCCACGCCGTGAAGTTTTGCTTGTTGGCGCAGGTTTTGCACGGTGATTTCCGCGACGCCGGGGTGTCCGGGGACGGCGTAGACGATCTGTCCGTGCTGCTTGGCTTGGTCAAACAGATGATCCGCGATGTTCTGGTAGACTTCGGCGAATTCATCCGCCGCTTCGTAGAAGGAATCAAGCGCAACAAAGACGATCCCTTTGGCTTCGAGATCGTCCACGACCGGATGGCGTTGTGTGCGCAGAAAAATCGCGCCGCCCGCCGCTTGTTGCGTTTCGAGAATTTGAAAGGAGCCGAGCGGAAGCCCGGTCCAAGAACCGGGCCCGAGGCCCACGATGGTGATTTGTGCCATGTGTAGGGTTCACTCCAAGTCATGAAATCGGTATCCGCGACACCCGGCTGTCAGCGCAGCAAGCCGATGCGGGTGAAAAAGCCCGCCAGTTTCGGCCCGAACTTCGGCACCGCCGAGATGTCGGAGCGCGTGACGGAGCCGGTGACCATCAGCGCGATGAGGTAGATGAGCGCGGCGGCTCCGATCGCGGTAAACGCGGTGAGCGCCGCAAGCAGGCGGCCGTCTTGCGTGATCGCACGCAACGCGGGCGCGAGATGTTCGACGACACCGTACGCCGCCACCGCGAGGAAGAACGTCGCAAACAGCGGGCGCAACAGCATCGTGCGCAAATCGAACACGACGCCGGTGTGCTTGTAGAGCGCGAGCAGATTCAGGAATGTCGCGATCAGGTAGGAAATCACGGTCGCGAGCGCCGCGCCGTTGATTCCTAGTATGGGTACGAGCAAGAAGTTAAATCCAAGCTTCGCAATCGCCCCCAGAAACAAGTTGCGAACGGGTATGTAGACGACGCCGACGCCTTGCAGAATCGCGGACGACGTGAGCTGGATGCTGGAAAACAGCGTGGCGGCGGCGATGGCGATGATCGCTTGCGTGCCTTCGTTGTTTTTGAACAGCATGATGTCGATCGGTTCGGCGAGCAGGGCGAGTCCGACGGCGGACGGAAGCGCGACGAGCATCGTGAGACGCATCGCCATCTCCATGCGGTAGGAGACGAGGCGTTTGTCCCGCAGCGCGATCGCGGCGGAGATGGCCGGCATCAGAGCGGTGCCGATCGCCGAAGCGAACGTCGTCGGGAGCAGCATCAGCTTAAACGCGCGTCCGGTGAGCAGGCCGAACATTTCGGTGGCTTGTTCTTGCGAGAAGCCGCACTTTTTCAGCAGGTTGACGACGGTGATAACGTCGACGTTGTTCATCAGCGGCACGACCAGAGCGCCCAGCGAGACGGGGAGGGCGTACCAGCAGAGTTTTTTCACAACTGTCCATGTCGGTTGCGGAGCGATTTTGTTTTTGAAACGCGCGTCGTGGCGGAAGTAGTGGCGGCGGGTCCACGCGAACACGAGGATCGTGAGGAAGCCCGCCAATCCGCCGGTGAACGCGCCGAACGCCGCTCCGGCGGCGGCAAATTCTTCGCCGTAGCCCCATTGGAGGAGCAGGTAGGAGAGGACGAGGATCGTGCCGACGCGCACGAATTGCTCGACGAGCTGCGACGTGGCGGTGGGCTCCATGCGTTGCCAGCCTTGGAAGTATCCGCGCACGGCCGACATCAGCGGGACGACGAGCAGAGCGGGCGCGATCATGCGAATGGCGTAGACGGAGTCGCGATCGCCGAACCAGTTTGCAAATTCATCCGCGCCGAAGAAGAGCACGAGGAAGAACAGCACCCCCGTGATCGTGAGGAGGACGCTGGAGACGCGAAACACTTTTTTCGCGCCTGCGTAATCGCCGAGGGCGATGTGTTCGGCGACGAACTTGGACACGGCAACAGGAAAACCCGCCGTGGAGAGGATCAGCAGCGTGGAATAGATGGGATACGCCATCTGATAGAGCCCGATCCCCCGGTCGCCGATGATGTTTTGCAGAAAAATCGTATACACAGACCCGAGCAGCTTGGACACAATCCCGGCGATGCCCAGAATCAAAGCCCCGCGTAAGAACAAATTGCGCTCTGACATGTTCGTCCCTCCCAGTATACCATCTCTTCCCATCGTATGAGGACAGGCGCCGAGATAGGACAACCGACGGGGGATAAAAAAAGAACCCTTGCGTAGGGTTCTTAGCTTAAATGATCACTTCACTCAGATCGGCAGGGAAGGAGACCACAACGTCCGCCTTCATCTTGCCTTTACGACGTCTTATGTGTTTGGAAGTTCGTTTGACCGTCACCTTCACCACATCATTGGAAGTATGTTTTAGAGGATCAGACGGAACCACAACAAAACCATTCACACTTACGGCAGACGGTTTAATCTCGTAAACAAAAGTCTGAGTCGCAGAAGTGCGGGATAAAGAGAGGCGCTTGCTCATTCCCTTAGAACCGATTTTATACGCTGTGGCCAGCAATCGTTTGCCTTGATGATCTCTCATATTGATTCCTCCTTCCAATAATATAATCAAGAGTAGCAACCAGCCGATTGTTAACGGATAACTCCGCACCGATCTCGGCAGAATTACTTAATATTACATCAGAAAGTAGGTGCACAGTCAAGGCGCAGCCTTGCCTTTCAATCGGCCAAACGAAAATGTGATCATACTTCCCTGTATCCCATTCTAATTGGTCGCAAGTGAAAAGTTTGGCTTCATTTGCACTGTAGGCCTCAAAGACAAATGATTGTTCATCAAGTGTCATAGGCTCGCGGTTTTGTTCATACCGAGAGGCCCCCATTTTGACGAAACCCGATTCGCAACGTCGAAAGAGATACGCAATCTTAATCGTGGTGCCCGTCGGCGGAATGAAGTTTCGGGCCACAGACTCAAGGATACTCTGATACTCTGATAGATCATAGGATAGCGCACATTTAAGAAGGTCCTTGACTCCATCATCAATTTGCTTATCCAATTTCCTATACCGCACTCTTCCACCAATTTCCCCAATCTTCAGGGAAATTTGGACCATCTGAGTTCCCATTGAATTATCAAATCTAGCTCGGTCAGATTGAAACTCAAGAACCTCATGACCGTCAAAAATAGAAGGCAATTCAGCACGACATTGGGACGGCAACAAGATGAACACCCGCTCGACACCAATTCTGCCCATCCCCATACCCAGTTTGATCAATTCGCCATGTAATATCGACGTTTGCTGAAAATCTCCCTCCGACAAAACTACGATAAAAAAGTCGTATTCATCTAATTCCGATTGAATATGTTGCAACTCTGTTAATCCGGGAGACCTAGGTGTAAATGACCAAAGGTTCGTCATCAAGTCAGAAGAATTTTGATTAAGACCAACGAGCAACTTCTGAGCAGCCGGTCTACCGCTTTCGGTATGCCAAATACAGGCCCTCAAGCTCATCTACAGCCTCGTATACGCTTTTGGCGTTGCCAAAATAGCAGCTTTACGCATCGACAACTCGGAGATTGCATTACCCATCATATGAGTCGGATGGGCTCCCCGATCAAAGATATATTCCAATGGTTGTACACCGTGCAAATCCGACGGAAGATGCAAGTCCTTCTCACCGCGAGGAACCACAAAGAATGTCCGTTGGAGCCCCAACAATCCCATGAAAAGACCCAGTTCAAAAAGTACATTATCTCGAACTGCAAAAGATACTTTATCACGTGATTCCACGAGGTCATCTGGGGTAAAAACAAATACCGCAACCTCGAACTTGCTCGTTGCCTCTGCTAAATCAACGATTGGAATAGAAGACGGACGAAAAATCCCCTCCGTCCATAGATGTGCATCGTAATCATGTGAAAGACCCACCCGCAGTCCTTGCGCTAGTGTCAACCCTTCTGTCGATGAGCCGATGAATAATTTAGGTAAGGTCATTTGAAGTCCTCCGTTTCAGGAACTTGTTGTTCCACGTTTGTACACTTGTGAAATCTGTAGCTCTATTATATTCGGAATCTGATTAATGGTCAATAATAGTCAAACATCAATTCTGTCTCCTGACTTACGCCCCTCCAAGCTGTTTTTATAGAACTTCCACATGTCAGAAAGCATCTTCGGTAAAGGTACGATCTACTTAGCTTTCGAGATATTCATAGGAACCGTACTTGTCTTCGTAATGCTTGATTCGCAAGATGGCGGTGTTACTCAATTCTTGGTCGCCGATATTATCCAGAGCGGCTTGCTCTCAGTAGTACGTCTCTCTTCCTGCTCTTATACGCAAAAAACCACCCTGCCTACGACGATTGGGTGGTTTTTTTCTCGAGAAAACGCTCATTGGTCAGCTTCACCAAAAACACATCTGTCACGGACGCGTCGTGCTCGAAGCCGAATTTCAGCAATGCTTGTTGGCCGGGGACGTTGTCGAGGGCGATGTCGTCGAGCAAGAGGCGGCCGCCTCGTTCGAGGAAGAAATGCTCTGTGAACAGTTGCAAGGCAACGGATGCGTACTTGCGGCCTTGGTGCGGTGCTTCGATCTTCATGCCAAGATACGCGGTGCCTGTCTCTAAGTCGAAGCTGTGATAGCAGATCTCCCCCACGGGCTCCCCTTCTCGGTTGACGACGAGGAAGTAACAGCGCGACGGCTCCCCCGGTTCTACCCAACGTTCGTACCAAGCCCGCCCGTCTTGCATGGTATACGGACCGCCGAGGTGTTTGTTGGTTTCCGGACATGCCCATAAGTGTTTGATGTAATCCACCTCTTCGAAGGTCGGGTGGCGGAGGGTGACGTTTTTACCGATTCGTGGGTTCATGTGCAAGGTCTCCTGTTCTTTTTACCCAAAGTGGGCAATCCTACCATCAGGATAACATGGGGAGTGGCGCTCATGGAGCATATCATTCTGCACTTCATTGCGAAGTACGGCTATTACGCGCTGTTTGCCGCGCTGGTGACGGGGATTGTGGGGTTGCCGGTTCCGGATGAGATTTTGTTGACGTTTTCGGGGTTTTTGGTGTCGGTGGGGCGGTTTCGGTTTGCGTGGGTGCTGTTGGTGGCGTTTGCGGGGAGCGTCGTCGGGATGTCGATCTCGTTTTGGATCGGGCACCGCTTCGGTCTGCCGCTGCTCGAAACGTACGGGCGCAAAATTCACATCACCCCGGAGCGCCTGCACAGCGTCGAACGCTGGTTCAACCGCTTCGGCAAATTCGCCGTGCCCGTCGGCTACTTCATCCCCGGCGTCCGGCATCTGACCGCGTACTTCACAGGCATCTCCAAATGGCCGTACTCCACGTTTCTGCTCTACGCCGCGCTTGGCGGACTGCTCTGGTCCAGCACATTTCTCACCATCGGCGTGTTCGTCGGACACCGCTGGCGGCTGGTGACGCTCTATCTGCACAAATACCTGCTCGCCGCCGGTCTTCTCCTCCTCGTCGCCGCCGCGCTCGTCTGGTGGGTGCGTCGCCGCCGCAGTAAAATCATGTAAGAAGCGGTCGAGAGCGTTTTTGAAAAAGAGAACCTGTAAAACCTCAACGCATCAAAAAAGACAGCCTCTCCGGCATTCACCCGGCAGGCTGTCTTTTTTCAATTCTACTGATCCGCTTCAAAATGTTCGGAGCGCTTGCGGTGAAAGCGAATCAACGCCTCTTCATTTTCCGTAGATCGACCATGAAGAAAATGCGGTTAGTGCACCCGCTCTGATTCTGTTTTTTCCAGCAGCCCGAGTTTTTTCGCGACAAAGGGGGTGGTGCTCGCTTGCAGCAACAGCGTGAACAGAATCGCCACAAATGCAATCGCCGACATCAACTTCCCGTCTTCCAAACCGGAGCTCCCGACGATGCCGACCAGTGCGGCGGCGATGACACCCGTCTCGCGCGTCCAGAAGAGAAACAGCACTTCGTTTTTCTTCCACTTCGCTTTGCGGTCCGGCAGCAAGCAACTGAGCACCGTAAGCGGGCGCGCGAGGAAGACAAACACCAACACGACCAACAATCCTTGCCAGCCGTATTCCTTCAACACGCTGAAATCGACCTGACTGCCGAGCAAGATGAAGATCAGCATCCTCAGCTTCAACGCCACCGCGTCGATAAACTCATGCGCGGCGTGCTCTTGTTTCGGCAGGATCGTCAGCTTAAACGACTCCGCGTTGCCGATCATCAACCCCGCCACGAACACGCTCATAAAGCCGCTGGCGTGAATCCGCTCTGCGACGAGATACGCCGCCAGCACGGTGATCACGACGACCATCGGCGTAAATTCGCGCAGCAGACCGCGGTCGTTCTCCGAAATCAAGAACGCCGCGATCCAGCCGACGATCGCCCCGACGATGATGCCGCCCAGCGCCAACTGCAAAAACTGCAGCCCGATCGCGCCCCACTCGACACTCGCCCCGGCCGAGATCAACAAGGAAAAAACGACCGTCGCCATGATCGCCCCCGTCGCGTCTGTGAACGCCGACTCGGTGATGACCGTCTGTGAAACTTTGCGGCGCACGGGGAATTTCTGAAAGATCGGCACGAGCGCCGCCGGGTCGGTCGAAGCTAAAATCGACCCAAGCAACAACGCAGGCAAAAACGGCATCCCAAAAATCAACACCGCCGCCCCCGCGACGACCAGCGCCGTCACGACCACGCCGACGGTGGAGAGCATCGTGATCGTCACCCAGACTTCCCGCAACACGGAAAGCCGCGTGATCATCCCGCCGTGAAAGAGGATAAACGACGCCCCGAACAACAAAATCACTTGGTTGATCGTCGATTCCGCCGGGATGTCGACGAGGTCGAGCACCGACGGCGAAAGCACCAAGCCGATGAGAATGTAGAGCACGACGTCCGGGATGCGTAATTTTTCAGAGAGTTTGCCGCCCAGCGTCCCGATGAAGAAAATGATCAAGACCGCCGTTAATAGTTCTTGTGCCAGTTCAACTGCATGTGAGTGCATAACAACCTCCTCAAGATGAGTTTTCTGTACCCTCATCTTACCATAACGTCGCTCCAAGAGCCTGTCACTTTGCTTCAGATTGTCCGATATCTCCCGGTTCCCCGACATACCTCCCTCATTTGCACGTTTTCCAACACATTGACGGATCTTGATGGTTGCAGACTTTTCTCATACTTTTTAAACTTATCCTCAACAAGAGAGAGGAGCGATTCACATGCAACCATCCACCCAGAAACGTGCCGCCATTCACATTCCTCCGATGGAGGAATTGAATACGCCCGAGAAACAAAAGAACGCGTTTGAAGTGTTCCGCAAACTCCGCGAAACCACCCCGATTCGCTACTGCGAGAAGCGTCAAATGTGGGAGTTCTTTCTCTACGAAGACTGCGTGCGCATTCTCAAAGACCCGAAAACTTTCTCTTCCCAATTAAACCGCGCAGGCTCCACGGTCGCCAGCATCATCACCACCGACCCGCCCCGTCACAAAGACGTGCGCAGCCTCGTCGAGAAAGCGTTCACCGCCAAGCGGGTCGCCAACCTTGAACCGGCGATTCGCTCGATTGCCAACGAACTGCTGGACGACGTGATCGAAAACGGCCGCATGGATACGTTTTTCGACTTCGCCGGGCCCCTTCCGGTCATCGTCATCGCCGACCTGCTGGGCGTGCCGAATGAAGACCGCCGCTTGTTCAAAAAATTGTCCATGCAGATTGCCAGCGGCGTCCAAGACGATTCCGAAGAGAGTTATGAAATCGTCCGCCAAAACAACGCCGAAGCCCGTCGACAGCTCACGGTCTACCTCCAAGGCATCCTCGACCAACGCAAAGTCGAGCCCAAGGACGACCTCATCACCGCTGTCTGGCAAAGCAACTTGGAAGAGAACATCCTCTCGGAGCCCGAACTGGTCAACTTCTATATCACGTTGTTGGTCGCAGGCAACGAAACGACGTCCAACCTGATCACCAGCGGCGTTCGCGCGTTGACCGAGCACCCGGAACTGCAAGAACAACTGACGAACCGCCCGGAACTCATCCCGAACTTCGTCGAAGAAGTGCTGCGCTTCTATCCCCCGTCCACGCAAATCCCCAGAATCGCCACGCAAGACGTGGAAATCCGCGGGCACCTGATCCAAGCAGGCGACATGGTCAACTGCTGGACCGTCTCCGCCAACCGCGACGCCGCCAAATTCGCGAACGCCGAAGACTTTGATGCGGACCGCAAACCGAACCTGCACATTGCGTTTGGCTTCGGCACTCATTTCTGCTTGGGCGCGCCGCTGGCGAGACTGGAAGGGCAAGTGGTCTTCGAAACCCTGCTTCAGCGCCTCTGCGACATCCGCCTGACCGATCCGGAACGCGCGGTTCTCCAGCCGTTCCCGCGCTTTACGTCCATGCACGAGTACCCGGTCGCTTTCACCGGAAAGTCATAGTACCGCTTTGGAAAAAAAGGCATCCTGCGAAGAGGGTGCCTTTTTTGCTACGCCATTGAGTACCCTATAGGGGTATGATACGATAAAAGGGAGAGGAGGTCTCTCTATGGAAACTCAACCCAAACAAACCAGCCTGCACATCACCGGCATGACGTGCGCCGCCTGCGCCAATCGCGTGGAACGGGGTCTGCGCAAAATCGAAGGCGTGCAGGAAGCCAACGTGAACTTCGCGCTCGAGCGGGCCTCTGTCACCTACGATCCGTCGCAAACGGACTTGCCCGCCCTCGAAGAGCGCGTGCAGAAACTCGGCTACGGCGTCGTGCATGAAGCGGTGGAACTGGAACTTGGCGGCATGACCTGCGCCGCATGTGCCAACCGCATCGAAAAAGGCTTGAACAAAATACCCGGCGTCCATCACGCCACCGTCAACTTCGCGCTTGAGACGGCGCATGTCGACTACCTAAGCGGTTCGGTTACCGTGGAAGACATGTTGCAGCGCGTCCAGAAACTCGGCTTCCAAGCGAAGCCCAAACAAACCCGCGATGAAGAGAACGACCGCCGCCAAGCACAGATTGCGCGGCAGACGTGGAAGTTTTGGATCGCGGCGCTGCTTTCGCTTCCGTTGCTCTGGGCGATGCTCGGCGAATTCTCGCTCACCTCGTGGATGGGGTCGCACGAATTTCTCATGAAACCGTGGGTGCAATTCCTGCTCGCCACCCCCGTGCAGTTCCTGATCGGCGCACCGTTCTACGCCGGAGCGTACAAAGCCCTGCGCAACAAGAGCGCCAACATGGACGTGCTCGTCGCCCTCGGCACGTCGGCGGCGTACTTCTACTCGCTCTACCAAACCGTCGTCAGCACCCTGAACCCTGACCGGATGGGTGTGATGATGTTTTACGAAACGTCCTCCATCTTGATTACGCTGATCTTGCTCGGCAAGCTGTTCGAGATGAAAGCCAAAGGCCGCTCCTCCGCCGCGATCCAGAAACTGATCGGCCTGCAAGCGAAAACGGCGACCGTGCTCCGCGGCGGCGCGGAACAACAGGTGCCGCTGGAAGCGGTCGCCGTCGGCGATGTCGTGCTCGTCAAACCCGGTGAGAAAATCCCTGTCGATGGCGTTGTCCTCCAAGGCTCCTCGACGGTCGACGAGTCGATGCTGACCGGCGAAAGTCTCCCCGTCCACAAAGAGGCGGGACAAGCAGTCATCGGCGCCACCGTCAACCAAAACGGCGTCCTCCGAATCCGCGCTCAAAAAGTCGGCCGCGACACGGCGCTCGCTCACATCATCAAAGTCGTGGAGGAAGCCCAAGGCTCCAAAGCGCCGATCCAACGCATCGCCGACCGCATCTCCGGCATTTTCGTCCCGATCGTCGTGGGGATTGCGGTTGTAACGTTCCTCCTCTGGTACTTGGCCGTCGATCCGGGCAATTTCCCGAACGCTTTGGAAAAACTGATCGCCGTCCTCGTCATCGCCTGCCCCTGCGCGTTGGGGCTCGCAACGCCGACTTCGATCATGGCGGGCTCCGGCCGCGCCGCGGAGCACGGCATCCTGTTCAAAGGCGGCGAACATCTGGAAGCGACGCACAAACTCAACGCCGTCCTGCTCGACAAAACGGGCACCGTCACCCATGGGAAGCCCGAACTGACCGACGTGCAGGTCTTCGGCGGACTCGCGGAATCCGAGTTCCTCCGCCTCGTCGCCAGCGCGGAAAAAAACTCCGAGCACCAACTCGCCGACGCGATCGTCGCCGGAGCTTTGGAGCGCGGCGTCACCCTCTCTCCCGTCGAGCACTTTGAAGCGCTCACCGGCTCCGGCATTCGTGCGAAGATCGACGGCAAAGTCGTGCTCGTCGGCACGCGCCGCTTGATGCAGCAACATCTCATCAACGCGTCCCCGGCCCTCGCGCAGATGAAAGAGCTCGAACACCAAGGGAAAACGGCCATGCTCGCCGCCGTGGACGGCGTGTTTGCCGGTCTGCTCGCCGTCGCCGACACGGTCAAAGAGACGTCGCACGAAGCGGTGGCCCGCTTGAAACAACTCGGAATCCAAGTCGCGATGATTACGGGCGACAACGAGCGCACCGCGCAAGCGATCGCCCGGCAAGTCGGCATTGACCACGTCCGCGCCGAAGTGCTGCCGGAGCAAAAAGCGGCGGAGGTCAAAAAGTTCCAAGAGCAGGGCTTTCTCGTCGGCATGGTCGGCGACGGCCTCAACGACGCTCCGGCGCTGGCGACGGCAGATATCGGGATGGCGCTCGGCACCGGAACGGACATCGCGATGGAAGCGGCAGACGTGACGTTGATGCACGGCGACTTGCGCAGCATCGCCGACGCGATCTGCATGAGCCGCAAAACGATGACAAACATCAAGCAAAACCTCTTCTGGGCGCTGATTTACAACCTGATCGGCATCCCGATTGCCGCCAGCGGCTTCCTCGCTCCGTGGGTCGCCGGGGCCGCGATGGCGTTCTCCTCCGTCTCCGTCGTACTCAACGCCTTGCGCTTGCAACGCGTGAAGTTGTAGGATAAAAAGAGAAGACTCAGACAAAAAGGACCCGTCACCGTACCGGGTCCTTTTTTCATAGCGGAGGTGCTTTCCATTTGCTTCCTGCCAAAAGACAATCGCTGACCACCAAACTGGCGTGGATGCTGACGGGGTTTGCGTTTGTGGTCGTCATGCTCTCTTCTTGGATTTTGGACTCCATCGACCATTACCACTTCACGCAATACATCGACCAAAACCGGGACATGCGCAATCAGCGGATCGCGAACGTCCTCGCCCAAGCGTATGAGCGCGATCACGGGTGGGAATCGGACACGGGCCTGGACGTGGCGCGGCTCAGTTCGCTGGAGGGTGTGAACATCCAACTGTGCGACATCACGCATCGGAAGGTCTGGTCGGACCACTCCGCCTCGCCGGGAAACGCTTCGGACACCTTGCCGATCCGAAGCGGCGGAACGACCGTCGGGTACGTGGAGATCTTCTACGTCCACCCCGATTCGTTCAGTCAATTTGACGATCTCTTCCAGCAGGCGATGAACCAGGGCGTGTTCACCACGATCCTTCCGGTGCTGGTGATCGCGTTGGGCCTGAGTTGGTTCCTCTCTCGCCGCATCTCCCGCCCGCTGGTGGAGATGAACCAGTTGGCACGGCAGATGCGGCAGGGCAATTGGGGGCTGCGGATTCAAGAGCCCAACGGCGGTGTGGAGTTGAGCCAGTTGGCGGAATCGCTCAACCACCTCTCTGAAGAGCTGCAAAAGCAAGACATGCTCCGCCGCAACCTCACGTCCGACGTCGCGCATGAGTTGCGCACGCCGCTGACAACGCTCAAAGGGCATCTTGAAGCGCTGATCGACGGCATCTGGACTCCCTCGAAACAGCGGTTTGAGACGCTGCACGCCGAAGTGGAGCGCTTGATCGGGCTGGTGTCGAGCTTGAGCAAATTGAATGAAGCGGAAAGCGACAGTCTGGATCTCAACCGGCAACAGGTCGATCTCGCCCGTCTCACCCGCCTCACCGTCGAACTGGTACAGCCCTCGTACCGGCAGAAGGGCGTGCAGTTGGACTGTCACGCAGACTCTATGATCCCGCTCTGCACAGACCCCGACAAGTGGAAGCAGATTCTGCTCAACTTGCTCGACAACGCGCTGAAATACACCCCGGAGACGGGACGCGTCACCGTGACCGTCGCCCTGCGCGACGAAACCGCCCTGGTGCAAGTCGCCGACACAGGGGTCGGGATTGCGGAAGAACATCTTCCGTATCTGTTTGAGCGCTTCTACCGCGCCGACCGTTCGCGCAACCGTTCGACGGGCGGTGCCGGGATCGGACTAGCCATCGTAAAAAAATACGTGCAGGCCCTCGGGGGATCTCTGCACGTTGAAAGCAACCCCGGCGACGGGACGCTGTTTGAAATTCACTTGCCGCTGCGAGGAGGTCCCCGACGTGACACAGGGAAAACGAATTTTGGTGATTGAAGACGAGCCGAACATCATCGACGTGATCGCGTCGTATCTGGAAGCGGACGGGTATGAAGTGACGGCTGTGATGTGCGGAGAAGCAGGGCTTCGCTTGCACGCGGAGCAGCCGTTTGACTTGATCCTCTTGGATCTCATGCTGCCCGGCATTTCCGGAGAAGAGACTTGCAAGCGGTTGCGGGCGACGTCGCGGGTGAGCTTGATCATGCTGACAGCCTGCTCGACGGAGCAAGCGAAAATCAAAGGGTTGGCTCTGGGCGCGGACGACTACATCACCAAGCCGTTTTCGCCGCGCGAATTGGTGGCGCGCGTGGGAGCGGTGTTGCGGCGGGCGTCGCCGGAAAGCCTGTTGGCGGAGCAGTTTCACTTGACGGAGCAGTTGGTGTTGGACGACCGGACCAAAGAAGTGCGCAGAAACGGCGAAGTGCTGAACGTCACGCCGACGGAGTTCAAGATCCTGCACACGCTGGTGCAGCATCCGAAGCGGACGTTTTCGAGGTCGGAGTTGATTGAGCGGGTGTTGGGCTATGACTTTGAAGGCGAAGAGCGCGTGATCGACACGCACGTCAAAAACCTGCGCAAGAAAATCGAAGAAGACCCCAAAAACCCGCAGCTCGTCGTCGCGGTGTACGGGGTCGGATATCGCCTCGGCGATCTCGTCTAGAGTAAAGGGCAACAAAAAAGGAGCGAGTTTCAGCAACTCGCTCTCAATCAAAGGGAAGGCTGCTCATAGAATGAGCCGCCCTCGACCATCCACTATAAACTCTACCACTTGATTGTGTAGAACTTGTGAAGTTTCCCAAAAAACCCCCTGTCTCCGAGTGAGAAGGGGGTTTTTTACGATGAATGTGAAATTGAGGTAATAATTATTGCTCCATCTGTTTCGCCAAGAACCCCGCCGCCGTTTCGGCGAGTTTGATTTCGAGTTCCCCCATTTTGGTGTTGTCTTCACGGGAAAGGATGATGACGGAACCGATCGGGTCGCCGCCGGCGATGATCGGCGCGATGACTTGCGACGTGAACGGTTCGGCTTTTTCACGGGTGATGTTGTACTCGCCTGCTGCGAAGGCGGAGACGGTTTTGCGCTCGTCCATCGACCGCTCCACGTCGCTGCCGATCGGCTTTTCCAAGAAGTCGCGCTTCGAGGCGCCCGCCACCGCAATGATCACGTCGCGGTCGGTGATCAGCGTGATATGGCCCAACGTCTCACTCAACGACTCGGCATATTCCTTCGCGAAGTCGCCCAGTTCGCCGATCGGCGAGTATTTTTTGAGGATGACTTCTCCGTCGCGGTCCACAAAGATCTCCAGCGGGTCTCCTTCCCGAATGCGAAGCGTTCTACGGATTTCCTTCGGAATTACGACACGGCCCAAATCGTCGATTCTGCGTACAATACCGGTTGCTTTCATTTCTTCGATTCGACCTCACTTTCCGTTGGGAACATTATGTTTTTCGGTGATAGGTTACGTATGTGTGGTTCTACTAACTTACTATCATCGTTGGCATTATCTTGTCCATTTGTCAGCGATTTTACCAATGTCCTGCTCTGGAATCTCTTGGTTGCTCACGGGGGCCTCCTTTCCTTTCAGCCTCTTTTTCGAGGGGAAAGTGAGGATAGTATGGGGCGGAAGTTCTTGGTTTATGCACGATCTGGCAGGACATAAAAAATCCACCCTCTCAGGTGGATTTTTGAGTTTACTTGGGTAATGTGATCTGAATACCGGCATTTTGCTGCGTTTGTTCATAGTAGGCTTGCCACGCCGCGTTCTGTTTGTCGGCGAGCGCTTTTTGCTCGGCGTCTTTCTGCACGTCGGCGAACGTCGGGTTGCTGCGCTTGTCCACGCGCAAGATGTGCCAGCCGTACACCGTGTGCACCGGATCGCTGATCTGCCCCACCGTCGCGTTTGCCGCCGCTTGGCGGAAATCGTCTTCAAACGAGTCAAACGAAACGTCCGCCATCGTGCCGCCGTTGAGCTTTGCCGTCGGGTCGAGCGACGACGCTTTGGCGATCGCCGCGAAGTCTTCGCCCTTCGCCAGCCGCTCCTTGATCTTCTTGGCTTCGTCTTCCGTCGCAACGAGGATGTGCGAGACGGTGCCGGTCATGAACACAGACGGATCGTGGTCAAAAAACGCTTTGGCTTCGTCCGGTGTGACCTTCACGTCCTGGGTCTTGAGCGTTTTGTACGCGCGCAGGTAGTAGTCGTCGAGGACGAGTTGCTTGACGTCGTCGTCGGAGAGTTTGTATTGCTTCATCTCCGCGTCAAACTTCGTGCGGTCGCCGCCGAACACCATGTTGGTCACTTGGTCTTTGTATTGCTCGATGTCGCCGGAGACGGCAGTTTGGTCGATGGTGACGCCCGCTTTTTTCGCTTCTTCGACGAGGATTTTGTGCAGGGTGATGTACTCGTTGAGGAAACTTTTCTTGTTGTCATCCGATTCCTTGTAGTCGGGCAGCAACAGCGTGCGTTGGAAATGGAACTGCTTTTCAAACTCCGATTGCAACACTTGTCCGCCGCTGTAGGTGGCGACGACGGCGGAACCCGTGTTGCAGCCCGTCGCCGGGATCAGCGCGGCGACGAGCAACAGAGCGGTCGGGATGGCGAACCAGAGTCGTTTGTTAGGGCGCGGCATTTTCCAAGTCCTCCTGACGTTTAGGAACGACCTTGTACAGTTCCATGAACTTCAGAAGCATGTTGAGGATCTCTTCGTCCTTGAGCCCTTTGGCTTTCAGGGTGACGATGATCTGCTGCTGCGCGGTGAGCTTCATGCGGTTCGGGAACTCGCGCGTCATCGCGAACAGCTTCTCGCCGTCGATTTCCTTGTTCTGCGATTCGTGGAGTTTGAGGAGGACTTCGCCCTGCGGCGTCTGTTTGATCTCCGTGAAGCGGTACTTGATCGCGTACGCTTTGAGCGTGGAGACCGCCAGCAGGTTGCGAACTTCCAGCGGAATGTCGCCGAAGCGGTCTTCCACTTCCTCTTCCAGATCGCGCACTTCGTCGAGAGTGCGCGCGCCCACGAATTTTTTATAGATTTCGATCTTTTGCATCGAGTCTTCAATGTACGTGGACGGCAGGTACGCGTCCACCGACAGCTCGACCGTCGGGTCCGGCCACTTCTCTTCTTTGACTCCGCCTTGTTTCAGTTCTTCAATCGCTTCCGCCAGCATCTGCGAGTAGAGATCGAAGCCGACCGACGCGATGAAGCCGTGCTGCTGCGCGCCGAGCAAGTTGCCGGCGCCGCGAATCGAGAGGTCGCGCATGGCGATCTTGAAGCCGGAGCCCAGCTCCGTGAACTCCTTGATCGCTTGCAGACGCTTCTCCGCCGTTTCGTTCAGCACTTTGTTGCGCTGGTAGGTGAAGTAGGCGTACGCGATCCGGTTGGAACGGCCGACGCGGCCGCGCAACTGATAGAGCTGCGAGAGACCGAGATGGTCGGCGTCTTGCACGATCAGGGTGTTGACGTTGGGCACGTCAAGACCGGTTTCGATGATCGTGGTGGAGACGAGCACGTCCGCATCGCCTTGCAAGAAGTCGAGCATGACTTTCTCCAGTTCGTCTTCCGGCATTTGGCCATGGCCGACAAGCACGCGGGCGTCCGGCACCAATTGCTTGATGTGGTTCGCCGCCTCTTGAATCCCGTTGATCTTGTTGAACAGGAAATAGACTTGACCGCCGCGTCCAAGTTCGCGCTCGATCGCTTCGCGGACGATGCCGTCCTGGTGCTCGACGACATACGTCTGCACGGGGAAGCGGTTCTCCGGCGGCGTCTCGATGACGGAGAGATCGCGCACGCCGATCATCGACATGTGCAGCGTTCGCGGAATCGGAGTCGCCGTCAGCGTCAGCGCGTCAACGTTCGTGCGCATCTGCTTGAGCTTCTCCTTGTGCGTGACGCCGAAGCGCTGCTCTTCGTCGACGATCAAGAGACCGAGGTCTTTGAACTGCATCGTCTTCGAGAGCAGGCGGTGCGTGCCGATGACGATGTCGACGGAGCCTTCCTTCATGCCTTTTTGCACTTCGCTGATCTGGCTTTTGCTCCGAAAGCGCGAGATGAGTTCCACGCGCACCGGGAAGCCGGCCATCCGCTCGGAGAACGTCTGGAAGTGCTGTTGGGCGAGAATCGTCGTCGGGACGAGCACGGCGACTTGCTTGCCGTCCATCACCGCTTTGAACGCGGCGCGGATCGCGACTTCCGTTTTGCCGTAGCCGACGTCGCCGCACAGCAGACGGTCCATCGGGCGGGAGCGCTGCATGTCTTTTTTGATGTCGTCGATGCAACGGATCTGGTCATCCGTTTCGCTGTACGGGAACATCGCTTCGAACTCGCGTTGCCACGCCGTGTCCGGCGAGAACGCATGACCCTTGGTCGCCTCGCGTTCGGCGTAGAGCTTGATCAAGTCTTGGGCGATGTCTTGGACGGCCGACTGGACTTTGGTGCGCACGCGCTGCCAGTCCGAACCGCCCAGCGCGTAAATTTTCGGTTCCTTCTCTTCGGAGCCCACATATTTCTGCACAAGGTCGATTTGGTCGACAGGGACGAACAGCTCGTCCTTGCCTTTGTATTTAATATGCAGATAATCCTTGTGTATTCCGAGAATATCTTTGGTCTGGATGCCCATGTACTTCCCGATGCCGTGGTTGATGTGCACCACGTAGTCCCCGACTTTAAGGTCTTGGTAGGACTTGATCTTCTGAGCGTCGGAAATCGTTTTCATCTTCCGCGATTTCTTCTTGGTGGTGAACACTTCGGTCTCGGTGATCACCGCCAGTTTCAGCGACGTCAGTTCAAAGCCGGTCGCCAAGTTGCCAAGCAAAATCAACGGACGCGTACGGGTGCCGTCCCACTGGGTGACGATGTCCGCTTGCATCAGATGGTCTTCGAGCACGCGTTGCAGACGGTCGGCGCGCTCCTTGTTCGCGGCGAGGAACACGACTTGGCAGCCGGTCTTCGTCCAGCGGTCGACTTCGGTCTTCAAGACGTTCATCTGCCCGTGGAAGTTCTGCATGGAGCGCGTCTGCGTGTTGACGACCGCCTGCACGTTCAGGCCGGGGATCGCCCGCGTAAACAGGGAGAAAAACAGCTTCTGCAACTTCCGGTCGGTAAACAGCAAGTTGCGGTTGGTCTCCGTGTGCAGGCCCGGCAGCATCTCGCCGTGTTCGAGCGCGGAGAGGAACCACTCCTGTTCTTCGCGCTCGACGACTTTAATCGTCTCGCGCAGGCGCGCGGGTTCGTCAAACACCCACAACGTCTGCGGCGCGAGGTAGTCCATCACCGTCGGTTTTTGCGGGTCGAGCAGTTCGATATAGCGCACGAGGTTCGGCGTCGGGATGCCTTCCTGCATCTGTTCAATGTCGGTGCCGATGTTCTCGCGGAGTTTTTCAATAATGCCTTCGTCGTTGACTTTGGAGATTTGTTCGTTGAGACGGATTTCCAAAGCCCCGGCAGCCGCGCGGATGCGCACCGGTTCGGCGATGAACTCGCGAATCGGGTAGAGCAAAACTTCGCTCAGCTTCTCCGAAGAGCGTTGCGTTGTCGCGTCAAAACTGCGAATCGAATCGATCTCCACGTCAAAAAACTCAATGCGCACCGCCTCGTCCCGCGTCAACGGAAACAGGTCGAGGATGCCGCCGCGCACGGAGAATTCGCCCTTGGACTCGACCATCTCGGCGCGTTCGTAGCCAAGGTAGACGAGGTGTTCCAAGAGCTCGTCGAGGTTGACTTCCTCGCCGACGCGAAGCCGGCGCGCCGCTTTGGCAAACGCTTGCGGACCGACGAGCGGTTGGTGCAGAGCGGCGATCGGCGCGATGATGACCGGCGCTTGGCCTTGCACGAGCGCTTCCAAGACGGAGAGGCGGTTGGACGCCAGTTCCGGCGAGTACGCCATCACGTCTGCAAAGCCCATCTCGCGCTCGGGAAACAGCCGCACGAGGTCGTCCGGCAAGAGTTCGATGAGGTCTTCGTACATCTGTTGAGCGCGCCCCGTGTTGTGGGTGACGATCAGGAGCGGGCGCGCCAAAGAGCCCCGCAAACCCGCGAGGCAAAGTTGTTGAGCCGACCCGGTCAGCCCGGTGATCAATTGTTCTGTAAGCCCTTCCAAGCATCCGTTCAGAACTCGCTGAAAGTCCTGGTCGGTGCGCATGACTTGTACCAAAGATTGCACGTTCTTCCCCCTCCAGCAAGCAAAAAAAGCCTTGAGCTGCGCCAAGGCTTATAGGTTTCTCCGTTACTGCAACGGGTTGGACAACAGGCTCAACTCCGGATTGGCTTCCAGAGTTTCTTGGCAGTGTTCACAAACCGTTTTGACATAGGTTGAATCTTGAATGGAATTATAAGAAATTATATCGGCGGCCTCGGCGGGCGTCAAGGAATGCAGGCCCGTGCGCACATCGTGAATGTGCGAATTCGGCAGTTCGCCGACTTTGGTTTGGCAGTGACGGCAGGTATAGATGATGCTCATACGGTGTCCACCTCCTCCGTAGAAGCATACCCACTTTTTGCCGCCCTTAGCCGTCAACCGTTCGCCGAGATCGACTAGCCGTTAAACCGGTTCATCGCGATGGTGAAGTTTTGGTCGATGATACAGTCTATGACGTCGGGGATTTTTGAGACCGCTTCGTCGATCAATTTCTGCTCTTCTTGTCGGAAATTCATCAGAACGTGCTTGATCGCGTCGCTGCCAGGCGCCGGACGCCCGATGCCCATGCGGATGCGCTGGAACTCTTGGGTGCCCAAGTGCTGGATGATCGACTTCACGCCGTTCTGCCCGCCGGCGGAACCCTTGGTGCGCAGTCGAAGTTTGCCCACCGGCGTGTCCATGTCGTCGTACACGATGACGATGTCCTCGAGGTTGGGCTTGTACCACTTCATCGCTTCCGCCAAGGCGTTGCCGGAGAGATTCATGTAGGTCATCGGCTTGAGCAGGACGATCTTCTCGCCCTTGTGGTTGCCTTCGCCGTAGAGTGCTTGGAATTTGCTTTTGGTGATTTCGATGCGGTAGGCCTCGGCGAGTCTGTCGATCGCCATGAAGCCGATGTTATGCCGGGTTTTTGCGTATTCCGGGCCCGGATTGCCCAGTCCAACGATCAATTTCATTTGAGAAGTACCTCCTCCTCGTATCTCTTTACGATAACAAAAAAAGAGACCCCGCCGCAAGCGGCTAAGGGCCTTTTTTCGTAGAGTGTTTTTTTCCTCATTACGGGGTGAGTTTGATGTTTCGCAGATCATACGTGTCTTGGGTGGAATTGAAGTACAGCCCCTGCACGTGCGGGTTGATCAACACCGACTTGCCTTGGAAGGCGATCGGCGTGATCGGCATGTCTTGCAGGAGAAGTTTCTCCGCCGCCATGAGGTCTGCGGTTCGACGCGCAGGGTCTTGCTGCAGGTTGGCTTTTTGCAACAGTTGGTCGAACGCCGGGTTGCTGTAGCCGGTTTCGTTGCTGACGCTGCCGGTTTGGAACAGGTCGAGGAACGTCATCGGGTCGTTGTAGTCGCCGCCCCAAAGTGCGAGCGAGATGTCGTATTGACCGGCTGTGGTCAATTGGGTGCGTTCGGCGAACGGAATGACCTTCACGTCCACGTCGATTCCCAACACGTCTTTCCATTGTGTTTTGACGAGTTCGGGATGCGGAAGCGGGGAGTCTGCAAGGACGGTGAGTTTGGGAAGTTGGTTCAACCCAAGCTCCCGAAGGCCGTCGGCCAACAACTGTTTGGCTCCCACTTTCGTATCGGTCGAGACCAGCGGGCCCGCTTTCTCCCGGTAGTCGGTGATGCTGTCCGGGACGAAGCCGGTGGCCGGTTTTCCGTCCTCCCCCCAGACGTGCACCGTAGCGGGCAAGTCGAGAGCGGCACTCAGGGCGCGGCGGATCTTGCTGTTTTTCAAGACGGAGTTGCGTTCGTTGTACTCCACGTACCCAAGCGAAGCGAGGGGAATATCCTGCATGTCCGGCGAGCCGACGAGATCGTTGTGAATGGCGGAAGGTACCGTCATCTCGTCCAACGCACCACCTTGATACATCGACTTGAGGAATTCGGGAGTGAAGTACGGCATCATCTGGAAGTGCACCTGTTGGAGTTGCACATGACTTCGATCCCAGTACGTGTCGCTTTTCTTCAACTGCAGATCGTACGGATTCATACCCTCGATCTGATACGGCCCGTTGGTAAGCGATGTTTCCGCGACTGCTGCATATACCTCTCCTTGTTCGTCGAGAAACGATTTCTTCTGCGGAGAGAAGATGGGAGAAGCGGTCAACTGCGGGAACCACGGAATCGGGCGGTCGAGTTGCACCGTCAGCGTATGATTGTCTTCGGCATGCAAACCGAGTTCCCCCAGCGTGCCAGGGCCGTACTTGTAGTTGTGAACGCCCTTGATTCCGTCAAACAGGTACGAGAGGTTGACTTTGTTGTCGAGGTCGATCGCTCGTTTCCATCCGGTGACAAAGTCGTCGGCGGTGACGGGCGACCCGTCCGACCATTTCGCCTCCTCGCGCAGGTGGAACGTCCACGTCAAACCGTCTTGAGAAACCTCCCACGATTTGGCGACACCGGGAACGACCTGTCCCTTCTGATCGAAGCGAACGAGACCTTCGTAGATTTGGCTGATCGCATACCAGTCATACGAGTTCGTAACCTGAATCGGGTCCACCGAAGTCATCATGTCCGCGACGTACAGATTCAACTGTTCCGTGGAATGCACACCGGACGAGGTCTCCACCGGAGCGTCGATGCTCACGGTGTTCGTCCCATCGTCCCAGTTCACCGTCGCGCCGAGCGCTTCGACGAGAATCCGCAGCGGCACCATCGTCCGGTCGTTGACCACTTCCGGAACTGCATCGAGAAGCTGAGGTTCTCCGTTGATCGAAGCAAGCGGCAAATCATGCATGAGAGTGATAAACGTATCGCCTTTTTTGACGATGACCGCCTCCATCTTTTCGTTCCAATACACTTGCGCCCCGAGCTTTTCCAGCACGCCGCGAAGCGGGATGTAGGTGCGGTCGTTTTTGACATAGGGTGCGACGTCAAACGATTGCTGTACACCGTTTACCACCACTTTCACCCCGTCGTCCGCCTGTGACGGAACCGGAATGGCGAGCAGAGAGAGCGCGGTCAGAGCGGCGAATGCGTGACGGATCTGTTTTTTCAATCAAAAAACTCCTCTCTCATCCTCCATAGTCTTCCAATTAACGAAACTGACTAAATAGTATCTTGATTCAGAATAAATGGCAAGTAAAAAAGAGCCCCTCCGCAGAAGGGACTCTCTCACTTGTAAATCAAGCAGGCGCGCAACATGCTCTCAAAGCGTTGTGCACTTTGACGGAGCGCAGCCCGCCCGCGACTTCGAGGCGGTTGGCTTCCAGCAAGTCGATCAAGTACTGAAGCCAGCCAGGCTCGCGGGAACGGTGTGTTTTGTACAGATGGACAGTTGGTTAGACGTTCGCTTCTTCGCCCTTGCCTTCGGTGTCGTGGACGAGCTCCGGTTCTTTCGGCTCGATCTCCGTTTCCGGCTCCGGGTTTCTCGCTTCCATCGCGATGGCGATCACGTCGGTCGGCTCGTTTTGAAGCGAGACGTTCGGCGGCAGTTGCAGATCGGCGCAGGTGGAGTTCTCGCCGATCTCCAGCATCGCGATGTTGTGCAAGATGTACTCCGGCACGTCGGTCGGCAGGCAGCGGACGGTGACTTCGCGCAGGTTTTGCTGGATCACCGCACCGCGTTTTTCCACCGCTTCGAGGCCGTCGAGGATGATTTGCACGTCCACGTTGATCGGTTCGCGCAAGTTGACAGCGTAGAGGTCGATGTGCATCGGTTTGCGGTTGAGCATGTCGCGTTCGATTTCGTTGACCATCGCGGAAATCGTGCCGGTGCCGTCGAGGGAGACGTCGACCAACACTTTGCCGTGGTGACGCAGTTGTTTAAACGACTCGCCGTTGATCGTGATCGGAGTCGGGGTTTGGTCTTTGCCGTAGATGATGCCCGGAATGTTGCCCGAGCGGCGGATGCGGTTGCGCTCGCCCTTGGTCAACTTCGTGCGCGGTTGTGCTTGAAGCGTGATGCGGTCTGCCATAAGATTGGGTCCCTCCCGGTAACGTACTGATCACTCCTACTTGGTCAGGATGCCCAAAATTGGCTCTGTTTACACCCGCCTCTTCGAACGACTGTAAAAAAAGCATGCACACGCCAAGGGTGGCGGTTGCATGCTTTTTTCGATTATTCCTTGTCAAACAGGGTGGAAACCGACTCTTCTTCGTGGATGCGGATGATCGCGTCGCCGATCAGCGGAGCGATGGAGAGCGTGGTGATTTTGTCGCAGCGGCCCTCGCACTTTTCCTTGTCCACTTTGATCGAGTTGGTGACGACGACTTCCTTGATCACGGAGTCTTGCAGACGAGTCAGCGCCGGGCCGGAGAGCACCGGGTGCGTGCAGCACGCATAGACTTCGGTGCAGCCGTTTTCCATCAGGTACTTCGCGCCTTGGACGATCGTGCCGCCGGTGTCGATCATGTCGTCGATCATGATCGCGGTTTTGCCGCGAATCTTGCCGATGACGTTCATGACTTCGGAGACGTTCGGCTCCGGACGGCGCTTGTCGATGATCGCGATCGTGGCACCGAGGCGCTCCGCCATGCCGCGCGCACGGGAGACGCCGCCCATGTCCGGGGAGACGACGACGATGTCTTCGAGCCCCTTCTGCGCGAAGTAGTCCGCGAGGATCTTCTCGCCGAGCAGATGATCAACCGGAATGTTGAAAAAGCCTTGGATCTGGCCTGCATGCAGGTCCATCGTGATCACGCGGCCGGCGCCGGCGGTGGAGAGCAGGTCGGCGACCAGTTTCGCGGTGATCGGCTCGCGGGCGCGGGCTTTGCGGTCTTGGCGTGCATAGCCGTAGTACGGGATGACCACGTTGATCGATTTCGCCGACGCGCGCTTGAGAGCGTCGATCATGATCAGCAGTTCCATGAGGTGTTCGTTCGCCGGATTCGAGGTCGGTTGGACAACGTAGACGTCGCAGCCGCGAACGCTTTCCGTAATCTTGATGCGGATTTCTCCGTCGCTAAAGCGGATGACGCTGGCATTGCCAAGCGGCACGCCGACATGATCGGCGATCTCTTGTGCCAGTTCCGGATTCGCATTCCCTGAGAAAATCTTCAACTTCGCGTCGCTGTATCCCATGTTCGCTGCAAGCTCCTTACGACTCTTTTTGATCCCGCAAGCGGGCTTTCAATTTTTCGGTATAGCCTTCCTTGGTGACTTGACGCTCACGAGCCACGGCCAATGCGCCGTCCGGCACGTTGTCGGTCACGGTCGAACCTGCTGCCACGTACGCCTCGCTGCCGATGGAGATCGGAGCGACGAGGTTCGAGTTGCAGCCGATGAACGTGTTGTCGCCGACGAGGGTTTTGTGCTTGTGGAAGCCGTCGTAGTTGACGGTGATCGTGCCGCACCCGACGTTGATGTTCTCGCCGAACTCGGCGTCGCCGATGTAGGAGAGATGCGACACTTTGGTGCCGGCGCCGATCTTGGCGTTTTTGATCTCCACGAAGTCGCCGATTTTGGCGCCTTGGCCGATGTGCGCTTTCGGGCGGAGGTACGCAAACGGACCGACGGTCGCGCCCGCTTCGACGGTGCAATCGGAGAGCACCGAGTGCTTCACTTCGACGTCATCGCCGATGACGGCGTTGGTCAAGTGCGAGTTCGGGCCGATCACAGAGCCTGTGCCGATGACCGTCTTGCCTTCGAGCACGGTGCCCGGCAAGATGACGGTGTCGTTGCCGATCACCACGTCCACGTCGATGTATGTGTTGTTGGGGTCGATCAGCGTCACGCCGTTCATCATGTGCTTCTCGGCGATGCGCTCGCGGATGATCGCGTTGGCGACCGCCAGTTGCGCGCGGTTGTTGATGCCTTGGATTTCCTTCGGCTCGCCGGTGATGAACGCGGTGACGGTATGTCCGTCGCTGCGGAGCACTTCAAGGCAATCTGTCAGGTAGTATTCGCCTTGCGCGTTGTTGTTATCAATTTTCGACAGCGCATCCCAAAGCAGAGCGTTGTCAAACAGATAGACGGAGGAGTTGATCTCGCGGATTTGACGCTCCTTAGGCGTAGCGTCCTTCTCCTCGACGATGCGCAGCACGTTGCCCGCGTCATCGCGAACGATGCGGCCGAGGCCGAACGGGTTGTCGACGACGGCGGTCAACACGGTGACAGCAGCGCCGGACGCTTGGTGGTGCTCCTGCATCGCGCGCAGAGTTTCGCCTCGAATGATCGGGGTGTCGCCCGCGCAGATCAGCGTGGTGCCTTCCAAGCCTTGAAGTTGCGGACGCGCCATCATAACGGCGTGCGCCGTGCCGAGTTGTTCGTCCTGCACCGCGTATTCGAGATCGCCGAGCGCTTCCATGACTTGCTCGCGGAGTTTTCCGACGACGACGATTTGACGGTCGACACCGGTCTCGGTCAGCGTGTCCAGAATGTGCTGGATCATCGGCTTCCCGCAGATCGGATGAAGAATCTTGTGCGTGTTGGATTTCATCCTCGTGCCCTGACCAGCTGCCAGAACCACCGCAAAGGTCCCTGCCATATTCATCCTCCTGTCCAGTTTCCTTCATCTATAGGTAGAAAATATACAGTTTTGAGCAACTATCCTATCACACTATATCTTAAAGGAATATGCATTTCAACCGCGTTCACAGGAATGTGAGAAAGATATGAGCGATTGGAAAAAAAAGATGCAGAGCGCGGGGGCTCTGCGTCATGGGTGCTCAATCTCCAGACCGATAAATCGAGATCGCGGTTGCAGGGCCTCGAAAAACCCTTCCCCGAACTTCTTCAGCTCCTCCTCGTTGCGTGCGGCCTCTTCCGGCGTCACGTCTTCGATCAAGGCGGAGTCGGAAAACACCAGCGACACCTCGTACGAGATCGTATCCACCAAAAAATCCACCAACAACCGAGACTCCCATCCGTTCGGAAGCGTGATCTCTACCCGCAAAAGCACGTGGGTCTCCAGATCCTCTCTTGTTACCGCCTCGCACTCAAACGAAGGCTCGCCCTCCCAAATCCGCTCATACGTCATCTCTTGCGCCGGTGTCCCTTGCAGAAAGCTCGCCTTGCCCAAGATCGCTCCTTGCGTCAACAGGTAGCGGATCGCGGCTTGGATTTTTTCAGGCTGATACGGAAGTTCCAGACAGCCGGTGATCTTAAAAAACAGCCCAGTTTCCAAGGTCTTCCCGTTTTTCCGGATTCCCCGCATGATATGACCTCCCGACCTGGACACATGCGTTTTTATTCACCAAACAGTTCATCTATTGCTTCTGAAAGAAAAGCCGCCTGTTCCTTGTCCTCCAACTCGTCGATCGCCTGCTGGAGTCTGCCGATGCACCATTCCCGCTCGTGCATCGAAATCTTGTCTTTGCAGGCTTGCAAAACGAGATAAGACTGACGGCTGACCTCAAAGTTTCCTTCACACATGAACTGCACGAGTTTTTGTGCATGTTTCGAGCAGTCGAACGATTCCAACGCGTATAACAAACTTCCGCGATTGCCCACGGTTTTCGGATCTTCGAGCAGTTCCATCAGCGGTTCGACCGCTTCTTGTGCCCCCATGTCGGAGAGGGCAATCGCGATCGCATTTCGGAATCTGGGATGATCCGTTTCCATCAGGTGGACAATCAGTTCCCCTGTTGCTTCGATACACTTCGTCTCTCCGTATTTCTCCACGATCTCAATGGCTTCCTTGAAATTCCCCAGCTCAACTTTTTCCCGTAGTTCTTGAAGTTCCAATTCATCACCCTCTACATGAAGCAGGAACGGCTCCTTATTGTTGGGACAGCAGGTATAGATAAAAAGGGTTGTAACCCGCGAGAAGCGCGATCGTGAAAAGCCCGATTCGAACAGGGAGTTTTTTCAGAAAGAGAAGGACCGCGGTGAGGAGGATCGCAAGAACCGAGACGGGTCCGGAGAAGATGATGTAGATCGGGTGGAACAGCAGTAACAAGTACACCCAGCCTGTGTGCTCAATCCCCATGATCCTGCCGAGTGTCAGTATCATCAGCGTGCCAAGCGCTTGATAGATCCCGAGAAGTAAAGGAACAGAAGCCCAACTCCACTTTTTCTCCATAACCTCTTCCTCCTCACATCCGTGGGTCTCGCTCCGTACGTTCGCGCAAGACTTCCCAACTGGTAACGTTTTCTTGTTGATCAAACGGGATGTGCGTCCATTTCCGCTTTCCTTGTGTATCTGTAAACTCGACGTACAAACTGCCGGTATGATTTGTAGCTCGCTGCCATTCGAAGAATTTGTAGATCGTTTGCAGCGTGCCATCGAGGTCGCTGATTTTCTTGTGCAGGGTGATCGTGTAGGCCGTGTTGTCAGGGAGGATTGGGGCGGTGGACATTTTGTTGATGATCACCTGCACCTCCGCGTCTTGCTTGGGGTACAGACGGGCCAACTCCTCCGATGCTTCTTGGGTCAAAGTGTGCATCGCGAGGTCATCCTCATATGTATCCTCCAATTCCCCGTCATAGTTTCTGTAGACCGTAAACGTGACTCCGTTTTGCAGATGAACCTCAGCGTAATAACTGTCATTCTTAAAGTCATGACCCACGTCTTGCTCGTAAGGTTCCGTGAAGTGCCGCTGCTCTCGCAGATACCGGTCCACCTCATGCCCGTACGCTTTCGCATCCCACGGGATTCCGTAATAAAACCGATACCACCACCCCAACACAACTACCGCCCCTAGAAAAAACAACACTTTCCTCGTCTTGCTCCAACTCTTCCAGTTCATGAGCAACACCCTCCATCCCCGACAGACAATGCCATCCATTTCTTCATAGAAGCAACCCCTCAACCATACTCACATCGGATTAACACCCATATATTAATATACATTCAACCCCTAGGTAAAAACAAAAACCCCTGCCGACGATCAGCAGGGGTTTCGCTAACTTGCAATTAGTACGCGCGGGAGAACCACACGGTGTGCTCTGCTTTCTGGCCGCAGCAGATGCAGGTGTCCTTCTCGACCGGCGGATCAAACGGGATGTTGCGGGTGGTGAAGGAGGTTTCTTCCTTCACTTTCGACTCGCAGTCGTCGTTGCCGCACCAGCCGCCGAGCACCCAACCGCCGAGCGTGCCGTCTTGTTCCGCTTTGGCGATATGCGCCTTCAGCTCCTCCAGCGAGTTGATGTGCGTGTGCGAGTTCGCGTCGCGGAACGCTCTGGCTTTGTTCAGCATGTTGACCTGGATGTCTTCCAGCAATTGCTGAACTGCCGCCACCGCGTTGTCGATGTCCACGGAGACTTTCTCCCCGGTGTCGCGGCGCGCCACCACCACTTGGTTGTTCGCGATGTCGCGCGGGCCGATCTCGATGCGCACCGGAACCCCGCGCATCTCCCACTCGTTGAACTTCCAACCCGGCGTTTCTTCGCGCAGGTCGGTTTTGACGCGCACGCCCGCGTCTTTCAACGCGAAGAAGATTTCGTCCATCTTCTCAATGACCGCTTGACGCTTGTTCGGCGGGCCGACCGGAATCATGATGACTTGGGTCGGCGAGATGCGCGGCGGAACGGCGAGGCCTTTGTCATCCCCGTGCACCATGATCATCGAACCGATCAAACGGGTCGAAGTGCCCCACGACGTCGTGTGCACATACTTCAATTGGTTGTCGCGGTCGAGGAACTTGATTTCAAAGCCCTTCGCGAACTTGTCGCCAAGGTAATGGGACGTGCCGGCTTGCACCGCTTTGCCGTCCTTCATCATCGCCTCGATTGAGTACGTATCGACAGCGCCCGCAAAACGCTCGCTCGGGGTCTTCTGACCCTTCCACACCGGAATCGCCAACACTTCTTCAACGACTTCACGGTAGATTTCGAGCATCTGCATCGTCTCTTGGCGCGCTTCTTCTTCATTTGCATGCGCGGTGTGGCCTTCTTGCCACAGGAATTCCGAAGTGCGCAGGAACGGCGTGGTGCGCTTCTCCCAACGGAACACGTTCGCCCATTGGTTGATCAGCACCGGCAGATCGCGGTAGGAGTTGATCCATTGGCTGTACATGTGGCCGATGACCGTCTCCGAAGTCGGACGCAGCGCGAGGCGCTCTTCCAGCTTCTCGCCTGCCACTTCCGTCACCCACGGCAGTTCCGGGTTGAAGCCTTCGACGTGCTCCTTCTCCTTCTGGAAGAACGACTCCGGAATCAGCATCGGGAAGTACGCGTTGCGATGGCCCGTTTCCTTGAAGCGCTTGTCCATCGCTTGCTGGATGCGCTCCCACAGTTCATAGCCTTCCGGTTTAAAGACGATGCAACCGCGAACCGGCGCATAGTCCATCAAATCCGCTTTGCGGATCGTATCCAAATACCAACGAGAAAAATTCTCGGATTGCGGCGTAATTTCTTTCATGACGGTGCTTTTGTTCGTTTCTTCCACTCCGTACACCCCCGAATCTTGATAGGAGGAAATCCCTCAAACGTTAGATTCCTCCACGGCGAATTTTATTATAAACCATCACAAGGCAAAAGGGAAATCACGCCGCAAAATAAGAAAGACTGCCGGCGCCCAAGCCGACAGTCTCGACCCTGACTCGTCACAAGCCGGGGGAGCTTGTCCCGAGATCAGAAAGGAATGTACGTAATTACGCGATCGTCGCTTCTTCGATGTCTTCTTCACGATAGAAGACTTCGAGGACAGCGTCTTGGATTTTCTGACGGGTTTCCGACGAGATCGGATGTGCGATGTCGCGGAACTCGCCGTCCGGGGTACGCTTGCTCGGCATCGCGACAAACATACCGTTGTTGCCGTCGATGACGCGAATGTCATGTACCACGAATTCATTGTCAATCGTGATGGAAGCGATAGCTTTCATACGACCTTCCGTGTTCATTTTACGAAGTCTTACGTCTGTGATTTGCATCACGGTTCACCTCTTCACCCATTTATGTTTGTACGTGTTGCCTAACTTAATCTTATAATACCACAATTCAGCGCTTAATGTCTGCATTTTCAGCATTATTTGATAAAATTTTTTTCGCATTCACTGTTGCCCGGTTATAAAAAAAGACGCAGCCCTTAGAATCAGGCTGCGTCCAAGCTTTCAAAATGTATTATTTCGTTACGGCGACGAGGTCGATTTCCACGCCTACATCTTTCGGCAAACGCGCCACTTGCACGGTGGAACGCGCCGGACGGTGATCGCCGAAGTACTGGGCGTACACTTCGTTGATCTCGCCGAATTGGTTCATGTCGGAGATGAACACGGTCGCTTTGACGACATCGTTCAGCGAGGAACCCGCTTCTGCGAGCACCGCTTGCAGGTTTTTAAACACTTGGTGGGTCTGCTCTTGGATCGAGCCGGTCAGCAGTTCGCCGGTCGGCAGGAGCGGAATCTGACCCGAGGTGAAGATCATGTTGCCGACTTTCACAGCTTGGGAGTACGGGCCGATCGCAGCCGGCGCATTGGTGGTGGCGATGATTTGCTTTTCCATAATGAAACAATCCCCTCTCTCTAAGCGAAGTACGTTCCCGGCTGGATCGTCACCTGACGAGTGGCTTCGTTCATCTCGGTGAGCGTCGCCAGCGAAACGTACTGCTCGATCATTTTATCTTCCGGGTCGACGGTGGACATGAACACGCCCACGCCGACCACGTCAACCTGAAACTCGCGCATGAGATCGGCGAGCGCCTTGGCGGTGCCGCCTGCTTTCATGAAGTCATCGATGATCAGAACTTTGGTCTTCTCCGGCAACGAACGGCGGGAGAGCGACATCGTCTGGATGCGCCTGGACCCCGACACGTAGTTGATGGAGACGGCAGAGCCCTCCGTGACTTTGTGGTCGCGGCGGACGACGACCATCGGCACGTTCAGATATTTCGCCGTGGCCACCGCCAGCGGAATCCCCTTGGTCTCGACGGTCACCACATACTCCGCTCCCGAGTCCCGGTAGCGGGACGCGAACATTTTGCCCGCGGTATCGAGCACGTCCGGACGTCCCAACACGTCCGACATATAGAGGAAGCCGCCCGGCAAAATGCGATCTCCCGTGCTCAAGACCTGCACCACGTCTTGCAAAAACTGCTCCGCCAAGTCGTCGCGCAACCCCGGCACGTAACGCACGCCGCCGGCCGCGCCCGCCTGGGTCTCCAACGTGCCGAGCCCCTCGGCTTCCATCACGTCCCGAATGATCGCCAAGTCTTCGGACAGCGAAGACTTCGCGGACGACAGCTTGTCTGCCATCTCGGTCAACGACAACACGCGATGTGGTTGTTCCAGGAGGATCTGCGTCAGACGCACGATGCGTTCACTGCGTCGCATTTTACTCAACACCCTATCCCCTTCCAAAACACGAACATTAATAGAAAAAATATATCATTTGATTCGTGTTTATGGCAACCTTTCTAGAAAAAGCGGCAGAGGTACACTTCCCGCGAGAAGCCGCGCAGAGCGTTGCAGATGCGCACGGCTTTCTGCTCGCGCTCGACGAGCGCAAACAAGGTCGGTCCGCTGCCGGACATCAGCGCCCCTTGAGCGCCGAACTTCAACAGTTGTTGCTTCAAGCGCTCGACTTCCGGGTACATGGCAAACGTCACGTTCTCCAGCACGTTGCCAAGCCCTGCCGAGATCTGTTTCACGTCGCCGGTCGTCAGCGCGTGCACCATCCCGGCAGTATCCGGATGGTGTTCGATCTCGTCGGCGCGCAATCGCCCGTAGACGTCGGCGGTCGAGACGGCGATCGGCGGTTTGACGAGCACAACCCACGTCGGGGAGACGCTCGGCAGACGTTCGATCTGCTCGCCGCGCCCGCGCGCGATCGCGGTGCCGCCGTAGATGCAAAACGGCACGTCGGAGCCGATCTTGGCGCCCAGCACCGCGAGCTCGTCCAGAGAAAGCCCGAGTTTCCAGAGGCGGTTCAAGCCGCGCAGAGTGGCTGCGGCATCGCTGGAGCCGCCGGCCAGTCCCGCCGCGACCGGGATGCGCTTCTCGATGTGGATGTGAATGCCCTTCTCGATGCCGTACGTTTCGCGCATCAGGTGTGCCGCTTGGTAGACGAGGTTGCGTTGATCGAGCGGTATGTAAGGAGCCGTGCAGGTCAGCACGATCTCGGCGTCGGCGCGCTCTTGAAATTGCAGATGGTCGGACAGGTCTACAGTCTGCATCACCATCTCCACTTCATGGTAGCCGTCCGGACGCTTGTGGAGGACGTCGAGGGTCAGGTTGATTTTCGCTTGGGCTTTTTCCGTCAACATGGGCTTGCATGACCTACCTTTGAGTAACGTTCGTTCCTAAGTTAATTTCGTACATCTTCAATAGGTAAGGCCGATTTCCTGCTCCAAACGTGAAAAAAAGCGTGCAAGACGCTTTTTTTCACAGTTTCAGCGACATGTGTGAGACGGAAACTGCCTCATGCTTTCTCAAAACGTCCAGAACCGGTGCCAGTTTTTCATAGAACACGACCACCAATTCCCCGTCCTCCAGATCGGACAACGCCGCTTCGAGCGCTTGGACTTCGTTGTGAATCACGCGGCACTCCTTCTCCGGCGAGACGCTTAAAATCGCTTCTTCGAGCAACGTCGCCACTTCGCCCGGGCGTCTGCCGCGCAAGTCGATGTCTTCCTTCACGAACAGGCGGTGGAAGCCCTGTGCCGCCGCGCGGCCCGACTCGCTGACGATGTCGTTGTTGCGGTCGCCCGGCACTCCGACAACGCCGGTCACGCGCACGTTCGGCAGGCGGCCCGCCATCTCGCAGATCGCTTGGAACGCGTGCGGGTTGTGCCCGTAGTCGACCATCACGTAGGAGTTTTTCACTTGGTAGAGGTTGACGCGGCCGGGGTTGTGCACGTCGCTTCTGAATTCGCGCAGTGCCGCGGCGATTTTTTCCCGCGTCATGCCGTACGCGCGGCAGGCTGCAATCGCCGCCATCGCGTTTTGGACGTGGAAGTGCGCCGCGCCGAGCATCGTGACCGGAATGTCGGCGGCGCGCATCACTTTGCGCGCATTTTCACCGCGCGCTTCGTGAATCCACCCGTCCTTCAGAAAATACCCGGTGCCCCCTTCGGAGAGGTGTTTTTTCAACACGCGGGAGTTCGGTTTGAGCGAGAAAAAAACAAACTTGCGCCCGCTGCGGTGGCGCGGCTTCATCTTGCGCGGCAGCTCCGCCAAGTGCGGGTCGTCGGCGTTCAGAATCACCGTGCCGCCCGGACGCACGCGCTCGGCGATCAGCGACTTCACGGAGATCAGGTCGTCGACCGTCTCGATGCCGTCGCAGCCGATGTGGTCGGGCTGGATGTTCGTGAGGATCCCGACGTCCGACCAGTCAAAGCCAAGCCCGGCGCGCACGATGCCGCCGCGCGCCGTCTCCAGCACCGCCACGTCGACGCCCGGATCGCTTAGAATCGCACGGGCGGAGCGCGGGCCGGTCGTGTCGCCCTTGGCGATGCACTTGCCGTCGATGTAGATGCCGTCGGTCGACGTCATCCCGACGATGCGGCCCGTCGATTGGATCACATGGCCGATCATGCGGGTCGTGGTCGTTTTTCCGTTGGTGCCGGTGATCGAGATCACCGGGATGCGCGTCGGCTGCCCCGGCGGATAGAGCATGTCGACGATCGCTTCGCCGACGGAGCGCGGGTCGCCGATCGACGGCGTCTCGTGCATGCGGATGCCGGGTGCCGCGTTGACTTCGATCACGCACGAGCTCGATTCGTCAAACGGCTCGGAGATGTCCGGGCAGACGAGGTCGATGCCGCAGATGTCGAGGCCGACGATGCGGGCGGTGCGGATGCACACTTCCGCGACGCTCGGATGGACTTTGCCCGTCACGTCGATCGCGATCCCGCCGGTGGAGAGGTTGGCGTTGTCGCGCAAGATCACCGTCTCGCCCTCGTGCGGCACGTCGTCGAGTTTGCGTCCCTCGCGCGCGAGCACGTTGTGCATGACGTCGTCGATTTTGATCTTGGTCAGCGGCGCTTCATGTCCTTCGCCTCGGCGCGGGTCGAGGTTCTCGCGCGCGATCAGCTCGGCGATCGTGCTTTTGCCGTCGCCCGTCACGTACGCCGGCATCCGTTCCGCCGCGGCGGCGACCTGTTCGCCGACGACGAGCACGCGGTAGTGGCGGCCTTCAAGATAGCTCTCCACGATCACCGCTTCGGAGAAGCCTTGCGCGATGCGAAACGCCTCGCGCACTTCTTGCTCCGTGACGAGGTTCAGCGAAACGCCCTTGCCTTGGTTGCCGTCGAGCGGCTTGACGACGACGGCACGTTCGATGTCGCGAAAATGCGCGACCGCTTCGTCCTCCGTGTACGCCACGCTGCCGTACGGAACGGGAATCGCGGCGAGGTCGAGCATCTGCTTGGTCAATTCTTTGTCGCAGGCGATGTCGACGCCGATGCAGGACGTGCGCTCGGTGATCGTCGCTTGGATGCGCTTCAGATGCCGGCCGGTTCCCAGTTGGATCAGGGAGCCGGTGTTGAGGCGGTAGTGCGGGATGCCGCGCTTCTCCGCCGCTTCGACGAGCGCTTTTGTCGATTGACCAAGCCCGGTGCGGGCGATGAGTTTTTTTGCTTCTTCAAGTTCGGGTTGCCAGTCGTAGCTCTCCCCGCGTGCAAGCGCGTCCACGAGCGCGAACGACGTGCGCAGGAGATGCGCCATGCCCGCTTCGTTTTTGCATTCGACAAACACGTCATAGACGCCCTCCGCCGCGTAACTCGTCTTGCCGCGGTTGGCGCCGATGCCGGCGAGTTCTGCCAGTTCGATGGCAACGTGTTCGATCACGTGACCCAGGTACGTGCCTTCGTCGAGCCGTTCGACAAAACCGCCCGGCTCGCCCTTGGCGCAGTGATGCTCGCGCAGACCGGGGAAGAAGTCCAGAAGTTTGGCGTTCAGGTTCGGGAATTCATACGATTCCTTGCCCGCGCATTCTTGCAAATCTATGCGCATCACCATGGCGGGTTGATGCGAGTAGAGATTCGGTCCTGGGATGTACCGAATATCCTCGATTTTCATTCGTTGTCCACTCCTCGTCGTCTTGCAATCGGGGTTCGATCGCGCAAGTGAAAGCCGTAGCCGCTCGGCAGGATATGCACGTGAATGCCGCAAAGCGCGAGATCGTCGCCGTTGCGGACATCTTCGATGTTGGAATGAGTGAGAGCGCCTGCGTCAATCACATTGACGGCTCCGGCTCCGATGACGCTGAATTCGAGGCCGTCGACGACCATCGCGGTGTTCTCGTCGATCCCAAGCCCTAAGTGATGCGGGTACTGCGCTACGGCAGAGAACAAACGTCCGAATCGCCCGCGTTGGGCAAAGTGTTGGTCGATGACCACACCGGAAATAAACTCCATGCCCGGCGCCATCTCCACGATGCCGACCTTCGGGTTGGTCTCCGAGACGCCGGAGACGATCATCGTGCTCGACATCATCGAAGCACCGGCGGACGTGCCGGCGAGCAGGAGACCCGATTCATGGCGTTCGTGCAAGGCCGCGTCCATTTTGGTGCCCCCGAGGAGCTTGGTGACGCGGACCTGATCGCCCCCTGTAAAAAAGACGCACGTTGCGTCCTCGATGGCTTTGATCGCGCTTTTGGCGTTCGCGGATTCCCGGTTGGAGACGTCAAACATGCGGACGTCCGCGACGCCGATCGTGTCGAACACTTCGATGTATTCGGCTCCGACATCGATGGGGAGTTCGGTTGCAACCGTCATCACCACGATGCGGGCGTGTTTGCCGCCTGCGAGCCGGACGACTTCGCGGAGGATGGTCATGTCGTGCTTTTTATCCTCTGCTCCGCCGATGATGACCAATTTACCAGATCGAGTACTCAATCCGCTTTTCCTCCTCATTGTGGGAACGTAGACATGTTCAGGATGTAAGTCTGCCCTAGTTGGGCGGGCAATTATTCATGACTGCGCGCTCTTCATGGAAAGACCAGAGCCGAAGCTCTGGCCCGGGGAGATCATCGGTCTTGGTTCGCCATCGCCCGCTCTGCGATTTGCAACGCCCGTTTGACGATGTTTCCCGCATCTTTGGCTTTGATGGCGCCCCAACCTTCCTGTTGCACCGTATCGTAAATCCCCAATTCCTTGGCGGCCTCCATCTTCAGGTGTTCCGACATCACGCCACCGCGACGTTTGCGTCCCATGATGATGTCCCTCCTTTGGTTGTAAAAAACTGAACAACACGCGGGTAGTATGCCCAGAGAAACAAAAAACCACCTCGCTCGTACGAGGTGGCTTGTTTTACAATCAATCGCGAAACGAAAAAAACTCCTCCACACACGCCCTGGCGTGTCGGAGAAGTTTATCTCGTGTTTCATTTATGCATCGTGCCCTTGCGAGAGGGTTACACGTACTTGACCCTCGTCTTTGCAGACCATGAGTTCGACCGTTTCGGTCAGGATGTCTGCATAGCTGTAGGAGACGCGCTTGAAGGAGTTCTCCTGATCCAGCTTGATGACAAATACAGAAGGGTATGTCTCTTCGAGAACGCCGGTGCGCTCGATGGTCTTACGGCGTCCACCGTTTGCACGCAACAAAATTTTCTCACCAACGTGGCGATCCAGGTTGCGCTTGATTTCGTTCAATGCGTTTTTCGCTGTCATCGACACCACCTCTTTCCATCTAAGAGTGTAGCACGAATGACGAACTTTGTCAAATGAGGTTAATTATTATATCAGTGTCCCGAAAAATCTGTCAATGGGCTTTATTTGCCTGTTTTGGCCATTAATAGCCCGGCAAATGTCAGAATCTTCGCTCACACTTCAGTATCCGCTTCCTTTTGTCTGATCGATCAATAGGGGGATCTGGGCAGCCCGATGCGGTATTTGCCCCGCGTTTCCAAGCCTCCGAGACCGTCTGTGCCGGTGATCGTGGACTTCACGACATCGAAGATGTTCACCGTCTGGTTGATCGGCGTGTAGGCGATTTTCTCGGCGATGAACACGGGATCGAGCGCGTGAATCAAGATGCGGTGCGGCGACGACGCAAAGTTTGCCCCGGAATCGAGCAGCGCTTCATAGTGCGACTGGCAGGCGCCCGCGAAGATGATCAGATCGTCGAAACTGCGCTCGTACTTGCGCGCCGCTTTGACCGCTTTGATAAAGTTTTCCGAGTTGCGGTAGTTGAAGACGTTCGACAGATCCTGCCCCTTGCGCAACAGACCGTCATGCCCGGTCAAGATCAAGATGTCCGGGTGATATTGCTGCAGGAAGTGCGGCAGCACTTCCGCCATTCTGGCTTCCGCGACATGGTGCCCGATCGCCGGGATGCGCAGTTCTTCATAGAAAAGCAAGCACTTGTCGAGGTAGGACCCGTCGCCGTCCAAGTGCAGAACCCGCCCCGGCTTTTCAAAAAAATCATGGCTCGCCCGAAACTTGGCGTCTGACCGCATGGCGCGCTTTTCTTCCTCGATCAGACGGCGCATGCGAATCAAGCGCAGCGCGTCGTCTTCTTCGCGCCGAACTCCTGCTGTATAGTCGCGCAGCTCGTTGTCGGTCACGCGTTCGAGGTCCGTCAGGGGGGCATCGGCGAGCAGACGGACCTCCATGCCTTTGAGGACCGCGATGCTTTGGCTGCGGTCGATTTCTACGATGTGAAAACAGATGTCCTTGCCGTACGACTTGCGGGAGACCAACTCCCCGACCTTCCACATCCGACTCCCTCCTTTTTTGTGCGTGATATTGTATGACACCCTTCGCGAGATGGTCACTTGCCGCATATCGTAAAGGAAAGAGGAGGTGATGTCTCGTGTTTGCCGTGATTCCGGCCCGCAATGAAGCGTCCCGCATCGCGTCGGCCGTCCGCAACGTGCGCCTCGCCGGCGCCCGCCAGATCGTCGTGGTGGTCAACGGATGTCACGATGGCACGAGAGAGGTCGTCAAAGGACTGCAAGGCGACGATCTGACGGTCATCACCTTTCGCGAGGCGCTTGGCGTCGACATTCCGCGCGCAATCGGGGCGGCGTATGCGTACTCCCGCGGGGCCGAGCGGGTGTTGTTTTACGACGGCGATCTGATCGGGCATCACCGCGACGAGTTGGCGAAACTGGTGGAATCGGCGCAGAAATTCAACGTCGACCTCGCCCTGACCGACACGTACGGCACGGTGCACGACGCCGCCGACGCCCGCGACACGCTGATTCGGCTGCGCTATGATCTCAACCTCAAACTCGGCCTTGCCGGACGTCTCGGGCTCAGCAACCCCGCGCACGGACCGCACGTCGTCTCGCGGCGGCTGCTGCGGGACGTGCCGCTGTCGTCCTTGGGCAAACCGCCGTTGCTCTTGGCGGAAGCGGCCCGACTCGGGCTTCGCATCGACACGCTCGCCCGCATCCCGCACGCGCGCCTCGGCTCCGCGCACAAAGGGCCGACGCATTACGAACGAATCCGCGAGACGATCATCGGAGATCTGCTGGAAGCGCTGTGTCTCGTGCAAGGGCGCAAATCCGTCCGGGAGTACCGCGGACTGGTGTTCGACGGCTACAACTCCGAGCGCCGGTTTGACCTGCTCTACCGATTCGCCGCCGCTCTGAACAACAAGAAAACCGACTGAGCTTCGTGCTGAGTCGGTTTTTTCTCGTCATGAAACAGAAAACCCCGCCCTCACGAGCGGAGTCTCTCTTGAAAAGATTGAACGATATTTGCCAACAGAGTTTTCAAATCCCCCTTGGCGCGGTATCCCGCAAACAGCGAGTACCCCCAAGCGGTCCCCTTCTCCATGCCGGGGACGTTGCGGAACACATCGGCGGCGTCGAGCTTGTGGTTCGCCGCCAACTCTTGGCGAATGTACATGCGGATCTCCACTTCCTCGCCCCGCGTGTAGCCGACCACCGACACGTCGGCGCCCAAGTCAAACAGCGCCCGCGCGGCAAACGTCGGGATGTTCTCGCAAATCGTCGCCACCAACACATGGTAGCCGCCGATCTCGTGCTGCTCGGCGTTGATCGCCGCTTGGCAGATCGCCCCGCGGTCGCGGCGTTCGTCGGTCATGTAGAGTCGCTGAATCGCTTCATACGTCAGACCCGTCGCGTCTAAAATTTCACCAAACGAGCGGAACGCTTCGGCGTCGCCCTTATGGAAGTTGATCGTATCGGTCATGATCCCCGCCGCCAGCGCCAGCCCTGTCTTGCGGTCGAGCTTCACCCCGAGTTCCTTCAGCAGCCGATACACCAACTGGCAGGTCGACGAAACGGGGTCGTACAGACCGCCGAGCGCCAACTTCTGCAAGTCGTTCTCCGGATGGTGATCCACAAACCAAAACTTCGTCGGAAGCGATTCCCGCAGTTGCACGGGAGACGCGGCGTCCACGACCACGACATGTTGGTACGAAGCGGTGTCCGGGGCGATGATGACGCTCAACTCCAACTCTTCGATCAAACGGTAGGTATGCGTCGCCACCGCCTGCGGAACGCCGACGTCTCCCCCGATGTACCGGGCGAGCGCGTACGCCGCTCCGATCGCATCGCTGTCTGCTTGGTCATGGCAAAGCAACAACGTGCGTTCACCCTTCAATTTCGCGATCGTCTCAGAAAACTTCATGAAACCGTTGCACCATCCTATACGTTCAAATGCCGAATCCTTTAGGTATAATTTCTTATTATATAGGATATGAGTCCACTAGCAAATGCGTTCTTCTTGTCTTACCTCTTATCCTTGCCGAAAAAGCCCCCCCGGATTCAGAAAAAAGCGCCGCACGACGTGCAAAAAAACCACCCAACACGCGGGGTTGGGTGGCCTTCGAAGATACAGCTCGTCCAAACAAAGAACTAGTTCAGTTCGTTTTTGTCGTCGAGAACTGCGAAGTTGTAGTTGACGGAACGGGTGAATTCTTCGCCCTTCGCGTTCACCGCGGTGACGTCCATCGAGACGTTGTAGACGCCCGATTCGGTCGGAGTCGCGATCGCAGCGGTCACTTTGCCGTTTGCGTCGGTGTTCGTCTGCACGTCTTGCACCACGTTGGACTTGCCTTTTTTGTTCGCTTTGACGACTTTTGCGTTCTTGACTTTGCCGGTCGCTTTCGCGCCGTCGAGTTCCACGTTGAAGGCGACGTCCTTCTCCGCCTTCGTGACAACTTTCTTGGACGCGTTGAGTTTCGCTTTGGAGCCTCCGTCGATCGTTGCGACCATGAAGTACGCATCGAGGTCGCCCTTCGCTTGCAGGGTCCAGGTGCCTTTCTCCGGCTTGTCGATGGAGAAGACGTTGTGGACAGCCGTGTCAAACATCACCGAATCGTCGGTGCCTTGCTTCTTGCTTTGTGCTTTGTAGACTTTGCCGGACGGAGACACCAGTTGGACATCGGTTGCGGTCGAGGAGGTCATCACGTCCACGTTCGCGCCGTTGATCCCGCTCTCCAATTGGAAGGAATCGGACACGAGGCCGTTGATCGCGCCGCCGCGCATGATGTTGTTCGACGATTCGTCGATCGAGGTCGAGCCTTCCAGGCCGGTTTTGTTCGCCGAAGCGGTCAGGCCCGCTGCCGGAATCGCCGCGTACGACGTGGTGGTCAGACGCGGACGAACTTGCCACCAGGTTTTCGATGCGTAGTGCATCTTGGTGTGCGAGAGACGTTCCGAGCCGTTGTCGGTGAAACCGTTGTAGCCGTTCGGGAGGCCGAACGCGGAGTAGATCGCAACCGCGCCGTCGTCTTCGCCCGGCAGGAACGCGCGGGAGTAATAGCTCGACGAGAAAATTCCGTCATCTCCGGTGCCGCCCGACATATACGTACGGGTGTAGTTGTTTTCCGCACGACCGTCCGTTTGGGCGCGGTAGTTCGCCATCCACGACGTTTGCAGGGAGTAGACCGCATCGTCCTTCTGGCCCATGATCGAAGCGAGCCAAGAGGTCCAAGTGCTGTACGCCATGTCCGCGAGCTCCGAGCCTTTGTTCGGGGTGGAGAGTTGGTGCACGAGGTTTACGTACGGATACGCGCCGTAGTAAACGAGTGCGGTTTGCGTGTCGATACCGCCCTTGGAGTGGCAGATGATGTTGATTTTCGGCACGCCGTAGTAGTTCGCTACTTTCTTGATGACATCGGCGAGTACCGGACCGTTCGTCCACGGGTTGCCGCCGTTGCCGTCCGCGTCGCGCAATTGAACGAAAGCGGTACGGTAGCCGGCGTTGTACGCCGCGTCATAATACGCATCGGTCGCCGTCCAGGTGGTGTAGTCAGAGTGCAAACCTTGCACGAAGAGGATAACCGGTTTCGAGTAGTCTACGTTGCTTGGAATTGCGCCGGTATACCAGTCACCGAAATTCGCCGTCGCGTTGTCGTTGTGCAGGGTCGGAGCCGGCGCTGCCGCGTGAGCTGCTTGCGGAAGGTTGAGAGCCGCGCCGAGAAGCAGAGCTGCGGTCGCCAATTTTACGAATCGTTTCGCCATTTTGAACGCCTCCATGAGTTTTATTTTTGAAATGTGACTGACATGGCTCTATTTTACCAGAAAAACCTGAATGGTAAGAATATATTTTAATAATACCATGTAAATTTTTACGAAACTGACTGGTCGGTACAAATTAAAGTCCTGCTGGATACGGAGACGATCTCCAATTATAATAAGAAGAAATAGAGAGAAATAAATCATCAGAATATTCACAATAAGTAACAATGGGGGATTCAATCGCGATGAAAAACGTCAGGCAGGCACTTGCACTGGCTGCTATGGCCACGGGAATGACTCTTACAGGCTGCCACACACCTCAAACGGTCACGGAGACGGCCGCTTCCACGGCCCCTCAAGCGCAAAAGTCCACCGACGTCACGGTCACGGCGGTCGCGCCGCAAGACGAAGACGCTTGGCTGTTCCGCAAGCGCCTTGCCAAAGCTGAAGTGCCGGATGCGGTGAAAGCCGCGCTGCAAGCAGGGAAACCGGCCGATGCCAAGTTGATCCGCAAATTTCCGTATCCGTACCGCTCGATGGTGGCGATCTCGTCGGACATCGACGACACGACGCCGGAGGAGTTTGCGGAGTACCACCGCTTTTTAAATACCAAGGAAGAGACGCCGCACGGCAGGGGCTTGGGGCTGGATGTGGGGGATTCGTTCTGGATGTACATGGCGAACGACCAGGGCGGCAAAACCGACCAGTCGGGACACGGCTTGGACGGCGTTCTGACGTACTTCCAAGGCACCGACCCGACCAAGAAAAACTTCGCTCAAGCGATCAAGCACTACTGGAAAGCCGGATGGTTGGACTCCATGCACACGTTCGGCGATTTCTCCCGCAAAAACCACGGCGACGCGGTGTTCAAGCGCGACTATGCGGTCAAAGCGTGGGAAGCGCTGCAGGCGGACGACATCCGGCTCGACGTCTGGATCAATCACGGCAACGAAGCGAACGTGGACGCGTTCGGCGCGTACGACCCGCACCGCTTCTCCGCGTATCAGTCCGGAGACGACCCGAAATCCCCGAATTACCACACCGACCTCACCGTCAAAAACGGCGTGCACTTCGTCTGGGACTCGGTCGGCGAATCGACGGTCGGCTGGGACTCTCCGCTGTTTGAGATCAAATTGCGCGACGGGCAGAAAGTCTGGGGCTTCCACCGCGACACGCAAGACCGCGCCGCCAACGGTTCCATCGACTGGAATTGGGTGCCGCGGGAAATTCACCGCCAGATCAACCAGGGCAACTTGGATTCGCTGGTGGATCACCAGCAATACGCGATCTTCGCGCAGCATCTGGGCGGCTACAACATCGGATTCCCGTTTGACGAGCGCGGCTTGGCGTCGTTGCGCTTGCTGGCACAGTACCAAGATGACGGCAAAGTGCTCGTCGCCCGCACGTCGCGCCTCCTGCACTACGAAGTCGCCCGCAAGTACGTGCAGGTCGCCCAAACGGACTTCGACGGCGAGACGTGGTTGAACGTGACCGGCATCGCCGATCCGCTGTTCGGCCCGCAGCCGCTGACGATCGACGCGGTGCGCGGACTGACGTTCTACGTGAAGAACCCGTCCAAAACCCACCTCCTCCTCAACCTGAAACCGATCAAACCGGAGGACTACCAGTTCAACGCGGCCGATGCGACGGGACAGGAGAGCATCGAGTTTAAGTGGTTCAAACCGGACTACACGGACTACACGTTGACTTCGACCGATCAATAGAAAAAAGAACCCGGCCCGCTTGGGTCAGGTTCTTTTTTTTGCTTACAGCCAGCCTGCGTCTTGCGTTTTTACTTGAACAGTTTGCGGAAAAACGCCAGCGCCGCTTCTGTGCAGACGTTCTCCAGATGGGCAAAGAGATGCGCTTTCGCTTCTTCGCGGGAGAGCGCGAGCGGTGCAGCGCCGTGCTGTTCCAGCCAGCGGTCGGCGAGTTCGTAGCAGGTGGAGTTCCAGCCGCTCTTCAGCCCTTGGTCGTTCAAGCGGCGTTCGTCGATCCCGGCGATGACGAGGTCGCCCGTCTCTTGGAGTTCGATCAGGGCTTTGTCGTAGTCGTTTTTGGAGTCTTTGTCCTGCATGCCGACGGCAACGCGCAGGGCTTTCGTGTCGATGCCGCCGTTGTCACGGACCGCTTCGTAGATGCGCTTCGCCGCGTGCGACAGCTGGCCGTCTTCGTAGCGGGCGTCCACCTCCCACTCATCGCGGAGCACCGCTTGCAAGTACGGGTACAAGTCCCGCGAGACGAGGATCGGTTTTTTCTTGAAAAAACGGCCGTATGCCGCGACGCCCTCGCCCGCCGCGCGGTCCCGCCACAGCCACGGGTCGGTGTCGCTTCCGGTGTGCCACGCTTCCTTGCGCGTGACTCCTTCGAGTGACGGATATTCCGGGATAAAAGAAGACAGCGGCAAGATGCCGATCTCGCGAATCATGTCTTGCACCTGCTCATATGTATCTACAACAGTCGCCAACAAAGCAGTACCTCCTCTTGAATACAAAACCAATTCTTAACATTCAGTATAGACAAAAAGCGCACAACAAAAAAGCACCCGGCGGGTGCTCTTTTAGACGCGCGTGTAACGGTCGGCTACTTTGGAAGCGACGAAGGAATCCGGTTTGATTTTGGCTGCGTAGCCGCTGCCTTCGACCCAGCCGATCAGCTCTTTGATCAGCGCTTGCGTCGCGCCGTTTTGTCCGACGTCGAGATGGACTTCAAGGTTGCGCTTCTGTTCGCGCTTCAGCAACGCGAGCTGTTCGCGCAGTTCGCCGCAGACGAGGAGGGACAGCGACGCTTCGGTGAAGATGCGCTGGCGCATGTTTTGGATCATCGGACGGCTGCGGCGGTGGAAATAGTACCGCGCTCCTTTGCCGATGCGGTGTACGATGATCGCCGTCACGAACGTCGTTCGGTGGCGCGATTCTTTGTTTTGCGAGTCGGAGCCGATGATGATGCGATAGTCGCTCTCCGGCGCTTCGCCGATGTACTCCAACATGTCCTGCACAACGAGAGGGAGCGAGAGTTTGCCTCGGGTTGGGTTGACAAAGTCCATGAGATCACCGCCCTTATACCTGTAGTGTATTCGGACGGTGCTGGAATCATGTAGGTTGTCAGCTCTTTTGGGCGGCAAGCAAGGCGTCTGCCGTGTCGCGCATCAAGCCGGGTTTGTCTTCGAAGCGGACGTGGTCGACATGCGCTTGGTTGAGTGACCCGTCCGGCAGCGCGTCGGCGTTGAAGTTGAGGATGGCGTGGTAGGCGAGTTTAAGGATCGGGTCCATTTTCTCCGGCGTATCGCCGAGTTCGTCGCCGTTTAGCACCACCACTTGCCCCGCGTGTTTGAGCAGGTGGTTGTTGCCGATGAAGATGTCGCCCGCCTGTACATAGTTGGTGATCAGATGGTCGTAATCGCCGCGCAAAAACTTCATGTGCTGCTCAAACGTCGCTGCGTGCAATGCGCCCGGCGCGTTGAAGGTAAGCGTTTGGATGTCGTTTGCCATTGCGGCTTTTTGCGCGAGACCGCCGCCGAGGGAGTGGCCGGTGATCGTGAGGTGCGCGTCTTTGAATTGCGCGGAGACGGTTTGGTAGAGGGCGAGCGCGTCTTCCATCTGCGGGTTGATCAGCTCGGTGAGGTGCGACGCAAACGCGGCGTCGGCGAGGAAATCGCCGATTTTGTCCAGCACGGTTCCGCGATACGCCACGACGACCTCCTGCCCTTTTTGAAACGCCGCGCCAAAAAAGCCGGAGACCGATCGATCCATCGTCGCGACGAGCACCCAGTCGCCCACCACACTCACGTCGACGCCGTCGCGCCATAGAGGGATGCTCGACTGAAGCGCGGTGATCGTATGTCCGTTCGGCAAGTCTTTGAGGTTGGCGGTGTAGACGAAATTGCTCAACTGCGCGTATTCGAGAAACGTTGCCACAGTGATCACTCCTGTTTTTTCAATGAGACTTATGACTTTATTATAAGCAAAAAGCCGACCCGCTGGAGTGGGATCGGCTTTTTTCATATACCGATGATAATTGAAAAGCACGCCTGATGAGCCTCTTCGAACTTACTCTCCATAGAGGTTGTCCAAGCCCCATGTTGTTGCAACGTTTCTCTTATTTCTTGAAAAGGCTGATCATGAAGTAGAACCGTGGCGTACACAGCTGAGAAAGCCGATACACTCGTTGTTTTGAGGAGCAAACCATTGGTTTGACGTTGGATTTTTTCCCGAAACCCTGGGTTCGTGACAAGTTCCGATACCCGCGCCCTGAGTTCCTCTTGAATATCCTGTACTGTTTGTCTCATCTCGTCCACGTTGCGTTTGCGTTTTCGAAGCATTCGCTCTGCATCGTTCAACTTCAAAACCTTCACTGTTTGGATACCCAACTCATTGATTCCTTTGATTTCATACGTTTGATTCGCATATTGGAAGTGTTGATTTGGCCTTAACTTAGAGGGATCTAGAATAGGATTCTCTTTCACATCATGGTTTCCCTTACCAGATCTCGAATTACATTTTTTGCACGAAGGAAGGAGGTTTTTCCATGATACCACAGCAGTGGGATACCGCTCTTTCGGATAAAAATGGTCCGGTTCCATCATGTTTCCGCCGCTATCAAGTTTATCTTCACAGTACGCACACTTTTCATGAGACATTTGATTGAGGGATTTTTTCAAGTCTTTAAAATCTGCATATTTCCAGACCGACTTTTCCTTTCCCTCCTGACGGCTTTTTATAAAGATCTTGATCAGTTCACGTTTTCTCTTCTTGGTAAGCCTGTAGGGAGAGACAGGTCTATTCAAATAAATCATCAATCGCCACCCCAATACCAATTAACCGAAACTGAAAAAGCTCCAGCAACTCACTATTTGGATGCACCATCTTTTGAATTTGACGATATAGTTCCTTCGCCCGTTCACCGTTTTCATCCGAGACCGCTTCTTCAAACTCTTCCTTGATTCGCTCGTACTCTTCGGTCTTGGAGTACTCGACTCCCATCTCAAACTCTTGAATTTCGGAGAGCGACCAACCTTTAAAGGCTCCCGTTCTTTCTCGCCCCAATTCTTCCAAATTGATAAGTTGATCCGCGTTAAGAGATTGCACAATCGAAGCCGAATGCGTGGAAACAATGAACTGGCAATTGGGAAACGTTTCTCGAAGGTCGCGAACGATCCGTTTTTGCCACTTGGGATGCAAGTGTAAGTCCAACTCGTCAATGAGAACAAGAGCTTCTCCAGCAAGAGGGTCAGCCAATTGAGGATTTGCCTGTGCCAATCGCCCGGCAATATCCGCTATCATAGAAAATACAACTTTATAGCCCCCGCTCAGCTGTTCCACCTGCAACTCCCGGTTCTGATCATCGAGAAGCACCATTCGAATTGGATTGCTTCTGATTCTGACATCTCGATAATTATGATTCATCATGCGGGCAATGGCTGTACGAACAGCTGTCAAAGCTCTTGATCGATACGGACGGCCTAGATCACGTTGCATACGCAACTCGTCCTCTTCTTCTCCCTTAAACCATTCAAAAAATCTTCGGAAATCGCTTTTCAAATCCAGACAATGAGTGAGTGCTTTCAAAGGACTCATTTCTCTAGGATTTCTGCTCCTCATAGGAACATCAATCCCAACGCGGGCGATGCTGTAGTAGAGCACCAGAGGCACTTGTTGAATCGGTTGGTCCGAAAAAAAGGTTTCCGAGAGAAAGTCTTTGACCTCTCTCTGAGTTGCGGCCGGCGAACCTGGCCAATCTTGAACCATGGACGATTCTCTTTTGGAGTTTCTCCACTGAAAGCGTCGATTCTGGATGATCGACTCGATAGCAATCGAAGCCCATCTTCTCCCGATCTGTATGTCTAATTGGGAAATGTCAACCTTATCCCCGGCATCTGCTTGAAGCGCTTTGATAATCGGAGCAGCACCGCGAACAATACCCTCCAAGACAGCAGTCTTCCCCACGCCGTTATCCCCTACTAAAACCGTAAACGGCTTCACCTGGTCGTTCTCATCTAAAAAAGAAAATTCCTGATCCGTAAAACTTCTAAAATTTTGAAGTCTGATCTTCTCAAGCTTCATAGGAACCTCCAGTCTATCAATACCCTCGAATCTTCTATTTCCCTCTACATTCAATGTATACCAAATCGTTTCCTTCCAGTCCTCAGCGGAAAAGCGAATGTTTCCCTGCCAAAAAAACGCCATGTGCATCCCTAAGGATCACATGGCGTTTCTCTTCACTCTGCCAACTCATCCGCGAGCTTCGCGTACTCGTCCAGCGAGAGCGTTTCGCCCCGACGGGTCGGGTCGATGCCGGCGCGGTCGAGGGCAGCGAGGATGGTTTCTTTGTCGCGTTTGGGTTGGAGGTTGCTTTGCAAGTTGTTCAGCAGCGTCTTGCGGCGCTGGGCGAACGAAGCTTTGACGAGGTGGAAGAACAGGTCCGTGTCTTTCACCTGCACCGCCGGTTCCTTGCGCACTTTCAGCTTGATCACCGTCGATTCCACGTTCGGTGCGGGCATGAACGCCGACTCCGGCACGCGCGTGACCAACTGCGGCTCCGTCCAGTACTGCACGGCGATCGAGAGCGTGCCGTACTCCTTGCCGCCCGGTTTCGCCGCCATGCGTTCCGCCACTTCCCGCTGCACCATCACGACGATGTTGCGCAGCGGCAGTTTTTCTTCGAGGAGCTTCATGACGATCGGCGTCGTCACGTAGTACGGCAAGTTCGCCACCACGGAGACTTCGCTGACCCCTTCAAAGTGCTGCGCGAAGATCTCGTGCAAGTTCGCTTCCAGCACGTCGTTGTGCTCGATATGTACATTGTCATAGTCCGACAGCGTTTCGCGCAGCACGCCGAGCAACCGTCCGTCCTTCTCCACGGCGACGACCTGCTTCGCCGCTTCGCACAGCTCTTGCGTCAGCGTCCCGATGCCGGGGCCGATCTCCAAAGCGCCGGCGTTCTCATCGAGTTCCGCCGCTTCGACGATTTTGTCGAGAATGTTGCCGTCGATCAGGAAGTTTTGCCCGAGCGATTTCTTGAATTGGAATCCATGCCGGGTCACCACGTCACGGGTGACGGAGGGCGATACGAGTCGTTTCTGCGTCATGGGGTGCTCTCCTCCTTGATCTCGGTGAAGCACGCTTGGAATTCCTCGCGCGAGACGCCGAGCATGTTCAGCTTCTTCCACATCGCTTTGGCGTTGCCGTAGCCGATGCCAAGCTTCTCCCCGAGAATTTCGCGCCGGCGCGACGCGTCCGGGTGCGCGGTCAAACCGTACTCGATCATCTCTTGCCAGGAAAACTCCGGTTCCGTGCCGCTCCATTCCGTGCGCACGCTCTCCAGCGCCCGCCGAATCGAGTCCGGGCTTGCGTTCTCAATGCCGAGGTCGCCGTTCGCCAATGCTTCGCGCTTCGGCAAAAACGCATGCTTGCATCCCGGCACCCGCCGCGACACCAGCCGCCGGATGCGCTCGCCCGGCCCGTCCGGGTCGGTGAACACGATCACGCCGCGGTCTCTGGCCGCTCGCTCCACTTGTTTTAAGAAGCTTTCCGAGACGGCCGAGCCGTTGGACAACAGACAATCCGCCTGCACCGCCGCGTCGATCGCCTGTTTGTCGTGGTACCCCTCGACGACGATCACTTCCTTGATTTTCATACCAATCCTTCACCTCATGTTTGGAAAAAAAGCGAGGACCGCTTCCGGCACTCGCTTTGCGTTCGATCTTGCGTTCTTGGATTACGAAACAAAACTCAACTTGCGACGCCTGAGCCCGATGTTCAGCACGATCCCGATCAAGATGAAGTTCGTCAAAATCGACGAGCCCCCGTACGAGATAAACGGCAGCGTAACGCCGGTCATCGGCATGAGCTGCAGCGACATCCCGATGTTCTCGAAGATCTGGAGCGTGAACATCCCGCTGACCATCGCGCAGATGTACATCCCCGTGCGGTCGCCCGCTTGCAGACCGTTGGCGACGATGCGGTAGATCATCAGGAAGAACAAGAAGATCACCGCCACCGACCCGACAAACCCGAGCTCTTCCCCGATCACGGTGAAGATAAAGTCGGTCTGCTGTTCCGGCACCCACGAGCCCTGCGTCTGCGAGCCTTGGTAGAGGCCCTTGCCGAAGAGCTGTCCGGAGCCGATCGCGACTTTCGCTTGGTAGACTTGGTAGCCAAGCCCGCCCAAGTCGCGTTCCGGGTAGATAAACGTCTCAAAACGGCCGTATTGGTGCGGTTCGAGCAATCCCTTTTTGACCAGCATGTCGAGGAGTTCGAGGAACTGGTCCGGGTAGAGAAAGACCGCTGTGATGACCGCGCCCAGAATCAGGGCGATCACCCCCGCAATCGACCAAAACGCTTTGGGTGGCAGATGCACGAACATCGCCGATCCGACGATCGACATCATCATCATCGTCTGCCCCAAGTCCGGCTCGATGACGATCAAGCCGATCGCAAGCAGCGAATACGCCCCGAGGAACAAGTAGTTGCGCATCGGGTCGGGGCGCCGGCCCTCCTCATCCTCTTGCTCGTTGGCGAGGTACTTCGCCATCATGAGGATGAACACGACCTTGAAAAACTCCGACGGCTGCAACGCGAATCCGCCGAGCGGAATCCAGCCGTGCGCGCCCTTGATCGGCGGGCAGAAAAACACGACGATCAACAGGACGATGGAGACCCAATAGCCGATTTCGACGTAGCGGGTCAAGTTGCGGTAATCGGTGCGAATCAAAAAGATCATGACGCAAAAGCCGACGCCGCACCAGATCATTTGCTTGATCACGTAGGATTTGCTGCCGCCATCCGCGCTGTGTGTGGCGCTGGAGATGGCCAGGAAGCTGGCTACACAAAGGGCCAGAACCACGAGGATCAAAAAGATGTCGAGGTCCTTGAACCAACGTACTTTGTAGCTACTCATAGGTTGTTCGACTCCTACTTGTAGTCTGTACTTCAAAAAGGCGTACCGTACCATTATAGCAAAACAGACCGGGAAAGAGGAGAAGAAATCCTATCCGCCACCTGATTGCTCTAGATTTCCCAGATTAAAAGTTCGACATGCACAACGGCTTCTCTTCCACCAAAAACGCCCGGTGCAACACGTCGATCAACGACTTCGGCACGTTGGTCGAATGGACGCTGCCGTAGCGGTAAAGGCTTTTCATCGTCGCCGAACCCATGAGCAGGGAGGAGAAGTCCTCGATGGAAAGACCTACAGTGGGCATGGGCCATGCGCCGGGGTTCCAACCGATTCCGCAACGGTCCGGATTCAACTCAAAAAACGGAACCGACAGCTTGCCGTCTTGCAACACGATATGACAATACGTGTGCTCATTCAGGAAACTGTCATGGACGATGAGATTAAACTCGCACGTCTGCCCGCCGAAGTTGTGCCCGTGCAGTTTTTTCAGCGTGTCGGCGACGTTCAGGATACGGTACATGATGCCGACGCCCTGCGAGTTGGTTTCGTGGTAGACCGGCACGAGCATGCGGTTGCTGCCGTTGAGCGGGTTTTCCAGCAGATGGTGCAGTTCTTCGTCTTGCGTTACGAAAATCACGCGGTGGAACTGGTCGCTCTGGCTCCGTAAGAACGTTAACAATTCTGACAATGCTTCCGGCGTTTCATACACCAACTCGCGGACGACGACGCTGTTCAAGATGAAGTTGCTCTCGTCCACCTGCTGGTAGTGGTAGATCATGTAGCCTTCCAACTGCTCCCCGTTCTGCACGCCGACGCGCACCAACTGCGAACCGGGCGGGAAGAGGCGGGAGGCTTCGTCGTTCGTTTTCAACATCATGCCGTGACGGGCGCGGGCGAAGCGGTCGTAGCAATCGCGCAGCGCTTGGCTGTGTTTTTCCGCGTTCAAAAAAACAACCCGGTCCTTGCTCTTCCCTTTCGGCAGCGCGGTCGGAGGAACTTCGTAGCGGTTCATCTTGGTGCCGATGCCAAAGCCCATTTTCTTATAAAAGTCGGGGCGGAACGGGTAGAGCAGCGCCATCGACGCCCCCTTCGTTTGGTAGTGGCGCAGGTAGAATTGGAGCAGGTCGTAGGCGATGCGTTGTTTTTTGTGCAGAGCATCTACCGCGACGAGGCCGACGCCGCCTGCGGGCAACACCGTCTCGCCAAAGAAGTTCATCTCATAATCGAACAACCCCATCCCGCCGAGCAACTCTCCGTCGCGGAAGTACCCGTACAGGTTGTACTCGTCAAACTCGCGGTGGCGCTTGCGGAGGCTCTCGGCATACCCCGGACGCTTGTCGGCGGGCACCAAGCCCATAAACGGATACGCGTGTGCCAAGATGTCGGTCAAACGGTCAAACTCGTGATCGTCCGTCAACTTGCGAATGTCTCCCATCGTGTTTCTCCTCCTCAGAAGCTGTGCTTCTTGCTTGCTCTCAGTATACCAAAAAAATCCAGCCTCGAAAGGCTGGATTCTTTAAGGTGATGTTTATAGCGACCATACCCATTACTACAAATATAATACCCAACATAGTTATTTACTGGTATTCTAGTATTGTTAAACCAATTCTATTGACAGGAGAGATCAGTAATGAAATTACCCGAACCACAATCACGAACTTTCTCAAGCTTGATAAGTGATATCGAAACAGGACAAATCAAAATACCTCAATTTCAGCGTGAATTCGTATGGGATATACAGAAATCTGCTCAACTTATGGACAGTATTGTAAAAGGATATCCCATTGGCACATTTATTTTTTGGAGAACGAAGGAAAGGTTACGGTCGGTACGAGATCTAGGAAAGATTCAACTTCCTCAACCAAACGATGGTGAATACATTGATTTTGTTTTGGATGGTCAACAACGATTAACCAGTCTCTTTGCAAGTTTGAAAGGAGCTAAAATCACCAGAGAAAACGGAAAAGAAGATGATTACGCAGAAATCTATCTGGACCTTGCCGCTGATGAAGACGATCATATTGTCACCATCGATATTGCCGATAAAAGCCCGGAATCTATCATCAGGTTGACTGATTTGTTATATGGCGGCATAACATTGCTTACGAAGTATCCTGCTCAATATCTAAGTGCGATCGAAGAATACAAGAGACGAATCGAATCGTATAACTACTCAATCATTCAAATAAGAGAAGCGCCTATTGAGATAGCGACTGAGATCTTCACCCGAATCAATGTAGGAGGTAAGCCGCTATCTGTTTTTGAAATCATGATCGCCAAAACTTTTGATGCAGAAAAAGGGTTCGATCTAGCGGAAAAGTTTAATAACCTTTTAGATGACCTGCGGCCACTTGAATACGAAACTATTTCCGATGCAACCGTTCTTCAAGCTGTGTCGATCATACTGGAGAAAGAGTGCCAGAAAAAGGTCATTCTAAAGTTAGACAAAGAAAGGTATATAGCTATTTGGGAAACAGCTGTCGATGCCATCCATCGGACAGTTGAATACTTCCGAGGATACTATCGAATCCCTGTTTCTCAGTTACTTCCCTACAATGCCTTGCTTGTACCCTTTGCATATTTCTTTTCCAAACACCCCGACAAACCAATCGGCGAAAAACAAAAATACCTTGAAGATTTCTTTTGGCGATGTGCCATATCAGGAAGGTATTCATCTGCAGTCGAATCGAAACTTGCTCAAGATATCAAGCGTATTGACTTGATATTAGAAGGTAAACTCCCAAAGTATGATTGGGCGGTGAATATTTCTGAAAAGTTTATCATTGACAACGGATGGTTTAGCGCGGGAAGAAGTTTTATTAAAGCAATTCTTTGTCTATATGCATACCAGATCCCCACATCGTTTATCGATAACTCCATTGTGAACATCAGTAACTATTGGTTGAAACAAGCTAACAGCAAGAATTACCATCACTTTTTCCCGAAATCTTATTTGAAAAAGAAAAACGAAGATGATTTCTACACCAATCATGTGCTGAATATCACCATCGTGGATGATTTTTTAAACAAACGAGAGATTAGAGCTCAGGCACCCTCGAAATACATGAATAGGTTTAAGGACTTGAATCCCAAATTGGAAGAAGCTATGCGCACACATTTGATTCCAAACCTCGAAGAATTCGGCGTTTGGCAAGATGATTATGATCGTTTTTTCGAAAAACGTGCAAAGTTGGTAAGTAACGAGTTAAGGAAAAGAATCATCCCGCAAGAAATCGATCAAGATCCTGTTATGGTATTACCTGAAGAGTACGAGGAAATTGACCAGTAAACTTACTCAAGCTAATACGAGGGGGTGCAACAAAGGCCATCGTTGCTCAACGAGGGCCTTTGTGTGCCAATTTTGGGAGTTACATAAATCTACGTAATCCTCTAACGACGAATGCATTTTTGAGGAGGACGACGACAGTGCTCTTTCACCATGCACCCACGGCGCCAGAAAACAATCTCGATTCCTCCAAAGTTGCGCCGTACTTCATGTCCTTGGCGCGGATGGCTTTTGACTCGAACAGACTTCGGGTAAAAACATTTCATCTTACGTCCTCCTCTACTAAAAATCTGTAGTAGGAGGATGCTTCCAACAAAGCCCCGTAACGTATACTTGACGTAATGAAAGGGTTAAGCTAAGATGGAATTTGGAAGCTTACATATTTTCCGCCCTGACTTTTGGCGAAGTCAGTTTGGTGGGGCATCAATTTGGAGCATCTCCTCCTGTTGGTGTGACTACCCCTGCTGTTGGCGCGGTAGGGGTTATAAGGTGCAAGGGGACTATAGTAGTCTTCTTGTGCCTTATTTTTATCAGACCCTCCCAAGAACAAGACTAAAGCCGCGTTCTCGTTATTGACATTATATTCTAGAACAAAGCATTACACAACCATTTTTCGCACTTTTTTCTGCGCGATTATCTTTTTTCTTTAAGCCGCAAGTTTTATTCGTTAGATCGGTCAACTTTCTTGTTGTTATCCTTCAAGAAATTGCAGATCCCATTGATACCAGAACCAGTTCCAGAGAAAACAAACCTTCTTTTTGATTCATCGTAGCTACCACCGTATCCATTTAGCTTAGGATTAGAATGAGACCAATCCATGCGGCCAATCCCAACTAGATAACCATCAACATCCATGTCTTCCTCGAAATCATTGATCAAATAATGAACGTACTTACCAATCCCTTGAATTGTTGCGGCTAGACCTATAATATATTGAGACCTGTCGTAACATTTGTCTGGCATTTCTTCAAAAATGCTATCAATGATCTCGGATACTTCGTTTCTTTTTTCTGTATAATTATCAAGATTTAGTACACCGTTGTTATCTTTATCTGTCCCTGCAATCATGTAAGAGATCGTATTTCGCAAGGTAGACAATACCATTAGCTCTTCTCTTTTTTCGCTTAACGATGTTTTTTCCATATCTACACCCAAAGTAACAAGCGTTTCATTCGTGGCCGCTAGTTCTTTTGCCATTCGATTATACAGATCTGTATTATCAAATTTCAAAGAAACGGATTTTGTAGGTTTGGATGCCAACAGATTAAGGTCGTGGAATAACTGTTGCTCATGAGCTTTGCTCATGTTATCGAAAATAACAACTGGGATACACATTTCCTCTAGTCTAGAAAGCCTTTCTAATGCTTCATTCTTTCTTGATCCATTTGCTTTCTCAGCGTCTTTTCGTGCAATGTCTAAAGCCATTTTGATCCCTTCCACACGATGTTGCCCATCATTGATACTGAGATTCGAGTTTATATCGATGCTTACCTGATTCGTGGCCTCTTCATACTTAATATAGCCCCTACAAGTAGCTGTAACAGCACTAAGAAAGCAGTAATTGTCTCGATGCAAGCCATTCAGGATATAGTTCGCAATAGATTTGGCGCGTTTTTTGTTTATTTTCCTTTGCACTTCTTCGAAAACCACCAAAAAACGTTCAGCGGCTTTGAACGGTATCGTTGTTATGAAGATGTTCCTTCCAAATTGTGTTCCAGTTGCACCAGAAAAGCTTACAAAAATATTACTAGGCGAAAAATGGCTCATCTTGAAATCCCCTTCCAAATTTGGTTTCTCTGGCTTCAGTTTACATCCTTGCCGTATACAGAGTCAATATTCGATTCGTTTTACAAAAAAATATAATGCCGCTTTCGATACGCAGGCTTCTTTACAATAATTTTCACCACCCTTCAAATGCTTCATCTCTTTGGTGGGGAAATTAGCGGCATACAATTTTTTGAAAGGTAGGTTGTGTATCTCTCATCAATATTCTACTTTTCCATCTTCCACATGAACTTTGAAAAGAGAGTCTCACAAAAATAGACAGGACTTTCACAAAAAATCTTCTAGTAGATTGTACTAGTGGTGATACTCAATCAATTTTCTAATATTCAATGATTGTTATAGATCAGGTGATATACATAAATGACGGCAACTGGTATGGTTCCGTTTTAAAAAAGAATCCGACCCTGGGAGGCCGGATTCTTTTTTATAGATTTTGCGTCAGGGCAGGCTTTTTGCTCTTGCCGCCCTTGTAGTTGACGAAGCTGATGCTGAGCACGATCAGCACCAAGCCGGCGAGCAAGGAGTAGGTCAGCGGCTCGCGGAGGAACACGGTGCCGCAGAGCACGGCGATCAGCGGCACGAGGAACGTAAATGAAGCCACTTTGCTGGCATCTCCGCCGTTGACGAGTTTGTAGTAGATCGAGAACGCAAGCGGCACTCCGAGCACGGTGCCAAACGCCAGTCCGCCCAGATACGAGCCGCTCCACACGATGTCGCCGAAGCTTTCCGTTCTTGCCCCGACGACGGTGAGGATCGCGCCGCCGAGGATGCATTGCATGGCGACCATCCACATGGAATCGACGCGGGTGCTTTGTTTTTTGATGTAGATGACGCCGAGCGCCCACGCGAGCACCGTCAAGAGCGCGAGCACGACGCCGAGCACGGACACATCACCGGTGAAGCTCTGCGCGGAGATGACGACGATGCCGAGGAAGCCGATGAGCAGGCCGGCGATCTTGAGCGGGTTCATGTTCTCCCCCAACCAAAGCCAAGAGAACAGTCCGATCAGAACAGGTTGGAAGTAGACCAGAACGGAGAAGAGTCCGCCCGGCAGGTACAGGAGACCGACCGTTTGGAACCCGAAGAAACAGGTGATGTTTAAGATCGCGGAGAGGAGATAGCGGCTCCAGTTGGCGCGAAAGTTAAGTTTTTTCCAAGTGGGCAGCAGGAAGAACACGAGGATGATGCCTCCGAGCAAGGAACGCATGCCCGCAAACAGGATCGGCGGGGTGTATTGCAACGCGATTTTGTAGATCGGCCAGGAGACGCCCCAGATGATGACCAAGACGGCCAAGAGCAACGGGGTTTTCCAAGCTTGTGCAGATTGTGATTTCAAAACGAGACTCCCTCCCTTATCGTTCTATGATACAGCGATTGACTAAGGGGGTCTAATAAAAATTACGCCCTCCGAAGAACTGAGCGAAAAAAAGCGGACGTCTGGGTAGACAGACGTCCGCTTGCTTTATTTTTTGTAGAAAAGCGGCTCCTGCTTGCTCTTGGCGTGGAGCATGATCTGATCCACCAACGCGACGCGATCCGGCTCGGTGGCGAAGATAGGGTTGTTTTTAAAAAACGATGTTTTCTTGAACACTGCTTGTTTCACAAGTTCCACCTCATTCGTGATGCTGATCGTATTGAAAAAAGAGACCACCAGCGAACCCAGACCTATCCCAAGCAAAACCTTCCATTTTACTTTGCCAAAAATCGTGAAACCGAGCCCTTCCTCCTATTTGCAACTTCGGTTTCGCTTGCAAAAGTAAAGGGAAACAAGCACCGAAATACTTGTTAACAAAATAATACAAAGCTATAATGAAAAATAAAAATAACATAGAGGTGATATAATAAAAAAAACAACTGCATTACTTGCAACACTGGTTGTTGTAGGTGTAGCTGGAGGGCTGTACGTTGGAGTGGACAAGTCCGAAACCTCTGCCACTCCAGAGCAAGCAGCTAAGCAAGCAGTCACCCATTATCTTGATGCCGTGAAAAGCGGAAACGTCGATGAGATGATGAAGGCTACCCTCGACAATAGGTTTAAGGATGACGCTTCAAAACGTGAAGTTTATCAAACCTTTAGCAACGACCCAATACAGACAGACAAAACCAAAATTCTTGCAATCAACAAGGTGGACAATTCTCACTTGAATGCAACCATTCGAATCTCCACCAAAAACACTGGCACACATGACCTCACGATCCCAGTCGTGAAAGAGGGTGAGCAGTGGAAATTGGTCATTGATGGTCAAGAAGTGACCAAGAACAACGACTAAGGGATACTGGGAGAGGGGAACACCTGTGAAAGTTTCGAAGCGTTTTGGTTTTGCTTGTTCACTGTTTGCCACGCTAAGTTTTCTTGCGAGCGCGGCAACCGCATCTCCGGGTCTTTGCTACTATTCTTTTGGTAACGGTCAATGGGGATCTGGTGGTTTTACAAACTCCATCGACAGCCCGATTTTTATCGTGACCAACTCTAGCAAAGTATGCACGATTAATGGTTGGCAGGATACGGGCACAAGCACCTCTCCTGCCAACGTTGAGTACAGGTTGTATCAATATGGCATTCTCTCGAACACGTTGTATGGAAGCACACGGATCAGTGGGAACTATCCCCAAAGCGGTTCGTGGTACTCCTATACCTACACAGGCGTTGACCCGAATCAGAAATATTTTTTGAGAATGTATCCGCACAGCTCCGCTGGCATGAGCGGTGCGGGAAACGCATACGACGGATATTGACCACCCAAAGGAGACGATCTCAAATGAGGTCGTCTTTTCTTCTTGACGATCTACTTTTCCGAGTGAAGACCGTCTTCCAAAACGATGCCTCCGAGCAAGGAACGCATGCCCGCAAACAGAATCGGCGGGGTTTATAACAAAGCGATTTTGTAGATCGGTCAACAAGAGCGGGGTGCCCCGACCTTTTGACTCTGTGGTTTCAAAACAAAACTCCCTCCCTTATCCCTTTATATACAGCGAATGATTTAGCAGAAAAAAGCAGACGTCTGCTTGCTTTATTTTTTGTAGAAAATCGGCTGGTGCTTGCGTTTGGCGTGGAGAGTCGTTAGTTGTAAGGGGTCTTATAGTTGATTTCTGTTTCAATTTGCGGACTGTCAGATAGGTCGATAATCACTGAGTTTTCATCCACAAACCTCTTCATCCGTTCGTAAGTGGCATTTTTCAAAAGTACATAATATCGATTTTGATAATAGATGATGATATCTCGACCTACGAAGTGTTTTTGTAAGGCTTCCTCGTCGAACTTATGCCATACGGTAAGTGGGAATGGAGGGTAATCTTTTGACATATCGTTACCACCTCTCTAAGGAAATAGTATCAAAAAATCCGCTAGCATGCCGCTCGGCTACTAACGGATTTTTTGAAGATAAAAACCTGAACGGCAACATGTTTGCAGCAGCATCCTTTACTAGATCTGCAACCCGCTCGGGATCAGGTCGTAGCAACCGGTCTCTTCCCGAAGCAAGTGGAACCACTCCTGTTGCTCCTCCTCCGGGACACGTTTGGTGCGGAGGATTTGTTGGAGGAGGCGGAAGGCGTCGAGGAGTTCGGCGTCGCCGGGGGTGCGGTCGGACGATTCCAAGTCTGCTTGCAACGCTTCCAGTCGGCGGTACGGTTGCAGCACGCCCGCTTCGTACTCGTCGCGGTTCGGGTTGGCGTTCGGCGTCGAGACCGCGATGGCGAGGCAGCGCCCCAGAAACTGCGGGCGGAGCGATTGCTCGCGGCTGCCCTCCAAGAGCGCGTGCAGTTTCTTTCGATCCTCCCGCTGGTCATAGCTGAACGCTCCGATGCTCGGCACGTTGCGCGCCGTCAACGACGTCAACACGCTCTTCGGACCGAGTTCGACCGTTTGGGTCACACCCGCACGCAGGAGATACCGAAGCGTCCTCTGCCATTGCACCGGCTGTTGGATTTGCGCGGTCAGCAGGTCGACGATCGCTTCACGTCCGGGATACGGCTTGGCGGTGACGTTCGCAAGCACCGGCCAACGCAACGGGAAAAACCGATGCCGCGCCAGCTCCTCCCGCAGTTCTTCCGCCGCTTCCTCCATCAAAGAGGAGTGGAACGGCGGCGAGAGCGGCAGGTGCACGACGGAGCCGCCCAGTTCCGCGACCCGCGCTTCCAGCGCCCGCATCTCTTCCAAATGGCCGGAAACCGCCGCTTGCCGCTCCGAATTGTAACAGGAAATCCGCACAAACCCGTCGCCTTGGGACAGTTCCCGGCACGCTTGCTCGATCTCCCCCGCGTCCACGTTGCGCACGATCATCATCGACGCATGCCCGAGCGCCGCCACTTGCGCGGACAGCCGCCCCCGCACGCGGACGATTTGCAGGGCATCGGCAAACGCGATCCCGCCGCTGCAAGTCAGCGCCGCATACTCGCCCAAGCTGTGCCCCGCCGCAAATTCCGGCAGCACGCCCAGCTCTTGCTGGAACACGCGAAACGCCGTCACGCTCGCCGTCAAAATCGCCGGTTGCAGATGCTCCGGCCGGTTCAACTCGCTCACATCTCCCTCGTGCATCAGCCGGGCGAGATCATAGCCGAGGAGGTCGCTTGCTTCTTCCACCGTGCGGCGGGCGATCTCGTGCCGGTTGCAGAAGTTTTGGGTCATGCCGATGTATTGAGAACCTTGGCCGGGGAAGAGAAGTGCGATTTTTTCCACGGTTAGCTCACCTCTTTGCGCAGGGATTCAAGATAGCGGGCGAAACTTTCGATGGTCAGATGGTTGAGGTACTCGCGGGCCGGCAGTTGCAGCCCCGTCAATTCGTTGACGCGCTGGATGATCCGAATGCCCATCACCGAGTCGCCGCCCAGTTCATAGTAGTTGTCGCGCACGTCGAACTCCGCGATGCCAAGCGCCTCGCTCCAGATGCGCGCGACGAGCAACTCCATCTCCGTCGGAACGTGGCCGCTCCCGGAGTTGAGGAGAACGTCCGCAACTTGCCCAGACGTTGCACGTTCAGAAGCGCGGGCGCGGGTCGAGCGAAACTCGCCTTCCGCCGCGTCCGGAATCTGCACCCAGCAACGCTGGCGGGCAAAGGGATAGAGCGGCAACGAGACTTTCGCCGGGATTTCCACGTAGAAATCCCTCCAGCGCACGTCCGCTCCTTCCACATACGCAGCAGCCAAACGGTTTGCATTCTCGTCGCCTTCGCCGAACACGCGGCCCGCCTCCGCTTCCTGCGCCAAAAGTTCACGCAGTTCGTCCCGATTGCGGAACACCAGTGCCACTCGATGCTCGTAATGCCCGCGCCCGGTTTGCGCGGTGTAGCAGAGACTGTGCAGGGGCAGTTCGTTTTTTTCCAAGAGGAGGCGGTAGGCGGTCCATAACTGCCGCAACGCCGCCGTGGTTTTCGCGGAAATAGGAAGGACATAAGCGCCCTCTGAAAAAACGCCCCTCTCCGTCACCGCTTCCACCGGCGGCTCCTCCAACACGACGTGGCAGTTTGTCCCGCTGAAGCCAAACGACGAGATGCCCATCCGACGCACAACGCCGGGTGCCGTCTCCCACGGGCGAAGTTTGGTGTTCAGGTAAAACGGCGAGTCCATAAAGTCGATCTGCCGGTTCGGGCGGTTCACATGCAGGGACGGCAGCAGTTCGCGGTGTTTGAACATCAGCAGCCCCTTCACGACGCTCGCGAGACCCGCCGCTTCATAGAGATGCCCGATGTTCGGCTTCACCGAGCCGATCCCGCAAAACTGCACGGCATCCGTATAGCGGGCAAACGCCCGCTTCAGCGCGTTGATCTCCATCGGATCGCCAAGCTCCGTGCCCGTTCCGTGCGCTTCCAGATAGGAAAGCGTCTCCGGGTGAATCCCCGCCGCTTCCCACGCTTTGACCAGCACGTCGGTCTGCGCCGCCGGATTCGGCGCGGTGATGCTCATCGACGCGCCGTCTTGGTTGATCGCCGAGCCCTTGATCACGCCGTACACATGATCGCGGTCGCGCTGTGCCGCCCGCAGCGGTTTCAAGAAGACCGCAATCGAACCTTCCCCGATCCCCGTCCCGTCCGATCCGTCGGAAAAAGCCCGCGTGCGCTCGTCCGACGACTCCATGCCGAGCTTGAAGTTCCCGCTCGCAAGCGGCACCGTGTGCAACTTCACCGAGCCGACCAGCGCCGTCTCGCAATCTCCGTTGCGGATGCCTTGGCATGCGAGGTGCAACGCAACGAGGCTCGCCGAGCATGCGGTGTCCACGACGAGGGTCGGGCCTTTTAAATTCAGCAGGTACGACAAGCGCGTCGGCAGAATCGAGCTCAAGTTGCCCGCGATCGACTGCGGGACGGATTCCGGGTCGGCGTCGAGGATCATCTTCTGGTAGCTGTCCTTGACGTTGTTGGAAAAACCGACGTACACGCCCGTGGAACTTCCCGCCAACTGCCCCCCGCCGTAGCCCGCGTCTTCCAGCGCGTGAAACGCCGTTTGCAGGAACAGGCGCTGGTTCGGGTCCATCAAACTCGCTTCCTTGGGCGAGAGGCGGAAGAACGCCGGGTCAAACTCGTCGATGTGCGGGAGGTACGCGCCGTCCGTGTAGCGCAACTCCTCCTCCGGCGTGCCGAGAAAGCGCAGGTAGCGGTCGATGTCCGCACGCCGCTCGTCTGGAAACGAGCGCACCGCGTCGAGGCCGGCACGCAAATTTTCATAAAATACGTCCGCGCTTTCCGCCCCCGGCAGGTCGGCGGCAAGGCCGATGATCGCGATGTCGTCGGGACGCGCGTTTTGTTCTTGCTCGCGGAGCAGTTGGATCGCTTGCACGGCGGCGTCGCGGTCCATTTTTCCGGCGGTGGCCGATTCGAGGAGCAGCCTCAGCAGTTGTTCCATGACCGTCCCCCCTTTGCTGTCAAGGTCTCCAGTGCTTGGTCGATGGTGAGCGTGCCGTTTTCGATGTTGTCGAGCAGGCGGTAGAGGTCGTCTGCGTCGTTTTTTTCCGAAATGGCTGAAGGGGTCGGCTCTTGCGGCGCGGCGGCGGCGATGGGGGTGGCGGACAGCGTGCCTTTTTGTGTAAGGAAGTTCGCCAGTTGTGCGACCGATGGGTGCGCGAACAGGTCCGCCATCTCGAGAATCCCCGGGTAGAGCGCCTGCAATTTGCCGTGGATCACCCCGAGCAACAGCGAGTTGCCGCCCAGTTCGTACAGCGAGTCGTGAATGTTCAGTTCCTCCACGCCCAACACGTCGCGGATGAGGCCCGCGAGTTGCCGTTCGATGTCGGTGTACGCGCCATCGGCGCGGCCTGCGAGCTTTACAGGCTGCGAAGAGGCCGGACGCCCAGACGGTTGTGTCGGCTGAGCCAGAGAGTTCGTTTGCGCGGGCACTCGTCTTCCGGTCGATGCTGTCGGCATCGGCAACCAGCAAGGCTTTCGATCAAACGGCGTCGTCGGCACGTGCACGATCTGGAACCGCTTCCGGGGATAGAGACGCGCCGCGTCGAGTTCCGCGCCCTGCATGTAGAGCTCGGCGAGGACGTGCAACTGCGTTTCGTCCTCATAGCCGCCCGCCTGCCATTCGTGGAGATGCTCTCTCACGGCAGACTCCAACTCCTCCTGCGCGAGCGCAAATTCCGCCGTCGCTGTCGCCGTCGACTCCGGCAATTGCGCTTCTTCCAACCGCTCCTGAAGCCGTGCCGCCGCGTCCAACTTGTCCACCGCAACCACAGCGAGCCGATGGGAAAAATGCCCCCGCCCCACAGCCGCCGAGTAGCAGATCTCCTCAAAACTCCCCTCCGCGTTCGGTAAAAACGTCACATACCGGCACACCAATTCCCGAAGCGCCGCCCAACTGCCCGCCGACAGCAACAAAAGTTGCGTCTTGCCGCTCTCCTCCGTTTTTTCCAAGGACGGGGCCTCTTCCAACACCACGTGCGCGTTTGTGCCGCTGAAGCCGAACGACGAAATCCCCGTGCGGCGCGGCGTTGCTCCCGCCGGCCACGCTTGCAACCGCGCATTCACATAAAACGGCGTCTCCATAAACTTCACCCGCCGATTCGGCTCTTGAAAATGCAACGTCGGCGGCAGTTCCCGATGGCGAAGCGCCAGCGCGGACTTGATGAGCCCGGCAATCCCCGCCGACTGGTACGAATGACCGATGTTCGACTTCACGGAGCCGATGGCGACGAACTGCTTCTGATCCGTATAGCGCTCAAACGCCCGGCTCAGCCCGTCGATTTCAATCGGGTCGCCGATCTTCGTGCCCGTTCCGTGCGCTTCGATGCAGGAAATCGTCGTCGGGTCGATGCCCGCGTCCTTCCACGCCCGAAGCAGCACATCCGTCTGCGCGTGCGCGTTCGGAAACGTGATGCCCGCCGAGAGACCGTCTTGGTTGATCGCCGTGCCCTTGATCACCGCATAGACCGGATCGCCGTCCTGCAACGCCTGTGCGAGCGGCTTCAACAGCACGACGCCCACGCCCTCGCCCATCGCCGTTCCGTCCGACGCCGCGTCGAACGTCCGCGTCTTGCCGTCCGAAGATTCCATGCCGACATGCTCTTCCGGTTTGTCCTGCGGGATCAAGTTCAAACGCACGCCGCCCGCGAGCGCCATCTCGCAATCTCCGTTGCGCAACGCGAGACACGCTTGGTGAATCGCGACCAACGACGACGAACAGGCCGTGTCGATCAACATCGCCGGCCCTTTTAAATCCAGCAGATAGGAAATCCGGCTGGAGATGATCGACGCGAGATTGCCCGGCACCGCCGCGGCGCGCAGAGCGGGGTCGGGCTCCGCTTCGTCGAGCAACTGCCGATAGGTAAACCCGCCGAGGTCGCCGATATGCCCGGCAAACACGCCGGTGCGCGATCCCACGGCGCGCGCCCCGCCGTATCCGGCATCTTCGAGCGCCTCCCACGCGCACTCCAAAAACAACCGCTGCTCCGGGCTCATCAACCGTGCTTCCGCCGGAGTCATGCGGAAAAACTTCGCGTCAAACCCCGCCACATCGTCCAAAAAGCCCCCGTCCAGATACAAAATCGGCTGCGGCGTCCCCCGACTTTCCAAAAAAGCGTCGGCAAACTCCTTGCGTGCCGCCGGAAACGGGCGTGTCGCATCCACGCCGCTGCGAATGTTTTCCCAAAACTCCCGCGGGTTGTCCGCCAGCGGAAAGCGCAGCGCCATCCCGATGACGGCGATCTCCCGGGGATTGGGTTCTTCCGCGTCAGGCGCTTCTTGCGCTTCAAATTCCTCCAGGTCAAAATCCGGCAACTCGTCGAGATTCAAGTCAGACAGTCGGAGCATGTTGTTCTCTCCCGCTCGAATATTTGCCCGCCAGATGTTGCAACAGTCTGACGTACAGCGTCAGCAAGTCTTTGATTTTTTCCTTGCGCAGGCGGCGTCCGTCCAACAGGAACGTCAAATTCAGCCCGTCCTCGAACGCTTCCACTTGCAGCACCAGATCGTACACCTGCAACCAATCCACGTTCCCCGACCACAGCTCGCGGTTGTAGAAGCACGGCAAGATGCTGTGCTCCACGCGCGTTCTCTGCATCCGGCTCACGTCGTTCCACGAATACACCGCTTCCGATTGCGGACCTGCCTGCACGAGTTTCATCGCGTCGGGAAGCAGTTTGTCCATGTCCAGACGCAGCGGCGCGATGCGCTTGACGTCGTCGATGACTTGGATTTCGACGCTCTTCTGCCCGGCGACTTGGCCGAGCAAGTTCGCGTAGAGCACGGCGAGCAGATCGTGCAGCGTGCCGCCGTTCTCTTCCGCCGCCCGGCGAAGTGCCGTCGCGAGCGCCGCTCCCGTGCGCAGACGAACCGAATCTTCCCCGCCGCCGCCGCGCGCGTAAAACGCCGACGGCAACGTGATCGACTGCAATTGAAGCGTACGCGGCGTGCTCAAGATGTGCTCCGCCATCTGGCGAATCGTCGGCATCGAGTACGGGTCGGAAATGTTCACGCGCCCCGGATAGAGCAACTCCAACCGTGAGACCACTTGCGCCACCAGCGTCGACGTCGCGCCGAGTTCGAAATAGTTGTCCTCCACGGAGATCCCGTCGCGCTGCAACGCGTCTTGCCACAGCTTCAAGATCGCTTCTTCCACCTCGTTTTGCGGCGGGATGACCGTTTCACTCGCCTGCAAGTCGCGAATGCACGCTTGCAGCTCCAGAATGGCCGTGTCAAACTCGCCCTCTTGATAGCGCTCGCCCAGCTTGTAGCGCTGCAATTTGCCGCTCGTCGTCTTGGGAATCGAGCGCACCGGCAACACATAATCCACTTGCAACCCCATCTTGCGCGCCAAGCAACGCCCGACGTTCAACGCCAGCGGGGCAAAATCGGCAATCTTATGCTTATACGTCACGAAGACCAAAATCAAATCGCGCTGCAGCTTCTCATCGAACAGCCCGGTCACGGCGACTTTCCCCAATTCCACGCCGTCCACTTCTTCAGCGACGCGCTCGATGTCGTGCGGATAGAGATTCTGCCCGTTGACGAACAGGATGTCCTTGGCGCGGCCGGTCACCACCAAGCGGCCGTCGCGCCAAAAGCCCAAGTCGCCCGTGTTCAACCAACCGTCAGGCGTGAAGGCCCGCTCTGTCGCCGCCGGGTTGTTGTAGTAGCCCTGTGTCACGCAAGCTCCGGAGATTTGAATGCTCCCCACAACGCCATCCGGCAGTTCGCGCCCGTCCTCGTCGGCAATGCGCAGACGAACATCGGAAATCGGCCGTCCCACTTCCAAAAAACGCACCGCATACGGCTTGTCCGCGTCGGCGTCCGACAGCTCCACGACCGGCTCCCCCGTCTGGAGCGTCCGGCGGTCGACCGAAACGGGGCGCATCCATTCGCCCGGCACCGGAAACGCCGACCCGACCGTCGATTCCGCCAACCCGTACACCGGAAACATCGCCGACGGCTTCAACCCGTACGGCCCCATCGCGATCAAGAACCGCTGGCACAACTCGTACGAAATCGGCTCAGCTCCATTAAACAAGAGGCGGAGCGAAGACAGGTCCCACTCCGCCGCCGCCCGCGGCTTGAGCGTTGTCAAAAACAGCTTGTACCCGAAGTTCGGCGAAGACGAGAGAGTGACGCGGTGCTCGTTGATCTTCGAGAGCCACAACGACGGACGGCGCATAAACGTCTCCGTCGGAATCAAGTAAAAAGGAATGCCGGCGCACAGCGACATCAAGTGCATGCCGATCAAGCCCATGTCATGGGTCAACGGCATCCAGCTCAGGCACGAATCTTCACTCGTAATCTGCGCCCCCTCAAGAATGGCGCGCAAGTTGTGCAAGACGTTGTCATGCGTGAGGATGACGCCCTTGGGATCGCCCGTCGATCCGGACGAGAATTGAAGGAAGGCGATCTCCTCCGGCTGTGCGGAAAAAACATCCCCAAGCGGTGCCCCGTCGCAATCGGCGGCGGCCATCAACTCTTCCACGCGCAGCTTGCGGGCGGCCAACTCCGCAACGCCCGGCACCTCTCCCATCGCGGCTGAAAACTTCGTCCACACCGCCTCTTCCACAGCCAATACCGGGTTGTCCAACACGTCCCAAATCTTCAACAATTTCAAACGGTGCTCGTCGTTGCTGCCCACCGTACAGGGAACCGGCACGAAGCCCCCGAGCACGCACGCCCAAAAGACATGGAGAAATACAGACTCGTCCGAAATCTGCAACACCACTTCTTGCTTCGGACGCAAACCAGCCCGTTGTAACAAATACAAAACACGCAGCGCCCGTGTATAAAGTTCACCGTAGCGGCAGAACAGTTCTTCCTGACTGCCTCGAATCCATGTCAGTCCAGCTTGTACGTTTGAAACTCTTTGCAAAGTTTCAATCAAGGTCGTGTCAAGTACCACGGTACCGCCTCCCTATTCGTGTGACCCTCTATGCAAATCGGCGAAATCGCCTGTCAATAAATGCTATCCTGATGCAATTGAATGAGAAATGATGAATTAACCGTTCGTGACTTATCAGTATTATATAGCCCCCAACTTCAAAAATCTAGGGTCTGTATCAAGTGTATCTTGAAAACGCGCGCCCTGCCATTGATAAAAAGTATAGAAAAAAAAAGAGATCCGGCAAGGATCTCTTAATTTCTTACAAATATTGGTTTATTTCTCTAGAAGCGGAAGATTTCGTGCGCGTTTTTCGTCGTCTGCATCACGACCTCTTCATAGGAGAGTTCGCGCAGAGCGGCGATTCGCTCCGCCACGTGGCGGACATACGCCGGTTCGTTGCGTTTGCCGCGGTACGGTTCCGGCGTCAGGTACGGCGCGTCGGTTTCGACGAGCAAGCGGTCGAGCGGAACTTTGGACGCGACTTCGGCGGGGCGTTTGCCGTTTTTAAACGTCACGGGGCCGCCGAAGGAGATGTAGAAGTTCAGCTTCATGCACTCTTGGGCGAACTCCCACGAACCGGAGAAGCAGTGCATGATCCCGCCGACTTGCTTGGCGTTTTCTTCTTGCAAGATCTTCAAGATGTCGCCGTGCGCGTCGCGGTCGTGGATGATGATCGGACGGCCCAGTTCCTTGGCGACGGCAATCTGCTTGCGAAACGACTGTGCCTGCAACTCCGGCGTCGTCGTGTCCCAATAGTAGTCGAGGCCGATCTCGCCGATGGCGACGACCTTCTCATGCTTCGACCAATCGTGGAGCTTCTGGTAGTGCTCGTCGGTTAAGTCGTTGATGTCGGTCGGGTGGTAGCCGACGAGCGCGTAGACGTCCTCGAACCGCTCAGCGATTTCGATGGCGCGCAAGTTGGAGTCGTAGTCGTAGCTTGGGATCACCATCTTGCCAACGCCGTTCGCGCGGGCGCGGGCGACCAACTCCTCCAGTTCGCCTTCGAACTTCGGCGAGTTGAGGTGCGTGTGCGTGTCGACCAGCAAGATTTCCGACATCTTACTTCACCAACGCGCCGTTCGGGATCGGGCCGGAGACGGTCGCGAGCACGAGGTCGTCGCCGGCAGATGCGGCGAGGATCATGCCGTGCGACTCCACGCCGCGCAGTTTGACCGGCTTGAGGTTGGCGACGAGGATGACTTTCTGACCGACCAGCGCTTCCGGCTCGTAGTATTTCGCAATGCCGGAGACGACTTGGCGCTTCTCTTCACCCAGCGACAGTTGCAGTTTCAGGAGTTTATCCGCTTTCGGAACGCGCTCGCACTCGAGGACTTCGGCGACGCGCAGTTCCACTTTCATGAAGTCGTCGATGCCGATCAGCGCGACGCCTTCCGGAGCTTCGGTTTTCGCTTCCGGCGCTTTGGTTTCAGCCGCTTCCGTTTTGACAGCTTCGGTTTTGGTTTCGGTGGTTGCTTGGGTTTCAGACACAGTGTTGCCTCCTAACAGTTCTTCGATGGCGTTGACTTCTGCTTTGACGTCGAGGCGCGGGAACAGCGCATCGCCTTTTTTCACGTTCAGGCCGCTCGGCAAGTTGCCGAATTCGCGGGTCGACTCCCACGTGGTCGCTTCACCCGGCGTGAGACCGAGTTGCTCCCAGATCACGCCCGGCGACTTGATCAGGAACGGCTGCACGAGAATGGAAGAGATGCGCAGCGACTCAGCAAGGTTGTAGAGCACGGTGTTCAGGCGGGACTTGTTTCCTTCGTCCTTCGCGAGCACCCACGGAGCCGTCTCGTCGATGTACTTGTTGGTGCGGGAGATCAGATCCCAGATCGCGCCGAGGGCGAGGGAGAATTGCATCTTATCGAGCGCTTCTTCGGCGCGCTTGACGCTGTCCGCCGCCACCGCGTAGAGGGTGGTGTCAAACTCGGTCGCCTCGCCGCGCTCCGGCAAGATGCCGTCGTTGTACTTCTCGATCATCGCCACGGTGCGCGACAGCAAGTTGCCGAGGTCGTTGGCGAGGTCGGAATTCAAGCGGGTGACGAACGACTCCGGCGTGAACTGGCCGTCTTGGCCGAACGGCACTTCGCGCAGCATGAAGTAGCGCAGCGCGTCGAGGCCGTAACGGTCGATCAGCGGCACCGGGTCGACGACGTTGCCTTTGGACTTGGACATTTTGTCCCCGCCGGAGAGGAAGAATCCGTGGCCGAATACTTTTTTCGGAAGCGGTTCGCCCAGCGCCATCAGGAAGATCGGCCAGTAGATCGTGTGGAAGCGCACGATGTCCTTGCCGATGACGTGCACGTCCGCCGGCCAGTACTTCTGGTACTTCGCTTGCAGTTGCGGATCGTCGGAGCCGTAGCCGATCGCCGTGATGTAGTTGGTCAGCGCGTCCAGCCAGACGTAGACGACATGCTCCGGGTCGGACGGCACTTTGATGCCCCAGTCAAACGTCGTGCGCGAGACGCAGAGGTCTTGCAGACCCGGCTTCAAGAAGTTGTTCAGCATCTCTTGCTTGCGGGATTCCGGCTCGATGAACTCCGGGTGCTCTTCGTAGTATTGGATGAGGCGGTCGGCGTACTTGCTCATGCGGAAGAAGTAGGACTTCTCCGTCATCTCGGTCACGCCGCGGCCGCAGTCCGGGCAGTTGCCGTTTGCAGCCTTGACCTGCGTTTCCGTCCAGAACGATTCACACGGGGTGCAGTAGAGGCCGGTGTATTCCGCCAAATAGATGTCGTCTTGGTCCAAGAGGCGTTGGAAGATCTGCTGCACGACTTTCGTATGACGCTCTTCGGTGGTGCGGATGAAGTCGTCGTAGGAGATGTCGAGTTTTTTCCAGAGGTCTTGGATGCCGGCAACGATGCGGTCGACGAACGGCAGCGGCGCGAGGCCCGCTTTTTCCGCGCGCTCTTGGATTTTCTGACCGTGCTCGTCGGTGCCGGTCAAGAACATGACGTCAAAGCCGCGCAGACGCTTGTAACGCGCCATCGCGTCGCACGCGGTCGTGGTGTACGCGTGCCCGATGTGCAGTTTATCGGACGGGTAATAGATGGGAGTGGTGATGTAGAACGACGGATTAGCCATCAAAGTTCGCCTCCTTGGAAAATAAAAAAAGCCCTGCGTCCCATGCCGGGACGAGAGCTGTCTCTCGCGGTACCACCTGGCTTCGCGCTCTCTTCGCAAAGAGCGCCTCCACGGGTCATTTCCCAAGATCGGAACATCCGGTAAATGACCGCGGGCTGTATCGGGCCCTCCCGTCGAAGCCTCACGCGCCGTTCTTCTATAGAAAACGAAGACGGAAAACGAACGCGCTCGACCTCAAAGGCTCCGGAACCATCTTCCCCGCGCGCCCCCTGCCGGTTTCCACCCTCCCGGCTCTCTGGAAAGTCCGCTTGCGGCTACTCATTCCTTCATCGCCTGTGCGTATTGCAAGATTCCTTACAAAAACATATCTTTTCCACACGCTAACATATTATACATCCTTCGTCAACTATTGCAAAAATCATTTTCCGGTGAGAAACTGATTTTATCCCATTTTCGAAAAAAGCTGGGTGCCCAGAAAATTTTTTATCCAAAAGCTTCTATTTCGCTCCCAACCCTATTGACTATTATGGGAGTAATTGGTACGCTAAGGATGTCGAAAGTTTGTCGAATGCTGTAGAAACCAAAAAAGAGATAAAAAACCGAACAAATTGGGAGAGTGTAGACAATGAAATCTACGGGTATCGTACGTAAAGTTGACGAGCTGGGCCGTGTTGTAATTCCGATCGAACTGCGCCGCACGTTGGGTATTGGCGAGAAAGACGCGTTGGAAATTTACGTGGACGGAGAGCGTATCGTTCTCAAGAAATACGAGCCGGCGTGCGTATTCTGCGGTTCTGCAGACGACATCATCCACTTCCGCGGCAAGAACATCTGCTCCGTTTGCATCGGTGAGATGAGCCGCTAATCTATACAGACGAAAGCCCCGTGCATGTCGGCACGGGGCTTTTTGATTGGGGGGAAAGCCTCGCGGGCGGTACTTGCGGGGCTTTTTTGTTTGTAGAGAGCGCCTCGCCGGAGTTGGCGGCGAGGCTTTCTTGCTGTCGGGAAAGCCGCGTTTCTCGGCGGCTGCGAGGGGCTTTCTCTGCTAGTCTACCATCACTTCGTTGTAGACTTCGCGCTTTTGCAAGCCGCGTTCCTTGGCGACTTGTTTGACGGCGTCCTTTTTCGACAGGCCGTTTTCGACAAGAGAATCGACATGTTCCGACAAACTCAGCGTTTCCCAGTACGGTTTTTCGACAAACTCATTTGCCAGTTCTTTTGGCAATCCTTCCAGTACGAGGACGTACTCTCCGCGCGCCTCATTTTCCGAAAGCCAGGAAATTGTCTCGCTGATTTTCCCGTGAGAAAACTGCTCATAGCGTTTCGTCAGCTCTTTGGCCAGCACGATCTCGCGGTCGCCGAGCACGTCCAGCATGGCTTTCAGCGTCTCTTCCAAGCGGTGCGGCGCCTCGTAGAAGACCAACGTCTCCGTGCGGGCACGCAGTCCGGTCAGCTCCTCCACCCGCTTCTTCTTCTCGCGCGGCAGGAACCCGACAAACGTAAACCGATCGGTCGGCAACCCCGACGCGATCAACGCCGTCACCCCCGCGACACAGCCGGGAATCGGCACGACCGTTAGACGTTCTTCGACAGCAGCGCGAACGATGTCGGCTCCCGGATCGGAGATGCCGGGCGTGCCGGCGTCGGTGACGAGCGCGACGGAACGCCCTTCGCGCAAGATCGAGAGGATGTGCTCTTCCTTGCTGTGCTTGTTGTGCTCATGGTACGAGATCAAGCGCGCGCCTTCGATCCCGAAGTGGGTAAGCAGTTTGCGCGACTGGCGGGTGTCTTCCGCAGCGATGACCTCGACCTGTTTGAGCGTTTCAACGGCGCGGTACGTCATGTCGTCCAAATTGCCGATCGGCGTGGCGACGAGGTACAGCGTGCCGGTCTGTTGCGTTTCTTGAAAACTGTAGCGGTTGTGGAAAGTCATCGGGCAAATTCTCCTCGTCCGGCATAGATGTCGAGGATGGCCTGTGTGTACGAGCCGTCCTCGTTATGTACGATCAGCGGCGGGTCAATCCGCAACTCCGGTTTGCCGCCCTTGATCCCTTCAATCAGTACAATATTCGGGCGCTGATGGGCGCGCGGGTGCACGAGCAAGAGTCGCTTGGGCTCGATCCGATGCGCTTTCATCTCGGCGATGATCTCCGCCAGACGGTCCGGGCGGTGCACCATCGCGAACTTTCCTTGGTACTTCAGCAGTTTGGCGGCGGTCGTCACCACGTCTTGCAGCGTGCAGGTCACTTCATGCCGCGCGATGCGCACATGCGGGTTGAGACTGGCATCGCCGACACCGGCGGGGCGGTACGGCGGGTTGCAGGTAACGGTGTCGAAGCTCTCGTGTCCAAACCGCTCCACCGCTTCCCGGAGGTCGCCGTTGACGATCTCAAGCGAGTCTTGCAACTGGTTGCCGCTGACGTTGCGCGCTGCCATGTCGGCGAGGCGTTCTTGGATTTCGAGACCGATGATCCGCTCCCGGCGCGGGAGGTCGCTGCGCGAGGCGAGCAAGAGCGGGATGACGCCGTTTCCGGTGCCCATGTCGAGGACGCGGTCCCGGTTGCGAAGCGTCACATAATGCGCGAGCAGCACGGCATCCAGCGAGAAGGAAAACACTTCGTCGCTCTGGATGATCCGCAACCCCTTCGTCTGCAGATCATCGAGCCGCTCGCCCGGTTTCAAATCAAATGACATCAGGAATTCACTCACTTCCGGACAATCTTGCGTTCACAATCTTGCTATCCCTTCGACATCTGGCAAAGCATCCCTGCTTTCAGGGTTCCCCAAGCTTTTCATGGAGTTATCATTTTCTTTTGAGATGATGCTTCGGTTCCCATACTGATGATGTCACGTCATGAAAAAAAGGAAGTGGAACGCCATGTTCGATGTGAAACAGCTCTTGGAGCATTCTGGATATATCGTGTTGTTTGGATCGTTGTTNCCATGTTCGATGTGAAACAGCTCTTGGAGCATTCTGGATATATCGTGTTGTTTGGATCGTTGTTGTTGGAACTGATCGCGTTGCCCGTTCCGGGAGAAGTGTTGCTCAGTTATGCAGGCTTGTTGATTTTCCAAGGCCGTCTCAACTGGGGGTTGAGCATCTTGGTGGCGGGTCTCGGGGCGAGCGCCGGGATCTCGCTTTCCTATTGGATCGGGTATCGGCTGGGGAAGCCGTTTTTTGAACGGTACGGGTCCAAGTTTCACTTGGGCCCCGATAAATTGGAGAAAACATCGCAATGGTTTGCGCGCTACGGCAACAAGATGCTGATCGTCGGCTACTTCATCCCCGGCGTGCGGCACATCACCGGGTATTTTGCCGGAGTGACGCGGATTCCGTTTCGGAAGTTTGCGCTCCATGCGTATACAGGTGCTTTTTTGTTCACGGGCACGTTCATCTCGCTTGGCAAAGTGCTCGGGCCGAAGTGGGACGAATTCCACCATTCGATCAAAAAATACCTGATCATCGGCGGCATCATCGCCGCCGCGGCGGTCGTGGTCGTCTATCTGTATCGTCGGTACCGCGAACAGATCCACGCCGGAATCAAAGGAGCGCTGGGCTGGGCGTTGCGGACGTTCCATTCGCTTGGCAGAGTGCGTTTTTGGGTGACGGGGGTTGCCGTTGTGTTTCTGGGATTGTTTGCGCTGATGGCGGGAATGATTCAGGACTTGTTGGCGCATGAGTTTGCGGAGTTTGACCGCGTGGCGTCGTATGTCGTCCATGCGGCGGGAGCGGACTTCAACCCGGAGTGGATTCGAATCGGCAGCGAAGCCGTTTCCTACCGCCTGCTGATTCCGCTGCTGGTTCTCACCTTGCTTTGGATTTGGAAAAAAGGCCGTCAGCGGCGGCTGGAAGCTCTGTTTCTCCTGCTCGTGCTGGTCGGCGGGGAAGCGTTGGACGAAGGGCTGCGGCGGTTGTTCCATCGACCGGGTCCGGAGGGGTTGATGAACACGTTCCCCAGCGAGCAGACCCTGATGGTGCTCTCCGTCTACGGTTTCGCCGCCTATCTGTTCGTGCGGCACAGCGGACGGGCTTGGGTGCAGACGTTGCTTTCAGCGGTCGTCCTCGTGTTGTCGTTCTACGTCGGGGTCTGCAACATCTTGCTCGACGCGCAGTTCCCAAGCGACGTCGCGGCGGGCTATGTGTTCGGCGGGGTGTGGCTCAGTTTGAACATTCTGCTGTTGGAAGTGTTTCGCTGGTTGCAGTGTGGGAAGGATGGGCCGCGACAGCGACCTCCCGATGGTCGCATATGAGGTGAAAAGGGGATTCCATATCCGATGGTTTCAGAAGCTTGATTTCTGTATTCGTGCCTTCAGTAATACCCGTTCACCACAACATTTTATATTAGAGCCAAAAAAGAGACCTGCCGCTTCCAAAAGGTCTCTTTCCCTTACACCTATTCGTCATTACCCGTTGCGGCCCAAAAAACGCAACAGGAGCAACGAGGCTTCAACCCTTTCCTCGCGAAGGAACGTCTATTCTTGCAACAGTTTCAGAAACTCTTCGAAGCTATTGCTCGTCAAATACGTGACAGGATCTAAGTCGGAGGACTCTTCATGATTCCAAACGCAGACCTGCGGCTCTTCGTTATTAGTATTACGGTAATCTAAGCACACAAAATCACCTGCAAATAGAACTGCGATAGGCAATAACTCGGTACCTACTAAATTTTCGTCTGAAACAATTCTTTCTTCTAACAGAGTTCTAACGACTCCAATGTCGTAAAACTCATCCTCCCTTTCCCCAGTTACTTTAAATATGCATAAAAACCTATCTATCATGTAACTGCGGTTCTTGCAAACGAAACTATCTCTTACAGGAGAAGCACCGTTGTATTTTTTATAAATTCCTTATATGCATTTGGAAGCATTATTCTCCACTTGCTTTCTTTTTCGGAAAGAAGCGCGTCGTCTGGTAACGGGTAAATGATAGTTTCATCCTTGAATTCCATATGAATAACCTCCCTCTCCTTACTTCTTACTTACGTAATTCTTCAATGGAATTGAAAAATTTTCCTCACCTTGCCATAAAAAACTCCCGGCTCCGGCGCGGAGCTGAGAGTTTTTTAGGAACCGGGGTCTTTCCCGCCATTGAGAATTTTTTGCGTAAGGGCTTGGTCGCTTGGCGGCAGCGTGACTTCGAGGGTGGAGTAGCCTTTGTAGTCGCCGTTCTTGTCCTTCTCCACTTTGATTTTGCCGTAGGTGGGATAGGGTTTGGTACTCAGCGTGTACGAGGCGCTCAAGTGATCGTCCGCCACGCGCTTGTCGAGTGCGTCGCTGGGCAGGGCGACCAGCGGGTCGGGGACGTTTTGGCCCTTGGCAAACGGGTCGGGTTCCATCACGCAGCCCATGCAAAGCGAGTAGACGTAGCTGACTTTTT